>NZ_CACMSM010000007.1 GCF_902616385.1 uncultured Prochlorococcus sp. | reverse complement strand
CCACCAAATTAATTTCTCATTACCAAGGTTAGAAAAACTATTTTCGAGTGTTGGCTTCATTGGTCCATCTCCAACAATAACTAATTTGCAATTTTGAGTTTTTGTTTGGCGCCAAGAACGTAAAAGTGCCTCGATATTTTTCTCATTAGCAATCCTACCCATATATAAAAAGATTCTTTCATTTCCAAGTTTGTTTTTTACCTGATCATATTTTTTATTTTTTTCGTAAAAAGGTTTCCAAATATTCTCATCAACACCGTTTGGAATAATTATTTGTTTTTCTTTAGGAACTCCTAATTTATAAAGAACATTTTTTTGAAGTTCGGAAAAAATGATTATTTTATCGAACTTTGATAAAGAGGGAGCATAAAGTTGATATGTTAACTGTTGAGTGCTAGCAGTTAAATTTCTATTTTTCGCATCAAATGGTGGGTGAAATGTTCCTATGAGTGGAAGATTAATTTTATTACAAATCTCTGGAAGTCTAAAGTCTAAAGGAGATAAAGTTAAGCTTGCATGTACTAAATCAGGCTTTAATCTTTCCAATGATAACCTTAGCTCTTTTTCTGCTCTTGGTGAGGGTATTGTATAAACTTGGGACTTTATTAAATATGGAAGACTTACATCAGGATCATTCGCTAGAAATAAAGGTTTTGATGAATTTGAACTAGTAGGATTGTCGAAATGAATGAAACTAATTTTATGACCTCTGGCCTTTAATTTCTCAGTAGTTGAATTACCATAAGTTACATTTCCACAAAAGGGAGATTTCTTACCCAACCAGGCAACATTAACCACATTGATTGAATTAACTATTTATTAAATTAACAGTCAGAGCACCCAAGATTATAATTTTTAAATTTATTCATAGATTATGCAAATGCTAACTATATATTTCTCTAAACATTTTTAGTGAAGATAGATCTTTCTCTAGTTGCGTAGAGATCCAAGTTTCTATAATAAATAATATTTTAAGCCAGACTTTTTTTGGTCCCAATAACTCTCCATTAGATTTTATTGGTAATTCGGGGAAAAGAAGTCTCTGTAACAGAGCAACTTCAGAAGCATTTATTTTTAGATTACTTTGAGGATCTTCCATGGACGAAAACCCTTCACTTGGCAAATAATAACAACTCCATTCCCAATTTCCTATAGGCGGAATAATAGGTTCTCCAGTTTTACAGCAATGATGAATCGGTAAATTTATACCCCCAATGGCTAAAAGATGGATTAAAGATTGAATACTCATTGAGAGCATTTTAATATCCTCTTCTTTGGATTCTTGATAAAAATAAATCCTATCTAGATGTGCAAGAACGCATGATAAATAGTTTTGTTGCTTGTCATTGTTACCTACCAATAAAAAAGTTAATTCGGTTATTGCTTGCGCGGCTGCAAGACATTTAATATTTTTACCAAGACCAGCATAGCTTTTTAATATTTTAATTTGACGTACAGATTTAAGATTTCTTTTCCCAAAAATCTGCAGACTTAAATATGTTAATGGAGTAGCTGCGGCAAGACTACTTTTAGGTCGTCTAGCACCAGGTACCGCTAATCGAACAATCCCTTGCTCATCAGTAAGAATAGTTATTAATCTATCATTCTCTCCTAATGGAGAAGCTTTAATACAAAGACCTTCTAATCTGCACTCTCCAGAACCAGACATTTAAATAACCTTTACTTCTTTAAAAATCTCACAAAAATTAGAAGTTCCCACGCAACTAATTCCACTATCAAACAAATCAATAACTTGTTTAAGTTTTTTTATACCACCTACAACTTTTATTTGATTTTGGGAGCCCGTTATTTTTAGTATTTCTGCTACATCATTTGATGTAATAGTAGGTCCAAAACCGTCCCCGAATTGAAAATTTTTTATTCCTAATTCCAAAGATATATCTATTGCATTGAATAAAACTTCTTTTTGTAGTTTTGATTTATTTATGATTATTGAAACTGGTAATCCAGATAACTTCACTCGCTCAATTTCAGCAGCGAAAGTTTCTAAATTTCTTTTGGACAAATTGATAAAGTTTGGGACATATTCAATTCCAGTTGCACCTTTATCTTTTGCAAAATTAACTAATTCTTCAATAAACGTAACTGGTGAATCTGCTAAAGGGTAAGAAATGAGTGCGTTTATGTTTACGCTATAATTGCCCAAACAGTTTTTTAAATCATCTAAATAATTAAGTGAAGTAGAAATATTCTTGATATTATATTTTTTTATTAAATCGCAATTAGCGCAGAAATCTTCCCAGGTTAGATAGGGGTTAATAATAATGGCATGAATTTTTTCGTTTAATTCATATTCAATATTGGGCATTTAAAAGTTATTTAGATTGAATCACTCCATAACCTCCATGATTCCTTTTATATATAACTTGAAGTTCATTATTTTTTTTATTTCGAAAAACATAAAAATCATGATCAATTAGATCTAATTGTTTTCTTGCTTCTTCTGATGAGATTGGATTCATTTCAAAGTATTTATTTTTTATAGAAGGCTCAGGCAGACTTGCTTCTATTCCTTCTTTAAGTAAAGCTTCATCTAAAAATCCTGATTCCGTAGTTTCTATTGGAAAAGACTCTTTATTTTTAAATTGATTATTATGAATTGTTTTATTGTTTCTTTCTTTGTATTTACGTAATTTTCTACAAAGTTTATTTGAAACTAAATCAATGCTTGAGTATAGATTTTCAGTTTTTTCTTCAGCTCTAATAACAGTACCATTAGCAAAAATTGTAACTTCTGCAGTCTGGAAGGAGACTCTTGGATTTTTTTCTATTGAAAGGTGTATGTCGGCTTCTTTAACGATATCCTTATAGTGATGTGTTGCTTTTTCTATCTTTGCCTCAGTATATTCTTTTAATGCTCCAGTGAGCTCAAGATTTTTCCCATGGATTAAAATTTTCATAACAAATCTAAAAATATTTACTTTCTTTCTAAATCTACTTAAATATGGTTAATAGAACAGCAATAATTAAACAACCTGATAATATTTCTTTTTTCAATGATGTTTATAAATTACAAAAAGAATATCAAGAGGCATTGATTTTAGATAACTCTAACCCTGATTTTATTTGGATAGGTGAGCATCAACTCTGTTATACGTTAGGTAGAGGATCTAGTGACGATAATTTATTATTTTCTTTGAATGATGATAATTATGATGTTTTTAAGATTGATAGAGGTGGTGAGGTTACTTGTCATATGCCAGGACAATTAGTAACTTACTTAGTGTTAGATTTGAAAAATTTTAATAAAGATTTAAATTGGTATTTAAGAAAAATTGAAGAAATTATTATAAAAACCCTTGGAACTTTTAATATAGAATGTCACTCTAAAAAAGGGTTTACTGGTGTTTGGATAGGAAATAAGAAAATTGCATCAATTGGAATTGGGTGTAAAAGATGGATTACGATAAATGGATTTTCAATCAATATTGACTGCGAATTAGAAAACTTTAATAAAATTGTTCCTTGCGGAATAGAAAATTGTCTTATGGCAAATATGATTGATTACAACAAAAATTTAAATATCCAAGAAGTCAAGAAAATTGTTAAAAAAATCATTCAGGAAGAATTTAATTTTGATTTTGTATCAAAATAGAAATTAAAATTTCAAAATCAATTTAATATGAATGATTTAGCGTATTGGCCTTCAGCCAAACCTCTTTCTAAAAAAGATAAATTTGCTAAAAATAGAGATTTTATTAAGAACCTTTATCATATAGATCAAATTTGGGAAAAGTTAAAATTTAAATGTGGCGATACTTTAGCTGTCTGCGATTTAAGAGGGAAATACAAAGAAAAATTTTCTTATTCTGAGCTGGCTGATTTAATAACAAAAGTCTCTTTTGCTTTTAAAAATTATGGTTTAGTAAAGGGTGATGTAGTTACTGTAATATCTGAAAATTCACCAAGGTGGCTAGTTGTAGATCAAGGCTTAATGCGTTTAGGAGCTATAAATGCAGTGAGAGGTATTAATTCTCCTTCAGTAGAATTAGACTATATTATTGAGCACTCCAATTCAGTAGGTCTAATAGTTGAATCTAAGGAGATTTGGCTAAAGTTAAACAACAAAGAAGAATTAAAAAAACGACTGAAATTTATAATCAATTTAGAAGATGAACAATTTGAAAGTTTAATAAGTTGGAGTAAATTTATAAGTTCAGTAGAAAAAGAAAATGTAAAAAATAATAATCTTGAAAAATTTAATCCAGAAATTGATGACATCGCTACTATTCTTTACACTTCTGGGACAACTGGAAAACCTAAAGGTGTACCTTTGACTCATGCAAATTTTTTACATCAAATAATCAATTTAGCCTATATCGCTGATCCAGAACCCGGGACCTCTGTATTAAGCGTGTTGCCTATCTGGCATTCTTACGAGAGGAGTGCTGAATACTTCTTTTTTTCATGTGGTTGTTCTCAATACTATACAATTCCAAAATTCCTGAAAGATGATATTACACAAGTAAAACCTGTTGTTATGGCTACTGTACCAAGACTATGGGAGGCAATACATGATGGTTTTTTTCAGGCGTTAAAAAAAATGCCTTCCAAAAAGCAAAAACTTATTAAGTTTTTGATAAGTAATAGTTCAGTTTTCAAGAAAAGTCTAAGAAAGATAAGAAATTTAGATATCAATCAAACAACTTTTAAATCAAAAATCCCTTTACTTGGTTCTGTTATTGGACGATATCCTTTACATAAATTGTCTACTATTTTTTTATGGCCGAATATTCTTAGACAACTATGCGGAGAAAAACTGAAATTTCCCATTAACGGTGGAGGTGCATTGCCAGAACATGTGGATCTTTTTTTTGAATCTTTAGGTGTAGATGTTTTGGTGGGATATGGCCTCACTGAAACAAGTCCGGTATTAACTTGTAGGAGAAGAGAATTAAATGTTAGAGGATCATCCGGTCAGCCTCTAGCATGTACTGAAATTAAAATAGTAAATGATGATAAAAAAAAGATTCTGAAGTTCAGAGAAGTCGGAAAAATTCTTGTTAAGGGACCACAAGTAATGAAAGGTTATCTTAACAATGAATTAGCTACAAAAGATGTTTTATCCAAGGATGGTTGGTTTGATACTGGTGATTTAGGTTTTCTAATACCAAATGGTTCTCTTTTTATAACAGGAAGAGCCAAGGATACAATAGTGCTATCAAGTGGTGAAAATATAGAACCGAATCCCCTTGAGACCGAAATCCTTAGTTCTGAATTTATCAATCAGATTCAACTAGTAGGACAAGACAAGAAATGTTTAACAGCTCTTGTAGTGCCTAATGTCGAATTGGTTAAAAACAAGTTTTTGGAAGAAGACTTTTCGAAATTAAACCTTAATAAGAATATTGGTACATTTTTTAAATCACAAATTAATAATTTGCTTAAAAGTCGATTAGGAGCAAGATTAGAAGAACAAATATTAGATTGTTATTTTGTTGATGCCTTTACTTTAGAAAATGGTTTACTAACACAAACTCTTAAACAAAAAAGAAAAGAAATAGAAGAAAAGTATTCATTAGAAATAGAAAATATGTATGAAAACAAATTTAGTAAGAAAATTTGATCTGTTCTATCTATATTGAAAAGGTAATTTAATTTTTTATGGAAACAAAAAACTCAATATCTATAAAGCGCTCAATAGCTATTAAAGCTGTAGTTACACCAACTTGGAAGGAAGATGCTGAAAAAGAATTAAGTAAAGCAATTTCTAATATTGACCAGCAATTATCTCAACTTGAGCAGGAGGGGCAGCAAATAGTAAATAATATCAGATCCCAATCGGTTAATCCTTTAGATCCAAGAGTTCAAGAACAAGTTAGTCAGGTTCAACAACAAGTCGCAGCAAAACGAAATGAAATTGAAGAACAAAAAAGAAATCTACTTCAACAACAGAGTCAAGTTCGCGAACTAAAAATGGACGAAATTGTTGATCAAGGGCAAGTGGATAGTTTCTGTGATGTCACTGTGGGAGACAATCTTATTGAAAAAATGCAAGTCTCGATTACGGTTAAAGATGGAGTTATTCAATCTATAGATAATAATTAAAGAGAAGATTTAGTATTTTTGATAAATATAAGTAAATCTTAATTTCGAAAAGTTTGAAATTCTAATCGATCTAAATTATTACTTTCTTAAGTTTTAAGAGTTCCCACTGTGAACATGATTTCGTATAATTAAAACAACAGTTTAAAGGGTTCTTAATCATAAAAACTTAAGGAAGTTTGGTAGAAATCCCTTGAAACTTATGCAATAACAATTTTCTTATGTCTCACGAAATATTCATGCCTGCCTTGAGTTCTACTATGACGGAGGGCAAGATTGTGGAATGGTTGAAAAATCCAGGAGATAAAGTTGAAAGAGGTGAATCTGTCTTGGTTGTTGAATCTGACAAGGCAGATATGGATGTTGAATCTTTTCAAGATGGATTTCTTGCAGCTGTTTTAATGCCTGCTGGCAGCACTGCACCAGTAGGAGAGACTATCGGTCTTATTGTAGAAAATGAGGATGAGATAGCTTCTGTTCAAGAACAAAATAAAGGAAATCAACCTGAAGTTTCTAGTTCGGATCAACTTGAATTGGTAAGCAATAAAACTGAAGAAAAACCAGTAGTTCATACTGAAAAAATCAATAAAGAAGCGGAAGAAGTCGTCTTAAAGAGTGAAAAGCCTGTACCATCTTTTAATACCGATCAAATTAATGCAGCTACAAGTAATGTTTCTTCGAGGATAATTGCATCTCCAAGAGCTAAAAAACTAGCCTCTCAAATGGGTGTTGATTTAGCAAAGGTTCATGGATCAGGACCTCATGGAAGGATTCAAGCCGATGATATTTTAAAAGCTAATGGCCAACCAGTTTCTATACCATGGATAGGCGAAGGTGGATCTCCTGCAAGTATCCCTAGTGCAAATTTGGGAGTTGCAAGTAAACAAGAAGCTTCAGGGAATAGTTTTGGTAATCCTGGAGAAACAGTTCAATTTAATACTCTTCAAAAAGCGGTAAATAAAAATATGGAATCTAGTCTAGATGTTCCATGTTTTAGGGTGGGATACTCTATCAACACAGATAAATTAGATAATTTCTACAAAAAGGTAAAACAGAACGGAGTTACTATGACTGCTTTGCTTGTAAAGGCAGTTGCAAAGACACTTAAGAAACATCCCCAAGTTAACTCAAGTTTTTCAGAAAATGGAATTTCTTATCCAGAAAATATAAATATTGCTGTCGCTGTTGCGATGGAAGATGGGGGACTAATAACTCCAGTATTAAAAGAACCATGCAATACTGATTTATTTGAATTATCTAGGGAATGGAAAGATCTCGTAAAAAGATCGAGATCAAAACAATTAGAACCAGATGAATACTCAACGGGAACATTTACCTTATCTAACCTTGGTATGTTTGGTGTTGATAGATTTGACGCAATACTTCCCCCAGGGACCGGTGCGATCTTAGCGATAGCATCATCGAAACCAACTGTTGTAGCTAATAGTGATGGTTCAATATCTGTTAAAAAAATAATGCAAGTAAATCTCACAGCTGATCACAGAGTGATCTATGGCGCTGATGGTGCTTCATTCTTGAAAGACTTGGCTTACCTGATTGAAAATGAGCCAGAGACATTTGTATCTTAAATTTAATTGATTTCTCAAATAAATAATGAAGGAAGAGATTATAAGCTTGAAGCTTATGATTACTTTCTTGATCCTTCATTAATTGCTAGTAAACCTTCTGCAATAAGGCATGAATCAAGATTGATGATAGTTAGAAATAGTGTTTTAGAAGAGAATTGCTTAACTAATAAATTTACCAAGAATCTTTTAGATGAATTTAGAAAAGGCGATCTTGTAGTTGTAAACAATACTAAAGTAATGAAGGCAAGGTTAAAGGTTGAATTAGAAAATAAGACGTTGGTCGAATTATTAGTCTTAGAAAGATCCCATGAATGTGTTTGGTTATGTTTGGCAAAGCCAGCGAAAAAGTTAAAAATAAATAGAAAAATAATTTTAAAATCTCCTTCTGCACAAGATATTAATTTGATGGTTGATGGGGTTGATGAAGAAACTGGAGGGAGATTTATTAAATTTCCAGAAAACATAACTGATCTCAATTCAATGAATGACCTTCTTGATAAATACGGTGAAATCCCTCTACCGCCTTACATAAAAAATGCCGAAGAAGAATCTTTTCATGAGAATAGTTATCAAACTGAGTATGCAACTAATCCAGGGGCCGTTGCTGCGCCAACTGCTGGTTTACACTTAAGTAAAAGTCTTATTTCCAATCTAAAAAAAAAAGGAGTAATAATTTTACCTATAACTTTGCACGTAGGCTATGGAACATTCAAACCAATTGATCAAGAAGATCTAAGTGACTTAAAACTTCATAAAGAATGGGTAAGTGTTAATAATGTAGTAGTGGAGGAAATAAAAAAAATAAAGAAAACAGATAGAAGAATTATTGCTATTGGGACAACTAGCGTGAGAGCTCTTGAAAGTTGTTATTCACACGAAATTAATGACTTTATTCCCATAGCGAAATACGTGGATTTAGTAATTAAGCCAGGTTATAAATTTAAGGTAGTTGATGGATTATTAACTAATTTTCATCTTCCTAAAAGCTCTTTATTACTATTAGTAAGTGCAATGATTGGTAGAGAAAGATTATTAGATTTGTATAAAAAAGCCATAAGAGAAAAATTTAGATTTTTCTCTTATGGCGATGCTATGTATATTTCACCAGATTCATTACTGAAGAAAAAATAGATTTAAGCTTTGACTGGTTCTTGAATAATTCCGCTTGGAACTTCAGTAAACATAATTGATGATAAATATCTCTCTGCTAAATCAGGTAGAACAACTACAATAGTTTTTCCCGCATATTCATCTTGTTCAGCTAATCTAATAGCAGCAGCAGCAGCAGCTCCACAAGATATTCCAACTAATAAACCTTCTTCTTTTGCTAATCTAAGAGCCATCTCGATTGACTCATCATTTGTTACCTGTTCAACCTTATCAACAATTGACAAGTCTAGGTTCTTAGGTATAAATCCTGCTCCAATTCCTTGAATTTTATGTGGTCCAGATTTAACCTCTTCTCCATTCATAGTTTGTGTAATAACAGGACTATGTGAGGGCTCTACCGCTACAGAAGTAATATTTTTGCCCTTCTCTTGCTTAATGTATCTTGAAACTCCTGTAATTGTTCCCCCAGTTCCAACCCCTGCAACTAAAACATCAATTTCACCATCGCAATCATCCCAGATTTCTGGTCCAGTAGTTTTGAAATGAATTTCAGGGTTTGCTGGATTATCAAATTGACCTGGCATGAAATATTGAGAAGGATTACTTTCTGCAATTTCTTTAGCCTTAGCTATTGCTCCAGGCATACCTTTAGACGCCTCTGTTAAAACAATTTCAGCACCCAACACTGCCATAACCCTTCTTCTTTCAATTGACATGGATTCTGGCATTGTAAGGATCAGTTTATAACCTCTTGCTGAAGCAGTAAAAGCTAGAGCAATTCCTGTATTTCCAGAAGTTGGCTCAACAATAGTTTTGTCTTTTGTAAGCTTCCCACTTTTCTCTGCATCCCAGATCATGTTGGCGCCAATCCTACATTTGACACTATAAGCAGGGTTTCTACCTTCAATTTTTGCAAGTACTGTAGCTTTTGCGTTTTTAGTAACTGATTTTAATTTTACTAGTGGAGTGTTTCCAATAGCAAAACTGTTGTCCTCATAAATTTTTGCCATTTATAGTATTGAGAAAATATACATTAATACTAACTATATTTCAGAAAAAGAGTATATAAGTTTCTATACGGTAAATACTAGGAATTTAGAAATTATTTAGTGCTTCAGAAAAGCTTTTCCATAATTGATCTTGGTCTTCTAATCCAACTGATACTCTAATAAGGTGCGAGGGTATACCAAAACTTTCAGCCCAATCTAACTCGTCATAATGTGCTAGTAAAACATAAGGACAAACTAGAGTAAATTTTGTACCTAAACTAGGTCCTTTAGATAATTTTAGAGAATCATAAAATTTCTTAGCTTTGTTTAATCCTCCATTTAATTCAAATGATAATAAGCAGCCGTATCCTCCATCAGAAGTAAGTAAAGAATTATAATTTGGACAATTTTCAGGATGGAAAATATTTTTAATATCGCTATGGGTCTCTAATCTTTTTTTTAATTCTAAACATGCTTTATTTTGTTCAAAAACTCTTTCATTTACATCTCTACTAACCTTCTCTAGATAAACTATATCTCCATCGGAAAGTAATGGAAGATTAATCTCGTTTAATGCATTTCTAAACTGATCAATCCATTTGCTTTTTGGATTTAGTATTAATGATCCGGCAAGAATATCACCACTACCTGAAAATATTTTTGTAAGTGAAGTAAAAACTATATCTGCATATTCTGGGGAATTTATATTTAAATTCGAACCAATTGTATCGTCAACAATTAAGGGAATATTTAGCTTTTTTGCAATTTTTGAAATTTTTTTAATGTTTACACATTTGAGCATTGGATTACTTGGAAGTTCAATAATTAATGCTGATGGATTTATTCTTTTGATTTCTAATTCAATATCCGCGCAATTCTCTTCTGTAATTAACTTTGCTCCATGAAAGATTTTCATTGGTAATTTAAGTACATCTACATATGGAAAACCAACTTGGAGTGTTGGTTTAGCTGGAAATAATTTATATATTATTTCTAATGATGTATACAATGCAGACATTCCAGATGAAGTTAAGTGAATATCATTAGAGTTAATCTTTGTAGATTTAGAAATTCTATTTTTTATTCTTTGAGAACATTCATTTATGTATGATTTTGGAGGGCAATCTTCAAGACCTAGTTCTATAGCGGCAGCTCTTGAAGATAGACCAAGACCAGTATGTTGCCAAAAATATTTTGCATAAATACTTCCTTCTTTTTCAGTTAATAAGAAAGCTAAATTATCTCTTTTTTCTATTAACGAGAATTGTTCAGAAGTATTTCTATCAATGTATTTTTTAGCTTTAAAAGCTATGCTTTCATTTGGATATGGCCAGATACTTTTATTATTGTAGTAATTTTGTTTTTTTACTTTTTCGCATAATCTTTTCACTACAGGGTTTAGCCCGAATCGTGGGTAAATGGACTTCAATAAATTCATGCATTCTTGATCTTTTTCCTCATAATTTATTACATCATTCCAAGTTGGTAATGCTACAGAAACGGCATGAATACTATCAGGAATTGCATATCCCAACTCTAAATTTTTCCATATAGGTTTTTTAAGTAAATCTCTCAATTTTCAGAATTTATTTAAAGCAAATAAAATATCCGAGATTAAATCATTTGTATCTTCACATCCAATTGATAATCTGACAAGAGCATCATCTATCCCTAGCAGATTTTTTGTTTTGTCATCAACAGAAGCATGAGTCATTGTTGCAGGGTGACAAATTAAACTTTCAACTCCTCCAAGGCTTTCTGCTAGAGAGAAATATTTGAGAGATTTGCAAAATTTAAAAGTATCCTCTTTATTTAAATTTAATTTTAGGGTGATCATTGAACCTCCAGATTTCATTTGCGATTTTGCTAAATTAAATTGCGGATGTTCTTGATTAAAAGGGTAAATTACATTACTAATTATTTTATGATTCCCTAATTCTTCAGTAATAAATTCTGCACTTTTAGTTTGTTGTTCGATTCTTAAAGGAAGAGTTTTTACTCCTCTCGTAATGAGCCAACTATCAAAAGGAGATGGTTGAAGCCCGAGAGCTTTTTGAGAGAAAAGCATCTTACTATTCCATTCCTCATTATTTGTCAGAACTGCTCCGCCAAGTGCGTCACTATGTCCATTAATGAATTTTGTGGTGCTTACAACCGATAGTGTTGCCCCAAGGTCCAATGGTTTTTGAATAAGCGCTGTAGAAAATGTGTTGTCTACAACTACTGGTATTTCGAGCTTATTC
Source organism: uncultured Prochlorococcus sp. (assembly GCF_902616385.1). GTDB lineage: Bacteria > Cyanobacteriota > Cyanobacteriia > PCC-6307 > Cyanobiaceae > Prochlorococcus_A. Next base: position 64,718 of record NZ_CACMSM010000007.1, on the reverse strand, counting down.
GCTTCATTACAAATTGCCTTAATATCAAGTACCTTCAAAAGTGGATTAGTTGGACTTTCTAGCCATATCAAGGTTGGCTCGAAGTTTGAAATCTTTTTGATATTATTTTCGTTTGTAAAATCTGTGTATAAAACTTCTAGTCCAAATTTCTTGAAAACTTTTTCGAACATCCTCACAGTACAACCATAGAGATTTGACTCGCAGAGTATCATGTCACCTGATTTTAGTGTTGATGAAATTGCAGTTACCGCGCTAATTCCAGATCCAAAAACTGTACAGTATTTAGAATCTTCTATTGATTTAAGGATGTTTTCTAGAATTCTAAAGTTTGGATTGCCTGATCTGGTGTAGTCGAAATTATCTTTATTTCCATGTTTGAAAGTAGATGTAGAAAAAATAGGAGGCATAACACATCCAGTTTCTTCTGCAAATGTTTCCCCATGGTGAATTGATAAGGTCTTAAAACCAGGTTTTTTTATCTTATTTTCCTTATTTCCCATTGTTTTTAAAAACAAGAATTAAATTAAATCTCTCATTTTTCAAACGAGAGATTTAATAATCCAAAGAAAAGTCGTATTAAACTTTTCTTGAATAATATTCAACAACTAGTAGTTCGTTTATTTCAAGAGCCACCCACTCTCTATCACATTTTCCATTTATTTTTCCCGTTAATTTAGGTTTGTCTAAATCAAGATGAGGTGGGACATTTGCTAAACCAGGGAATTCTATATTACCTTCTACAAGTTTTTTACTTGCTTTGTTTTCTTTAATTCCGATTACATCGCCTGATTTGCATTGATAACCAGCAATATCAAGAACCTTTCCATTAACGGTTACATGGCCATGATTTACTAATTGTCTTGAGCCTGGGATGGTACCTCCAAAACCTAATCTAAAGCAAACATTATCAAGTCTGTTTTCTAAAAGTCTTAGCAGGTTTGTTCCTGTAGATCCTTCTTGAGCTCTAGCTTTTTTTACATAACGTACTAGTTGTTTTTCAGAAACTCCATAATTAAACCTAAGTTTCTGCTTTTCTTCTAGACGAATTGCATATTCTGATCGCTTGCGACGGGCTTGGCCGTGCTGACCTGGAGGATTAGACTTCTTTGAAGCTTTCCTGGTGAGACCTGGTAGTTCTCCCAAGCGACGCGTAACCCTTAATCTGGGACCGCGGTATCTTGACATAGTTTTAAATTAAAAAGAAATTTGCAATAAATTGGATAATTGATTAAATTCAATTAAACTAAATTACTACCTGAAACATTATTTTACATCATTAAAGTGTTCAAAACTATTAATAAATTAATTACTTCTATACTTCTTTTTATGATTTCGTTTTATCAAAAGTGGTTTTCTCCTTTTTTAGGACCAAGATGTAGATTTATTCCAAGTTGCAGCTCTTATGGATATGAGGCAATTACTAGACATGGTCCTTGGAAGGGAGGGTGGTTAACTTTAAGAAGATTAAGCAGATGTCATCCTTTAACTCCCTGTGGATGTGATCCTGTGCCTGATTAAATGAATGAAAATATTTATTTTTGTTAGGCAGGGATGTTGCCTTTGTGATTCATTAAAAAACAAACTGGCAAAAATAAATCTTAATGAGTTGTTCCCTAATCTAGAGGAGCTAAAAGAAATTGATATTGATAGGGTCGATTTATATAAAGATAAATATAAAAAATATGATTATGAAGTACCTGTTATTGCTGTTGAAGGGCCTGGGTTAGAGGAGATTATAGAATTGCCTCGCATTTCTCTAAGATTAAAAGATGATCAATTAAAGAATTGGTTTCAAAAAAATATTAGTACCATTCTGGAGAAATAATTTTTTTATATGAGATCTATAAAATTACATAAACTTTTAGATTTGGTAGGAATTATTCCTTCATTAGGGTTAATAGATCATGAAATCAATAATATTTCTTTTAACTCTAAAGAAGTTCAAAAAGGAACTTTATTTTTAGGTATGCCTGGTTTAAATGTTGATGGAGGAAAATTTTGTATTGAGGCAATTAAAAATGGCGCAGAGGCTGCCATTATTGGGTCTGCTGCAAAAGAGAAAATTGGATCTATTGATCGAGAAAGGATTTTAGTTATTGAGGATAATTTAGATTATATTTTTGGTCAAATTGTAGCTGAGTTTTGGAATAGGCCTTCAAGGAAACTTAAACTTATTGGTGTTACTGGTACAAATGGAAAAACGACAATTACATTTTTATTGGAATATCTTTTAAAAAAATTAGGGAAAAAGACTGCATTATTTGGGACCTTGTTTAATAGATGGCCTGGCTTCTCAGAAGTGGCTTCTCATACAACTGATTTCGCCGATAAGCTTCAAAAGAAATTAAATGCTGCTGTTGAGGCAGAATCTGAATTCGCAATATTAGAGGTAAGTTCTCATTCTATTGCTCAAAACAGGATATCAGGATGCGAATTTGAGGCGGCTATTTTCACTAATTTAACTCAAGATCATCTTGATTATCACTCGGATATGGAATCATATTTTCAAACAAAAAGAAAATTATTTTTCCCACCTTATCTAAAAGAAAAAGATGGAATTTGTGTATTAAATCATGATGATCATTGGATATCTAAATTATCATCTGATCTTGAAAAAAGATCTTCATTAGTCTCTACAAAGATTACTGTGAGTGAATTTGAAAATGATGATTTTTTTTTCGTAACAGATAAAAAATTTACTGAAAGTGGTTCCACCTGTATTTTTCATACACCTAGGGAAAAAATTCAACTTTTTGTTCCACTTGTCGGTGAATTTAATTTAATGAATGCCATTCAAGCAATAACAATTTTGTATAAACTTAATTATTCTTTGAAAGATCTATCAAAGTTAATACAATCTTTCCCTGGTGCTCCTGGGAGAATGGAGAAAATACAAATTGATAATGATGTAGTTTTAAGCTTACTTCCAACAGTAATTGTTGATTATGCCCACACTCCTGATGGATTAAAAAAAGTTTTGCAATCAATTAAAAAACTTTGTGAAGGCAAACTTATAACTGTTTTTGGCTGTGGCGGAGATCGAGACCGTAGTAAAAGGCCTTTAATGGGATCAATTGCTGAGGAGTTTTCTGATCAACTTTTTATAACTTCAGATAATCCAAGATCAGAAGAACCCCAAAAGATAGTAAATGATATTTTAATTGGAATAAAAAAAAGAGATAAAATAATTATTGAGATTGATAGATTTAAAGCAATAAATGAATCTATTAAATTTGCCAATAAAGAAGATATTGTTTTAATTGCAGGAAAAGGACATGAAGACTACCAAATTCTCAATGATAAAGTTATTAATTTTGATGATAGAAAAATAGCTTATGAATTATTAAAAGAAAAGAGTAAATCTCAATAAAATTTCCTAATCAAATAAGAAAGATCTTTTCGCAAATCACAAGAAAAGTTTCTTAAAATCAAGGGAGTTATCTTAAACAAAATGAAAGGCTTAGCCTTAGTTGTAGGCGCAGGTGGAATTGGAACACAACTAGCTAAAGATCTGAATGAAAGTGAAAAAGATTTAGATGTTGTTTTGTGTGGTAGAAAAAGTGAATTTAATTCTTTTTGGGAATTAGATATAGAGGATCCTCAATCCCTTTTGCAGTTGAAAAATAAAATATCAAATCATCCTTCAAAATTAAGGCTAGTTGTTAATGCTACAGGTAGACTTCATAGTGATTCTCTTCAACCAGAAAAAAGATTACAACATCTTGATAAAAAAAATATGATGGAAAGTTTTTCTATAAATGCCTTTTCTCCTATTTTATTAGCTAAAGCGGTTGAAGAATTTATACCAAAAGATTTAGATTTTAATTTTGCAAGTATAAGTGCAAGAGTTGGTAGCATTGGAGATAATCAAACTGGAGGTTGGTATTCATATAGAGCTGCAAAATCTGCGCAAAATCAGTTTTTTAAATCTTTAAGTATTGAATGGGCTAGACGTTTCCCAAAGGCTACTATCACATTGCTTCATCCAGGAACAGTAGATACTGATTTATCTCGACCTTTTCATAAATTTGTTCCAGAACATAAATTATTTAGTAAAGAAAAATCCTCCCAATTCTTAATCAATATTATTAAGAACCAATCACCAGAATCTACAGGAAAATTTATTGCTTGGGATAGCTCAGAAATACCCTGGTAATTTTAAGATTTCTATGATTTTGAGAATTTGGAGAAATATATTTACTTGATTCAGCAATTAAGTAAGTAATTTTTAATTTCATCAGAAAGTAAATCAACCTCATCGTCTGTAGTCATTTGATGTACGCATGCTCTAAACCATTTTGGATCTTCTAAAACTCTTATCCAAATTTTTTTTTCCCCAAGTTCCTTAATAAATTTATCCTTATTTTCAATATTTTCGATATTAAAACTAACTATCCCATTTATGTACTTTTTTTCTAAAACTAATTCAATTTCTTTTAATTGAATTAATTCATCCCAAAGTTTCCCACTTAATCTTTTGATATGTTCGCTTTTTTCTTTTTCAGAGCAGTCTTTGTCCAAAAGATCTAAAGAATTACGAAGTCCCGCAAGTAAAGGAATGCAAGATGTAGCTACTTCAAACTTCCTTGCATCATCATGAAAAAGATTATCAAAAGACTCATAAATGCCTTGTTCTTTTTTTAATGATTTCCAACCAATTATTGTTGGATCTGTTTCATGAATAAATCTATCTGAGACATAAATTGCTCCAAGTCCTTCTGGGCCGCATGCCCACTTATGAGAAGTTATTGAATATAAATCAGAATAAAAAACTTCTTCTTCAATTTTTATGTGCCCAAAGGTTTGAGCACCATCAACAAGAAAATAAGAATTTTCTCGATTATTTTTTAATTCGATAGAAATTTGTTTTAAAGGGATTTTATATCCATAGTTCCATAAAATATGAGAAATAATTAGGATCTTAGTCTTACTATTTAGATTTTTCAATATCTCTAAAATTATATTTTCGTCGTTAAGATTTTTAATTTTTTGGATTGGCAAAATTCTGAAAATTAATTTATTTCTTCTGCAAAATTCTCGACTTGCAGCTACTACTCCAGGATGTTCACAGTCACTTATTAAAAGCTCATCTCCTTCTTCTACTTTTATTCCCCAAAAGGGTAAAATCATACCTGAAGAGATATTCTCGGTTAATGCTACATTCTTTGAATTGACACCTAATTTTTGTGCAATGATTCTCTTTGTGGTAGTTATTTCTTTGTAAATAAAAGGCCACATATTATTAGTAAATGGTCCTAAATCTTGGATAATTTCCCAAGTTTTAACTATTGCTTCTAAGGAAGATTTTGGTAATGGTCCTTGACCTCCATAGTTGAAATAATACTTATTTTTTAATGCTGGTATTTGATCTCTTAAATTATTTCTCATGGAAATTTAAATTATATTTTTAAACTCTTAAATTTTTAAATATTGCCAACTAAAGTTACTGTTCTAAATTCAATATCCTCAATTACTTTCCAAGGTTCAGCACTCCTCTCTGCAAATTTTAAATTTTTAAATCCGAGTACTTTAAAATCACTTATAAACTCTGGCTCATACCATGCTCCACTAATACATCCTGTCCATAAATCATGATCATTTTGCAATCTTAAAGGAACTTTTTTGTTAGATACGATATCACTAATTGCAATTCTTCCATTATATTTTAAAACTCTTTTTATATTGTTTAGAAGGTTATTTCTAGACTCTGGACTTACCAGGTTTAAAACGCAATTACTTAAAATAATATCAACTGATTTATCTGCGATTAATGGATTTAAATCTTTATCTAATTCATCAAGTTTTTCAATTGAACCTTCTAGAAATTCTGTATTGTTGAAACCTATATTTTTTGTAACTTCTTTAGAGGCTGATCTAGATAAAGAAAGCATGTCAGGATTCTGATCAACTCCAATAACTTTCCCTTCTTTCCCAACAATTTGGGCACAAATGAAAGCATTTTTGCCGCTACCACTTCCAAGATCTAAGACTATATCATTTTTTTGAACATATTTTGTTGGATCACCACACCCATAGTCTCTTTCTATAACCTCTTGAGGAATTGCTTCAAGTAAAACGGGATTAAACCCAACTGGTGTACAAAGACAACTTTCTTTTTCTTGTGCGGCTGAGCCATATCTTTCTTGAATCGCATCTTTATGATCGAATTGATTAGGTGCTTTATTCGATGTGTTTGTATTACAGCAACTTTTAGACATATTTTTAAAAGAACTCTTGATAAATATAGCCAAAAAAAAAAGCCCCTGAAAAAGGGGCTTTTTTTGTTTAATTAAATTATTTAGTGTAATTAACACCTCTGTAATTTAATTCTGCTTTTTCATTACTTGAAGAAGCGTCATCCATTCTGTTGGTGTATACGTTTCTTCTGTAGGTAAGTTCAACAAGTTGCTTTTTAGCAGCTTCTTTGTTTTGAACGTAGTTTTTACCTCTGTAAGTTAAAGTAGTCATGTTTCGATGTGACAACACGGCCATCCCCCGTTCCATGGTATGACTCGAACTGCGCCCTCAATGAGGGTGAACGAAAAAGTAGCGATTGCTACATAATCATTATAAGCGTATTTTTAGCTACACGTCTAGCTTTTACAAATAGAAATGAAGATTTAATCTTTTTTTAATTATTATCTTAGGTAAATTTTTTTATAAATAGTCTTTAAAAAGGATTATGTTTATATTTGGTTTAATCTTCATGTAACTATTTATTTATGACAGGTTTTTTATATTTCTTGGGAAATACTTTAAGGTGGCCAGTTCTAAAGCCAAAAGAATTTTTTTCACTACATGCATATTTTTCAATTATTTATTTGATAACTTTTACTTTGAGTAAATATGATGTAAGCCAATCAAATTTAGTTTTTACGTTAGGAATTCTTGCGCCTCTTTTAATCGCGATTGGTCAAGGACTTCCAATTGATTGCCTTGATATGGAATCATCTTTGTTGAAGGAATTAAAAACTAAATAATATAATATTTCAGTTAAAAATTTTTATAAAACCTGGATAACTTCGCTTATTTCAGGAATCATTTCTTTTAACTTTCTTTCAATACCCATTTTTAGAGTCATAGTGCTACTTGGGCAACTACCACATGCTCCTTGAAGTCTGACTTTGACAATTGGACCATCTATTTCTGCAATCTCTACATTACCTCCATCAGAAATTAAAAAAGGCCTTAGCTCGTCAAGGACTTTTTCTACATTTTCGTTTGTCAGCGAGAGTGTTTCAGTACTCATAATTTTGGATTAACTTTATAATAAGCCTAGAAAGAAATCTGATTAATTGCAAAAAAGATAATTTTCTGTTGTGACTTCATCTAAAAATCCCACTAATGAAAATAGCTACTTTGATGCAGTCTTAGTAGGAGCAGGGATAATGAGTAGTACTTTAGCCCTACTAATTTCAGAAGTTTTACCAGATATAAAATTCCTTATTATAGAAAAATTAAATGCTCCAGGAAGTGAAAGTTCTGGCGCTTTTAATAATGCAGGTACAGGACATGCGGCTAATTGCGAATTAAACTATACCCCTTTAGATGAAAAAGGAAATCTAAAAATAGATAAAGCGCTCTCAATAAATCGTTCTTTTGAAACATCCATGTCTTTATGGGCCTCATTGTATGAAGCAGGGAAAATTGATATTAAGAAGTTTCTAAAATTTATTCCTCATATTAGCTTTGTGTCTGGTCAGGATAATATTGCTTTTTTAAAAAAAAGATTTCAGAAAATGACCGAAAATCCTGAATTTATCGATATGGAATTTTCTACATCTTTTGATGAAATTTCATCATGGGCTCCTTTAATAACAAAAGATAGAAATCCATCTACTCAAATTGCTGCTACCAGAATAGGTAGAGGAACTGATATTAATTTTGAGGCTTTAACTAAAGAGTATTTGTCATTAGTTTCTTCAAATAAAAATGTTGAAATTAGATACAAAACAGAATTAGTAGATTTAAAGAAAATTGATAAAAAACAATGGGAACTAGAAATCAGTTCTGAAGGTAGAAAAAATTCAATTAGAACTGGCTACGTTTTTCTTGGTGCTGGTGGAAAAACAATTAATTATTTACAAAAATCAAAAATTCCAGAAGCAAAAAGTTATGGTGGATTTCCTGTTAGCGGGAAATGGCTTATTTGCGAGAAAAAATATCTAACAGAAAAACATAACTCAAAAGTTTACGGTAAAGCTGATATTGGATCCCCACCAATGTCTGTGCCTCATTTAGACTCCAGATGGATTGATAATAAAAAACTTCTTTTATATGGACCTTTTGCTGGATTTACAACGAAATTTCTAAAACAAAGTTCATACTTTGACTTATTTAGTTCAATTAAAAAGAATAATATTTTTTCTATGTTAGACGTTGGTTTCAAGAACAACGATTTAATTAATTACCTGATATCACAATCATTAAAGAACCATAACTCAAGAGTTGAGAATTTAAAGAATATGATGCCATCAGCTAATCCTTCTGATTGGTATTTAAAGAATGCTGGTCAAAGAGTCCAAATAATTAAAAAAACTGAAGGTGGTGGTTCTTTGAAATTTGGAACGGAGATTGTAAATTCATCTGATGGATCATTGTCTGCTTTGTTAGGAGCCTCTCCGGGAGCAAGTACTGCAGTTTCAATTATGGTAGAGGTTCTAGAAAAATCTGTTTTATTTTTAAACGATAAGCATAATCTTCAGAAAAAAATAAATGACTTAATTTATCCAGAACTATCAGTCTCTGAAAATTACAGTATCTTCATAAAAGAAATTAAAAAAAGAAATAATTCCATTTTTGGTTTCCATCCATAATTCTAATTAGCTAATATTAATCAAGATGTAATAAGAGGAGAATTTTTCTTTCTAGTATGACTGATATATCGGTTTCAAAAATTAGAAATTTCTGCATAATCGCTCATATTGATCATGGTAAATCTACCCTTGCAGATAGGTTGCTTCAAGATACTGGTACTGTGCAGCAAAGGGATATGCAAGAACAATTTTTGGACAGTATGGATCTTGAAAGAGAGAGAGGAATTACTATCAAGTTACAAGCCGCTAGGATGAAATATAAAGCTGACGATTTCCAAGAATATGTTCTGAACTTAATAGATACGCCAGGGCATGTTGATTTCTCTTATGAGGTTAGTAGATCTCTTCAAGCTTGTGAAGGCGCCTTACTTGTTGTTGATGCAAGTCAAGGAGTAGAAGCTCAAACCTTAGCTAATGTTTATCTTGCCTTAGAAAATAATCTTGAAATAATTCCTGTTTTAAATAAAGTTGATTTACCAGGGGCTGATGCTGAAAAAATAAAACAAGAAATAGAGGAAATTATTGGACTTGATACATCTAATGCAATAAATTGTTCAGCAAAAACTGGAGTTGGTATTAAAGATATTTTGGAAGCAATAGTAAGAAGAGTACCTCCTCCTCAAGATGAAATTAAACTACCTACAAAGGCACTGATTTTTGATTCTTACTATGATCCGTACAGGGGAGTTATTGTTTATTTCAGGGTGATATCTGGGTCTCTAAATAAGAGAGAAAAAATATTATTAATGGCAAGTAAGAAAAATTATGAACTAGATGAGATAGGAATAATGGCGCCTGATCAGCAGCAAGTTGATGAATTACATGCAGGAGAAGTTGGATATTTAGCTGCTTCTATAAAATCAGTTGCTGATGCAAGAGTGGGAGATACGATTACTCTTTTAAATTCACCTGCCAATGATCCTTTGCCTGGATATAAGACAGCAAATCCTATGGTTTTTTGTGGCTTATTCCCGACTGATGCTGATCAATTCCCAGATTTAAGAGTATCACTCGAAAAATTACAATTATCTGATGCCGCTTTAAAATATGAGCCCGAAACCAGTAGCGCAATGGGCTTCGGATTCAGGTGCGGATTCTTAGGACTTCTTCATATGGAGATTGTTCAAGAAAGATTAGAAAGAGAATATGACTTGGATCTAATCGTAACGGCACCATCAGTTATTTATAAAGTTAATTTAAATCAGCAGGAACATATTTTTATTGATAATCCTTCTACAATTCCTGATCCACAACTTAGAGAATCAATAGAAGAGCCTTATGTGAAAATGGAAATTTATGCTCCCAATGAATTTAATGGAACATTAATGGGTTTATGTCAGGAAAGAAGGGGAGTATTTATAGATATGAAATATATAACAACAGATCGAGTTACCTTGATTTATGAAATTCCACTAGCAGAAGTTGTTACAGATTTCTTTGATCAAATGAAAAGTAGAACCCAAGGTTATGCATCAATGGAATATCATTTGATTGGCTATAGAAAAAATGACCTTGTTAGATTAGATGTTCTAATAAATTCAGAAAGAGCAGATCCATTAACTTCTATTGTTCATAAAGATAAGGCTTATGGAATTGGCAGAAGTTTAGTTGAGAAATTAAAAGAACTTATTCCAAAACAACAATTTAAAATACCTATTCAAGCATCAATCGGTAGCAGGATTATTGCAAGTGAAAGCATAAGTGCTTTGCGAAAAGATGTTTTATCTAAATGTTATGGAGGGGATATTTCTAGGAAAAAGAAACTTTTAAAGAAACAAGCCAAAGGTAAAAAGAGGATGAAGGCAATGGGTAAAGTTGAAGTCCCTCAAGAAGCTTTTATGGCAGTTTTGAAATTAAACCAGTAATTTATTTTAATTTAAAATTTATAGCTATTTATTTTTTAAAGAATTGGGTATATTTCATTTATATCTTTAAAAAAAGATTTTGGATATTAACCCATTTAATAGTGTCGGTGCAAATATCAGAAAAGCCGGATTTTTAATAGTACTTTTTTATCTTCTTGTTGTTTTAATAATGAAATTTTTAGAGGCCAATAATTTTTTTGGCTATTCATTTTCAATGTTAAGCAATGATATCTTTGCCCCTCCTTCTCTAAATCATTTTTGTGGCACAGATAGATTAGGAAGAGATGTTTGCTTAAGAACTTTGCAAGGATCATCATTAGCTATAGAAGTTGTATTCTTAGCTATTCTTTTTTCATTAAGTTTGGGTTTGCCATTGGGATTATTAAGTGGGTATTTTGGTGGTTTTTTTGATAAATGCTTATCACTAATAATGGATACTATTTTTTCAATACCTGTAATTTTGCTTTCAGTTGTTGTGGCTTTTGTATTGGGTAAGGGTATCCTTAACGCGGCTTTGGCATTGTGTATTGTTTACTCTCCTCAATATTTTAGATTAATCAGAAATCAGACAATATTGGTTAAATCTGAAACTTATGTGGAGGCAGCTCAAGTTGCAGGAGCTGATGTTAAAAAAATTATTTTTAAATATATTCTCCCAAATGTAATAACACCATTGCCTATTCTGCTTACCCTAAATGCTGCAGATGCTGTTTTGGTATTAGGAAGTTTAGGATTTTTAGGCGTTGGAGTTCCTGCAGATGTCCCAGAGTGGGGAAGTGATTTAAATCTGGCTCTTGCCGCTTTACCTACAGGTATCTGGTGGACGGCTTTGTTCCCAGGTTTGGCAATGTTTTTTTTAGTTTTAGGTCTTTCTTTTATAGGAGAGGACCTTGAAGAAATTTTTGATAGTCAAAATTCTGAATAAATTTAGTTATCTTTAATAGGATCAATTCCTCCTTGATCATTCAACTTTGGATATTCTTTAACTGATTTTTTATACACCGCAGCTAATTCTGGGTAACACCATTCAAAAAGTGTTTTTTGATATTCATCCATATTTAACCCTTCTCCATTAGCGGGCAACATACCTTTATTTTTTCTTTGGCGAACAGCTTCAAATAATAAAATAGAAGCAGCAACTGAAACATTCAGAGATTGAACCATACCTCTCATAGGTATAAAAATTGATTGATCAACCATTGATATAAGTTCATTACTTAGTCCCCATTTTTCTGCTCCTAGAACAAAACATGTATTTTGAGAATAATCAAAATTTCTATAATCTACTGATTCACTATTAAAAGTCGTTCCATATAATTTAAAACCCTTATTCTTTAAGTCAGATATTGCCGAGATAGTGTTTTCATGATTATTCAGCTTTACCCATTTTTGACTTCCTTGAGCAGTACTATTAAAAGTCTTAACGGCATTTGTTTTGCTAATAAAATTTGCTTCGAAAACTCCTGCTGCATCACATGTCCTTAATATCGCTGATAAATTATGTGGTTTATTTACATCCTCAACTAAAACAGTCAAGTTTTTCATTCTGCAATTTAAAACGCTTTTGATTCGTTCAAATCTTCTTGGCAAAATTGACATTTATAATTTTTCACACCTTTAAATTATATTCAAAAAATATTGATTACCTATTAAATCTCTTGGTTTATAATATTTTGGTAGTTTAAGTTAATTCAATGGCATACATAGAATGGGACTATACAGTAATAACAAGTATGGTAGAAAAACAAGGGTGGCATTTACCTGATCGTGAATCGGAAGAATGGAATAGATTTAACGATGAATTAGGAGAAAAAATGAGAGGTGTTGGACTTATTTTTGAAAAATATTGCAAATTTACTCCTGACGTAGGAGAAGGAGTTCATCTTCTAGATGATTGATTATAAATAGTTTTAAACCATTGATGTATCCCTTAATCAATGGCTTATTAATTAATAAGATAATATAATTTCACTAAATTAGAACTGGCAATTATTAAGGCTTTATAAAGCTTGTACTCAAAAAAAAATTTTTTATTCCACAAAAAAGTTATTTAATTTCTATATTTGAATAAAAATATGAAAAATAAATTAACTTTTTTATTCGATGGTGGTTGTCCACTTTGTTTGAGAGAAACAAATTTTCTTAAAAAAAGAGATACCTTAAATCAAATCGCATTTATAGATATTAATAGTAAGGATTATGATCGAAGTCTTTTTAATGACATCTCATATTCGGAAGCTATGTCAAACCTCCATGGGATTATTGAAAATGGTGAAATTATTAGGGGACTAGATGTACTTGCTTATTCTTATGAATTAGTTGGTTTAGGTTGGGTTTATTATCCCTTGAAGATTAAGCTCTTATCTCCATTATTGAGATTGGTTTACAGATATTGGGCAAAATATAGACTTCAAATCACAGGTAGATCCGATATTGAAAAACTTTGTACCTCACAATGTGAACAATAAATATGGAAATTTTCGACATAGATAGAATAATTGAAATGTGTTGGGAAGATAGAACACCCTTTGAAGCTATCGAGTATCAATTTGGTTTAAAAGAGGAAGATGCGATAAAAATTATGCGTCAAAATCTTAAACCCAAATCTTTCAAAGTCTGGAGAAAGAGAGTTTCGGGAAGAAATACAAAACATATGGCCCTTAAAGATTCAACTAGATTTAAATCTACACATAAAAGAAAATTATAAATTTTGAAAAATCTTTCTACTAAAACTTGTCCTGTTTGCAATAGGCCGTTTGAGTGGCGTAAAAAATGGAAAAACTGTTGGGATGATGTTATCTACTGTTCAAAAAGATGCAGTAACAGGAAGTCGCAAAGATGAAACAAGTATCAATTATTTTCCCGAATCAACTTTTTAGAGAAAGCCCAATCTTAAAAATAAATTGTGAAGTTTTGATTTTGGAAGACTCATTATTTTTTGGAAATGATAAATTTCATAAATTAATTAACCATAAAAATAAGTTAGTTTTTCATAGAGCATCTATGCTCGCTTATAAAAATTATTTAGAAATATCTGGCTTTAAAGTTTTTTATATCGAAAACAAGAATAATATTTCTACAGTTGATTACCTATCGGAATTTATTAAAAATAAATATCAGAAAATAAATCTCATTGACCCTCATGATTTTTTAATAATGAAGAGGATTAATAATTTTGTTGAAAGTAATAATTTAGCTTTAAATATTTTGCCTTCTCCTATGTTTATGAGCAGTGCAGATTTAAAAGATTTATTTGAATCAAATACAAAAAAACCTCTTATGGGGAGATTTTATGAGAATCAAAGAAAGAGCCAAAAGATATTAGTTAATCCTGATGATACACCTGAAGGTGGCAAATGGAGTTTCGATGAAATGAACAGAAAAAAATTACCAAAAAAAATAAATATACCCGATACACCTAAATTACAAAAAAATAAATTTGTAGTTAATGCAGAAAGGTCATTAGCCAATTTTGATATTGAGTTTATTGGAGAAAGTAATAACTTTTTATATCCAACTAATTTTGAAGAGGCAGATGAATGGTTAAATGATTTTTTTAAACATAGATTTTTCTTATTTGGAGATTATGAGGATGCTATTACTAAAGAAAATTCTTTTTTATGGCACAGTTTACTTTCTCCTCTTTTAAATAGCGGCTTATTAACCCCAGATGTAGTAGTAAATAAAGCATTACGTTTTGCAAAAAATAATAATGTTCCTATTAACTCTTTAGAGGGTTTTATTCGTCAAATTATTGGATGGAGAGAATTTATTTGCCTTGTCTATAAAAAGTACGGAACAAAGATGCGAAATAGTAATTTTTGGAATTTTGAAGATAAGCCAATTCCAAAATCTTTTTATCAAGGAAATACAGGAATTGAACCAGTAGACATCGTTATAAAAAATATTATTAAATTTGGTTATTGTCATCATATTGAGCGGCTAATGATTGTTGGCAACTTTATGCTTCTATGTAGAATTCACCCCAACCAAGTTTATAAATGGTTTATGGAAATGTTTATTGATTCCTATGATTGGGTTATGGTCCCAAATGTTTACGGAATGAGTCAGTTTAGTGATGGTGGTATCTTTTCAACAAAGCCATATATATCAAGCTCTAATTATGTAAAAAAAATGTCTAATTTTAAAAGTGGCCCATGGTGTGAAATATGGGACGGCTTATTTTGGAAATTTATTAAAGATAATGAAAGCTTTTTTAGAAAGCAATATCGTCTGGCAATGTTAACGAGAAATCTCGATAAAATGTCAGAAGAAAAATTAAATAATCACTTAAAAACGGCCGATAATTTTTTAAGAGATATTCAATAAATTAAGATTAATAACCTATAGTTTTCTTTGAAAAATTAAAAGAATATTATGTTATGAAGAAATATTAAGTACGGATGTTAGCTTAGAAAAAATTAGAGTTATCTAATGGAAATTGGAACACTTTTTTTAAAAAGTAATTCGACGGGAATCATCACTTTTTCTGAATTAGATTGGATAACTACCCATCAATCTAATTTCACTAGGTTGGAGGAATCCATAGCAATTAAATTAGGCAGAATGCTTGATGCAGGATCTATCAATATTGGTTGCCGTTTGAAATCCTGAATTATTTTTTATTTTAATAATGAAGTATCAAAAAGAGAAAAAAATATTTTTTCGGGAAAGAATCCATTCTTTAAAATATCTTTCTTTTTTTAGGATTTAATCTTTCACTTATTTCTATCTTAGGTTTTATTTGGTTTAATTCTGCAATTGAAAAAGTAGTTTAAATTTTTGAATTTTTTGTATATTAAAGTTATCTTTAAAAATTATTTATATTTTGAGCATAGGATATTTACAAAGAAAGGCAGCTTGGGAAATTTTATTAAAAGTAAGTTCTGGTGATTTTTCTGATCATGCTCTTGAAAAAGTTTTAAAAAATTATCAATTTAATCCTCTTGATATAGCTTTTATTACGGAATTATCTTTTGGATGCATAAGGTATAGAAAATTTCTTGATCTTTGGACAGATCATACATCAAAAATTACTCATAAAAAACAGCCTCCAAAGTTAAGATGGCTTCTACATATAGGTTTGTATCAACTATTGAAAATGAATAAAATCCCATTTCCTGCTGCTATTTCTACCACTGTAGAAGTAGCTAAAAAAACAGATTTAAATGGTTTAGCGGGAACTGTAAATGCGATATTGAGAAATGCATCAAGAAAATTAGAACAAAAAATCTTTCCGGAATTATCTTCTGATAGAAAAGAAAGAATTTCATATCTTGAATCATTTCCATTATGGCTTGTGAAGGATCTTTATAAATGGGTCGGCAATAGCGAGGGTGAAAATATCATTAAGGCATTTAATAAAAAGCCATCAATTGATTTGAGAATTAACCAATTAAAAACTAATTTAGATAACTTTTTGAAAGTACTTCATGAAAATAAAATTGATGCTGAAATTATTAAAGATTTACATAATGGAATTACTTTAAAATCTAATCCAAGATCTATAAAAAATTTACCAGGATATAGTGATGGACTTTGGACAATTCAAGATAGATCTTCTCAGTGGATAGCACCTTTATTAAATCCAAAAGAAGGTGAAAAGATTTTAGATGCTTGTGCAGCTCCAGGAAGTAAGTCTACCCACCTTGCAGAATTAACAAATGATAGTGCTGAAATCATTGCAGTAGATAGATCAGCAAAAAGATTGAAAATACTGCAATCAAATTTAGAAAGGTTAAATTTGAAATCTGTTAATACCCTTAAGGCTGATGCTACGAGTTTGATTGAATTAAATCCTAAATTTATATCTTATTTTGATAAGATTTTATTAGATGCGCCATGTTCAGGAATTGGAACTCTTTCCAGGAATCCAGATTCTAGATGGTCTTTAAGTAAAGAAAAAATAAAATCTTTAACTTTATTACAGGAAAAACTTTTGGAGAGAATTTTCCCTCTTTTGAAAAAAGATGGTACTTTAGTTTATTCAACTTGTACTATTTGTCCTGATGAAAATAATCTATTAATTGAAAAATTTGTTGAAAAAAACAAAACTTTAAAATTGGTTAGCCAAAAGCAAATTTTACCTAGCTTGGATTATCCTGGTGATGGATTTTATTCTGCAATAATTTCTTATAAATCTTAAAAATATAATTTATTTTTTAATTGGAATTTTATAAATTTCAGATATGAACTTCTTCCATAAATAAGCTGCATTCCCACTAGATAATTCAGATTCCTTGTTATCGTCGTAACCTATCCAAATCCCTGTTGTAAGTTTATCAATGGAACCAATAAACCAAAGATCTTTATTTCCATCAGATGTTCCTGTTTTCCCATAAATTTTCTTTCCTTTTATAAAGGCTGCTTTTGAAGTTCCTTCTTTTACAGATTTTTCAAGAAGTTTATTTATTTTCTTGTTTATTTTTAAATCTAATATTTTCTTGGAAATAGATTTATTTTCCCAAATAGGTTGTTTTTTAAATGATTCTATTTTTTCTATGATTTCAGGGCTTTGAATCTTCCCATTATTGTTTATTGCAGAATATGCATTTGTGATGTTTAAAAGATTATCTCCGTAGGCGCCAATAGCTAATGATGGGAATTCCTCAAACTCTTGCTCATAACCTAGTCCAAATGAATTCGCTAAATTAATAATATTTTTTAAGCCGATTTTTTTTGTTATTGATATTGGAACGATATTTGATGAACTTTTAAATGATTCAATCAAAGATATTGAGCCTCTATAGTCTTCTGAAAAATTTTTTGGGCAATAACTTTCCCAGCATTTTGGTAAGTCTTCAAATTTATCGCTTAATTTTATTCCTTCTATTAATGCAGCAGCATAAGGGATTATTTTAAAAGTAGAACCTAAAGGTCTTACAGATGAAATTACTCTGTTGTATTCATTAATTGATGGATTTTTGCTGGTTATCATTGTCCTGATTAGTCCTGTTTTTGATTCGATAGATAACAAACCAAATTCAAGTTCTTTAGGCCCTGCGTATCTTGATATTTTTTGACCTTTTTCTTGCCAATCTTTGTTGATAGAAGATTTAATTCTTAAAAACTTATAATCATTTTTACTTCCAATTTTTTTATCTGTTTCCTGAAGAATAAAGTTTATTAGTAATTTATCATCTAAAAAATTATTAGTTGTTTGATAATTTAACTTTATTTTTTCTTTAATAGCCTTATTCTTATTTGCAAGAGAAATATATCCATCAACATACATTGATTCAAGAACTTTATTTCTATTTTTAATAGCTAGTTCTAAATTTTGATAGGGTGAATAAATTGATGGAGCTGGAGCTAATCCTGCAATTAATGCGATCTCTGATAATGTCAATTCTTCTATAAATTTTCCAAAATAAACTTGGGCAGCCTCGTCTACCCCGTATGCTCCTGATCCTAGATAAATATTATTTAAATATAATTTTAAAATTTGATTTTTGTTGTATCTAAATTCAAGTATGAGTGATATAAATATTTCTTTAATTTTTCTTTGAAAACTTAAATCATTATTTAGAAAAAGTAATCTAGCAACTTGTTGTGTAATCGTACTTCCCCCCTCTTTAACATAACCACTTCTAATATTTTGAATAAGGGCACGAGAAATACTTTTTAAATCTATGCCATTATGTTTATAAAATCTTTTATCCTCAGAAGATATAAAAGAATGTTTTAGAAAAAATGGAATTTTATGATAACTATTATCTATTTCAAATTTGCGGCTTAATTTGCTTAGTATCTTATTATCAGAGGATGATATTACGTAAGAATATTTGGTTTCCCGAGACTTTTTATTTTTAGAAACGTCAAATTTTAAGGTACTAAATATTAGACTAAAAAAACAAAAAGATATTCCTGAAAAAATTAATATTGGAATTATTAAAACAAAAGATTTGAATTTAATCTTTTGCACCTTAAGCAACTAAAAAACTATGTCCTATCGCTAGAGCTGTAACTAACATTCCAGTTATTAGGAACGGTTGGGCACTTGCTTGATATTTGACATCAAACTTTAAAGGATCTCTTAGTAACCACATATCTTGAAATGTAATTTGTGGAATTACCAATAAAACCAAAATTACAGAGGCTAAATGTTGACCAATAATGACTAATACTACAACCATTGCTAATTGAAAAATGTCAATTAGTCCTGCACTTATTCTACTTGCATTTTTAATTCCAAATACTACTGGTAGAGAATTTAAGCCTAGCTTTGAGTCTCCTTCAACACTTTTGAAATCATTAATAACGGCAATTCCAAGTCCTGAGAGACTATAAGCAAGTGTTAGTATCGCCGTCACGATAGTTAATTTCCCAAACAAGGCTTGTCCTGCCCACCAAGGTAAAGCTATATAAGATGCTCCTAATGCGTAATTTCCAAGCCAACCATTCTGTTTTAATTTAAGTGGTGGAGCAGAATATATATAACTAACAAAGGAACCTCCTAATGCCAAAAGTAAGACGGAGGGGAAGCTGTGCTTAGCATATAAATCTAATAGAAAAGCAACTATTAAACCAGCTATAAGTAATACCCAGATTTGTATTTTTACATCTTTAATTGAAATTTTGCCAGAAGGAATTGGTCTATTTGGTTCATTAATTGCATCAATTTCTTTATCAAAAAAATCATTTATGGTTTGGGTATAACCAGCCAAAAGTGGTCCACTCATCAACATACATGCCAATGAAGCTAGAACATTACTAAATGTCCATTCAAAATTCCCACTTGCAGCTGCTCCACAAATAACCCCCCATATCAAAGGGATCCACGTTATGGGTTTCATTAACTGTATCCGGAGTTTCCATATGCTTGATGTTTCAGAGGCACCCTTAATTCCTAATAGTTGTTTTGGATCATTCACTTTACTCTTTAACCTTTCTCAATTTCTTCTGGGAAAAACCAATTTTGCTCACCATTCTGAAATTTTGCGGTGATCCCAATACTTCTGCCATCTGTCATTTTATAGCCTGTTATTACGGCTTTTGGATTAGAGGATATTTGATCAATTAATTTAGCAGGTATTCTATCTTTTACTTTGTTAATGTTAATTTTAATTTTACTACCGATTTTGGGTAATAATTTTGTTTCAGCCATAAGAGGTAAAATGGAAGCTATTATGCAAGATTAACAGCATTTGGACAATTTTTACTAAAATGGTAGCTCTTCGTTTAATTCCTTGTTTAGATGTCGCCAATGGCAGAGTCGTTAAAGGTGTAAATTTTGTTAACTTAAGAGACTCAGGTGATCCTGTTGAATTGGCTTGTAGGTACTCTGATGAAGGCGCAGATGAATTGGTATTTTTAGATATTAGAGCAAGCGTGGAAAATAGGAATACATTAGTTGACCTTGTTTCTAGGACAGCAAAATCAGTAAAAATTCCTTTTACAGTAGGTGGAGGTATAGATTCTGTTTCTTCTATTAATGATCTTTTAAGAGCTGGAGCGGACAAAGTGAGTTTGAATTCTTCTGCTGTTAGAAATCCAGATTTAATTTCCAAAAGTTCTAGAGAATTTGGTAATCAATGCATCGTTATAGCAATTGATGCTAAAAGAAAAGTTAATAAGAGTGATGAATGGGAGGTATATGTAAAAGGAGGTAGAGAAAATACTGGTATAGATGTATTAAGTTGGGCAAAGAAAGTTGAGGAATTAGGCGCAGGGGAAATATTACTTACTTCAATGGATGGTGATGGAACACAGAATGGATATGATTTAAATTTGACAGAATCTGTTGCAAATATTGTTGATATCCCAGTGATTGCTTCTGGAGGGGCAGGTTGTTTAGAAGATATCTATGATGTTTTCAATGAAGGCAGGGCATCTGCTGCACTTTTAGCATCACTACTTCATGATAAGAAACTTACTCTACAAGAAATAAAAACTTTCCTTCTCGAAAAAAATCTTCCAATAAGACCATATGAATAAAAAATTTAATTTAATACCAAAAAGAAATAAGTTAAAGATTTAAAAATGAAATTCACAAAAACTATCGAAGTCAAAAATATATTTAATAAAATTTCTTATAAATATGACTTTTTAAATAATCTATTAAGTTTTGGGTTGCACAGATTATGGAAAAGGAAATTAATTAATTTATTGGAACCTTTAAATGGTGAAGATTGGGCTGATTTATGCTGTGGAACTGGAGATTTAGCATTCTTAATTTCTGAGAGAGTTAGCCCAAGAGGTTCAATTACTGGTATTGACAGTGCAGATGATATCTTAAATATTGCAAAAAAAAAATCAGAGCTTAAAAAAAATAAATTTATAAAGTGGGAAATTAAAGATGTATTAGAAATTAATGATTATTCAAAAAATTTTGATGGGATTTGCATGTCATATGGACTTAGAAACTTGAATAATGTTGAAGAAGGAATAAAAAAAGTTTTTGATCTTTTAAAGGATAAGGGAAGGGCAGGATTTTTGGATTTTAATCACTCAACAAGAAATTCTTTGGCCAATATTTTTCAGAAAATTTATTTGAGATTTATTGTAGTAACCATTTCGCGGCTTTTTAATTTAGGTCCAGAGTACGCATATATTGAAAAAAGTATTAGTAATTTTCCAAAGAAAAATGAGCTTATAAATATTGCTAAGGAAGTTGGATTTAAAAAAGCTGAATATAGGACTATTTTGGGCGGGCAAATGGGAATACTAATTTTAACTAAATAAAGAATTTAGTTTTTTATTTTTCTCCAACAAAAAGAACACTTTCCCCATCTTTTGATTTCGCCCTCAGGAGTAGGGGCATTACAAAGGGTACAAATGCACATATTATTTTGATTGATTCTGCTTGGATGCTTTGCCCAAACTATCTTTGCATTAGTAGCTTTGATATTTTTATTTTTAATTTCATAATTTTGTATTATTTTTATTTCATTCAAAGTTATTCCAATTTTCTCGATGCTCTCTTTCAATTTATGCTTGTTATAGATTAAAGCTTGGCGCCACTGTGGATGATTTACTGCAATAGTAAGTATTTTTTTTTCAATATTTAATGGTTTACATTCTTGAAATAGTTCTAAGCCGATTAAGTTCTTCCAGTTTTCGTTGATTTTAGAGAGTTTATCTAAATCACCGCAGGATTTTTTAAAATTATCAAGACAATTTTTTAAAGGATGGGGATTCCTTCTATTCACTATTGGCAAATACTTTTTGTCCAATTTGTAAAATTTACTTATTAAGACTAAAGTTAATCTAATCTTTAAAAAGATGCTCGTTGTTTTAATAAAGAATTTGTGAAAGTTATTGGACCTGCAGCTAAGACAGTTTTTTATTTAAAAAAAATTCAGGGTCAATATCCAACCTGGACACTTCATTACAAAATAAAATGTAAAAGTACCGAAAATGAGCTAACAAACTTGCTTGAATATTCTGAAATAAAGAAAAACCAGCCAGTAGCGATAATCGCAAGAGAACAGTTCTCAGGGGTTGGCCAAAACTCAAAAACTTGGGTTTCTCCAAAAGGCGGGATTTGGTTAAGTGCAGCATACCCAATATTTTCAAAAGAATTTGCATTTCAAATATTTAATTTATCTTTAGGTATTAAGTTATGTGAAATGCTTAGACAAGAGAATGTAAATGTTTGTTTGAAATGGCCAAATGATATTTTTTTTGGTTCAAAAAAGTTGATTGGATTTTTACCAAGGGTAATAACAAGAGGTAAAGAAATTATCTACGTAAGAATAGGACTTGGCATGAATGTTTTAAATTACACTCCATCAGAAGGTATTTCACTATCAAAGGTACTTCAAGCTAAAAATATTAATCATCATTATTGGACAGCCAAAGTTCTTAAAGCTTTTTATGATGCAATTGAATGTAATAAGAAAAAAGAATATGTGATTCAATCTGCAAATAAGTTTCTTACTAAAAGTTTTTTACCTAGTGGTTATTGTCCTAATTCATGGAAAATTAGAGATATTGATTCGAATGGGAATTTAAGAATTGAAAATGAAACTCAACTGAAGGTAATTAGAAGGTTTTGAATTTAATTAACTTTTAATTCAACTATTCTTCCATCCTTAAATCTGGCTATTTTTTTTGCGCGATTTGCAACTTCATCTTCATGCGTAACTAAAACTATAGTTATTCCAGATTCATGCAGTTTGTCAAAAAGATCTAATACATCTTCAGTGGTTTTTGAATCCAGTGCTCCAGTAGGTTCGTCTGCTAACAAAATTGCGGGGTTATTGATAATAGCCCTAGCTATAGCAACTCGTTGTTGTTGACCTCCGGATAATTGGTTTGGGCGATTATTCATTCTTTCTGAAAGGCCAACTTTTTTTAAGGCATTCTTACCTCGCTCTAATCTTTGTTCAGGCTCAATACCAGCATAAATCATTGGCAAAGTTACGTTTTCAAGTGCAGTTGCGTCTGAAAGAAGATGAAATTGTTGAAAAACGAAGCCTAATTTTTGGTTGCGTATTTCCGCGAGCTCATCATCAGATAAATTCTCAACAGGAATACCATTTAATTTATAAATACCTTCAGATGGTCTATCTAGACATCCAATAATATTCATAGCTGTACTTTTGCCTGAGCCACTTGCTCCCATTACAGCTAAATAATCACCTTTATAAATTTCTAAGTTTATGCTGTCTAAGGCTTTAACAGTTAGATCTTCTTTCCCATATGTTTTAGATATATTTTCTAAACTAGCGACTTTCTTAGACATTTATTGAAGAATTCTTCTAGGAAATATTGTTTGCTGTAGCAATAATATCTTGTAAGAAAGGAGTTTCTGAAACTGCTGTATTAGCTAATTTAAAAAGAGGATTAGAAAGGATTCCTCCAAGAGCAGTTACTGCGACACAAGTATAAAGTGCAATTCTCAAGGGAGGTAATCCTACAATCCCCCAATTAATTTCAGGATATGATTTGACTATTTCAGAAGCTTCCTGTGGTTCTTTAACTACCATCATTTTTATCACTGAAATGTAGTAATAAATAGATATAACTGAAGTTACTAATCCAACTATTACTAATAGATATTGATGATTTGCCCAACCTGCAAAGAACAAGTATATCTTTCCAAAAAATCCTAACATTGGAGGTAACCCTCCAAGAGATAGAAGACAAAGGCTTAAGCCTAATGTAATGAGAGGATCTTTTTGGTAAAGTCCTGAGTAATCAAGAATTCTGTCAGAACCAGTTCTTAGT
Source organism: uncultured Prochlorococcus sp. (assembly GCF_902616385.1). GTDB lineage: Bacteria > Cyanobacteriota > Cyanobacteriia > PCC-6307 > Cyanobiaceae > Prochlorococcus_A. The sequence continues at coordinate 40,864 of NZ_CACMSM010000007.1, read as the reverse complement.
GAGAAAAGTATGACACAAGAAAATGCACCCAAATTCATAAACAAATATGCAGCTAAGTATAAAACAGCTGCTGATAAACCATCTTGTGTACCAGATACTATTCCAATCATTACAAATCCGGCTTGTCCTATAGAACTGTAAGCTAGCATCCTTTTCATTGAGGTTTGAGCTAGAGCTACAACATTTCCTAGAGCCATGCTTAATATGGCCAAAATGGTAAATAAAAGTTTCCATTCTTCGTCAAAAGAAGAAAAAGTTGTGCTTAATATTCTTATTGCAAATGCAAAGCCCGCTGTTTTTGAACCAACAGATAAAAAAGCTACTACGGGAGTAGGTGAACCCTCATATACATCAGGAGTCCATTGATGAAAGGGAACAGCAGCAATTTTAAATGCAACTGTTGATAAGACAAATACAAGAGCTAGTGAAGTAATGAAGGATGGCTTATTGATAATCTCTAAGCCTATTGTCGCTAAGTTTGTTGAACCACTTAATCCATAAAGAAAAGAGGATCCATACAAATAAACAGCAGCAGCAGCTGATCCAACAAGAAGGTATTTTAAGGCCGCTTCTGAACTTCTTGGATCTCTCTTGAGGTAACCAGAAAGTAAGTAGCTTGCTACAGATAAAGTTTCCAGAGATATAAATACACTAATAAGGTCAGTAGATCCACACAAAAGCATTGCCCCAAGAGTTGCAGAAAGAACTATTGCTGCAAACTCACCAATAGGGCTCCCACTTTGCTCTGTATACCGCCAACTTATAAGTAAAGAAACTAGAGTTGATAAAGCTATTATTGCTCTAAATGCGATTGCTAAATTATCTGAATTAAAGGACCCAAGGAATGCGCTTTCTACCGGATTACTCCATTGCAATGCCAAACTAACAAGAGAGCTGCCAATTGATAAATAGCAAATTATTGGTGCCCATTTTGATGCAGTTTTTTCTCCAGCTAAATCTACAAGAAGTGTTCCAACAATACCTAGTAAAATAAAAGCCTCTGGAATAATGGCTTGAGCGTTTAAATTAATTGTAAAGATTTCGTTGGGCACTTTATTAAATTGGATTAAATTAGATGTTTGATTGTAAGGGTCTAAGAGTTAATCTTAACTTGATTATAATTTGTGGGTATGATTTTTGAAATTTTCAGAAGAAATTACTTGAAAAAGCTTCAAATAATCATAATATGCCCTAACTGAACAAAAACACCAATTTTTGAAATAAACCTTGGATCACACACTTGTTATTGTTGAAAGTCCCACCAAAGCAAAAACTATAAGAAAGTTTTTGCCTTCTAATTATGAAGTTCTCGCTTCAATGGGACACGTAAGAGATCTTCCAAAAGGAGCTGCTGAAATACCTGCTGCAGTTAAAAAGGAAAAATGGTCAAGGATAGGAGTTAATACATCAGAGGATTTTGAACCACTTTATATAGTTCCGAAAGATAAGAAAAAGGTTGTCAAAGAGTTGAAAGATGCATTGAAAGGCGCGACCCAGCTATTACTGGCAACTGATGAAGATAGAGAGGGAGAGAGTATTAGCTGGCATCTCCTGCAAATACTTAAGCCTAAAATACCAACTAAGAGAATGGTGTTTCATGAAATTACGAAGAAGGCAATTAATAAAGCTTTAGACCAAACAAGAGAAATTGATATGGAACTTGTTCAAGCTCAAGAAACAAGAAGAATCTTGGACAGGCTTTTTGGATATGAATTATCTCCTTTACTTTGGAAGAAGGTAGCCCCCCGATTATCTGCTGGTCGTGTTCAGTCAGTTTCTGTAAGACTTCTTGTTAGGAGAGAGAGAGAAAGAAGATCCTTTAAAAAAGCTAGTTACTGGGGGATTAAAGCTTCCCTAGTAAAAGATAATATTACTTTCGAAACTAAATTATTCAGTTTAAACGGTCAACGAATTTCTAACGGTTCTGATTTCGACGAACAAACCGGTAAATTAAAAGAAGGGAACAAATCTCTAATAATTGGAGAAGAACAAGTAAATGATTTATTGAAGAATTTTTCCTCAGAGGATTGGTTAGTCTCAAAAATCGAAAAAAAGCCATCCACTCGTAAGCCAGTTCCTCCATTTACAACTAGCACATTACAACAAGAAGCAAATAGGAAGCTTCGTTTGTCTGCAAGAGAAACTATGAGATGTGCACAAGGGCTATATGAAAGAGGTTTCATAACATATATGAGAACTGATTCAGTTCATCTCTCCGAACAAGCGACAAGAGCTGCTAGAGAATGTGTCAGTTCTATGTATGGAAAAGAATATTTATCTAACTCACCAAGACAATTTAATTCAACTGCAAGAAATGCTCAAGAAGCACACGAAGCTATTAGGCCGGCAGGTGAGATATTTAAAACACCAAAGGAAACTAATTTAACTGGTAGAGACTTATCACTTTACGATTTAATTTGGAAAAGAACTGTAGCTAGTCAAATGGCGGAAGCTAGGTTAACAATGATTAATGCTGAAATTAGCGTAGGGGATGGATTATTTAAATCGAGCGGGAAAAGTATTGATTTCGCAGGATTCTTCAGAGCTTATGTCGAGGGAAGTGATGACCCAAGTTCATCCCTTGAACAACAAGAAATTATTCTCCCAAACTTAACAACTGGAACATGTCTTGAAGTTACTAATAAGGAATCTACTTTTCATGAAACTAAACCTCCTGCAAGATATACAGAGGCTGCATTAGTTAAAGTTCTTGAAAAAGAGGGGATTGGAAGACCTTCTACCTATGCCAGCATTATTGGGACCATAGTTGATAGAGGTTATGCGAATATATCTTCTAATACTTTGGCTCCAACTTTTACTGCTTTTGCTGTTACTGCTCTATTAGAAGAACATTTCCCTGATCTGGTTGATACTACTTTTACTGCAAAAATGGAATCTTCATTGGATGAAATATCTTCAGGCAATCTTGAGTGGCTACCGTACCTCGAAACTTTCTACAAAGGTAAAAATGGTTTGGAGGTAAAGGTTCAGAAAACAGAGGGTGATATTGATGGTAAAGCTTATAGACAAGTTGATTTCGAAGACCTTCCTTGCGTAGTCAGAATAGGCTCTAACGGACCTTGGCTAGAGGGTACAAAAATTGATGAATCTGGTAATGAAATTCAAGCGAAAGGTAATCTTCCAATGGATATTACTCCTGGAGATTTAGACATAAAGCAAGTTGATCAAATCTTAAGTGGCCCATCGGATCTTGGGACTGATCCAAAAACTGGGGAAAAAGTCTTTTTAAGATTTGGCCCTTATGGACCTTACGTACAATTGGGAAATAATGATGAAGATAAAGCTAAACCAAGAAGAGCTTCATTACCCAAAGAGTTGAAAACTGATGATCTAACTCTAGATGAGGCTCTTGTACTTTTAAGTTTGCCTAGATTGTTAGGTATTCATCCCGAAGGAGGAGTTGTCGAGGCTGATAGAGGAAGATTTGGCCCGTATATCAAATGGATTAAAAATGAAAATGAATCTGAAAATAGATCCTTAAAGAAAGAGGATGATGTTTTTACAGTTGATATAGAACGAGCATTAGAAATTCTTGCGATGCCAAAAATGGGTAGAGGTGGTCAAGAGGTACTTAAAGACTTTGGAAAACCGAAAGAATTTAAAGAAAAAATTCAAATATTAAATGGAAGATATGGGGTCTATTTAAAATGTGGTAAAACCAATGTTTCGATTGCCAAAGATACTGACATAGAAAAATTTACCATTGATGACGCAGTATCTCTTTTAGAAGAAAAACTAAAAGATAAAAAGGTTTCAATTTTAAAAAAGACAAAGATTAGTAATAAAAAAACTACCAGGAAAAAGAAAAGTTAGAAAAAATATGATTTTTAAAAAAAAAGAATTTTTTTTATTAATTTTTTTAATTTTCTTGCAATCATGTTCTGGAGGGAGGATTGGAAATTTTCTTGAAAGTAGTTTTAATGATTTAGAAAAAACAAGCAAAAATGAAGATTTACAAAATAACTTATTAAATAAAAATGATATAAATTTAGAAAAAGAAAACAAAAAATTTGATGATAGAAAAAATAAAAAAATTAAAAAGTTAGAAAAGCCAAAAAATGTTTCAGAAAATAAAAATGATATAAATTTAGAAAAAGAAAACAAAAAATTTGATGATAGAAAAAATAAAAAAATTAAGAATCTTTCAAAAAAAAGAAAAATTGAGCTTCAATCTTACAAAATAATATTCATTTTAAAAGATGTAGATCCAAAAGATCCCACGGAAGAGTTGAGTTCCATATTGAGTAATTCTGAGGTAAATTTTGAAATAGAAAAGATTGAACGTATCCTAGATTCAAAAAATAAAAGTATGAATAAAAACTAATTAAAAATATTCAACAAAAAATGAAAATAACAACAAAAACTGAAGCATTAAATATTGTCGAGACATCTTATTTAGCATCTCTTTCGTCTTTATTATGGGTTGCATTATATTATCTACCAATTGGGGGAGCTTTATTAAGGTTGATTTTACCCCTCCCAATGATCTTGTTGCACTTGAGAAGAGGAACTAAAATTGCATTGGAAGGACTTTTAATACAATTTCTACTTTTATTCATAATTATGGGTCCTGTTAGAGGAACTTTATTTTTATTTCCTTATGGGATTTTGGCTTTTTGGTTGGGTTGGTGTTGGTTTAAAGAAAAGAGTTGGAAACTTAGTTTAACTGGGGGAGTTGTTATTGGAACCCTTGGCTTCTTAATAAGAGTAATAGCATTATCTACGTTGGTTGGAGATAATCTTTGGGTGTTAATTACTAGGGCGAGTTATGGTCTAATAGAAAAGTTAATTGGATTATTTAATTTACCTCTATATCCCTCAATTTTGAGTATACAACTAGGTGCAATTTTATTAATAATTTTTCAAGAAATAGTTTATGTTTTAACTGTACATGTAGTTGCCTATTCTCTGTTCCCTAGATTTAAATTAACCATCCCAGATCCTCCAAGATTGTTGAATAGCTTAGTTGATTTTAATAATTAAAAAAGTAAGAATGTACAGTACAGAATTAGGGATTAATTTTTTTGGTAATGAATCCAACAAAAAAAGACAACTCAATAAGATAGAAATACTGAAAAAGAATATTAAAAATTTAAAAATATTTCTCGTAATTGCTGGAACTAATACATCTCAAATTCCAGGAATTTCCGCAGCAGGTATTAATCCAAAATCGAGGAGAACAACTGCGCTCGCAGATGCTGAATTTTTGCTTGAGGGTGCTTCAAAAGATCATAAATATAAATTGCCTCTTCTCAATGCAGGAGTTACTCCTGCCCTAATCAGTCATGTTTGTTCAAAGCTTATAAATACTTATCCAGTTATTGTTCCTCTGGGAATAGGAGCAAAGCCTTATTTTAAGCATTTGGTTGTAGAAGATAGAAATTTGGGCCCATCAAATTGTCTTACTACTGGTAAATCGATGACTAAAGAGAGAGTTTTAAATCTCTATGAAAAAGGTCTTGCGATAGGAAAATCCTTAAAACAGCCAGTTTTAATTTCTGAATCTGTACCGGGAGGCACTACAACTGCTCAGGCAGTAATGGAAGCTTTTGGTTTGCAGGTATCTAATTTAGTAGGGAGTAGTTTATTTAAAGCTCCAAGAGAACTAAGAAGACAAGTAATTAAAAGAGGACTTTTAAATGCGAATTTCAAGGCTGATCCCGACTCTTTTGATGTTGTCGCGGCAGTAGGTGATCCTTTCCAAGCTTTCTCAATGGGTCTATTAATAGGTGCCAGGTTAGCAAAACAACCTGTAATATTGTCTGGAGGAAGTCAGATGTTAGCAGTCATTTTGCTTGTATTAGAATTTTTAGGTGAAAAAAATAAAGATGAATTTATTGAAGATGTTTTTATTGCGACAACTGGGTGGCTTGTGAGAGATAATTCTCTAAATGATTTAGTAAATCTAATTAATGAAAAATATGATGTCAAATTATTAGGTTTAGCCAGTCCTTTAAATTTCAAATCTTCAAAATACAAAGAATTGAGGGATTATGAATTAGGTCATGTAAAAGAAGGTGTAGGTGCTGGTGGAATATCATTGCTTGCTTTCTTAGATGGATTTAAAAATGAAGAAATAGTTTCATTGTGTCAACAAAATCTGGAAATGATGAAGGGCCTAGGTCAAATTTCTTTAGAGAAGGATTGCTGAATGTTTTCAAAATTTGCAACCAGAAGAGAATTTTTAAATTGTGGTAAGCTTTCGCTTTTATTTTTCTTAAACTCTTGCAGTAATTTACCTAATAAAGTAAAAATTGCATTACAAAATTCTTTTTATCCAGAATCTTTTAAAGATACGATTCCAAAAGATTGGAAGCAGGAAAAAATTAATTTTGAAAATATTCATCTACAAAAAAATAGAAACACAATTTTCAATTCTGACTTTACTTTAATAAATGATGGGTGGATCTCTAGTATAGATTTTTCAGAATTTGAAAAAATAAATGAATATGCAATGTTCGAAAATTTGGATAAGAGATCGATAGATTATTTGGGAAGCTTTAATCAAAATATAAGGCGTAAATTATTTCCTATTGGCGTAGTACCCTATACAATCATCATTAAAAATAATAAAGAATTAATAACTTCAGCAAGAACATCTTGGGATTTTCTTCTTTCTGAAAAATTAACTGGGAAAATTATTTTCCCTCAAAGTCCCAGAATAATATTTTCAATTGCTCAAAAAATTAATTTATCTAATTCTTTAAAAAAACTCAAAAGCCAAGCTATGTTATTTGATGATAAAAATATGCTCAATTGGTTGATTAATTCTGATGCTATTGTCGCAATAGTTCCTTATAGTCTTTGTTCAAAATATTTAAAAATAGATCCAAGGCTTTCTTTAGTTTTCCCTAGCCAAGGGGTACCTTTGATGTGGCATTTTCTACTTAGTCGATCAAATCTAAATAATGCAATATTAATGAAATGGATTAAATCTTTAGAAAATAAATCAATAGTAGATAAATTAGTAAGCCAGGGTTGGTATCTTCCATTCAATAGTGATTATTTGCAAAGCAAATATAAAACTGAAATGCTCCCCATCTCAGGACCTTCTGAGAAATGTTGGGAAAATAGTTGGTCTTTCCCTGTCTTAACAAATGAAGAAAAAATAAATCTTATAAATATCTGGAATGAGTCCTTATCCCCATAATCTTTTTGTAGGATTTTCAATTAATAAGTTATGAGTTTCCTTTAATAAATTTGGTATATTTAATTTACTAGGACATTTAGGAACACATTTATTACAGTCTTGACAAAATGAGGAATTTTTTTCTTCCCACCAGTGGCCAGCTTTTCCTATTAAATTGTATCTTTCTTTTGCAAATTCTAATTGGCCATAACCAATAGATATATTTCTTAAACGAAGTATTTCTGGAATAGGCACTTCATTTGGACATGGAAGACAAGATCTACATTGTTCACATTTGGTTGAGTTTAATCTTTCATTAGAAACTTCCTCAATTTTATTAAGGGCGCTTTTTTCATGTTTTGTAAGCTTCTCGAATGAGTTTCTAAGTTTATGCGCAAATTCAAAATCTTTTTTGTTTGTCGCCCCCAAGGATAAAGTTGTAATGCCTTTTGCGAGAAGAAATCGATACGCTAATTCTAATGGATGAAAAGGCTTAGAGGCCTCTATCAAAATATCACTTGGAGAATACAATCTACCGCCTTTATCTGCAGGTGATATTGCTAAAACTCCCATACCTTTTTTTATAGCTTCCTCTGCTAAAGCAATCTTAGATTGATCTAAATAATGTAAATGAAGACTACAAAAAGTAAAAACTTCACAGTTAATTGCATCTTTAATTAGTGAATAACTTCCGTGAGAACTAAAACCGACTTGATCAACTAGTTGCTTCTCAAGTATCCAAGAAATGAATTTCTTACCCTCTCCAGAAAGAACCCAATCTAGATGTTGTTTTAAGTTGAGCCCGTGAATTGCAAGATTATTAATTTTTTCGCGTTTTAAATTTTTAAGAGACTTTTTAAAATTATTTTTTAAAAAGTCAAAATCACCCTTTGGTAAAACTTTGGAAGTAATCACCCAATTTTTTTCTTTTATATTTTCTTCTATTGCTAATTTTTTTATTGAATTTCCAATAAGTGATTCAGCATCACCATAAGAGGGTGCTGTTTCTATGTGGTTAATTCCTACATAATATGCATTTTTAATTATGCTATACATTTTTTCGAGACTTTCAGTTGCTCGCATTGTCCCCAAAGTGAATAAGCTCACTTTCGCCCCTCTACCAAATGATCTTTTTTGTGAATTAATAATCATCTAAATATGATCAATTTCTTTTTATTTGATCTTTAATTTATTTATAGTTGAAAATGATTTAAAGTAAATTAAAGTAAATACAAAATTTTGCAAATATATTTTTTTGAACTATGTTTACAGGAATAATTCAATCAGTTGGAAAACTAAGACAAGAAAAAAATATTTTAGAAATTGAAATTCTAGATAATTTATTTGATATGGCAATTGGTGACAGCATAGCTGTTGATGGAATTTGTTTGACAGTTAAAGAGATTTTTCAAAATATATTTACTGTTGATGTTAGTGAGGAGACATTAAAAAAAACAACTTTAGGAGTAAAGTCGAACCTGAATCAGATTGTTAACTTGGAGCCCGCTCTTAGGGTGTCTGACCGTCTAGGAGGGCATATAGTCAGCGGACATGTTGATGGCCTTGGAATAGTTGAGAATATAGAAAAATTAGAGAAATCTTGGCTCTTATCAATAAAGTGGAAAAATAATAATTTTTCAAAATATGTAGTTAATAAAGGTAGTATTTGTGTAAATGGTATAAGTCTTACGATTGCAAAATATGAGCAGGAAGGAGCAATATTTACTATTGCGATTATTCCTCATACTTGGAATAATACAAATCTAAATAAATTAAATGTTGGTGATAACGTAAATCTTGAGGCAGATGCACTAATCAAATATGTAGAGAAATTACTTTTCTTTAATAAAAATAGTAAAGAAGATTTTTCTTCAAATAATATTTCTTCAGAGTGGCTTAAAGAAAACGGTTGGTAAAATATATTTTTTAATTTAATGGAATCAGATAAATTGTTTTTGACTCTTTTTTTAGATCAATTTTAAATTCCTGACCAGGTTCAAGACCTAATTTTTTGGTGTAGGCATGACCAATTAATAAGTTCCCATTTCCATGAACTTTAGTTTTGAATTCTACTTGTCTGCCTCTTGAAGCTCTATTACCATTTTTCCCCTGACGACCATTGCCTATTTTGTAACCTCTTGCTTCGATAAGCGCTCTATAGAAACTTTTTTTTAAGATTCTTCCGCTTGGACCAACGTAACCACAGCCTTTGGCTATCTCATCTTCAGATTGTTTACTTAATAATTTTGATTTCTCAAGAAGTTCTTTTCCTTCCAGCATTATCGCACAAATTCCTAACTATATATTCTTACTAAAAAAGAGAACTGTGGCAATAAAAGTTAATAAAAAATATATTTAATTTTTTAAATTTATATTTCTCATAAAAGATACAAAATAATAAATAATACAACCCAAATTCCATCTACAAAATGCCAGTACAACTCAACAGCTTCTAATGGAAACATATTTTGACTAGTGATTCTTCCACCATTCATTCTCGATTGCCAAGCAATAATTAAAATCATTAAAGTGCCTAAAGTGACATGTAATCCATGAAAACCAGTAAGAGCATAAAAAGTACTTGCAAATAAATTATCGGTTAACCCAAAAGGTAAATGAAAATATTCAAATAATTGACATATTAAAAATATAATTCCAAGGAAAGCGGTAAAAAACAACCATTTTTGGGATTCAGGGTTTTTATCTTTTAAAAGTGCTTTTCCTGCTTTGTGAAATGTTGCACTACTAACAAGTAATAAAATTGTATTGAGTGTAGGTATTGGGAGTTCTAATTCATAGATAGCTCCATCCGGCAATGGATTCACGGCTTTATAAGTTAAGTAAGCAGCGAAGAATCCAGCAAAAGTCATTCCGTCTGCAATTAAGAAAGTTATAAGACCAAACATTCTGAAATCTTCATGTGTTTCATTAATTTCAGAATTATTTTTTTGAATTTCTTTTGAGCTATCTAGAGTTGTCATATATTTTATTTTTGTTCAGAAAAATGTTTACCATAACCATATGGTTCTTCAACTAATGGAGCTTCTCCTTCCCAATTTTCAACTGGTGGCGGAGAAGATGTTAACCATTCAGGTGTAAGAGCATTCCAAGGGTTGTCTCCAGCAGCTTTCCCATTTCTCGCACTAAGGAAAACATTAAGTAAAAAAGGAATTGTACTTATAGCCATCAAGAGAGCCCCAAGACTACTAATTTGATTAACGAACTGGAATTGAGGATCATATTCTGCAACTCTTCTCGGCATTCCATTTAAACCGAGCCAATGTTGAGGAGCAAAGCACAAGTTAAATCCAATAAAAGTAATGATAAAATGCAAAATTCCTAATTTTTCATTAAGCATTTTCCCAGTTACTTTAGGGAACCAGTGATATATCGAAGAGAAAATAATAAAGACAGTTCCTCCATAAACTATGTAATGAAAATGGGCTACAACAAAATAGGTATCATGTACGTGAATATCGAAAGGTACCTGTGCCAAAGCAACTCCTGTAATACCTCCAAAAACAAAATTTATAATAAATCCGCAAGAGAATAACATTGCACTGTTGATGGAAATTTTACCTCCCCATAATGTTGCAACCCAATTGAAAAATTTTATACCTGTTGGAACAGCAATAAATGCCGTGGCAATAGTAAAGAACAATCTCATCCAAGGGGGCGTTCCACTCGTAAACATGTGATGCGCCCAAACAACTAAACCTAAAACTACTATCCCCATTATTGAAAAAACCATTGTTGTATATCCAAAAAGTGGTTTTCTAGCATGTACAGGAAGTATTTCACTAACTAAACCAAAAGCAGGAAGGACCATAATGTATACAGCTGGATGAGAATAAAACCAAAATAAATGCTGATAAACTACGACATTGCCACCTAAAACAGGATTGAAAAACCCTGTATTAGCAATAATATCGAAGCTAAGTAGAATTAAAGTGCCTGCTAAAACGGGAGTTGATAAAACAACTAATAGACTAGTTCCAAGCATTGCCCAACAATACATTGGCAATTGCATAAGTTTTAATCCCGGCCTTCTTAATTTGATAATGGTCGCGATAAAGTTTATTCCACCAAATATAGAACTGCCTCCAAGTAATAAAACGCTCAGAATCCAAATAATTTGTCCCGATTGAGGGGTAGTTATGCTCAAAGGTGGATAAGCCGTCCATCCAGCCTGAGCAGCACCCTCAACAAAATAGCTTGCTACCAACATCAAACCTGAAGGAGGAATTAGCCAAAAAGCTACTGCATTTAATCTTGGAAATGCCATATCTCTCGCACCTACATAAAATGGAATTAAATAATTCCCAAAAGCACCGTTAACTACAGGCACTATCCAAAGGAATATCATTATTGTTCCGTGTAAAGTTAAAACTTGGTTATAAACATCTCTTGGCATAAAATCAGACATTGGACTGGCTAGTTCAATTCTTATAGCGCTCGCTAAGCTTCCTCCTATTAAATAGAAGAGAAAACCACAAACCAAGTATTGTATCCCAATTACTTTATGATCAAGGCTAAAACTAAAGTATCTAAGCCAGCCTTTAGGTTGAAGGCTTTCATTACTAGTTTTTTGTGGATCAATTGATATTGTCATAAATTTACCTCTGGTTTTTTATTTTTGTTAAACCATTCGTTGTAATCAGATTCTTCTTCAACAATTATGGAGGCTCTCATTCCTCCATGATATGGACCACATAATTCTGCGCAAATTATCGGATATTTTCCTACTTTTGTAGGAGTGAAATTTAGAATAGTAGGTTGCCCAGGAATAATATCCTGTTTAATTCTGAACTCTGGCACCCAAAAAGCATGAATGACATCTTTGGATTCCATTTTCATTGATACTTTTTGATCAACAGGAACGTGTAGTTCTCCTGATATGAAATTGCCCTTCGGATAATTGAATAGAAATGCAAATTGCATAGCTGAAACTTCAATTGATAAATTATTTATTGCTATTTCATTATCAGAAGTTTGACTTATTCCAGCCCATATTTTTTCAGAATTAGAACTCATCATTTCGTGGTTATGATTTAGTTCTTTCATCCCTCCCATTCGATCGTAGATGTTGTAGCTATATAAACCTATTAACAAAACAATTATTGAAGGAATAATTGTCCATACAATTTCTAAGCTTAAATTTCCTTCTAAAGCTATACCATCACCTATCTGATCATTTCTTTTCCTAAACCTAAATAAGCTATAAATAACAGCTATTGTCATTCCTATAAAAATAATTAATCCAATAATGAACAGAATTTTAAAAAGTTCATCGTAAATTGGTGCATTAATACTTGCTTCCGTTGGGAGCAAATTTACATTAAAACCAATCCAAAAAGATATAGCAAAAACAAGTGAAATAATTAGTATTAAATAAGTGTTTTTATTTAACAATTGATCTCTAAAAATATGTATTTATATTCTCAAGATATTCAATTTTTTTAATCCTGCATCCTTTGTTAAAAGAAAAACATTTAAATTCACAACTTCTTAAGATTTACGAAATAAAAGACGTATTATTAATAACTTTTTAGAGTTAATTGTCAGGGAAAATAGATTAAATTAGTAAATTATTTTTTAAATTAAACATATTAATTTTTAATTAATGTTTGGTTTTTGAATCTAATTTATTATGCAAAATAATAGGTTTTATCCATTTGATTAATAACCAATTATATAAATCAAAATATCTGACAATTTTTAAAAGGTTGGGAAGTCATAGTGTATTTGCACTTATCGCACTTATCGTAATTGGAGGTGCTACGAGAGTCATGGAGGCAGGACTTGCCTGTCCAGATTGGCCATTATGTTATGGATCTTTTTTGCCTTTTAAACATATGAACCTGAGAGTATTTCTAGAGTGGTTTCATCGTCTAGATGCTTTTCTGGTTGGAATATTAATTCTTTTTGAATTTGCGCTTTCAATTATTTGGAAAAATGAAATTCCAAATTGGTTACCTAAAACTTATTCATTATTACTTTTTCTCGTTATTGTCCAAGGATCCTTTGGAGCTTTAACAGTAATAAACCTGCTTGATTCATATACTGTTACTGGCCATCTCTTAATAGCTTTTCTACTTCTCATTACAACAATTTCAATAAATCAAAATTTAGAAAATGAAGACATTGAAGAACCTTTAATTTGGTGGAGATTATTGTTTTTTGTTCCTCTTTTACTTACTCTGATTCAATCTTTTATTGGCGTAAGGCTTTCATCAACCTGGTCAGCGCATATTTGCTTATCTTTTAATAAACAATGTCTAATTTTAAATACACATAAATTATTTGCTTTTCCAATTGCTTTCTCAATTTTATTGATTATTGCTATTGCAATTTATAAGAGAAGTTTGCTTGATCAAAATTGGAAATATCTCACAACACTTGTTTTTCTCTTGTTTTCCCAAATTACTTTGGGTGTTTTAAGTCTTAAAACAAATTTAAATGAACCTATTTTTATTATCGGTCATCAACTTAACGCCTCTTTATTTATTGCGATATTAACAACATTAATTTTTAGAAATCCTTTTACCAAAAAAGGTCCAAACCAATCCCTTAATCCCCAAACGGTCGGTATCAACTCATGAACAGTAGTAACTTAGAAAACTTGAACTATAAATCTTCAATTAGGGATGAAGTTGTACCTTCAAGAAAAAAGTTAACTTTGCCGCCCTGGCTTGAAGTAGCGAAACCTAGATTAATCCCACTATTACTGGCTACAACTTTGGGAGGAATGGCTTTAACAGAAGAATGGCCTTTGTCTTCCCCTAAACTTATCTGCACTTTAGGAGGAGGTGCTTTGGCAGCAGCAGCAGCAGGAGCTCTTAATTGCTTGTGGGAAATGGAATTAGATAAGCGGATGACAAGAACTAGTAAAAGAGCCTTGCCAGCAGGAAAGTTGTCATCTCAGACTGTATTTTTAGCGGCTGTATCATGTACTTTGGCAGCTTCGATGCTTTTAGTAAGTGGTGTAAATTATTTGGCAGCGGGTTTAACTCTTCTTGGTTTATTTAGCTACGTAATTTTATATACAGTTATTTTGAAACCTCGTACAACAAAAAATATTGTTTTCGGAGGAGTTGCTGGTGCGATACCGCCCTTAGTTGGAGCGTCTGCTGCCACAGGGCATGTAGGTCTTAGTGGTTGGTGGTTGTTTGGTTTAGTAATGTTATGGACCCCAGCTCATTTTTGGGCACTTGCAATTTTGTTGAAGGATGATTACGCATCTGTTGGTATTCCTATGCTCCCTTCTGTTAAAGGATCTGTTTTTACTGCTAAAGCGATTTCTCGTTACGGATGGGCAACAGTTTTAATGAGTATTATGGGAGTCTTTGCTTTACCTGAAGGGGGTCTCTTATACGGAATTATGTTATTGCCATTTAATGGAAGACTTTTGCAATTAATAAATGAATTAAAGAAATCTCCTGATGATCTTTCAAGAGCAAAGTCTCTTTTTAGGTGGTCTATTCTCTACATGTTTGGCATTTGTCTTTTGTTATTAATTTCCAGGACCCAACTATCCGTAGAATTTGAGCAGCAATCTATGCAAATATTTTTATCTATTGTATCCCTGCTTAGTAATTAAATTAGATGTAAAATGTTTTTTAAGTAAATAGTAAGTTTGATGAATTATATAAAAGTTAAAGGGCTCTCAAAATCTTATTTAGATATCAATGCATTAAAAAATTTATCAATGGAAATTGAAGCTGGCACATTATTCGGAATACTTGGTCCAAATGGTGCTGGCAAATCAACACTAATAAAAATACTCGCTACTTTAATAGAGCCTGATAGTGGAGAAGTTTTTATAAACAATATTAATCTGATAAAAAATTCAAAGAAAATTAGAGAATTAATTGGTTATGTTGCCCAAGACATTGCACTTGATAAAATATTAACTGGACGAGAGCTTTTGGATTTTCAATCAGATTTATATCACATCAACAAAAATAAAAAATTTGAAAGGATAAATAAATTAATAGATCAATTAGAAATGAATGATTGGATTGATCGTAAGTGCGGAACTTATTCAGGGGGAATGAAAAGAAGAATAGATCTGGCAGCTGGACTTTTACATTTACCCCAAGTATTAATTTTGGATGAACCTACAGTTGGTTTAGATATTGAAAGTAGGAATATTATATGGCAACTTTTGAAAGATTTGAGAAATAATGGAATGACCATTATTTTAAGTAGTCACTATCTTGATGAAATAGATAAATTGGCTGACAGATTAGTGATAATTGATGATGGAAGAGTTATAGCAAAAGGGACTCCTGCAGAGCTCAAAAATAAATTAGGAGGAGATAGAGTAACTTTGAAAGTAAGAGAATTTAGTAATCAGGAAGAAGCAAAAAATATATGTAAAATTTTATCTTCAATAGATGGAATTAGTCAGATTATCATAAATGAAGCTCAAGGTTTCTCGATAAATTTCGTAGCAGATAAGCAAAAAGATTTACTTACGAAGCTAAAAGTGGAATTGGCCTTCTCAAAATTTGAAATTTTTTCTCTTACCCAAAGTCAGCCAAGCTTGGATGATGTATATCTTCAGGCAACTGGGAAAACATTATTGGATGCTGAAATTTCTATGGCAGGGAAAAGAGACCTAAAAAAAGAATCAAAGCAATCCATGCGATAAAAAAACTTTTGGTTAACTAACTATAATAAATAGTAATTACTGCTAATTATGGAATTACAACAGTATAATTTATTTTTTTTATATCAAGAAACATTTGCCTTAACGAAGAGATTATTTATTCAATTAAAAAGGAGACCATCAACTCTTTTAGCAGGAATATTACAACCAATAATTTGGCTTTTTTTATTTGGGGCATTATTTTCTAAAGCTCCTGAAGGTTTTTTACCAGGAGTTGATTCTTATGGGAATTTTTTAGGAGCAGGACTTATTGTTTTCACTGCTTTTAGCGGAGCCCTAAACTCTGGTCTACCTTTAATGTTTGATAGAGAGTTTGGATTTCTTAATAGATTACTTGTGGCTCCTTTAACAAGTAGATTATCTATAGTTTTATCTTCTTTCTTTTACATAACAATCTTGAGCTTTGTTCAGAGTATTGTAATAATGATTGTTTCATACATTTTGGGTTATGGATGGCCTAACCTATATGGTTTAGGAATTGTATTTACAACATTAATTTTATTAGTTCTTTTTGTGACATCAATAAGTTTATGTTTAGCGTTTGTTTTGCCGGGACATATTGAATTAATCGCTCTTATATTCGTAATAAATTTACCTCTTTTATTTGCGAGTACTGCTTTAGCTCCAATCTCTTTTATGCCAAATTGGCTGGGCTGGTTAGCTTCATTAAATCCATTAACTTTTGCTATTGAACCAATTAGGACTGCCTATACACAAACTATGGATTTAGAATTAGTGGCTTTACATGCCCCATATGGTGATTTAACTTGTAAGAGTTGTATCTCGATTTTATTTTCTTTAACAGTTTTTTCCTTGATTATTATAAGGCCTCTGTTAAATAGAAAGTTAAATTAGAAATTTTATGCTTTTAAAAAATCATTTAATAGAAGTTTTTAAACAAGCTTCTTTAGAAAATAATTTTTTGCTTAAAGAAAATGTTGTTCTTAAGTGGGTCCATAGATTTGGGATTGATTCATTAAATGATTTATTAATCCATAGTTCACTACAAAAAGAAAATATGCGTGAAGAAGAAAACCAAGAACGTTCATCTTTAATTGATGAAGTGCATGAAGAAAATCAAAAACAAATTAAGCTTGAATTATCAAAAACTTTTAAAAATATTGAAGAAACAAAGTGGGAATCAAATGGCCTGAAAAATTCTAGCAGAAATGAAATATCTAGCAAAAATCAAAATTCTAATAAAATGAATCAATTTACTGAAACCCCAAAATTACCCCTACCTTACATTCAAAATTTAAGAAAGTGGATTAACAACGATAAAAAAGCTAGTTAGCTTTTACATCATACCCGGCATTCCCATGCCACCCATACCTGGCATTCCCATGCCACCCATACCTGGCATTCCCATGCCACCCATACCTGGCATTCCCATGCCACCCATTCCTCCCATTCCTCCCATTGGATCTCCACCTGGTCCTCCAGGGGCCGTGGCTTCAGGCTCTGGAATATCTGCCATCGCAACTTCTGTTGTGAGGAGCATAGCTGCAATAGAAACTGAATCTTGAAGAGCTAATCTTATTACTTTGGTTGGATCTAATATTCCTGAATCTTTTAAATCCTCAAATTTTCCTGAATTAGCATTAAAGCCTTTGTTAAGTCTTTTAATTTCAGCGACAACCACATCTCCATTAAAACCAGCATTTTTTGCTATTTGTTTGGTGGGTTCCAAAAGGGCTTCTTTGAGTATATTTATCCCTGTTCTTAAATCATCTGAAGATGTTTCGCTTAAATTTAAAAGGTCATCTGATATTTCAATTAAAGTTTGTCCTCCTCCAGAAACAACACCCTCTTCAATAGCGGCTTTCGTAGCATTAAGGGAATCTTCGATTCTCAACTTTTTATACTTCATCTCTGTTTCTGTAGCAGCTCCTACTTTGATAAGAGCTACTCCTCCGGCTAGTTTGGCTATCCTTTCATTGATTTTATCCTGATCATACTCAGATTCAGTTATATTAACTTCCCTCTTTAATTTCTCTACTCGCGCTTTAACTAAATCTTTAGTGTCTTCAAAGGCAACAATTGTAGTTTTATCCTTTGTGAGAGTTATTTTTTTTGCTTTGCCTAAATCATTAATCGATACTTTATCAAGTGTCATCGATTTATCTTCGCTAATTAACTTAGCCCCTGTAAGAATTGCAATATCTTCAAGGGCAGCTTTTCTTCTCTCACCAAATAACGGAGCTCTCACGGCTGCTACATTTAAAACCCCACTATTCTTATTCAAAACCAGAGTAGTTAAAGCCTCTCCTTCAATATCTTCAGCAAGAATTAGAAAAGGTGAACCTGCCTTTTGAATTTCTTCAAGTATTGGAACTAGATCAACTAAAGATGAGATTTTCTGATCAGTTATTAATATTTTAGGGTTTTCAAGTTCACAAACTTGTCTTTCTTGGTCTGTTACGAAATACGGAGAACTAAAACCTCTATCAAAAGACATTCCTTCAGTTATATCTAATTCTGTTTCTAGTGATTGAGATTCTTCAACAGTTATTACACCATCTGAAGTAACAATATCCATTGCTTTCGAAATTATAGATCCAATTTCTTCATCACCTCCAGCACTAACTGTTGCAACTTTTTGGATATCTGAACCACTTAATGAAATACTTTTGGAACTTAATTTTTCTAAGACAAAAGCTAGGCCTGCCTCCATACCTTTTTTTATCTCCATAGGGTTGGCACCAGAAGCGATATTTTTTAATCCCTCCTGAACCATCTTCTGAGTCAAAATGGTTGCTGTTGTTGTTCCATCACCAGCACTTTCCTTTGTCTTGGATGCTACTTGTTCTATTAATTTCGCACCTAAATTAGAAATAGGGTTTTCAATCTCGATCTCTTTAGCAACTGTAGATCCATCTCTTACTATATCCGGCGAACCAAATTTCTTTTCTATCACAACGTTTTTTGCTTTTGGCCCAATAGTAACCTTTACTGCATTAGCTACAATATTCACACCTTTTTCTAGAGCTTCTCTTGATTCATTAGAAAAACTTAACTGTTTAGCCATGTTTACTCGATTTTTATTCTTATTCTAATCTCCCATAGAATCATTTTTAAGGGATATTTAATTAAGTGGGGAAAGCCGAATTTCTTTTTATGAGACATACAAATTAACTCAAATAAGAGTATCTTTAAGTTATGGAAGAAACAAATAATCTTATATTTACTCTTACCGCAATTCTCGCGATTGCTATGACATTAATATACTTTCCTTTAAGATTTTTCTTGACATTAACTGCTAGAAGTCGAAGACTCAAACTTTTACAGAAAATTAGAAGGTTAAGAGATGAATTGGGCCAGCCTTATGAAAGTACATAATTAAATACTCATACCTCCGTCTATACTTATTGTTTGCCCTGTAATGTAACTTCCAGCATTACTTGAAACTAAAAATGACACTAAGTTTGCAATTTGAGTACAACTTCCTAATTTCCCTAAAGGGATTACTTTAAGTATCTCTTCAGTATTAAGTTTTTCAGTCATTTCTGTTTCTATAAAGCCTGGAGCTATTGCATTTACGTTTATACCTCTTGAAGCAAATTCTTTAGCACAAGTTTTGGTGAATCCAATAACTCCTGCTTTAGCTGCAGAATAATTTGCTTGACCGGGATTACCAATTATTCCAACAACAGATGAAATATTTACGATACTACCACTTCTTTTTTTCATCATAAATTTTGAAGCATATTTTGTACAAAGAAAAACCCCTTTTAAGTTTGTATTTAATACATCATCCCATTGTTCCGATTTCATTCTCATCAATAGTCCATCTCTAGTAATACCAGCATTATTAATAAGAATATCAATGGAGCCATTAATTTTTATGATTTCTTCGAAAGCTGAACTGACAGAATCCTCTCTTGATACATCAAATTTTAATTTGTGAGCTTTACCTCCCGAATTTTTTATTGAATTTACAACTTCTTCAGCTTTTTCATCAGAAGAAGAGTAATTAATAAAAACTTCTGCTCCTAAACGGCTTAGTTCTAAAGCAATTTCTTTACCAATTCCTCTGCTAGCTCCAGTGATTAAAGCAACTTTGCCTGATAATGAATCTGTTTTGGACATTATGAAATTTTATAATTTTCAATCGTAGTACTATTTGTGTAAAGATATTGCTTTTATTTATAATTGTCTAGAAAATATTAAGTCCTTCTATTGTGCATTTTTTAATACCGGCTGCAGGGAGTGGTAGCAGAATGAAAGCTGGAAAAAATAAATTAATTATTGATTTAGAGGGAGAGTCTTTGATTTATTGGACACTTAAATCTGTATTTTCTGCAAGCTCAACAAAATGGGTTGGAATAATTGGGCAACCGAAAGATAAAAATTTATTATTAAATTCAGCAAAGGATTTTGCCCAAAAAGTTCACTGGATTAATGGTGGTGACACCAGACAACAGTCAGTTTTTAATGGTTTAAAAGCGCTACCAAAAGATGCTAAAAAAGTTTTAATACATGATGGTGCTAGATGTCTAATTAATCCTGAATTGATAGACCTTTGTGCCAAGAAATTAGATGAAAATGAAGCTATAATTTTGGCTACTAAGGTAACTGACACAATAAAGATTGTTGATAATGAAGGTTTTATTAAAGAAACACCAGATAGAAATTATTTATGGGCAGCGCAAACTCCTCAGGGCTTTTTAGTAGATAGATTAAAAAAAGCTCATAAGATGGCAATTGATAAAAAATGGAAAGTCACAGATGATGCCTCACTATTCGAAATGCTTAATTGGAAAGTTAAGATTATTGAAGGAACTTATTCAAATATAAAGATTACATCCCCTGTAGATTTGAAAATAGCAAAACTTTTTGTGAATAACTCCTAGTTAAAAAGGTTTATCGATACTAAGAGTGCCGTTATCACCATTTAAGGTTGCTGCATACCCTAATGGGATGCAGGCATTCCCTGATATGTGGCCTATTGGAAGGTCAAAAATAATAGGAAAATCAAACTCTTGGAGTCTTTCAATAATGCATTTTTTTAGTAAATCTTTCCATTCAAGTTCGCAGGAATCATTAGAAAAACTTCCGAATCCAATACCTGCAATTTCAGTAAGTGTTTTAGTCATCCTAAGGTAAGTCAACATGCGATCAATTTTATAAATATCTTCATTAATATCTTCAAAAATTATTATTTTCCCTTTGCAATCTGGAAAGTGAGTAGTACCAATTAAAAAAGTGGCAATAGTTAAGTTAGAAACGATAATTTCTCCTTTAGCTTTCCCACCTTTTAAAGGAATTCCTCTTATGTCCTCAACATAACCCTCAAAAAGTAAATTTCTTAATCTCTCAAGACTCCAATCGGGCTCTTTGAAAAGGCCAGTAACCATAGGCCCATGAATTGAACCTGTAAATCCTTGAGAATATTTAGATAGTAATAAAGAAGATGTATCTGAGAAACCAAGCATTAAACCATGCTGCCAAGAAGGTTCTTTTTCTAATAGTCTTGCTGAACCCCAACCTCCTTTTGCAAAAATGATTAGCTTACTATTTTGTGCTTTTTCCAGTTCTTCAAATCTAGTAGAATCATCACCTGCAAAATAACCAAATTTTTTTGACAGGGAATTATTTTTATTAATTTCCAAGCCCCAGTTTTTTAAAATTTCTATCCCTTTTTGAAAATTTTCCTCTTCATCAATAAAGGAGGCTGGAGCTAAAATATCTATTAGATCGCCTTTTTTTAATCTGGAAATCATATTTAGAATTTATGAGGCAATAATAATTCCTAATAAAAGGACTCCGCCATAAATTGATTCATTTTTGAAGTGATTCCCAATATTTTTTATTGATTGCTTTTCCTCAGGAAATACGTTTAATATATCTCGCTGCATTAAGATTGCCGTTGTAAGCCAAATTGGCCAAAAAATAAAATCCATTTGATTAATAAATCCGCATAATGCGAGAAAAATAGAAGTTAATAAATAACAAATTTGAATAGTTACTCTCGTATAGTTCTGGAGGTTAACAGCGGAACTATTTATTCCAATTTTGATATCATATTTTTTATCTGCTAAAGCATAAATTGTGTCAAAGCCAAAAGTCCAAAAAATAGTAGCTAGCCAGCAAAACAATAAAACAATACTATTCAAATTGCCTTCATTTGCGGCCCAGGGAATTAAGACAGCAAAACCCCAGCATATGGATAAGATTAATTGAGGATATTTAAACCATCTTTTAGCAGAAGGATAAATTAAAATAATAGGCAGAGCTAAAAAAGCAAGTGAAATTGAAAGAAGCCTGCCAGGTTGAGGTAGTGATAAAGTTAAAAAGAAACTACATAAAATTAAAAAGAAAAGAATTGAATAAGCCATTTTAGGACTGATTTTATTGGCGGCTAGAGGTCTATTTTTTGTCCTAATAACTTTTTGATCAATTTTTTTATCCCAAATATCATTAACTACGCAGCCTAATCCACTTACTAATAGCCCTCCAAGGATTATTCTTAACAACATTAAAAATGTTGGATTAGCGCCAGGAGTTAAATATAAACTCCACCCAGCAGGTATAAGTAAGATCATTCTTCCAGTCGGCTTATTCCACCTTAATAATTCAAAAAAAGTACTTAATCTAATTTGTCGATTTTTATTCTGCATATACCCTATTGTATATTTCATAACTTTAAATAATTTTACTAGGATTAAATGATTTCTATCAATTAATAATCAATCTTGGGTATATTTATTAATGGATTAAAAATATCTGCATCTTATAAAAAGAAATGATAAAGAAACAAGATTTAAGATATTTTCAAGAAAAGCAAATTTTAGTAGCTTCTATAGATATTGGAACTAACTCTACACATCTTTTGGTAGCAGAAATTAATCTAGAATTAAAATCATTTTCAATAAAATTCACTGATAAATCAACCACTCGTCTTGGTGAACGAGATGAGGAGGGTAATCTTACTGAAGAATCAATCCAAAGAGCATTAGTTACTCTAAAGCGATTTAAGGAATATTGTAAAAGTAATGGAGTAAAACAAATAGTAACAGCAGCAACAAGTGCAGTTAGGGAAGCTCCAAACGGTCAAGATTTTATTAGAACAGTTCTTGATGAAACTGATATTCAAATAGAAATGATAAGTGGTTCTGAGGAAGCCAGATTAATTTACCTTGGAGTTCTTTCTGGTATGGCTTTTAAAGATCAGCCTTTTGTAATCATTGATATTGGAGGAGGATCTACAGAATTAATTCTTGCAGATAAAAAAGATGCTATAGCTCTAACTAGTTCGAGAATTGGTGCGGTAAGACTTAAAAATGATTTTTTAAATAAAGAGTCTATAAATTCAGAAAGATCGAGTTTTCTAACAACTTTTATTAAAGGATCTTTAGAACCCTCTGTTCGAAAAATAAAGATTAGATCTAAGGGGGATAAGCCTTTATCTTTGATTGCAACCAGTGGTACTGCAACCTCATTAGGAAATTTGATTTCAGATGATTTGGGAGAATCTAAACAAAAGTTGCATGGTTATAAATTTAAAAGGGAAAATTTACAAAATGTATTGGAAAAACTTATTAAATTGCCAGTTTCGGAAATAAAGAAATTACCTACATTAAGTGAGAGAAGAGCAGAAATAATTATTCCAGGAGCATTGATATTAAACTCCGCAATGGAGATGTTGAACTTTAATGAATTAATAATAAGTGAGAGGGCGCTTCGAGAAGGTTTGGTTGTAGATTGGATGCTTCGTAAAGGGATAATTAAAAACGAGTTAAATATTCAAAGCAATATTAGAAAAACAACCATAGTTCATCAGGCCAGAAAGTTTGGAGTAGATAATACAAGAGCTGAGAAAGTTATTGATATTGCCTTTCAAATCTATGATCAGACTAAAAATATCTTTCATAGCGATAATGACCCTAAAGCTAAAGAACTTCTTTGGGCAGCTTCTAATCTTTATAATTGCGGGAAATACGTGAATGTTGGTTCATATCACAAACACTCTTGGTACTTAATAAAAAATTGTGAGTTGTTGGGATATTCTGAAGCAGAAACAAATATTATTGCTTCAATTGCTAGGTATCATAGAAAGACTCTACCCAAGAAAAGACATGAGTCTTGGCAAAATTTAATATCCAAAGAAGATAAAACATTAGTTCTTGAAATGTCATTAATCCTGAGACTAGCAGCATCTCTTGATCAAAGACCTGATAAAGTGATCTCCTCAGTTCAAATAAAATTGCAGGAAAATATACTTACATTTGAACTTTTACCTTTAAATAGAAACCATGATCTTCTTCTTGAAAAATGGAACTTAGGATTATGCCGCAATGTAATAAAAGAACTTAAGAATTTGAATTTAAAAGTTATTTAGTTTTTTTTAATAAGTTCTTGTTTTGGAGTTTGATTCTTAGAAGATTCTGAAAATAAATTGAAAATTAAGGACGAAGCGATTAGTCCGAGAAAGCCTGAAATTAAAATAAATATTAGGAATCCAACTGGATTAAAATTCTTAGATGGACTAGATTTGTAATTTTTTTTAGATACTTCTTCAACTATTTCATCAATTTTCACTTCTTTCCTCTCTGTCTTGAATTCACCCATTAGAAATTCTGTATCAAGTTTGAGCTTCTGTGAAATCCGTCTAATCATTGCTTTGACAAATACTTTTTCAGGCAGTTTTTCTTCATTACCTTCTTCTATGGCTTCAAGTTGATGAGCACCGATTTTTAAATCAGAAGCCAATTCTTCAATAGATTGATTTTTACTTAACCTAGCCTCTTTAATGAAATTTCCGATTCTCTTTAAAGAGGAATCTTTTGCTTTATTGTTGATTTCTGAAACAGATTTTATTTCTTTCAAAGTAAGTAAATTTTTACTAATTATAGTAATTAATATTTTTCTAACAACTTAAAGATTATTTATTCCTAAAGAGATGTCTATAAGATGGATTATAAAGATTAGATCTTTTTTGAGTATTACTAATTGCTGGACTAATTATGTAAATGGTTGTTCTAATAAGTTTTTTCTCGATAGAAAATTTTTCCATATCTTTTAATTCTATTAATGAAGTCCAACCATCATCCCAAGATACTCTGAATCCAACTATCACTTTAGTCTCTGGAGGATAGAACTCTAGTAGAGTTTCTTGAGACCTTTTAACATGCCTAGCACTTAGATAAAGACATATAGAGGAATTGTGTTTAGCAAGATCTTTCAGAGATTCTTTTTCGGGCATCCCTGTTCGCCCTCCTGCTCTAGTTAAAATTATTGTTTGCGTTACCTCAGGGATGGTTAACTCGGCTTCATGATATGCTGCAGCAACTTGAAAAGCACTTACTCCAGGAACAACCTCGGGTTTAATTTTTTTGTTTTTTAAAATTTCGATTTGCTCTCTAATTGCTCCAAAAAGGCAAGGGTCTCCATCATGCAACCTTACAACAGTTTTCCCTGCTTGAAATTTTTCTATCATAATTGAGGTAATTTGCTCTAAGTTGAGCGAACTTGTTTTAATTTTTTCAGAACCTTTTTTAGCAAAATCTAAAATTTTTTCAGGAATTAGAGAATCAGTCCAAATAATAACATCTGCAACTTTTAACTTTTTTAATGCTTTTAAAGTTAATAATTCTGGATCGCCTGGACCAACACCTATAAAGGATATTTTTTTATCCATTCTTTCTATTTTTCCCACTATATATTCTCAATCTTAAAAAAAATATTCCAATTAATCCAGAAGAAAATAGAAAAATACTTATAAATTGAGCCATTCTTATACCGCCATCACAGAAAGGTGGAAGTCCACCAATGCATAGTGGGTCAGTTCTCAAACCTTCAATCCAGAATCTTCCAAAGCTATAACTTATTAAATAAAGACAGCTAATAAAGCCAGGCCTGAAAAAATCTGTTTTATTTTGTTTGTTAAAGGTAAAAATAAGGACGATGAAAATTAAAAGATTCCATAATGACTCATAGAGAAATGTAGGATGAAAAAATTCATAATTAAGAAATTCTAAAGGCCTATTTTGGATAGGTATAAATAATTTCCAAGGCAAATTTGTAGGAACTCCAAAGGCTTCATTATTGAAAAAATTTCCCCACCTTCCTATTGATTGTCCAAGAATTATCGAGGGTATTAATATATCTATAAAAGTTTTTAAATTAATTTTTTTCGATTTACAGAAATAGATAACAGATATTAATCCTCCAATTAGACCTCCATGGATTGCTATGCCTCCTTCCCAAACTGCAAGAAAAGAAGGTATTTGAATAAGGTTATTGAATAGTTTAAAAGAAGTAAAAAAGTTCTCTCCGCTATATTGCCTCCACTCAAAAATTACGTAATAAGCTCTTGCTCCAATTATTGAAGAGATTATTAATGATGGAAGTATTTCACTAATGTACTCTGGGTTAATATTTCTTGCCTTTGCTAGTTTTTTAGAGACAAATAGGCCTATTAAAACTGAAACCGAAATAAGAAGTCCGTACCATCTAATAGTTATAAATCCTAAATTTAAAAAATTTTCTCCTGGAGATTGTATAAAAGCTTGAAGTATAAGCATTTAGAGAAAGTTAGATACCCTCTGCTGCCTGCACTTTTTCTACTTGTTTTTTCTTTAATACTAAAAGTATTTGTGTTAGGCCTACACCAATGAAGAATGCAATCAATCCAATAACTCTATAAGGGCTCTGAAGTACAACCTCAGCATCTAATTGCCCAAAGCCACCAACGTTGGGATCATTAGTAAGAGGGTCACCTATATTAATGTTGTCTTGCTCTTTTACGATAAGTTGAGGACCAGCAGGCACTGCTTCAGTAGTTATTTCACCATTATCGTTTTCTATATTGACTTGATAGCTACCATCTTCAATTGTTTCTATTGAGTTTATAGTTCCTGACGTGGAAGAAGTGAATACTACATTATTGCTCTTTTCTCCAGTTGGATATACCTGACCTCTACCTCTATTGCCTCCAATATGTAACGAGTATTTTCCATAGTGATATTCTTTATTAGTGGATGGGTCAGGGGAAAGTACAGGGAAAACAATTTCTTTATTGGTATCGCCAGGTAAAGGTCCGACAATAATGATATTGTCTTTATTTTCACTGTAGTTAGTGAAATAAACCCCTTCTGTCTCCTCTTTTATTTCTTCGGTCCATCTTTCTTGTGGAGCAAGTTTAAAGCCATCAGGCAGCATTACAACAGCACCAACTTGTAATGGGACTTCCGAACCATCAGCCCCTATCTCTTTTAAATCATTTTTGTAGGGTATTTTTACTACAGCTTTGAAAACACTGTCTGCTCCAACAGATTGTGGAACCTCTGCAATTGTAGGCATCTGAGCTAGATGACAATTCGCACAAACTATCTTACCTGTGGCTTCTCTTGGGGATTCGTAGTTTTGCTGAGCCCAAAATGGATAAGCAAAACTGATCTCTGGATAAAATACAATGCTTGAAATGAAAAGCAGAGTACAGATAAATAAACTTGTTTTTTTCATGATTTGATTTTTAAGACCTTTCATTTTTTTATGCCCACCATGGATTTTCATTAGTTCTAAAGTCAGTTTCTGACCATTGTTTGACGAGTACAGCATCATCTTCAATATCGACATGAGCTAGAGCTAAAGATAAAGGCGCAGGCCCTCTTACTACCTTCCCGTTAGTATCGTACTGACTGCCATGACAAGGACATATAAATTTATTGGCACCACTATCCCATGGGACAACACAACCTAAATGAGTACAAATTGCATTTAAACCAAATTCTCCTATTTCACCACCCTCATTAACTATTAAATAAGTTGGATCTCCCTTTAGACCCTGAACTAGACTTCTGTCACCTGCTTGATGGGTAGCTAACCAACCTGTCTTAGTTATTGGATTACCTAATTCATCTTTAGCAGAAGTTCCACCTCCACCACCGCCTGCTCTTAAAGGCATGAAATAATTCGCTACAGGGTAAAGGGCTCCTAAAGCTACACCAGTAGCAGTCCCAAATGTAAGAAGATTCATAAATTGCCTTCGACCCATAGAAGGGACATCATTGGAACTTAATTGAGTCATTCGCTACTTGGTTCTGTTATTTATTAGTTATTATGAAGCAAATTGTTCAATTTCTGTTGCAAATAGATAGGACTTTTAATAATTTAAAGTAAAAGTTTAGGAAGTCTTAATTAATTGATTTAAATGAACCCTTTGTTAGTAGATGAAGTTTTACATTATTTGATTCATCGCTGGGGGAAAAAATATGATTTTAGACTCTTTAGAAGAGGAAAATTCTTGTATTTTCAAATGATGTGGGGATTTCTTGGACAGGAATCATTCCCTTTAAGTGAAGATGAATATAAAAAATCGATAGCTGATAAAATTGAGATTTTAAATAGATGTGGATATTCAGAAGAAGTAAGGGAATGGCTTAAGAAAGTCAATGCTAAGCCAAGGTTAGGTAGAGCTGTCAGCTTGCAATTAGATCTTAATGAGAAGATGAAAGAGTTTTTGACTTAAGATTTTCTGATAAGTAAGTTAATCCAGTACCCACAAAAAATAAAAACACAATCGATATAGATAGCAATGACATGGTTAATGGGTCTGTTGAAGGGGTAATCACTGCAGATAATATTGCGGAGGAAATTACAACTATCTTCCAATTCGAAATCATTTTTTCTGTTGTGATTATTCCAAGAGAACCAAGAATAAATTGCAATACTGGCAATTGAAAAGCTATTGCGGTGCTGGACATTAATAAGAGAACAAAATCAAAATATCTCTCTATAGACCAAGTTGGTTCAACAATATCAGCACCGAAACTAATAAAGAAATTTATTGCTGCAGGGACTAATATCCACCATGAAAAAATTAATCCTAAAAAAAATAGAAGACCTGAACCAGCAACTGCTGGCAAGATAAGGCTTTTTTCTTGTTTTGTTAGACCAGGAGAAATGAATAATATTATTTGATAAAAAATATAAGGCATAGAAACTATCAATCCGCTGTAACCTGCAACTTTAATAGCGACAAATAAAAACTCTCCTGGAGCAAGTTGTAGTAAATGAATATCACCAGCTGGAATTTCTAAAAAAGATATTAATGGCTTTATGATGAGAAAACTAAAGAATATTGAAATAAGTATTGAGTAAATTGAGTTTAGTATCCTTTGACGAAGCTCCTCTAAATGATCACTAAAAGTCATCGAATCTGATAATTTTTTTTTACTTTGACCTGTACCTCTCATTATTATTTGATAAAAATTGTCTAAGAAAAAGGTTTAAAACTATTATTGCCAAAGTCCAATTTATTTTTCAACAAACTTAATTATTTGCTTAATTTAGGATTTGTTGGATCTGGTAATAAGAAAGGAGGAGCATCATTTAAGGAAGATTCACCATAAGTTTCATATTCTCTATATCCACCCATTTTCCCATTTGTTTTCATTAAAGCACTTACGAAGGCAAGTAGTAAGAAAACAGTAGGAGCTCCAATTATTAATGCAGCACCAAATAGATATCCAACAATAAATTCTGGAAAACTATGATTTCCTAAAAATTCATGAGTGCCTAAAAGAAAATCAAACATTTAGATTTAAAAAATTTATTTTATTATAAACTAAATTACTGTTTTAAGATTTTTTTTAATGTAATCTTCTCCTCTTGTAGGATTTCCCCAAATAATTTCTCCATTTTTAAAGGAAACGCAACCAGGTCCTCCGTTTTTGATTTTTTGCAAATCTTTAATCTTTACTAAATTAATTGGAACTTTAATGTTTCTTTTTGCCTTACTAAATAAAGCAGCTAAATCTGCAGCTATTTGAAGATCTTGTTCAGATGCTACTTGAGATGAAGACTTCAAAACTACATGACTGCCTGGTGATTCCTGTGCATGAAACCATAAATCGCCTTTTTTTGAGAACTTAAAGCTTATTAAGTCATTTTGCCTCATATTTCGCCCTACCTGAAGCTTTAATCCTGTGGGAGTGTCAACTTGAATTGGTGAAGACTCTATCTCATATGTACTTTTCTGATCTTCTCTTTGCTTCTTGATATTGATATTAAACTCGTTACAAATTTCTTCCATAATTTCTTCTAGCAGTTTGATTTTTATAAAAAGTTTTTCATGATTTAAAGAATTTAAATTTTCTAGAAGTGTAGTGAATTCTTCTAATCTCTCTATATTTGTTTTGTAAATATTTAGTCTTTCTTTTATTAATTCTCTAGATCTCTTTAGTTTTTTTGATTTTTTATAAAGTTTTTGCCCCTTTATAATATCTTGTTTTTTAATTTCATGAGAAGCAAATATATTATCAGCTTTTTCTTTATACATCTCGTAGTTTTCTGATTTTGTCAGAAGATCATATTGAATATTTAAATTCTTTTTCTCAGTATTGATCTGTTTAAAAATTATCCCTTCAATTTTCTTTTCCAATAATTCAAGTTTTTTTTGTTTCAGATGATAATCATAATAATTCTCTAAGCTTGTGCATAAATCTATTTTATTTTCGCAATTAATTTCATTATCAAAAAACCAAACGCAATAAAAATCTTTGTTAAATGTAGAAAAGTTAAAGTTATTGTTTTTAAACCTGTTTATCCAAATCTTCCAATTTTTAAATATCTCCTTTAAGTCTGAGTTGCTAATGAAATCAATATTTTTTTCCATTATTTCTGAATTAACAGTTGCGCTAACAACCTCTAATTGTTTTGTGAGGATAGGGCTTACTCCTTGATAGGTATTTATTAAACAGTATTTCAAAGACTCAGGTACTATTGAAATTGAGTCTTTCCATGATTGAAAAGACTCATCTTCTCTAGGTTGTTTTTTGAGATTGACTGGAGGGCCAGAATAAATTGATCCTGTTGAAATTGTTCTAAAACTAGATTGACTTGATTTAATTTGTTTACCAACGGCAATTATTTTATGTTTATTATCCAGATAAAAAATATTACTATGTTTTCCCATTAGTTCAAAAATTAGATACTTATTAATTTCATCTCCAGGTTTTTTCGCAAAACTAAATTTTATAACTCGCTCGAAATCATCTTGATCAATCGAAATTAAAGCCATATACTTTAATCCGTATCTTATTTGTTTGGAAAGTGTGCTTTCTCTCCCAATCTTTTCTGGCTTATTTATTTTTAGTATTCTTGGAGAGTCTCCATTCCATGAAACTTCTAACCATGTTTGAGAATCAACTCCTCTGAAACATAACTGAATTGTATTAGGCTCTGGTTGTTGGGCAGTCTCAAACTTTGTAGGTAAGATGTTCTTTGTCAAATAATGCAAGACAGATCTAATAGATGTAATATCCATTATCTGTGGAACACCTTTTTGCATTATTCCTTTTCAATTCACAAGATTTCTATTTTACTGTAAAAAATTTAATATGAAAAATCAAAAAAAACTTATTATCCTTACTGGACCCAGCGGGGTGGGTAAAGGAACAGTTGTTAAAGAAATATTAGGTAAAGAGAAAAATTTTTGGCTTTCAATATCTGCAACAACTAGAGAACCTAGAAAGGGAGAGAAGGACGGAGAAAATTACTTTTTTTTAAATCAAGAAAAGTTTAAAGAAATGATTGAACAAAACCTGTTCCTTGAATGGGCTCAATTTGCTGGAAACTACTATGGAACCCCTTTCTCATCTGTAAATGAGAAAATAAAAAAGGGATTTACTGTACTACTTGAAATTGAAGTAGAGGGTGCAAGGCAAATAAAAAATAAGTTTCCTAATTCACTTTCAATATTTTTACTTCCTCCGGATAAAGAGGAGTTAGAAAGAAGAATAAGAAATAGAGGTACAGAAAAAGAAGATGCAATTAAGAAAAGACTCTCAAGGGCTAATTATGAGATTTCAGTATCAAATCAGTTTGATTTTGCATTAACAAATAACAATGTTGATGAAACAGCAAAAAAAATAATCAAGTTAATAAAAACTTGATTATTTTCTCTTTATCAACTCATTGGATGGAACAATAAATCTGGAAAAAACCTATTAAATTCAATAATTATTCCAGCTGTAAGGCTTAGCCAAATTGCTGCTACCACTGGGGCAGATCTGACAAATTTTGTGTTTAGAATTTTGAACATTTGTTTTATGAAAGTTTTTTAAAGATGTTTAGCGAGGACCATTAAGTGTAATATTGTTATCCTTCTCTCTTAAATCTCCATTTCTACCTTGTTTATTAGCAAGAAGAGGCCATTGCGCTCCTTTTACAAGACATTTTCTGGCTAAGTCTAAGTCGATAATGATCTCAAGATCTGCTGGATTCTTAGTCTTTTTTGATTCAATGAGATACTCCCTTCCTGACCAACCTATAATTCCAGCAATGTAAATGAACAATACTCCAGGAATAAGTAAATCTCCTTCATGACCTCTATTCAAAAGTGCTCCCCATGGCTCTAGAGGAGGTCCAATTATTAAATGTGGAAGACCATCATCTCCGCATGATGCCTTTCCGTATCTTTCAAATCTTGCGATGTCTTTTTGAGTGGTTGCAGAATTTGCTCTCTCAATGAATTTGGGATTTTCAGAGCATTTTGTGAGAGCTGAAGCAGTATATTCTGTGCTAGCTCTATCTGCGTTTAAGGTTGGCCCATTTGCAGCTAGAGCAAGTGGAGTAATCCCGAGGAACAGAAATACTGAGGTTATGATTGAAAAAAAGAATTTCATAAGTTGCAATCTTTAATTCCTTTTAAGAGTGTTAAGTAAGAAATTAATATTAAAATAGGACAAGTTGAATCAAAAATGCATAAAGTTTTAGCTATTGAAACAAGTTGTGATGAGACATCTGTCTCAATAGTTTCTAATATTGGCGATACTTTCAGAATACATTCAAATATAATTGCCTCTCAAATTGAAGATCATTCAAAATGGGGAGGAGTTGTTCCTGAACTTGCAGCTAGAAAGCATTTAGAATTATTACCTTTTGTTTTAGATGAGGCTTTAGAAGAATCAAAAATCAAAATTGATGAAGTTGATTATATTGCATCAACTGTAGCTCCTGGATTAGTTGGTTGTTTACGAGTTGGTTCAATAACTGCAAGATCACTTTGCATGTTACATTCAAAACCATTTTTGGGAATTCATCATTTGGAGGGACATTTATCTTCAATTCTATTTTCAGAAAATTATCCAAAGAAATCTTTTCTTACATTACTTGTTAGTGGAGGGCATACCGAATTGATAAAAGTTGATGATAGAAGGCGAATGCAAAGACTTGGGAAAAGTTTTGATGATGCTGCTGGAGAAGCCTTTGATAAAGTTGGCAGACTATTAGGTCTTAGTTATCCAGGAGGACCGGCAATTGAAAAAATTGCTAAAAATGGGGACCCAATGAAATTTAATTTACCAAAATGTAGGATTTCCGATAAAAAAGGTGGATTTCTTAAGTATGATTTCTCTTTTAGTGGTCTAAAAACAGCCGTATTAAGATTAGTTGAGAGAATGAATTTGGATGGGAAGACCGTTCCAATTCCTGATATTGCTGCAAGTTTTGAGAGAGTAGTGGCAGAGGTCTTGGTAGAGAGAACAATAAGATGCGCAGAAGATCATAGCTTGGATAATGTTGTTGTAGTTGGAGGAGTAGCTGCTAACAATACGTTAAGAAAAATGATGATTAGGGAAGCTGATAAAAAATCTATTAAAGTTCATTTAGCTCCTCTTAATCTTTGTACAGATAATGCCGCTATGATTGGAGCCGCGGCCTTGTTCAGGATCAAATTTAAGGATCATTTAAGTTCCCTTAAATTAGGTGTCGCAGGAAGACTATCAATTGAACAAGCAAATACCCTTTATGAAGAAAACCCTCCTTTCTAATTTCAATGAACAAACAACCTAAAATCGAGATTGAAGAGACAAAAAATTTCGTTGATAAAAAGGAGCTGAATTTGTGGAAAAGAGGTTTTACCCCTCAAGCTGAAATATGGAATGGAAGGATGGCAACTGTTGGTATAGGAATTATTTTTATAATTATTGCTTTAATAAGCCATTTTTCTTAATAGAAGTAAAATTCATTTTCTTAAAAGTAGTTTTGAAAGATTTAATAAAAATTACTTTTGTTCAGCCGATTAATTAAATTAAAAAGTATTGTATTTATTGGACTTGAGATAAGATTATTGATTTAATCAAAATAATTAATATTTTTATTATTTATAAATTTATATGACGCCTGAAAGGCTCGGATTACTTTGGGGGATAACTGTATTTGCAGGTGCTTGTGCTCGATTATTTTCTTCTTTTACGGGATTCCCAAGTGTTGTTATTTTATTGCTTTCTGGATTATTCGTCGGAAGATCAGGATTAGGTCTTGTTGAGCCTTTAGATCTTGGGCAAGGGCTTGAAACTATTGTGGGGCTTTTGGTTTGTTTGGTTCTTTTTGAAGGGGGATTAAATTTAAAATTGCCTGAGGGTAATATAAGAAATACTGTTTTGAAAATTTCATTAGTAAGACTTTTTATTTCATTATCAGCTGGAATTTTTATAGCTCATTGGCTGGCTGGTCTTTCATGGCAAGTCGCAGGAATATATAGTGCCATAGTTCTAGCTACTGGACCAACAGTTGTCTCTCCATTAGTGGAACAAATAAAATTAGCTTCTCCACTATCGGAAGTCTTAAAAGCTGAGGGGTTGTTGCTTGAACCAATTGGTGCAGTACTAGCATTACTGCTTTTAGAACTGACTTTAGGGGACCTTCGTGGGATTAAAGATGTATTTATAGCGTTAATGCAAAGATTAGGTGGAGGAGTCTTAATCGGATTAAGTGCAGGATGGTTACTATCAGAAATTTTAAAAAAAATAAAAAATGAAGCTTCATTTGGTATAGAGCTTCAAGTAACCCTTGGATTTATTTTCCTTGTGTATGGAATTTGCGAATATTTTTTACCAGAATCAGGCTTACCGGCCTCAGTCGCGGCAGGTTTTATTGTAGGCAAAAGAGAAGTTATAGATAAGGAGAGGTTGGATAATCTTATAGGTGAATTAGCTCAATTAGCAATTACAGTTCTTTTCCCTCTTTTGGCCGCTGACGTTTCTTGGGGTGAATTAAGTCCGCTTGGCTGGGGAGGGGTTGTTTGCGTTTTTACGTTGATGGTAATTGTTCGCCCTATCTCTATCTGGATAGCAACAATGGGGAGAGAATTAAACTTAAAAGAAAAAATATTTTTAGGCTGGTTAGCCCCAAGAGGTATTGTTACTGCAGCTGTAGCTTCTCTTTTTTCTATTAGATTAGAGCAGGCTGGTATCCTTGGGGCAGGCCGTCTCCAAGGTTTAGTTTTTCTCACTATATTGATGACAGTAGGGATACAAGGTCTTTCAGCTAAACCTTTGGCAAATAGATTAAAATTAGCCCAAAAAAATAATTTTGATTGATTAAAGACATCTTTCAATTCGAGTTCTATCAGTTTTACTCTCTGCGAAAAGCTCCCAACTTTGAATTAAATCTGGCCCACTGAGAGATCCAAAAAAGGCTACTCTCAATGATTTCATTAATATCCCTTTTTTAATATTATGCTTTTTTGAGATTTCGTTTATTATTTCTTTGGCTTTCTCTTTATTTAGTTTTAAAGTATTTTGCTCAATTAAATAATTTAAGATTAGTTTTAAAGATAATTTGCTTTCCCGGGTTTCCAGAAAATCTTGACCTTCTTTTTGAATTTGAGGTATTAAGAAAAATGGTTTTGATTGATCAATTGAATCTTTTAAAAGAGTCATAGAGTCTCTAATCAAAATTGCTAATTTATTGGCCCATTCTTGAGATGGTGGCTCCCAACCATTGTTATCCCAGTATTTTCTTATGATCTCAATTAATTTTCTTGATTCCATATTTTTTATATATTGTGAATTAATCCAGTTGAGTTTTTCCCAACTAAATTTGGCTCCAGCTTTATTTATTTCTGATAAGTCAAAAATTTCAGATATCTCATCTAGTGAAAGTATTTCTCTGTCGGCAGATTTTGGAGACCAACCTAAAAATGCCATATAGTTCGATAGGGCCTCAGGTAAATATCCCATTTCTCTAAATTCGTCGATTGAAGTCACGCAATCTCTTTTAGATAATTTTTTTCCTTCGCTATTTAGTATTAAGGGTGTATGCGAAAAAGTTGGCAAATTAAAATTTAATGCTTTATAAATCAATATTTGTTTTGCAGTGTTTGAGATATGGTCTTCACCCCTTACAACGTGAGTAATATTCATGAAATTATCATCAACTACAACTGCAAGATTATACAAAGGATCACCAATCTCATATCCCTTAGCCCTTCTTGATAAAACTAAATCACCGCCCAAATCCTTCCCTTGCCATTTGATTTCGCCTCTTATCTGATCTACCCATTTAATATCAATTTTTTCATCAATCTTAAATCTTATTACTGAAGTCCGACCTTGTGATATGAATGTTTCTATTTCTTCTTTTGAAAGACTTCTGTGTCTATTATCATGCTTTGGGGGTAATCCTTTCTTTTTTTGTTCTTCTCTTAATTCAGATATTTCATCTTCTGATGTAAAGCACC
This sequence comes from uncultured Prochlorococcus sp., assembly GCF_902616385.1. Taxonomy (GTDB): domain Bacteria; phylum Cyanobacteriota; class Cyanobacteriia; order PCC-6307; family Cyanobiaceae; genus Prochlorococcus_A. The sequence goes on along the minus strand of NZ_CACMSM010000007.1, from coordinate 4,570 downwards.
TATATGCAGCTCCACATTCCAATAGTTTTTTGATATAACTTTTGTGAATGGAAATTCTATCACTTTGCTTTATAGGTTCTTCATCCCATTTAAGTCCAAGCCATTTCAAGCCCTCTAATATATTTTTTGTAAATTCAGATTTAGATCGAAGAAAATCTGTATCTTCTATTCTGATAAGAAATTTACCACCTATTTTTTGTGCATACAACCAATTGAATAGTGCTGTTCGCGCTGTCCCAATATGAAATAAACCCGTTGGACTAGGGGCTAATCTTAAACGTTTTTCCAAATTTCTTTTAGAAAAAAACGGGACCGACGGGATTCGAACCCGCAACTTCCGCCGTGACAGGGCGGTGCTCTAACCAGTTGAACTACGGTCCCAGAGTTTTGTTCTAAATTTTTTAGAACTTCATTCTTAAAATTATCAGATCATAATACTTAATTTATGGGGTTGTAATAAAAAAAATTTATTATTTTGAGCATTTACAGAAATAATTAGTTTTTTAACTGCCTTACTGTAAACAACTATTTATTTTTGAGGTCTAAAACCAGCAGGTTCAATCAACCTAACTTGATTGCCTCTAGCAGTAAATTCTCTGCCTTGGTCACTTTGTACGACAACTCTCCCACCAGACTTAACTCTGATAACTCTTGCACGAACCCATCCTAAAGCTGCTGATTCGAGGACTTTAACTACGTCCCCAGGTTGAAGATCTAACTCCATCTTATGAAAAAATGATTTACATAATGTTGATCAAACGCGTCGTGGAGGACTTGAACCCCCGACATCAGGTTTTGGAGACCTGCGTTCTACCAACTGAACTAACGACGCATTTAAATGATTATAAGCGTCTTTGTGACCAATAAGTTGATTAATTTACAACTTTATCGATCAAAGCGTTGTTTTACGCGAGTAGCTTTTCCTACTCTATCTCTAAGATAGAATAACTTAGCTCTTCTCACTTTACCTCTACGTTCAACTTTTAGAGAGGCAACCTGTGGACTATGTAGCATAAATACTCTTTCAACACCAATACCCTGAAAAATTCTTCTAACTGTAATAGTCTGGTTAATTCCTCCATGTCTTTTTGCTATGACAACGCCTTCATAAGGTTGGACTCTTTCTTTATTACCTTCTGTAATTTTCACTCCAACTTTTACAGTGTCCCCAACATATATTTCAGGTAATTCTTTTTTTAATTGTTCGTTCTCAAATTCCTTAATAAGATTGGATGCGCTTAAGGTTTGCGTAGTCTCAGAAACCGTATTTTTTTCTTTTTGTTCAACTGCTACATCAACTAATGCGTCAGCTTTAATAGCGGTTTCTAAATCCTTCTCATGTTTCTCTTTGGCCATTTTGGTCATTATTATCCTACAAGTTCTATATCTTAACCTTTTGACTCGCCTTTAGTAACCTTTTTGGTAAATGAAATTGTTTTTGAAAACATTTGGAATCCTGTGACGAGCATCCATAAAACTCCAAGGGAATTCAATATTACATAAATAAGTTCTCCATTATCTCCAAGCCATTCGCCCTCATGGAGAGACATTAACCAATGAACTTGTTCTCTAGAGTAACCCAGTAAATCTTTTGAAACCCTATAAAGAAGACCAGTAATTGAAGATATAAATAATGGAAGAAAAATCCAGGGCGCCAAAGCCTTATGAAATTGCCTAGAATTAAATAAAGTTTTCATTTTCGTTTCTTTCCCATTGTTATTGATAGATTTAAGGTAGCCAACATCATAAAGGCTATTTTGAAGATATTTACTTATTACTATTATTTATTCCAATGAGACATTTTGCAGATCTTTTGTTAAATAAAAATAATTCCAAAGCTAATGATCAAGTTCCTTTTATACAGAGGAGAAGAGGAATCGAAATAAAGTCTTCACGTGAAATAAATTTGATGAAAAAATCTAGCAGAATTGTAGCTACTGTTTTGAGAGAAATTAATGACTTAATTAAACCTGGAATGAGTACAAAAGATTTAGATGATTTCGCAGAAAAGAGGATAAAAAGTTTTGGAGCTGTGCCAAGTTTCAAGGGCTACCATGGATTCCCTTCCAGTATTTGTTCTAGTATTAATAATGAGGTTGTTCATGGTATTCCAAGTAAAAATAAAATAATTAAAAATGGTGACTTGGTTAAAATTGATACAGGGGCATATTTAGATGGTTTCCATGGAGATAGTTGTATATCAATTTGTGTAGGAGAAGTTAGTCCAAAGGCTCAAAAACTTAGTGATATAGCTTTTAAAGCATTGTATGCGGGGCTTTCGAAAATCAAGGCAGGGAATACACTTTTAGATGTGGCTGGGGAAATCGAAGACGTTGTTGTAAAAAATGGCTTTAGTGTTGTAGAAGACTATACAGGTCATGGAGTTGGACGAAATCTTCATGAAGAACCATCGGTATTTAATTTTCGGACCAAAGAATTGCCTAACGTCGTGCTTCGCGAAGGAATGACATTAGCGGTGGAACCTATTGTTAATGAAGGGACTAAATTTTGCAAAACACTAAATGATAGATGGACCGTAATAACAAAAGATGGAAAACTATCTGCCCAATGGGAGCATACAATAGTTGTTTTAAAAGATGGGATTGAAATATTGACAGATCGAGATTTTTAGGCACTAAGATTTGTACTTATAGATGATTTGGCAATACAAAAAATTTAAAAACTCTTTCAATGGGAAAAGTAGGTAGGATAAAGGGTTTGGACTAATTATTATTAAATAATTTTTTGAATTAGCTAAATCATAAATTTTTTTAGAAACGAATTTGGGACTCATTAGTCCGATAGGATTAAGTTCTGATTTAAAAGGCCCTAATATAATTTTTTTTATTATCAATTTTTTCTTCGTATGCTTTTCTAAAAGATTTTTTTTGAAAGAAACTAATTGACCAATAAGGGATTTACTAATCTCATAAGACGGATTTAGTGCTGGTAATATTTCAGCTTCAGATGTGTTTATCCAAATCTCTTTTTTTATTAGTGATTCATTAGTTATAGCAATTTCTTCAAATAAATTCAAAAATTTGAATTTGCTTAATGCATTTATTTCTATTGATTTTTCATAATTGGAATTTTCTCTGCTTAAATCATAAATACCATGGTTCAAAATTAAAATATCTATCTTTTCTAATTGTTTTTTTAATGACAACTCCTTCCCACATTCCCATTTAATCCATTCGTTTGGAGATTCAAGATTTATTTCATAATTAGTTTTACTATGAGTAAATCCAATCACTTTATATCCTTTTTGACGAAACAACTTTGTTAATTCTTTCCCTAAAGCACCTGAGGCTCCTGTAATCCCTATAGTTTTTTCTTTTTTGGTTGAAGTTATCATGTTGTTTGATTTTTATGAGATACCAAATAATTAAAATAAATTTACCAAAAAAAATTATTATTTTTTTTTTTTTTGATTAAAACTCATAAATAAACATTTGTTTAGTTCAAAAAAAAATATTATCTTAAACCTATTGATGAAATTTTACTAAATTATGAGCGATATATTATTAATTGGTTCATGTGAGCCATTTAGTGGTAAGTCTGCAATGGTTCTTGGTATAGCAAAAAAACTTTTACAGCAGAAAAAAAAAGTCCGCATAGGAAAACCGCTAGCTACATGTATTGAACTTACTAATCTCCCTTCAATGTCTTATGAAGGATTAATAGATGATGATGTTAAGTTTATTGGATCTACATTAAATATAGAAGATGAGAATTTAATTTCTTCAGTAGGATTATTGGATAATATATCAGCTGAAAAAAGAATTTTTAATAAAGACTTACTCCCTGGAAAAGGTTTTGATCAGATTGAAGGATTGGTTAATGATGATTTTGAAGGTTTGAATATTTTAGAGGCAGCTGGAAGTCTTCATGAAGGTATGATTTATGGCTTAAGTCTCCCACAACTAGCAAAGGATTTACATGCCAAAGTTTTAATTGTGAATTTATGGGAAGATTGTAAAAGCGTAGACTCATTACTTGATGCGAAAAAACAATTAGGTGAGAAATTAGCTGGAGTTGTTTTGAACGGAGTTTTGCCGCAAGAACTCGAAAAAGTTAAAAATGAAATAATACCTTCTCTTAAAGATTTGGATATTGAAGTGTTTGGGGTGATGCCTAAATCACCACTTCTTAGAAGTGTCACGGTCGGTGAGCTAATAAGAAGACTAAATGCTCAAGTAATTTGTTGTCCTGAAAAAGATCATTTACTTGTTGAAACATTAAGTATTGGAGCAATGGGGGTAAATTCTGCAATGGAATTTTTCAGGAGAAGACGAAATATGGCAGTAGTTACTGGAGCTGATAGAACTGATATTCAACTTGCTGCTTTGGAGGCTTCGACGCAATGCTTAATTTTAACTGGTTTAGGAGACCCCTTATCACAATTGATTCATAGAGCGGAGGAATTGGAGGTGCCAATTTTAAAAGTGGAATTAGATACTCTTTCCTCTGTAGAGATTATTGAACAAGCTTTTGGGCATGTCAGAATACATGAATCAATTAAAGCTTCTTATGCTATTCAATTAGTTCAAGAGCATGTAAATCTACAAAG
>NZ_CACMSM010000006.1 GCF_902616385.1 uncultured Prochlorococcus sp. | reverse complement strand
TTTTTTTTAAATATTGAAAAGTTATACAAAAAACAATAAAAATAAATTATTTTTTTTACTTTTTACCTTAAAACATTTTCGATTTTAATAAATTAACTCTTTTTTGATTCACTCCCAAATCACTTTCTCCAACTCTTGATTCTGATCTTATGGATAAGATTTTTGATTCAGGTAAAAAGGATACCTCTAAGTCGTCTACATACTTCATCCATTTACTCGTAGCCTCAGCATGAAGATAATCGTCATCAATTTCTACAATCTCAGTTCTTGGAGTGTTTTCGATAAATGTTTTAATCTCTTCAAAAGGTTTCTCAATATTGTTAACCTCCCATTCTTCTCGTACACAATGTGCAATCTCTACACAAGGTTTTAGTTCTACATGTGAGGCAAATGATGAAGAAGGGGAAAAAAAGCTTGAAAAAATTAAAATTGCTAAAAAAAGTATTTTCATTAATAGAAGAATTTTACGAATCATAATCTAACGAATTAAATTACTAATTTGTAATGACGTATCTAATTATTTTGGAAGAAAGCATATATTTTTTTATATTCAGGAATTAATATCTATTTCTACAAAATCCCAAAAAAAAAGATCCCCAAGAGAGATCTTTTTAAAATTAATTTACTTCAAGTGTTTCCTTGTTTCCACTGAAATAAATCAATTCCTCCTACACACAAACCCAATATCACATCTAAATCCAAAATATGTAATGCATATTAGGCCTCTATCTTAACTGTCACATCGCAAAAAAAACAAAAAGTACTCAAACATTGCGGTCGAATACTTTTAAAGTTATCAGAAAATAGTGTGTGAGGAGTTTCTGATATGTTTAATTTACTCCTTAGGTAATTTAAAAGGCTACAGTATAAATTACTAATTATTTAAATCTTTCAGAAAAATTGGGCGTTGATTAAAAATATAATCAAAAACATAAAAAATTCATGAAAAGCATTTACAAAAAAATCATTTTTATTATTTCGGCAATTGCTCTTTTTTCAGTAATAGTGGGTGTTGTCAAATATTCGCTTACTTATATTGAAAATAATCCCGAAAAATACTTACCTACACAAAAGTATGACAAAAATTAAGTATAAATTCACTTCAAAAAATCTATAAAGTGTCTTAAATATGATCTACATTGACAGCTTGAGTCATGAAAATCAAAAACACTTCAGTTCTTAATCAGAATAATATTCATTTAAGTCAATTTAAAAATAAGCATAAATATCAAATACTTGAAAATTATTGGAAGAAAAGAAAGAAAGAATGTGAAAAAAATCTTTCAAAATTTTGCTAACCGATAATTATGAATTTTATTTTTTCTTTTTTATTAGCATCTGTAATGTGGGTACAAGTTCCACAATGGGAAGCTGACTGGTCAAAATGTGCTGTAGATGTTCCCGATTCGTCATGTCACTGGTACGTAGCTGCTCCCGATAATACTTTTGGGAAAGGATTTAATTGGGAAAACGCTCCTTGGTTTGATGCTAATGGATTACAGGATGTAGCTAAGATTGATAAAGAATCTGTAGTAGAAAAACTTCAGAATAACTAAAGTTTCAATTTCATCAATTAACTTTTAAAAGTATTTAAATCTAGTTGCTTAGTGGTTAACTTTTGATTAATTAAAATAATTTTTATGCGTTTCAAAGTAAGTCTCAAACAAAATGGAAAGGAATTTGATGAAGTTGTTATAGCTAATAATAAAAAAGAAGCTATGGAAGTAGCTTTAAAAAACAATCCAGAAGCTCAAGCATTAAATTCTGATTGGACATTTAAGATTTAATTATTTGCGAAGCTTAGGAATTAAAAGTGACGCAACACAAATAACGCTAATTGCAGGTCCAGGCGAAAGATTAAAGACTATAGAGAGAATAAATCCAAGAAGTGAGATACATAATCCAAAAAATGAAGACCTCATCATTGCAATTCTTAAACTGTGAGCCTTATTTAGCCCTAACAAAGTTGGCGTAGAAAGAAGAGCAATTACAAGAATTACTCCCACTGCTGACATTGAACTAACAATTACTAATGCCGTTGTAAAACTCAAAGCAAGATTTAATAAAGAGACGTTTATACCGCTCGCGGATGCACCTTCTGGATCCAATCCCACATAAACAACCTTTTCATATCCAAAAGTCATTAAAAGTATAAATACTAAAAAAGCAATTATTGTTCTCAGTAAATCTTCAAAATTTGCTGTCAATAAATCGCCAAATAATACTGCCTCCAAATCAATCCTTATTCCGAGTAAAGGGATTATAAGGACCCCAAATCCAAGCATTCCAGCGAGAATAGTATTCATAACTGCTTCATAATTTTCACTTTTTCTATTAGTTAAACTTTCCGCAATAACTGAGCCCAGAAGACCACTTATAACACCACCAATTGAGGGGTGAATTCCAAGCGCTAATGCGAGAGCAAGTCCAGGCAAAACACAATGAGAGATTAAATTAACTTGTAATAATCTCTTATGAGTGATTAATACAGTTCCCATAGCTGGGCATAAAATCCCAGAGAACATAGTTATTATTAATGGCACCAGCCACCAGTTGTTATTAATAAAAGACATTATTCGAATGATTCGGTATGATCAAAAATACGGGACAAAAAAAGATTTCGGAACAATGGTAACTAAGTCTGACATTACCAAAAGACAAGAACAACTTCTTGAAGAACTTAATAAATGCGAGGATGAATTGACTGGTCAAGAGTTGCATAGACAATTGATAGAAAGCGGAAAGGCTATGGGACTGACGACTGTTTACAGGAATCTTCAAGTTCTGATAAAGCATGGCTTAATACGTTCTAGACATCTCCCAACTGGAGAGGTTCTGTACACTCCCGTAGATAGAGATATTCATCATTTGACCTGTGTTCAATGTGGTGAGACATCAAAAATGGAAGGATGCCCGGTAAAAGATATTCATACACCCAAAACAAATCCAAAGAAATTCCAATTGTTGTTTCATACCCTCGAATATTTCGGGCTTTGCCAAAACTGTTATCAAGCTCAGAATTAAAAAGGAACATTCTCTAATCACAGAAATTAGTTTCGTTAATAGAGCTAATGTTTATTGCCTCTAATTTATCTTGTATTTGGTCAGGACTACCAACTGCCAAAACACTTTTATCAAGAACGATTACTTGATCATAGTTATTTAAAGAATCGCCCCAATCATGGCTACTTACGAGCAAAGAAAGTCCGGCATCGGCAAGTTGACGAACAATTTTAAGAAAATCCTCCTTTGCAGGTGGGTCCAAAGCTGCACAAGGTTCATCTAAAAGAAATATTTTTGCCGGGGACATAAGAGTTTTTGCTAATAGAGCTCTTTGCTGCTGTCCTCCTGAAAGAGAATCGAGTCTTCTATTCGCCAAACTTGCAATGCCTACTCTCTGCATTGTCGCCTCTAATTCACAACATTTATTAATCCAAGAATTAGGATATGCTAGAAGAGTCTTAATTTGAAATGGGTTATTACTTCTTGATTTTGAATACTTTATTTGACCAAGAGATACCAATTTTTCAACTGTAATGGGGAACTTCCAATTCATAGAACTTCTTTGAGGCATAAGTGCCACAAGAGCTCTAGATCTATATAAATTTTCACCATCAATTTTTATTTCGCCTTTATCTGGAGTATTTTGTCCTTGCAAAATTCTCAAAAGAGTTGATTTACCTGCGCCATTTGGGCCAACTAATGCTGTTAGAGTTCCAGGTTTAATCTCAACCGATACCTTATTCAAAACTGGCTTACTTTTTTTTGCGTATGCAAAGGTTAAATTTTCAGCGACTAAAGTAGCCATTAATTAATCTTTTAAAAAAGTCACTTTACAAGCTTACCAATAATACAAGTTGCGTTTTATTTTCATAACATTTGATACCTTCACTTGTCAGAGATAATGAAAATGATTATCATTTTTAAGTATTTAATTATTTTTCATGTCAATATTAAAAAGACTTTTAACAAATAAAAAAGGTTCGAGTAAATCAATTATTAAAAATTCCGTAATCGCAGGAACAATTATATTTTCTGGTTTTGGGCAGGATGTTATGGCTAAAGGAAAGTCATATGTAGCAGTAGAACCACTAGTTTGTGATTTAGTTAAATCAATTGCATTACCATCTGACGAAGTTACATGCTTAGTAGATAGAAAACAAGATGTTCATGACTTAAAGATCAATCCAAGGCAAGCTCAATTACTAAATAGCGCAGATAAAGTATTTACTCTTGGGAAAGAAATGACTCCAAGTATGAGAAATTGGGAAAATAAAAAGAATACTGTTGTTGTAGGTGTTAGTGCAATAGACGTAGATGATCATTCTGATCATGGAGGTCATGATGATCACTCAGACCATGGTGGACATGACGATCATTCTGAACATTCAGCTAAAGTAGATGATCATTCAGACCATGGAGGACATGATGATCATGCTGAAGGTGCTTTCGAATGGGCAGGCAAATTTCAACTTTCTAAGGGTTCTTACAAATGGTCATTTGAAAAAGTCGATGGCGAATATGCAGATCCTGCAATGAAGATGGTGATTCTCAAATCTAATGACATAGAAGGGTCTGAAGATTTAGCTAAAGAATTATTAGGATCTAAAGACTCAATAAGCAAAAAAAATGATGGTACTTTGATAGCAAGTAATAAAGCTTTTGTTCTTAACTTTGATCAAAGAAAAGAAAGTACTGTTTTTAATGTGGATATCAAAGAAGATGGTCAATATATATTTTTTACTGAACACATGCCTTTTGAGTTTGAAGCAACTCAACATTTTTTTAAAGACGTTTCAAATAGTGATGTAGAACCAATAGCACAAGTTCCAGACGAAGGTGAGGGGCATCATCATCATGACCATGGAGGTCTAGATCCACATGTATGGCATGATCCGCATAACATCATAAAAATGGGAGATCTTATAAGCAAAAGTTTAAAGAAAGATATTTCAGTTTTTAAAAGAGGTGACAGAAAACTAATTAATGAAAGATTCGAAAAAGCTGATTCTCTCTTAGAAGGCTTAGATAGTTGGATCGTCGAACAAGTAAGTTCTATTCCTGAGGAAAACAGATTAATTGTCTCTAAACACAAAGCAATGGAATACTACGGGGATGCATTTGGTTTTGAAACCATTAGTTTACTTGACTTTCTTGGAGACTCCTCAAGCTTAAGGCCAGACAACATAAGTTCTACTTTAAAAATGTTAGATGAAGAAAAAGTTCAGGCAATATTTCCTGAACAAATTCCAGCATCTAAGTTATTAAGAAACTTAAGTAGACAAAGTTCAGTTCCTTTAGCTTCTAATCAAATATTCGTTGATGGATTGATGATGGAAGGTAATACGGTTTCAGTAGCTGTTCACAATACTTGTACAATTGTTGATTCATTAGGTGGAAGCTGTGATAAAGAATCTGGCTCCAATCTTGAGTCTGAATGGTACAAACTTTCAGATTAAATTTTTCTAATAAAAACGGTTTTCATTTCTTATTATTACTATTATTAAACTATTGTTTATTAAGTAAAAATCAGTAAATGAGCATCAAAGATAAAGTTCCCGTAACCATCCTCACTGGATTCTTAGGTTCAGGGAAGACTACTTTGCTTAATAGAATTTTAAGTGAAGAGCACGGGAAAAGAATAGCCGTAATTGAGAATGAATACGGTGAAGTAGGTATAGATCAAGGTCTCGTAATTAATGCCGATGAAGAAGTATTTGAGATGTCAAACGGGTGCATTTGTTGTACTGTTCGCGGTGATTTAATAAGAGTCCTTGGCAACCTTATGAAAAGAAGAGATAAGTTTGACTATGTTTTAGTAGAAACAACAGGATTAGCAGATCCAGGCCCAGTTGCTCAGACTTTTTTCATGGATGAAGAGATTAGTTCTGAATTTACTCTTGATGGAATTGTGACTTTAGTTGATGCTGCACATATTGATCAACAGCTAGGCAGGAGTGACGAAAGTTCAGAACAAGTGGCATTTGCAGATGTTCTTGTCCTTAATAAAACTGATTTAGTCTCTGATGATGCATTAGATACCCTTGAATCAAGATTGAGAGATATGAATCGAATGACTCGCATTATTAGAGCCGAGAATGCCAAAGTACCAATTGAAACAGTCTTAAATCTAAGTGCATTTGATCTCGATCAGATTCTTAAACGCAGACCAACATTTCTTGAACCAGAATATCCTTTTGAATGGACGGGTGTTTACGATCTAGATGCAGGTAAATATGAATTAATGCTAGAAGAAGGACCCGATCCAGAAATGTCCCTAGTAGCTCTCGTTAACCAAGGTGAGAGTGAGGAAGAACTTAAAGATGGTGCTGAATCCTCCGTAAGACTTTATGCAGAAAATGCTAATACTTTGGAGCCTGGAAATACTGTCCCATATGGAGAACATGTAAATCTAAAATTGGAGGATAAAGGAAATAAATCCTTCATCCTTAACATAGAAAAGCCAACAAAAATAGGTTTGTTTACACAGCACACTGCTGAAGAATTTAATATGAAAGTCATTAAAAGTGACGAAAATAAAGAGATTCCATTTAATACTGAAAGGTTCTGGCAAGCAGAGCATGAACATGATGATGAAGTAGGCTCAATTGCTATAGAGCGTTTTGGAGATGTTGACCCAGAAAAACTAAATACTTGGATGGGAAGGCTTCTCTCAGAAAAAGGGGTGGATATATTCAGAACTAAAGGTTTCATAAGTTATTCAGGCAACCCAAGGCGAATAGTTTTCCAGGGGGTACACATGTTATTTACTGCACAACCTGACAAAGAATGGGGTAACGAACCTCGTAGAAATCAACTTGTTTTTATCGGTAGAAATTTAAATGAGAAAGAGATGCAAGAAGGCTTTGATAAATGCCTGATATAGAACCATTTAGCCCAAGAGGCATGTTCCATGAAGGATGGACTGCTGAAGTTAACGATTACGCCATAGCATGTGGTTGGGCTCTTAAAGGAAAACAATTTATTGTGGGCGACGTGGCAGGAGGTCTTTTTTCGTTCGAAGGAGATACTGGAAAAATTATTTGGAAAAAAGAAAATACACACTCCGGTGGTCTATTGGCAATGGCCATTCATCCAGAGGGTGAGATTTTTGCAACATCAGGTCAGGATGGAAATGTTCAAATTTGTAATTGCCACGAAGGTAAAGTAATTAAAACACTTAATCTTGGTAAGGGCTGGGTAGAACACCTCAAGTGGTCTAATGACGGTTTATTTCTAGCGATAGCATTCTCAAAAAAAGTATATGTATTTAATGAAATTGGAGAAGAGAAATGGATCTCAGAAGACCATCCAAGCACAGTAAGTGCAATAACATGGTCAAATAAAAATGAGCTGGCAACTGCATGCTACGGCAGAGTGACATTTTTTGACATTGTTAATAATAAAACGAATCAAAAACTGGAGTGGCAAGGATCATTGGTCTCTATGGAATTAAGCCCTGATGGAGATATAGTCGCCTGTGGGAGTCAAGACAATTCAGTTCATTTTTGGAGAAGATCAACAGGAATGGATGCTGAAATGACTGGATACCCTGGAAAACCAAGTCACCTTTCTTTTGATGACAGCGGAAAATTATTGGCGACTAGCGGCAGTGAAAGAATTACAGTTTGGAGCTTTATAGGCAATGGTCCAGAAGGGACTATGCCAGGAGAGCTATGTCACCATAGAGAACCTATTTCGAGCTTAGCCTTTTCAAATAAAGGTATGCTTGTAGCCTCAGGATCTAGGGATGGTTCTGTTGTTGCAAGTTTCCTAAAAAATGACGGCAATGGAGACCCAGTTGGGGCTGCATTCGCCGGAGATTTGGTAGGGGCAATATCATGGAGACCTGATGATTGTGCACTTGCAGCAGTTAATGCAAAAGGTGTAGTAAATGTATGGAAATTTAAAGTTCGTACTAATTTTTTTTCTAAGGGGTTTAAGTAAAAGTAGAAATTTATAAAATTACCAATAATTAGCTTTTAAATGTCTTTCCATACAAATAACTTCACAATCATTATCTATACCTTTTGGGTGAATATCGCAATATGAGAGACATTGAAAATATTCGTCTATAGGATTAGCTTGATCAGTTTTCCTTACTTCTTTCGAATGATTCATAAAAGAGTTCCTCAATTATTTAAAATCAAGATAGTCGAATTAAATATCAAAAGAAATAAGCAAAACTTACTAAAAATATCCCAAAAAAATTAACGCTATTGATTACCACTCTCGGACACTTTTAATAAAAAAGCAATGCGTATAAAAACGGATTGTCTTAAGAGAAATATTTTCCTAATTTTATATTGTTGAGTTCTAGGAGGTCTTTCAAAATGATCGATAGCCTGCCTGAAATTTCGGAATAAACCGAACTAATTTAATTAACTGCTCCAATTATTTTTTATTAATGTCTAAGCTTCCTTCTTCTGCATCGTTTAGGTGCCCTTTAAGAAACAAGCTTAATTCTAGAGTTTTTGCCCCAGTTAAAGACAATTAGTTAATTTTGGTGAGCATTAGCTTAAAAGAAGTTAGCAACAAGGATCCATGATTTAGGTAAGTTATTAACTTCAGTAAAAAATATAAGTAAAAGATAAAAGAGGGCTTAAATAAGCCCTCTTTTTTTTATAGGATGACTTTCTTCTAGTTTTATAGATAATGATTAAATCAATTAAATTTAAAAATGGTTCGATATTATTGCCCATATTGCAATCCTAAATATCAATTTCAAAAACATTCTTCAAAAGGTAATTTGATTTGTGGCTTGTGCGGAGAGGATCTTGTAAAAAAACCATTTATTAGATTAAACCAGATAATCGCTTTAGTTGCTGCTTCATCATTACTTTTACCGTTGATATATGCTTTTATTTTTTTAATTAAAAATCAATTAAATCCTAATAAAAATTATCAAGCAAATAGTAGTTTGATGATAGTTATCAAAGATCCAATTTAGAAAATTTAGAAATTTTTTAGTTTATCATCCCCTGCAAAGAGATTTATTTAAACAAGAATTTTTACTCTCAATATTTACTTGATCATCAATATTTTTTAAATTGTTTTTATTACTTATTACTTTACGTTCTTGCCTACAATGATCTTTACAACCACCATTAAATAAATTATGTGAATATAAATTGGAACTATAAGTAAGTAATAAAAGAAAAATTATCTTATAAATTTGATTAAAATAAGACTTCATTTTTATTATGATTTTCCCGGTATTAGTAAATAAATAATACTAGTTAATTCCAAGGAGTGTTTATAAGTCCCCAGATATCAAAGAAGAAAAATAAAACTGCAATAACAACAAGATCCCATGCTCTTTCCCTAAAAGCCCAAGGCGCAATAAAAACTTCCCCAAGTCCATGAAGTGCTGCCCCTACTGGTAGATGATCAAGAACAAGCAAACTATGAGAGAGGATAAAAAGAAAGCTTGCAAAATATCTAAAAAAAACAAATTGCCAATTACTAGAACTCATGCTTTTTAGATTTTTAAGAAATATACTTCAATGATCAAAATAATGATATAGATCAAGTCAAGAGATATTATTTTTGGTAGCCATAAATACGAATAAAGATATAAAGCTAAAGTAAAAGTTACTAAACGATGAAATATATGTTTTCAAGTTATCAGCCTAAAAATAGTTTTGATGAATACTTTAAGGACAATGTTAACTCTGCTAGAGAAATATTGATTCCACTTCTTTCCTCTTTAGATAATATGGGACTTGAAGAATTAAATAGGAATCACTCTGCCGCAAAAAAATTATTACTAAGACATGGTGCAACTTTTAGATTAAACGATACTGGTTTAAAAGGTACTGAGAGAATATTGCCTTTTGATCCACTTCCCAGAATAATTAGTAAAGATGATTGGGTAACGTTAGAAAAAGGTCTAAAACAAAGGCTTGAGGCAATTGATTTATTCCTTGATGATATTTATAATTCTCAAAAAATAATAAATGATGGAATAATTCCAAGAGAATTAATAGAGAGTTCAGAAGGTTGGAGACCTCAGATGATAGGTTTCAAACCTCCACTAAATAAATGGTGTCAAATTTCAGGACTTGATTTAATAAGGGATAGAAAAGGAGATTGGCATGTTTTAGAAGATAATTTAAGATGCCCTTCTGGGGTTGCTTATTTTTTAGAAAATAGATTAGTTATGAAAAATATTTTTCCTAATCTTTTCTCAGGAAGAATAGTAAAACCAATTGATGAGTATCCATCATATCTTTTAAAAACGCTTCAAGAACTCGCTGTTTGGACTGACACTCCCAAGATAGTTCTACTAACTCCAGGAATTTTTAATAGTGCTTATTTTGAACATAGTTATCTAGCGCAAGAAATGGGCATCCAACTAGTTCAAGGTCATGACTTAGTTTGTAATGATGATTATGTATATTTAAAAACTACCTCTGGATTAAAAAGAGTAGATGTCATTTACAGGAGAATTGATGATGATTTCTTAGATCCTCTTAATTTCAGAAAAGATTCCTGTCTTGGTGTTAGCGGATTACTTAATGTTTTTAAGGCAGGCCATGTTGCTTTAGCAAATGCACCTGGTACTGGTATAGCAGATGACAAAATGATTTATTCTTTTGTTCCCAAAATGATTAAATATTATCTTGATGAAGATATTATTATTAAAAATGTAGAAACGTATATTTGTCATTATCAAAAGGATCGTGAATATGTTCTAGAAAATTTATCAAAACTTGTTGTTAAGTCTGTCGCTGAGGCTGGGGGTTATGGAATGTTAATTGGCCCTCACTCAACAACGAGTGAGATAGAAGAATTCGCTAATAAAATTAAAAATAATCCTAGAAATTTCATAGCACAACCAACATTAGAATTATCTACTGTGCCATCGTTATGTGATGGAGAACTATATCCATGTCATGTTGATTTAAGACCATATATCTTAAGAGGAAAAGATTCATGGGTTAGCCCAGGCGGGCTAACCAGAGTAGCATTAAAAAAAGGATCATTAGTCGTTAATTCTTCTCAAGGTGGAGGATGCAAAGATACATGGGTTGTAGGTGAATAATATGCTTTTAAGTCGTGTAGCAGAATCTCTATATTGGATCAATCGTTATTTAGAACGTGCGGAAAACATATCTCGTTTCGTTGAAGTAAGCGAAGCAATGTCATTAGATTGTCCGCCAGGAAGTGCAGAACCTTGGCTCCCGTTAATTGACGCTTCTAGTGACAGAGAATCTTTTGATAAAAGATTCCCAGAGAAAAAACCTGATGACGTTATTAATTTTTTAATAAGAGATCGTTTAAATCCAAATAGCATAATTTCTTGCATTCAAATGGCAAGAGAAAATGCAAGACAAATCAGAGATGTCATGACTACAGAAATGTGGGAACAGATTAATATTTTATATTGGAATATGCAAGAAGGAGAGGCAATATGGAATAAACCAAGACAAGAACAATTAAGTGAAATAAGGAGGGAATGTCAGCTTTTTTATGGAATTACAGATGCGACTCTAAGCAAAGATCTTGCCTGGAGATTCAGCATTCTTGGTAGATTAATCGAAAGAGCTGACAAAACATCAAGAATTTTAGATGTTAAATATTATCTACTCCTACCCAGCTTAGATGAACTTGGAGGAGTTCTTGATGAGCTGCAATGGATTGCACTTTTACGCTCAGCTGGAGCTTATCAAATGTTTAGGAAAGCAGTGCAAAATTCTATAAAGCCTAATTCAGTTGCGAGATTTCTTTTACTTGATCCAATTTTCCCTAGATCAGTAAGATACTGTCTTGATGGGATAAGCAATACTCTTAAAACAATAGATACCTCTCCAAGTGCTGAAAATCCTTCAGAATTAGAATGCATGAGAGGTTTGCTTAAAGCAAAGTGGAGTTATATCAGAATTGAAGATATAATCAATGATGGTTTACATGAGGCAATCGATTCATTGCAAATGGATTTAAATAAATTAAATGATCTCATTCAAGAAAAATATTTTATTAATTAATAAGTTTATTAATGAGAATTAAATACATTCACAAACTTGAATATAAATACGAAGATCCTGTTCAATTAGGCGAGCATAGATTATGTATAAAGCCAAGGTCAAATGGATTCCAAAAGCTAAAAAATTTTGAATTAAAAATAACCCCAGAACCAGAAATTATTTATCCATTACTTGCTGCCAGCGGAGAAGAGATTAATAGAATCAGATTCAATGGATTAACAGATAATTTAATTATTGAATCAATCAGTGAAGTTGAAACTATTAAACATCCAAACATTATTGATGGAGTTAAAAATAGAGATTTAACATTACCTTTTTGTAGAAGTATTATCAACAGAGATTTGCAGGGAGCATTAGAGGGATGGATGCCTAATGGACAACACGATCCCTCTGCTGTAGAACTTGCCCAAGAAGCATTAGCAGGAAGCATTAATAACGCATTATCATTTACCTACCAGCTAATAGAAATTATTCAAGATCGGGTTAAATATACCAAAAGACATACAGGTCCAGCATGGCCGGCTAGCAGAACACTTAGAGAACGTATAGGTTCATGCAGAGATTTAGCAATGCTAATGGTTGAAGCTTGCAGGTCTATAGGTATCCCAAGTAGGTTTGTAAGTGGTTATCATTTTGAAGATCCATTACCCTCTGAGTTAGATTTACACGCTTGGGCTGAGTTATATATTCCAGGTGCTGGTTGGAGAGGTTTTGATCCAAGCGGGAAAGGATTAATAGATGATAGATATTTAACATTGGTATCATCTTCAAAATCTAATTTAACCTCTGTAATTACAGGAAACTTTATAGGAAAAAATAATCTAGAAAATACATTATCCTGGGAAATCAAACCTCTTGAGATTAAATAAAGACTAAATTTTTAATCTTTTAAATGATGAAAAATATAAATAATAATATGTTTCTTTTTTAGTGTTAATTGATACGTTCTTAGATGAATATATCTGTTTTCATTTGTTTAATCTTTAAAGAAAATTGAACTCAAGTTTAGAAATTCCAGTTATCAAATCAAATAAATCAAAAATGTTTGAATTGATAAGTTATGAAAAATTTCGCGATACAAAAGATGTAAGATTTTTTGATATTAGTGTTAATGAATCAAATTATAGAGATCTAGTTATTCACAGTGGTCCTGCAGTTAGTCCTCCAAATGATGAAGATTCTAATAATTGGCAATTTTACATTCATCACAATCAAGAAGACAATCTATTAGCTATCTCTGGGGGTAGAACATTTTTTCTTGTAAATTTCGGTTGGGATTATCCTTTTTATAAAGTTAGATTAGAATCTTGCGGATATATTTTAAGGATACCTAGAGGAACTTTTCATAGATCGGTATCTGACGAAAACGGTTCCATAGTTTTAAATCAAGCCATTAGAGACAAAGGCGGTACAGTTGAATCTGAATTCAAAGTTACCAATAGCAAAGATAATAAAAAACTTCTAGATTGTATAACTAATTTAGAGCCTAGATTTAAAATTTATAGTGTTAAATAATCTTAAAAAGGGATTCTAAATTTATTCATCGATTTAAAAAATTATCTAATTGTTATAAAATAATAATATTCGAATTCTCTAGTATGAAATTTTTCAGATTTTTAAAATATCTTTTATGCATAACTTTTTCTTTCTTAGTTTTATCCTCTCCAGTTTTTGCTGGAGCAAATGTTGCTGTTAAGGGCGAGGGAGATGAAGTTCCAAGTTATGTAAGATCTAATATTACAGGATTTGATTTCCATGGAGAGGATCTTCATTTGTCATCTATAGCTGGAGCAGTTGCGAGAGATGCAGATTTTAGTGACGTTGATTTACATGGAACAACCTTAACCCTTTCTGATTTAAAAGGTTCCAATTTAAATGGAATCGACCTGACGGATACTCTTTCTGATCGAGTTAATTTCCAGAAAACAGATCTTAGAAATGCTGTTTTAATAAATATGATCGCATCAGGTAGCAGTTTTGCAGGAGCTCAAATAGAAGGAGCAGATTTTTCTTACGCTATTCTTGACAGCGAAGATCAAAGAAATCTTTGTGAAATTGCTGATGGGATCAATCCAACAACAGGCGTTTCAACCAGAGAAAGTCTTGAGTGTAGTTAGAACAAAACTATAAGAAAACTTTTTTATAAATAAACTTTCTTACCATTATCAAATTTATAAATTCTTCGTTCATCATCTTGAAATATCATTTCGCCATTTAATTTGGATTTCTTAAATTTTGAAAGCCTTGCTCTGTGTATATTGGATTTTCTATTTATATTTTCTTCGTTGTCATAAACCCCAATATAAATATTTATATTAGGGTTTGAAAAGGTTTTTTCTTCCTCTCTTAAAAAAATTCTTTCAATATTTGTTTGCGTGCTTTGAAGTTTATTTTTAAATTTGTTTAATTTTAAGTTCTTTGGTTTTTTAGATTTAATTTTTTTGTAGACCAAAAAAATAACTCCTAAAATTAGAAAAAATAAAAATATATTCATTAACTATTTAATTTTTATTTTAATATCTACGCCTAAGTTACTTTTAGTAGTTAGTATTTCTTTTTTTATGATTCCATAGGAAAAAATTTTAGATAAAGTTTTTAAAGAATTAAAAACTAAATAAACAGTAAATAAAAAGAAAACAATAATATTTTCTACAAGAATATTTTTATTTTTATTTTCTTGATTGCTCATGTAATTGTTAATTCAATTATTTTTCATCATTTTTTTCATATGGTCCGAAAAATTCACTAGCATCTCTTCCCATTACTTTAGCAAGATTTAAACTTTTATCTATATCCCATTTAGATGCCATTCCATAAAGAATACCCGCAGCAAAAGAATCACCACATCCATAAGAATCAACCTTTAATTTTTTGTTTTTAAGAGCCTTATATCTTCCTCCAGGGAATATTATGCCACCCTTCTCTCCCTCGGTTTTAATAGTATATTTGGGTTTTAACGATAATTCAGAAAAAGAAAAAACTTCTCCGGGATCAAGATTACTGCCTATTAATCCATCTAAAAGAACATTTGAATTATTAATTGTGTTTAATCCTACCCTTGGAGTTGTACACAGTATTGAAGCTGATCTAGCAATTTTAAAAATCTCTGAATCAGATGCAGTAATAAAAATTCCGTCCATTTTTTTTAAAATGTTCCATTCTAAATTGTCTTTATGAGTTGGAGCTAACCTTTCTCCAATAACTGTTATTGCTCTTTCACCTTGAGCGTCAATTAAACTAAATCCTCTTCTAGTTGGTTTATCACGCCAAGCTACATGCAACTTAATTCCCATATTTGAGAGAATCTTGAAACACTTATCTCCATAATCATCATTACCTAATGACGTAAAAAAATGAATTTGGTTTAAAGTTAAATCAGAAAGTATTTTCGCGATAATAGATCCACCACCAGCTGGATACTCAAGGGACTTTTCAGAATGAGAAATGACTCCGGGTTTTGGTAATTGATCAACATTTAAAAAATTTATCCACTCAACATGACCAACAACGGCAAAATTTAAATTTCCTTTTTTAAATTTATAGTCTTCAACTTTATTATTCTTTTCAACAACCATAAGCTTTTAAATACTATTATTAAAAGAAATATTTTTGACAAGTGAATTCATTTAACATTTTAAAAGATAATAAACAGATACTATCTTTTCTTTACCTTTTTCTATCAATTTTGGGGGCTGTTCTGCCAATGTTGGCAAATTTCGAATTTGCTAGGGAATATGGAAACAGCTTTGATATAAATAACTTCATTTCTTTAGCGAATGCAAACCCTGCAGCTCAGTCAATTTCTAGAGACTTATTAGTAGGTGCAAGCGCTATTTTTATATGGATAGTGAATGAATCAAAAAAACTAAACATGAAGAATATGTGGGTTGTATACATTGGAACTTTTCTTATAGCCTTCGCATTCTCTGCACCTTTTTTCTTATTTCTAAGAGAGAGAAGAATTATTGAATTAGAAAAGATTAATTAAAATAATCTCTTAAATAAAATTGTAAATGCAATAAAGCAACAACAAGAAATTGAAAGCCAGATTATTGAAGCATAACCAAATAGATCTAATATGCGTCCTGAAATAAATGGTCCAAAAAAATAACCCATAGCGAAACATTGTGATAATAAAGCAAGTGCAAAACCTTTTTTATTTGAAGGAGCTATTCTGAAAACGACATCTGTTGATGTTGGAAGAAATGAAGCAGTCCCTAAACTTACTAAAATCAATGCCAAAGAAATTAAATAAAACGCTGGGATATTTAAATAACTAGAAATAAATAATAAAAATGAAGCTAAAGAGAAATTTATTAAACTAAATTTCAAGCCAAATAATCTTTCTTTCTTAGATATCCAAGAACCTACAGGCCATTGTAAAAACAACAATAAAATTAACTGAATAGAAATTATAAGACTAATAATTTCTTTGCTTAATGCATTGCGATATACTCCACCTTTAACAAGATCCAGAGGCAAAGTTACTTGTATCAAGGCTAAAGAGGTGGTTATCAATAAAATAGATAAAATTATTATTGTTGAATTTTTATTCCATTTCAATTGTCCCTTATTAATTGGATCTACTAATTTTTTTTGAAAATTTTCTAAGTTTCTTTTTATAGAAGAACTATTTCTAGATATTAAATACGTGATAACTAACATGCAAAATATATCATTTATAAATATTGATTTAGAATACAAAAAATTCGTCAAATACCCCCCTAAGAATACCCCTAGAAATATTCCTAAAGCTTCCGAACTTCTAACAAGGGCATAAGCTTTACGTGTTTCGATAGGATGACAAAAATAGGGCACCCCAAACTCTGCGGCAGGCCAATATATTCCTGCAGCAGCCCCAACAAGTGATTGTCCAATTATGTACAAAAAAGTATCTCTTGAAAAAATGAGGCATAAGCTAGCGGCAATACTTAGTATTGAAGAAGTAATTATCGGAAATTGTATTTTTCCCGTTTTATTAAGATAATTTCCTGTAAAGAGTCTTGTTACGGTTCCAATTATTGCTGAAATGGTAAATCCCAAGCCAATATCTGTCGCCGATAATCCAAGGTTATTAAAGATAAGTGATGTTAAATAAATAACACCTCCTGCTCCAAATGCAGCGAAAAATCTTATCTTAGTTATTAACCTCAAATGATAAGGAAATTGAATCCACCAATTTTTGCTAATTTGTAAACTATTTGGACTAATCACTAGTGAAATACATTTTTATAATTTTTTTTAGTTTTTGTGGTTTATTTTTTAATAATGGTTTAAAGGCTGCTGAAAAGATAAATATTAAGTTTGAAGAGATGGAAATCCCTCTTACTATAGAACAATTATCAAAATTAGAAAAATACAAAGATGATTCAACAGAATTAATAGATTGGTTAAAAAAAAATAGATTTATAAGGGTTTTTGAATTATCAAAATTTTTAGAATTTCCAGTTTTCAAAGAAGAGGGATTAAATAGAGAAATATTAAGAAGTTGGATAGGGCGTAAAATTCTTACAGAATTAAGCAAAAGCATTAAAGTTCCAAATGACAATAATGGAACAGAAATATATAACACTATAGAAAATTTATTAGATCAAAAAAAAGAAGTTTCAACTTTAGACATCATAAAGGCATTACCATCAGAAGAAATTTCATTAGATATTGATAATCTAATTTTAATAATTTCATCTTGGAAAAATGAATTATCAATGCAACAAGAACTGTTGTCCAAATTAAATAAACTTGAAAGAACTAAACAAAATGCCTTTAAAAATACTGAAAAAAAATCAACTAAAGATCTAATAAAAATTGAAAAAAAAATTTATGTTCCTCACCGAGTGAAACCTTTTGAAATTGAAATATGGAAAAACAATAAAACAAATTTTGATAAAGAATTGATAATATTTATGCCAGGACTTGGAGGCGAAATTAATAATTTCAAATGGATAGGTAACGAATTGGCTAAAAGAGGCTGGCCAATACTATTCATAGATCATAGAGGGAGTAATTTAGAATCATTCATAGAAGTACTCGATGGTAAGGAAACAATACCAGGAAGTGCAGACTTTTTCTTATATAGAATTAAAGATTTAGGGGCTGTATTGAAAGCTCATGAAAATGGAGAATTTGGTTTACCTAATAATTCATATATTTTAATGGGGCATTCACTTGGTGCTTTAATAGCACTTTTATATGAAGGCAAGAAACCTACTGATCAACTAGAGGAAAAATGTGATTCAGCATTAAAAGACTTTGCGGTAACAAATTTATCAAAATTACTTCAATGTCAGTTGAGTGAAATACCATTCCCTAAGAAAAATAACACTAATAAGGCCAGTGCCATAGTAGGTTTTAATTCATTTGGTAGTCTAGTATGGCCAAAAGAAAATAGTACAGGCATTAAAGCACCAACTCTTCTAATAGGTGGTACTTATGACCTTATTACACCGTTAATGAATGAACAATTTAGAGTTTTTTATGCTTTAAATAATCCATCAAATAGATTTCTAATTATTGAAGGAGCAAGTCATTTCTCTCCAATAAGAATTAATAAAAGCTATGAAGAAAATAATGACCTCTTCAAAATAAGTGAATCTTTTATTGGTTCAGAGCCAATATTAGTACAAGATTTATCTACTAAATTTATAGTTGAATTTTTAAAAAATATTAAAGACCAAAAGATCCCTAATGTAGTTAAAAACCAAAGAGATTTGGGACTCGACTTCCATCTTTTAGATCTTGAAACGATAAAAGAAATTTCCGAAAATTAGTACTCTATTCGTGGATCTAAATATGCGATTAAAATATCCACGAAGAGATTTAGAGAGACTATAAGTACAGAGGTAAAAATTACAATTCCCTGAACTAATGTATAGTCTCTTTGAGAAATAGCTTCATGTAATCTTAAAGCTATACCTGGCCATGAGAAAGTCACCTCGAACAACAGAGCACCTCCTGCTAAAGAAGCCATAGTTATGCCAGAAATAGTGACAATTGGCAATAAAGCATTAGGCAATGCATGATTTAAAAATATTTTTTTCCTCGATATTCCTCTACATATAGCAGCATTTACATAATCACTTTTTAATGTCTTATCCAAATTTACTCTTAATGAGCGGCTGAATATACCACTTAATAAAAAGCCAAGGGTAATCGAAGGAAGTGCGAGATGATAAAGACTATCTTTCAAGGCAATAATATTATTTGAAAGAATACTATCTAACACTAGAAAACCTGTTATTTGGGGTTGTTGCTGAAATATAGGAAATCTCCCTCCAATTGGGGAAATATTAAAAAATACAGAAAATAATAATTGAGCTAACATTGCACCCCAAAAAGGAGGGATCGAATATGTAGCAATTCCTAATATTCTCGCAATATAATCAGTCTTTTTCCCTCTATTTCTTAAGCCAATAAATCCCAATGTAAATCCTAATAGTATGGCACTTAATATTGAAAAGAATCCAAGCTCAAGACTTGCAGGCAATGACTTTATAATAATATTAAGTACTGGCTCTTGGGTACTAAGAGATTGGCCAAAATCTAAGTGCAATATATTTTTAATATATGAAAAATATTGATTTATTAAAGGTTCATTTAGCCCTAATTTATTTCTTAGAAATTCCCTAGAAACCTCATCTGCACCAGATCCAAGTATGGCATCGACAGGATCGCCGGGAGCAACTCTTAATAAAATAAAAACTAATGAAGAAATTATCCATAACATTATCGGTATTAATGAAATTTTTAATAAGGAATAATTTAGTAGTTTATTTAAATTTCTACTCATTAATTAACTCAAGATCACTTAAAGAAATTATTCCTGCACCATTAAAAATAGGTTTTGATATTTTATTTTGTGACCATGCTTTTTGAGAGGAGATCCAAATAGGAATATAAGGTATTGAACTTGCTGCTATTTTTTCAATTTCAACAAGTTTTTCTAATCTTTTAATTCCACTTATTTTTTCACTCTCAAGAAATAAACTTTCCACTTTATTCGATCCCCAAAAACTACCGCTGTAAACTGATTCTCCTTTTTTACATATGCCGTCAAATATTTCATTACAACTTAAAAGAGGGGTAAGATAAGCCTCTGGATCTGAATAAGCCCCAGTCCAATCGAGAAGAACTGCCGTATAAATTCCTAAACTTAGATTCTTATAAACTGTTGTAGATTCAACCCCATTGAGTTCAATATCAATACAATCTTTCAAAGAATTTCTAATTTCTTCTTGCCATGTAAGCGCAATAAGCTTGTCAGCTGGTACATTCGATCTATAAGTAAGGGGTATTTTTAGAATATTTCCATTGCAATAATTTTCTTTTTGCAATAACTTTCTCGCTTCTAAATAATTATATTTAGGCCAAAGTTCTTGATTATCTTTTTTTAATATCGGAGGAATAATTGATCTAGATGGCATCCTTAATCCATAACTTACTTTCTCACTAATCAATTTTCTATTAAGACTTTTTGCCAAAGCCAATCTTAAATTAAGATTACTTAAGGGATAAGAACTAGTTTTGAGGCTTATAAAACTTAATTCAGTGAAAGGGCTATTGCCTTCTTTAAACTGTTTATTTTTGCTTAAATCATTTAAACTTTTTCTCTGACTATCATCAATTGAATTTGATAAAAGCACGTCAATTTGTTTACTTTTTAAAGCCCCAAAAAGAGAGGATGAATTTGAATAGCCCACAAAACTAACGCCGTTATTTAAGGGCTTTTCACCCCAATAATTCAAATATGGATCAATTGATTGAACTTCATTAGAAAAACTGGTCAGCACATACTTGCCAGTACCAACAAATTTTTCATTTAAAAACTTATCAGAATATTGTTTGTAAAATGTTGGAGATATAGGGGTTAAATTTACTGATGTAAGTAAACCATTTAAAGAACTTGATGGTTTATTCAAATTTATTATGACTGAATATTCACTTGGCGTTTCTATTGATTTAATCTTATTTCCTAAAATATAGTTCATCGTTCCAATTCTTTTGAATCTATCAAAGGTAAACTTCATAGCATTTGAGTTAAATAAAGTTCCATCATGAAAAAAGACATTCTTTCTTAAATTGATAGTTATTTGAAGTCTATCCTTTGAAATAATTGGCATCCCCGAGGCCAATTCAGGAATTAATTCTCCATCAGAATTTAATTCATATAATGTGTCTCCTAGAGAACTGATTAATTGAATTGCTTTAAGAGTATTTGCTCTGGCTGGATCTAAAGATTCGATTTTTCCAGAACTTGCTACTATGATTTTTTTAGATATTCTTTTTGAGCCACAAGAATTCTGTAAAAAAGAAATTAAAATTATAAATATTGATAAAACAATTTTTTTTTTCATATTTCCTTAGTTCTTAATTATTCTGAAGAATTATTTGAGCAGAAAATTTGTAAGGTTATTTGACTAATTTCTAAAGCAAATGTTTTTTTAGAATTACAGGCAAAAGGCCACTCTCTCACCCAACAAATTTCTTTACCTCTATTTAAACCAATTACTTGAAAAGTCTTACTGCTATTTTTAATTTTTACACAAGCACCTTTATATAGGTTTTCAGAAAAAATTAAATTATTATTTTCATTATTATTATCTAATAGTTTTGAATGAATCATTAAGGTGCTAAAACCAAACACTTACTTTCTTCGGTTTACCAAGCTATGAAGAAATTTGCAAACTATTTTTTTAAATACAACTTAATTGACTTGCAATAATTTTGACTTCATTTAGCGAATTTATTTCATCTTTCGACCTCTCAAAGTCTCCATTATTGACCTCATGAGTAATAACTACAATTTCAGCTTTGTCATCACTTGCATCAAGTTGAACAATTGATTCGATTGATACATTATTCTTTCCAAAAATATCTCCAATCTTTCCTATAACACCTGGACTATCAAGACAAATGATTCTAAGGTAATTTTTTTTATTTATTTGTGAAGATTCGATGATATGACAATTTCTCCAGAAACAAAAAGATAATAATGGATCGATTAAATTATTATTTTTTACTGAGGCGGCATGCAGATTTAATATGTCTGATACCACTGATGCAGCAGTTGGGCCGCTCCCTGCACCTGGACCGTATAACATTATCTCTCCAAGAGGATCAGCCTCTATCAATAAGGCATTGTTAACTCCCTTAACTGTTGCCAATGGATGAGATTTTGGAATCAAAGAAGGTCCTACCCAAATATTCAAAGAGAGTGAATCATTACTATTAATTTGTCCCTTTTCGGATAAAGCTAAAAGTTTTATTTCAAACCCTAATTTATTGGCATATTCAATATCCTTTAGATTAATTTTACTAATGCCCTCAGCATGAATCTCCTCCCTTTTGATTTTCCCTCCAAATGCAAGTTCACTAAGAATTGAAATTTTATCAGCAGCATCATGGCCCTCAACATCTGCAGTTGGATCAAATTCTGCATACCCAAGGCTTTGGGCCAATTTTAAGGTTTCCTTGTAATCAGCTTTTTCATTTGTCATCTTTGAAAGAATAAAATTTGTTGTGCCATTTATTATTCCAACCATTTTTTTTATACTGTTACTTTTTAATGATCTTTTTAAGGGTTCAATTATAGGGATCCCTCCGCAAACTGCCGCCTCTGACAATATATATACTCCTTCTTTAGAGGCAGTTTTATATATTTCTTCTCCATATCTTGCGATGACAGCTTTATTTGCTGTAACAACAGATTTACCTAATTTTAATGATTGCAGAATAATATCTTTTGCTAAATCAACCCCACCCATAACTTCAACAATTACATCTATAGAGGGGTCATTAATTAATTTAAATGGATCATCAGTTAATAAATTATTATCTAGCTCAATATCCCTTTTTTTATTAAGATCTTTAACTGCTATTTTTGCAATTTCTATTTCTTTTAGAATTGGATGTGAATCAACTTCAGAACTTAATATTTTATAAATACCTGAGCCTACGGTTCCAAAACCTATGATCCCAATTTTGCATTTTCTCATTTTTTATTTCTTTTAACTTTGAGTTTAATTTTATATTATTAGGCCTACAAAAATTCATTTGCTTGAGATTGCATTTTCAATAATATGTTTAAAAAACCATTTGACCGAGAAGGAGTTAAGCTTGACCTCAAACCAGTATCTTCAATAAATTTCTTATCTATTTTAATAACCTCATTTGGTGTTAATTCATTTAAACCAGTAATTAAAAATGCCAATAAACCCTTTGTTATTAGGGCATCAGAATATCCCTCCCAAAATAATTTACCACCTTTAATATTTGGCTTAACAAAAACTTCTGAAACGCATCCCTTAACTTTATTTTCTTCAACAAGGATTTCATTATTAGGTTCTTTCAATTTTTTCCCTAACCACAAAATGTATTCATATTTTCTTTTTGGATCTTCTGATTTCTTCAACTTTTCTACTAGTCTTGATAAATTATTGTATTTTTCCTGATTTTCCATTTTTTGAAACTATAAATTAATCGCTTTATCAGTTTTCTATTATACAAATATTTCTTTTTCTGTGATAAACCCCGATAAAGGAATATCCCACTTAGCTCTGGTTAATGGAATCGTACTTACACAATTGGAAGCTAATACTCCAATGCATGGAACATTTCTCCAATTATTATTTGTCCTTAGTTTATCAAAATAACCTCCTCCATAACCTAATCTTGTTAAATTTTTATCTACAGAAAGACATGGGACAAGAATCATACTTATCTGTTTATAACTTAATGAAAAAGAATTATTTGGACTAAGTATCCCTTCAGAATCTTTTGTAAGAGGTTCTTCATCCCATGGATAAAATAACAATTCATTTTTATCTTTACATCTTGGCAAAGCTAAAGAAAATTTTTTCTTAAGACTTCTTATATCTACTTCATTTTTTAGAGGCCAATATATTGCTATATAACCAATATTTTTATATTCCTTAGCAAATGAATCAACGTATATTCTTACATTCTTTTCTACATTTTCTCTTTGATCAAAAGAAATCCCATCTCTTAGTTTTATAAACTTATCCCTTTCTAATTTCTTATTTTCAAGGATCATCATATTAAATTTTTAGTTAAAGCCATCTTCATTTAGTTTTGTCAGTGCTATAGCCAATGCATCTGCTGAATCATCAGGTTTTGGAGGTTTGTTAAGATTTAAGTTATACATAACCGCATCAAGAATTTCTTTCTTAGATGCCTTTCCAGACCCAGCAATTGTTAATTTTATCTGAGCAGGTGAATATTCACTAATATGAATTTTTTTAGAGGCCAATACCATCATAATCACGCCTCTAGCCTGAACCACACTAATGGTAGTGCTTGACCTGTAAAAGAAAAATTTTTCTACCGCGGCTGCTGTTGGGTTCCAATGATTTATTAATTCATTAAGATCTTGGAATATCTCATAAAGTCTATCTCCTTCTTTTTTATCCTTACCCGTCTCAATAACGCCGCAATCTAATAATATCTTTCTTTCATCTTCTATCTCAATTATTCCATAACCAACTCTAGCTAATCCAGGGTCAATTCCAATTATTCTCACTATTATTGAGCTTCAGCAGACAATTGAAATTTTGAAAGATTTTCTTTTTCATTTAAATCGAATACTTTACAAAAAGCTTGAATGACTCTTTCACCTGAATCAACTTGTTCTAGAGGATCTTTTCTTAGTCTATGTCTTAAAGAACAAGAAATAACCCTTGCTATATCATCTTCTTGCACTTCAGTTCTGCCCTCAAAGGCTGCAATTGCCCTTGCCGATCGATTTGTAACAATATCTCCACGTAAACCATCAACATCTAGTTCACCGCAGATTGCAGAAATATTCAATCTTAGGTCATCGTCCATTTGAACAGAATTTAATATTTCTTGAGCTTTAATAACCTTTTGCTGAAGTTCATTCTGCTTTTTCTCAACACTCAATGAAAACTCATCAGGATTATCGTCAAAAGAGGTTCTTTGATCCACTACTTGAACTCTTAATTCAGCATCTCTAACTGTCTTAACCTCCACACTCATCCCAAACCTATCCAATAGCTGAGGCCTTAATTCACCTTCTTCTGGATTGCCTGAACCAATAAGAACAAACCTCGCAGGATGTCTAACTGAAACTCCCTCCCTTTCAACTGTATTCCATCCGGAAGCCGCCGAATCTAGAAGTACATCAACTAAATGATCATCAAGCAAATTCACTTCATCAACGTATAGTAAACCCCTATTAGCTTTAGCCAACAATCCAGGTTCGAATGCTTTAACACCTTCACTCAAAGCCTTCTCTATATCAATGGTTCCACAAAGTCTGTCTTCAGTAGCCCCTAAAGGCAAGTCAACCATAGGTACTTGTTTTTGAATACTCTCTAGATTTTCTCCTTGAGTAATTTTTTCCAAAACTTCTTTACTTTGCAAATCAGGATCGACTAATGAACTATTATATGGATCGTCTTTAACAACATCGATTGCTGGCAACAAATCAGCTAAGGCTCTGATTGTTGTAGACTTTCCAGTCCCTCTATCACCCATTATCATCACACCTCCAATTCTTGGATCAATAACATTTAATAAAAGAGCCAATTTCATTTCTTCTTGACCAATTACAGCTGTAAAAGGGAAAACTCTTCTTTTCTTTGTTGTAAGCACAGTTTTAGTTTTCTTAAATATTCAAATAATCAATAGATGCTACTTCAGAAAATGTTTTTAGTAAATATACCTTTCAAATTAAAACAACAGGAAAATAGTAACTAATCAAATTTATACTTATTTACTTTTCTTTGAATTGTCCAAAAACCAGTTTATTTGATGGACAATTCCTCTTAAAACATTTACTTCGTGCCTTGATGTATTTGACCTTAAAATAAAATTCTTAAATTTACTGATTTTTGCCTTTGAAGTATGTTTCAAGAGATATCCTACACGTAAAAGCATTTCCTCTATCTCCACAAATGTATGATGTACTTCGTTCGATGATGCCAAGTTAAAAACTTTTAAATCATTATTCAAATTCTTTTTAGAAGACTTATTCAATTCATACAAAACTATTGAAACAGCGTGAGAAAGATTTAAGGAAGGATTATTCTGAGAGGTTGGGATTTTAAAAGTTTTATTTGCCAGAAGCAATTCACTGTTAGTTAAGCCTCTATCCTCTCTTCCAAATATAATCGCTAAATTATTTATCTTCTTAAAGGATAAAGTCCAATCAAACATATCTTCAGAAGATACAAAAAATGAATCTTTATTTATATCGATCCTTCCACAAGATGCCAAAACTAAATCACAATCAATAATTGCTTTTTGAAGATCATCAAAAATAATACAATGTTCAAGAAATTTTTGACCTTTAAGGGCCATTTTTTTTGCGTCTAAAGAAAATATATCGCATTTTGGAGAGACAATTCTTAATTCATCAACTTCAAAATTACTGCATAATCTAGCAACGCTACCTACGTTTAAAGGGCCATTTGGTTCAACTAATATTACCTTTAAATTAGAAAAATTTTTTCCCAAAATCATTCAAGACTATGAAGATATTTTAATAAATTGGACATATTTACAGGATCAATTTCAAAACTTGGCATAGGAGGAGTTTGGCCTCCAGTAACTTGTTTTATTATCTCTTTATCATTCAAACGTTTAGTTATTGAGTGTAAGTCTGGCCCAACTAATCCTCTTGCTGTAATTCCATGACATCCAACACAATTTATCTTAAAAAGAGCATCCCCTTCCTCAGCAGATCCATTAAGCTCAAGAGTTTCAATAATATATTTGTTATTTTCATGATGTTTTACGAAAAATATTGAAAAACAAATCAATAAAACTCCAAATACAATAAAAACAATTTTTAAGAATTCTCTTTTAATGTCTCTTTCTGCTGCAGTTGATGAAGATGTTGACACAAAAAATAATCTCTATGTAACAATTGTGAATAATAAATTCAAAAAAGGCAAAAAAATGATCGAGCCTCTTCTATGTGGAATTGTTTTAGGTTTAGTCCCAATAACTCTTCTTGGATTATTCGTAAGTGCATGGAATCAATACAGAAGAGGTTCAGGGATGCTGGACATTGATTAAAAACGTTAATCTTGACTGCCCATAATTTCTTACATCTATAGTTTCCCACAAAGTACTTTTTTTAATAAATAGATTAGGAGAATGTTCACAAATAACTAATGAATCTTTTTTTAGAAAATTACAATTGAATAATTGATTTAAAACTAATTCATGGAAATCCACATCATATGGAGGATCTAGATAAACAAAATCAAATTTTAATTTATTTAAATCCATATTTCTAGATGATAAGTTTCTCTCATAATTTGGTTTTGTCCATTTCAAAACGTCTTTACAAATAACTTCAATATCATTTCTCCTATTCTCTATATTCTCCAACGAAAGTAAATTTTCTGAGCAAATTTTTGAGTTGATTTTGTTTTTTTCAATTGCAATTATTTTGCTTGCCCCGTGATTATAGGCTTCACAAGATATGGCTCCTGTTCCACTAAATAAATCTAACCAGTTACTATTTTCAACTCTAGTATTTAAAATATTAAATATAGCCTCTCTAACTCTCAAAGTTGTAGGTCTGGTATAAGGATTATTTGGACTTTGTAGTTTTTTACCACCTATTAATCTTAAGTTTGTCTTCATCAGTAATTGTCAATTATTGAATATTAGTAAGCCATCTTCTCAAAAGTTTTTCACCGGTTTTTCCAGATTTTTCCGGATGAAATTGACAGGCTAATAAATTATCATTCTCAATCATTGCAGTTAATTTTTCAGAGCCATAATCAACCTGAGCTGCAATAATATTTAAGTCATCTGGGATTGCATGATAGGAATGTACAAAATAGACCCAATTATTTAATTCTTCAATCCCAAATAAAGTATTTTTTTTTGTAGGCAAAAGTTGGCACCAACCCATGTGTGGGATTCTTTGGCTAACAATATTGGGTATTTTTTGTATTTTTCCTTTTAAAATTCCCAGGCCTTGAACTTTTCCTTCATCACTAGATTCAAAAAGGAGTTGGAGACCTAAACATATCCCAAAAAAGGACTTCCCACTTTTAATCCAATTTTTCAAATCATCTATTAAATCAGTATTTCTGAGATTATTCATCGCTGGATCAAATGCCCCAACCCCAGGAAGTATTATCGCCTTACAAAGCTTAGAATCATTAAAGTTTTTAATTAATATAATTTCTTCTCCAAGACTTTCTAGAGATTTCGTTACAGAATGAATATTACCCATTCCATAGTCTATTAGTCCAATTTTATGCAAAGCTTTTAATTTATAAATGCTTAGTTAAAGTGCTCGAAAGAGTTGCTTTTGGCACAGCACCAACAACGGTATCAACCTTTTGACCTCCTTTAAAGATCATTAATGTAGGAATACTTCTAATTCCGTATTGACTAGCTACATTTGGATTCTCATCTGTATTTAATTTAAAAACTTTAATTTTTCCTTCAAAGTCTTTTGAGATTTCTTCTACAACTGGAGCGACCATCCTACATGGACCACACCATGGTGCCCAAAAATCTACCAATACTGGTAGATCACTTTGCAGTACATCCTTGTCAAATGAAGAATCAGTTACGGCTGGAGCTGATGACATAATTTAAGTATTCCTTTTTGAAAATTTAGCAGGCAAATCTTTTAAGTGATGATTTCATTACAGATAAAATAATATAAGTAACAAAATATATAAAAAAGCCCGATTAATCGGGCGATTAAGTGTGTGAGGAGTATGGGGTTTCCCCCATCATTTCATAATAACTCCTAATTAGAAAATTTTTCAATTTAATACTTAATTCACTAAGGTTTTATAATTTTGCACTAAATTGACTATTTGCCCATCCCAAGCTGCTGAGCTTTTTGATATACCTTACCCTCTGTAAGAAGCGACGGTGCGATAACTATTTCAACTTCTTGCATTTCTTTTATATTTTTTGCCCCAAGAGTACTCATTGAGGTTCTAATGGCTCCTAATAAGTTATGTGTCCCATCATCAAGTAAGGCAGGGCCTTTAATTATCCTTTCTAAGGATCCTGTAGAACCAACTTCAATTCTTGTACCCCTTGGTAATACTGGACTTGGAGTAGCCATGCCCCAGTGAAATCCTTTACCTGGTGCGTTTGAGGATTTAGCTATTGGAGATCCAATCATTACAGCATCTGATCCACATGCTAAACATTTACAGATATCTCCGCCCGTCACAATTCCTCCATCACCAATAATAGGGATATAACGACCACTTTCTTTAAAGTAATCATTTCTTGCCGCACTACAATCAGCAATTGCAGTTGCTTGAGGGATTCCAATTCCCAATACTCCTCTTGATGTACATGCCGCTCCAGGTCCTATCCCAACCATTAATCCTGCAACTCCAGCATGCATGAGAAGTTTTGCAACTTCATAAGTAACACAATTTCCTGCTATAACAGGGACATTCATAGATTGGCATAGATCTTTAATATTTAAAGTTTCCTTACCTCCAATACCAAGATGTTCAGTTGAAACAACTGTTCCTTGAAGAAAAAATAAATCTATTTTGGAATTATTAAGTGTTTCTTTAAACTTAATAGCAGCTTGAGGAGTCCCACTAAAAGCAGCGATACCTCCTCCATCTTTGACCTCGTTTATTCTTTGTAAAATCAATCTCTCCTTGACGGGTTCACTGTATATCTTCTGCATTAACGGAACAAAATCCTTCTTACCGACTGATGCTATTTGGTTCAATATTTTATCAGGGTTTTCATATCTTGTTTGTATGCCCTCCATATTAATAACTCCTAGGGAACCTAATTTTGTAAGTTCTACAGCGGTATTGACATCAACAACACTGTCCATGGCACTGGCTACGATAGGAACTTCTCTTTTGATATCACCAATTGACCATGAAGGATCAGTTAAATCGTAATCAAGTGTTCTATTCCCAGGGACTAAAGCTATTTCATCAATACCATAAGCCCTTCTGACTTTTTTATTTAAACCAAGTTCAATATTCACGGAATTATTCTTTTTATTTTGATTAAATTAACAACTAAAGGGGTAATAAGCCAAGGTTTATTCAAAAACAACAGGTTTTATTTTGATTTGTGTGTAAATGTGAGTATTTGGGAATTAAATAAATATATTTTTTTATTCATTATGACAATCAGCGATTATTATTAAAAAAAGGATTTCTATATGTCTGATATTTTAGATTCTGATAACTCAGGATTAAGCGAAGATAACGACCGAATTATTCAGACTGACCTAAGAAATGAGATGTCTCGCTCATACCTTGAGTATGCAATGAGCGTAATAGTTGGACGTGCTCTTCCAGATGCAAGAGATGGATTAAAACCAGTTCATAGAAGAATTCTTTATGCAATGTATGAACTTGGTTTAACTAGCGGTAGACCATACAGAAAATGTGCGAGAGTTGTTGGAGAAGTATTAGGTAAATACCACCCTCATGGAGATACAGCCGTTTATGACGCTTTAGTTCGTATGGCACAGGATTTCTCTATGAGGATGCCGCTTATAGATGGCCATGGGAACTTTGGTTCAGTAGATAACGACCCTCCAGCAGCCATGAGATATACAGAATCTCGTTTACAGTCTCTTACAGATGAAAGTTTACTAGAGGATATTGAGTCTGAAACTGTAGATTTCGCTGATAATTTTGACGGTTCCCAACAAGAGCCAACAGTTTTACCTGCTAGGATTCCTCAACTACTTCTAAATGGATCATCTGGAATAGCAGTTGGAATGGCAACTAATATTCCACCTCATAATTTAGGGGAATTAATTAATGGTCTTAAATCAATAATCAAAAACCCTTTGATTGAAGAAAGAGAACTTTTTGAAATAATTAAGGGTCCTGATTTTCCAACAGGTGGTCAAATATTAGGCAGAGATGGGATCAGAGAAACTTTCAAGACAGGAAGGGGTTCAATAACCATGAGAGGTGTAGCAAATATTGAGCAAATAAAGTCCCCTGGCAGGGCAGAGAAAGATGCAGTAATAATTACAGAGCTGCCATTTCAGACTAATAAAGCAGCATTGATAGAAAGAATTGCTGACTTGGTTAATGAAAAAAAATTAGAAGGTATTTCTGATATAAGAGACGAAAGTGATCGAGATGGGATGAGAATAGTAATTGAATTAAAAAGGGATGCCTACCCTCAAGTAGTTCTAAACAATTTATTTAAGTTAACACCTCTACAGAATAACTTTAGTGCAAATATCCTTGCTTTAGTGAAAGGAGAGCCAACAACACTTTCATTAAGGAAAATGCTATATGTCTTTCTAGACTTCAGAGTGGAGACAATAAAACGAAGGACAGGATTTTTATTAAAAAAAGCTGAAGAAAGAGATCATATTGTAAAAGGACTCTTGTTAGCATTGGGTTCTATGGATGACATTATCAATTTAATAAGATCAGCAAAAGATACAGTTTCAGCTAGAGAAAAATTGCAAACTGATCATGAGTTATCTGCTACACAGGCAGAAGCAATACTACAAATGCAATTAAGAAGATTAACAGCCCTAGAAGCAGATAAAATCAAAGGGGAACATGACGAGTTAACGCAAAAAATAAACAAATATCAGCAAATATTGAATAGTAAAGAGAGAGTTTTTGAAATTATTCTTGAAGAACTTAATAAAATCAATGAAAGATTTTCCTCTCCAAGGAAAACAGAAATACTTGATTTAGGAGGTGGTCTTGATGATATTGATCTTATCGCTAATGACCGATCTGTAGTTTTATTAACTGAAGCAGGTTATTTAAAAAGAATGCCCGTCAATGAATTCGAATCTACAAGTCGTGGGTCAAGAGGTAAAGCTGGAACAAAGACACAAGAAGACGATGAAGTAAAACTATTTATAAGTTGTAATGATCATGATACTCTTTTGCTTTTTAGTGATAGAGGTGTATCTTATGCTCTCCCAGCATATAGAGTTCCTATGAGCAGCAGAACAGCTAAAGGGACTCCATCAGTTCAACTCCTCCCAATACCTAGAGAAGAAAAAATAACTTCACTTGTTGCAGTAAATTCATTTGATAACGATTGCTATCTATTAATGCTAACCAAGGCTGGATTTATAAAAAGAACTTCACTTTCTGCTTTCTCAAAAATTCGATCAAATGGATTAATAGCAATAAATCTTGAGGATGGAGATGCTTTAAGTTGGGTTAGATTATCAAGAGAAGGTGATAGTGTTTTGATTGGATCAAGAACAGGAATGGCGATTCATTTTAGATTAGATATAAACGAATTAAGGCCACTTGGTAGGACGGCAAGGGGTGTAAAATCCATGAATCTTAGAAAAGGAGACAATCTTGTATCTATGGATGTTTTAACATCTGATTTAGTTGATCAATTGGCTAAAAATGAGGATCATACTAAAGAATTTGATGAAAATCTCGAAGTTAACTCTTCAGAAGGTCCTTGGGTACTTATAGCAAGTGCATTTGGACTAGGGAAAAGAGTGCCAGTAACTCAATTTAGATTACAAAAAAGAGCTGGCATGGGATTGAGAGCGATAAAATTTAGAATTAAAGATGATGTATTAGTTTGTTTGAAAGTCCTCGGAGAAGGAGAAGAATTACTTTTTGTGACCGAAAAAGGTGTGATAGTTAGAACAAACGCGGATAAAATTTCCCAACAATCTAGAGCCGCTACTGGAGTGAAATTACAAAGATTAGATGAGGGTGATCATTTATCAGAAGTTGTATTGGTTCCTCATGAACAAATAGAAGAAACTGAACAATTCAACTCAGACAAAGAAAATTAAAAGAAATCATTTTATTAGATAATATGGAAATACTTGATATTTTAATTCTAGGTTCCGGGCCTGCAGCACTATGCTTGGCTTCTGAATTAGCCAAGCAAGATTTAAATATAAAAGGGATATCAACTAAATCTCCAAATGAAAAATGGGAGAATACATATGGTATTTGGGCTTCTGAATTAGAGGAATTTGGATTAGATTCTTTGTTATCTCATCGGTGGTGTAAAACAGTTAGTTTTTTTGGAAATGGAGAAAATAAAAAGGGAGATAATCCAACAAAACATAATTATGACTATGGTTTAATAAATCAAGAAGCTTTTCAAAATGAACTTTTAAAAAAGTGTAAAGGGATTAAATGGTTGAATGAAACAGCAAAAGATATTAAAGAAAAAAATAAACTATCTGAGGTTATTTGTTCTTCAGGACTAAGGATAAAGGCGAGGTTAGTCATTGACGCAAGTGGCCATAAAAGTAATTTTGTAAAAAGACCAGTCCAAAATGAAATCGCTCAACAAGCTGCGTATGGAATTGTCGGTAAATTTTCATCCCCACCCGTCAAAAAGGAACAGTTTGTTTTAATGGATTTTCGTCCAAATCATCTAAGCAATGAAGAAAAGTTATCATCTCCTTCCTTTCTCTATGCAATGGATCTTGGGAATGAAACTTTTTTTGTTGAAGAAACTTCATTAGCTAGTTATCCTGCATTATCCCAAGAAAATCTTAAAAAAAGACTTTTTAAAAGACTGAATAGTAAAGGTATTAAGGTAAGTGAAGTTTTTCATGAAGAGAATTGCCTTTTCCCAATGAATTTACCACTCCCATTTAAAAAACAATTTGTACTTGGTTTTGGAGGCTCAGCAAGCATGGTTCATCCTGCATCAGGATATATGATCGGATCTCTATTAAGAAGAGCTCCACTGCTTGCAGAAAAATTAGCAATCTTTCTAAAAGAACCTAATCTAAGTTCTCTTGAACTAGCGACAAAAGGTTGGGGGATCCTTTGGCCTTACGAGTTAACACAAAGGCATAAACTTTACCAATATGGTTTAAGAAGATTGATGAGTTTTGACGAGAGTAAATTAAGAAGTTTTTTCTTAAATTTCTTTAAATTATCCACCAATGAATGGGTAGGATTTCTTACTAATACACTTCCTCTTCCAAAACTAATTTACGTGATGAGTAAAATGTTTATAAATTCACCTCTAAATGTAAAACTAGGAATGCTTAAATTAAATTAGTATTTTTTATTTACGCCAATCATCAAGATTAATATCTGGAAAAACTTTATCTTCTTCCTCAATATCTTCAAGAAATTTTAAATTAATATTGGAATGATCTTTAATCATTTCAACTATTTTCCAGAACCTGAACAAGTGTCTTTCTACTCTCTCTTTTGCAAGCTCAGTTGTAGTTCCAGCTCTTAGGATAAAACTCCAATCAGATGACTCAGAGAGAAGTAATTCTCTTGCTGCTTGCTTGAAAAGTCTTGATGATAAGTCATTCTTGAAATTTTTCGAGCATAAATCAACAAAAGTAGCTCCTGCTTTTGTGATCTCTGGAACAATCCATGCATTTGCATCATTAATCCAGTAATTATGGTAACCTCCTTGTCCCCAGCTTGATGGTGACGGATCGCAAATCTGAATTTTTGGCTTTTGAAGTAAGTATTCTTTTAAATTTGTAAGCTTAATTGAATATTTACTAGAGTTCTTCAAAATATTTTCAATAAAAAAAGGTCCCTCATACCACCAATGACCAAATAACTCTGCATCAAATGGAGCTACCAATAAGGGTTGAAAGGAAGTGGATAATGTTAATTTTTCAAGTTGTTTGGATCTTGCGAGAAGATAAACATCAGCATGTTCTGCAGCCTTCTTTTTGGCTTCATTTTCTAAGTAAAAAGCCTTTTCTCCTAATGGCACCTTATCATCTGTAATCTTATGAAACTTCAAACCTAAAGGTCTTTTGGTTGAAATACCTTTCTTTTGGAGCTTGGAAATAGGTAATTCCCATCCTAAATCTTTGTGAAATTCTCTATAAACTTTATCTCCAGGAAATCCATCCTTAGCAGACCAAACTGGCAAAGTTGACTCACTATCTCTTCCGAAGAAGGCAACTCCTTTTTTTGAGCATATTGGGGCGTACACACCATACCTAGGTCTTGGAGTGGCATTAAGAATCCCATGACCGTCTAAAATTGCATATCTTATTCCAGAATTAATTAGTATTTCATCTAAGTTTTCATAATAAGCACATTCAGGTAACCAAATACCTAAAGGGTTTGTTCCAAAAATATTTTTATGGCTCCTAATTGCAGTGTTAATTTGTCCTTTAACAGTCTCAGGATTCTCCCTTAAAATTGGCAAATATCCGTGAGTAGCAGCGCAAGTAAGTATATCTAAATTTCCAGAGTTATTTAAATCTCTAAACTTTTCAATTAAATTTCCAGAACAATTTTGCCAATATAAATATTTATCATTAAGATTTTTATTTAAAAATGAAGAGGCATTTTTTTCTTTTAGTGGCAGTTCGTTTAAGAAATCATTCCTTGTTTTAATCCAGCTTGGGAAAGTTTCTTGAATTTGTTTATTATTTAGAAGTGATAATAATGTTGGAGACAAACTAATAGTAAGCTTTGTATTTTCAGGATTTTCATTTTTGGAAGATTCTATTGATTGAAGTAGTGGTATATAACATTCCAAGATCGCCTGAAATAACCAATCCTCTTCTAAGGAGTTCTTTTCATTTTTTCTGACATAAGGTAAATGAGCATGTAAAACTATCGCTAACTGACCTAAAAAATTTTGGGGTGGGTATTGCCCATTCATACTTTTTATAATTTATGAATGAAATTCTAGAAAAATCAAAATTAACCTTTTATAAAAGGAAGCTTTAATCCTAAAAGAATACTTTAAATAATTTAAGTATTTCACTTTTCTCTTCAGAATTTTAACCATTATTGTTTAAGTTACAAACTTACAGCAAATTTTATTGAACTATATCTAGTCAATTTTTTTTAATTAGCTTAATATAAGCTTAAGTTATTTCATTCAATGTCAAAAGATCCTGGAAGAATTTTGATATTTGATACAACTCTTCGAGATGGAGAGCAATCTCCTGGTGCCAGTCTAAATCTTGAGGAAAAACTTGCTATAGCCCATCAATTAGCAAGATTAGGGGTAGATGTAATTGAAGCTGGATTCCCTTTCGCAAGTCCAGGAGATTTCAAAGCTGTTAATAAAATTGCCAGTGCCGTAGGTAAAGAAAATGGCCCTATAATATGTGGTTTAGCAAGAGCCTCTAAAGGAGATATAAAAGCATGTTACGAAGCGGTAAGTCCAGCGCCAAAGAGAAGGGTACATACTTTTATTGCGACAAGTGATATTCATCTTAAACATAAACTTAAAAAATCCAGAAAAGATGTTCTTCAAATAGTTCCAGAAATGGTTAATTATGCAAAATCATTGGTAGATGATATTGAGTTTTCTTGTGAAGATGCCTCAAGGAGTGATCCTGATTTTTTATACGAAGTGATTCAACTTGCAATTTCTGCAGGAGCAACCACAATAAACATCCCTGATACAGTTGGATTTACAACTCCTAGTGAATTTGGCAAACTAATTGCAGATATAAATAAAAATGTCCCAAATATTGATGAGGCAGTAATTTCAGTTCATGGTCATAATGATTTGGGTTTAGCAGTAGCCAATTTTCTTGAGGCAGTAAAAAATGGAGCGAGACAACTAGAATGTACCATTAATGGAATTGGTGAAAGAGCCGGGAATGCTTCTTTGGAAGAATTAGTAATGGCACTTCATGTTAGGAAAAGTTTTTTTAATAGTTTTTTCAAAAGAAATCCAGATTCACCAACTCCTTTAACTGCTATAAGAACAGAAGAAATAACAAAAACCTCTAGACTTGTTTCCAACCTAACTGGAATGACAGTACAACCCAATAAAGCAATTGTGGGAGCTAACGCATTTGCACATGAGTCAGGCATTCATCAAGATGGGGTTTTAAAAAATAGACTGACTTACGAAATTATAGATGCAAAAACTGTTGGTTTAAGTGACAACAAAATATCATTGGGAAAACTTAGTGGGAGAAGTGCCGTTAGAGCAAGATTAGAAGAGATGGGATATGACTTGAGCCGAGAAGATTTAAATGATGCTTTTGCTCGTTTTAAGGATTTAGCCGACAGGAAAAGAGAAATCACTGATAGAGACTTAGAAGCAATTGTTAGTGAACAAGTTCAGCTCCCAGAAGCTAAATTTCAATTAAGTCTTGTACAAGTAAGTTGCGGTAACACATCTAAACCTACTGCCACCATTTCGCTTCTAAACACAGAAGATAATACTGAGGATACTGCTGTATCAATAGGGACCGGGCCCGTTGATGCTGTATGCGAGGCTCTAAATAAATTAGCCAAAGTTCCTAATGAATTAATTGAATTTTCTGTCAAGTCAGTAACAGAAGGAATTGATGCTTTGGGCGAAGTAACAATAAGAATAAGAAGGGATAATAAAATATATTCTGGTCATTCTGCTGATACGGATGTTGTAGTTGCTGCAGCGAATGCTTACGTTAATGCGTTAAATAGACTTGTATTTTCTGAGAAAAAAAATTCAATTCATCCACAATTTGATAATTTAGAAAATTCTGATAGTACAATTCTATCTAATCCTGCAAATTAAATTATTTCTTAGGATTATTAAGTAGCACTTAAAAACAGACTCTTAATACTGTAAATTGAATTAATAGTTAAAGCAGTCAATAATGAGAGAAAGGTTACTTGGATATTGGGCACTTTCTTGGGTTGGATTAATCGGCAACATAGTTGCACTTCCAATAATCGCATTAATAATAAGTTATGGGCCTCCACTAAAAGTTGCAAATATAACTCTTGCCATAAGTCTTGGATGGCCTGCTGCGATTGTTGGAATAGTTTCTTCAGCAGCTCTTTTAGCAGAGAGAAAATGGGGCGTAACTTTAACTCTGGTATCTTTATCAATGGTAATTTCTGGTATGGGTCCCTATTCAATTGTTAGGCTCATAACTCTTCAAGATATTTATGGAATTGGCGGGTTTACTCTTTTAACAACATTATTAAGTACGTTAGCTCTTCTTTACTGGTGTAATCCTAAACATAGAAGAAGTATAAGGCTATAAAATTAAAATAATTAAGAAAAAGTATTATTCTTACTAGTGGGATACTGAATTCTTCTATGTCTAATTCTTTTCCAAACATTCAAGAATGACCTTTTTATTAGAAATATTTCTCCCTTCGATAAATTACTATCATCTAATTGCCCATCTTTTTTACGAGAGTAGATAATATTAGATATTGTTTCCAACGCTTCTTTATCAGATGCATTAATATCCATGGCTCTTAGTGCTGCTTCACATCCATCTGCAAGCATTAAAATGGCTGTTTCTTTTGATTGAGGAATAGGACCTTTGTATCTAAAATAATATTCATTAATGTCAATATTTTTTTCTTTAGCTTTTTGAAAAAAATATCCCATTTTTAGGGTGCCTTGATGTTCAGGGATAAAATTAGCTATCTGTTTAGGTAGTCTATTTTTTCTTGCAAATTTCAATCCTTCATCAACGTGAGCCTGTAATACTTCTGCACTTTTAATCGGATCATCTAATTCGTCATGCGGATTTTTTGAACCATCCTGATTTTCAATAAACCAATTAGGTGCATGTAACTTACCAACATCATGATATAACGCTCCAGTTTTAATTAAATCAATATCACCACCAATCATTCTTGTTGCTTCTTCTGCTAAACCGCATATAAGTAAAGTATGTTCAAATGTACCAGGAGCTTCAAGAGACAATCTTCTAATTAGAGGTTTCTCCTTATCAGCCAATTCAAGTAATCTTGCTTTAGTTAATAATCCGAAAATCGATTCAAAAATAGGAATAAATAAAATTGTAAAAAGCATTATTATTGCCAATAGCAAGGAATCAGAAAATATATCCCCATTAGTTAAAACAAAATCTTGATTATTAATAAAAAATATTTTATCTTTACCCATCAATATCCATTGACTCAAAAACGATCCTATGGGGAGAAAAATTGATAATTGAAGTAATTGAGCTCTATTTCTTATTCTTCCTCCAATTAGAGATACTACTGAAGAGCAAACTAATAAAATGAAAAATAAATTATTATTTGCAGCAACTGCTGGGTCTGGCCAGCTAAAGCTTGCTATTGACACCCAAGCTAAAGCCGTTATGCTCCCCATTCCT
Organism: uncultured Prochlorococcus sp.; assembly: GCF_902616385.1. Lineage (GTDB taxonomy): Bacteria > Cyanobacteriota > Cyanobacteriia > PCC-6307 > Cyanobiaceae > Prochlorococcus_A. Next base: position 40,999 of record NZ_CACMSM010000006.1, on the reverse strand, counting down.
TGAGAAATTATTAATGCTGGTGGGATTATCATAGATAATGGACTTATGGTTGAAGCTAAGGTTAATTTCGCAACTTGTACTGCTAGAAGAAGAGTAATGATCAAGAAGATCTGTCTTGAAGAAATTGTAGGATTCTCTTTTTTTGAAACTAATATCAAAACTCCGGAACTAATTAATATTTCAGTAAACGTCAAAAGCCAAGAAAAAATATCTTGAATATTTAAAGGCGATATAAGAAGTAGTTTATAAGAAGAAATTATTGAAATTAATACGCATACTAAAAAAATTATGAGATTATCTATTCTTGAAATTTTAATTGGCTTTTTTACTGGAACTTGACTTCGGCTCCAAAGATAAAAGAATTTCTTTATGGTTGTTGTGATGTTTTGCACAGAATATAAATAAATCTATTTGAATAATTTAAAATTATAGGCATGCTAGGTGTAAATAGGAGATGTTTTTCTAAATGTCATTAAAATTAGACGGTAAAAAATTATCTCTTGAAATTGAAGAAAGATTAAATGAATATATCTCCATTAATAAAAAAATTGCAAAAAGACCTCCAGGTTTAGCTGTAATAAGAATAGGTGAAGACCCCGCGAGTGGTGTTTACGTTAATAACAAGGAAAGAGCATGTTCAAGGATTGGCGTTAAGAGTTCTATCTTTCATCTAAAAGATAGTGTAGAGCAAAAAGAAGTGGAACAATTAATAAACAAACTAAATTCTGATAAGAATATTGATGGAATGTTATTACAACTTCCCATCCCAAAGAAGTTTGACGAGCAAAAGCTGATAAGCCATATTAATCCAAGCAAAGATGTAGATGGATTAAATGAGATAAACATAGGTAAATTAGTAAAAAAAGAGCCTGCGATGAGATCATGCACACCAGCAGGAATTGTTAATTTATTAAGATCCCAAAATATTACAATTGAAGGTAAGAAAATTGTTGTTATTGGAAGAAGTTTGCTTGTAGGGAAACCCCTATCGCTTATGTTGTTGAATCTAAATGGCACGGTAACAATGACTCATTCAAAAACGTTAAATTTGAATAAAATCTGTAGAGAAGCTGACATTCTAATTGCAGCTGCAGGAAAACCCAATTTAGTAGATTCGAGTTTTGTGAAAGAGGGAGCAGTAATTATTGATGTTGGAATACATAGATTAAAAAGTTTCGATAAAAATCAAACCAGATTATGTGGCGATGTATTATTAGAAGATGTCATTTCTAAGGTATTTGCTTACACACCTGTACCAGGAGGTGTTGGGCCAATGACAGTAACAATGTTACTTGTAAATACTATTTTTAGCTGGCAAAAACAATTTGGTTTATCATCAACTCTTAATGACCTTTTGCCATAAACTCCAAAATGAAAAAAATTTTAACTAAAGGTACAAAATGACTGAAGTTATAAATAGTATTTCTGATTTTGAAAAATATCTAAAAAAAACAAAAAAGGTTGTAGAGGAAGCACTTGATTTTTCCTTAGGCCCTGAGAATCCAGAAATACTTAGAGAATCAATGCGCTATTCCCTTTTGGCCGGAGGGAAAAGAATACGTCCAATTTTATGTTTAGCATCTTGCTCACTAGCTGGAGGAGAACCCTCTCTTGCTGTGCCTACAGCAGTAGCAATAGAAATGATCCACACAATGTCCTTGATTCATGATGATCTGCCCTCTATGGATAATGATGACTTGAGAAGAGGTAGGCCGACAAACCATAAAGTATATGGAGATGCAATAGCTATTCTTGCAGGCGATGCTCTATTAACCAGAGCCTTTGAAATGGTTTCTTTAAGAAGTCCTGGAGTCGATCCAACTAGATTATTAAATGTAGTTGGCGAATTATCCCTAGTTGCTGGTGCACCTGGCCTAGTCGGGGGTCAAGTTGTTGATTTAGAATGCGAAGGAAAAGAAGTCGATCTTAAAACTCTCGAATATATTCATCTTCATAAGACTGGTGCTTTATTAAAGGCTTGCGTAAGAACAGGCGCGATGATCGCAGGAGCTAACGAAAAACTATTACAAGCTCTAACAACATATGCTGAGGGAATTGGTTTAGCCTTCCAAATAATAGATGATATTCTTGATTTAACTTCCAGTAGTGAAAAGCTTGGCAAAACTGCCGGCAAAGATCTTTTAGCTGACAAAATCACTTACCCTAAATTACTTGGAATGGAGGAGTCAAAGAAAAGAGCATTTGATTTGGTTAAAAAAGCAAAAAAAGCAATTGAACCTTGGGGTACAGATGCAAAATATTTAATATCCTTAGCCGACTTTATTACAAATAGAGACAGATAATTAGTTTTAATTTTATGTCTGAGTTTTCCCCCTTTTTTAATAATTCAGTTCTTTTTTGGAGCTTATTATCCTGTTTACTAGCTCAATTCTTTAAAATTTTATTCAATTTCTTTTCAACTGGAGAGATAAGATTTGGAATTATGTTCGAGACGGGTGGTATGCCATCAAGTCATTCCGCCTTAATAACCGGTGCTGCATCAGGTATAGGTTATGAAATAGGATTTGACAGCTCAATATTCGCATTATCAGTTGCTATAGCACTAGTAGTTATGTATGACGCTAGTGGTGTTCGAAAATCAGCTGGTATTCAGGCTGCAGAAATCAATAAAATATCAAAAAAACTGGACCCTCAATATGAATTACTTTTAAAAGAAACCCTTGGCCATACAAAAATCGAGGTCATGGTGGGGAGTATTTTTGGACCATTAATCACTTTGTCTGGAATGTTTTTTTTAGGTTCTCCTCTAAAAATATTTAATTTGATATTAAATTAAGAATCCTTTGAAGAAATAATTTGAGTGGCATCTATAAAGTTTTTTGCGACTTCCGGAGAACTTGGCAAATGTAAGTGAATCCAACTTGCATGTAATTTTTCATCAAAAAAACCTTCATTTTTGTATTCAGTTTTCCAAGATTTGATTTTCCATGGGGAAGAAAGGTTCTTCTGATGCTCAGCCTTTCTTAAATCAAGTTCAGAGAAATTATTTTCAATTTCCCAATAATGAAATTCATGTCCTCTAATTAATTGTTTTTGTTTAATGATCGGAGTATCTTTTAAACCCTCAATATATCTATAACCTACTGAAAGTTTATTTTTTTTTGAACTAAAAGGCAGGATACCACTCATTTTATGATTATTACCATTTTCGTCTTTTATAAATTCTCCTAAAATCATCATCCCTCCGCACTCGGCATATATAAATCCATTTTTGCGGAATTTCCTTAACGAATTTAAGCTTTTTATAGAGTTACTTATATGATCAGCATATTTTTCGGGGAACCCTCCAGGAATAATTAAAGAAGAAGCTTCATTAGGTATTTCTTCATCATCATAAATACTCCATGAAATCAATGGTATGCCTATTTCACTCAAAAACTCCTTAGTTTCAGGATATTGAAAATGAAAGATTTTATCTTCTACAATTGCTATAGGTTTACTTTTGTCTATTTTAAAATCTTTAAAACTATCAGAATTAAATATTTTCTTTTGAGGAGATTTTAGAAATCTAATAAGAGAAAGTACATCAAGATTTCTTTCGGCGAAATTTGCAAAATATTCAACATCAATTTCTTTTCCATTATCCATTGGAGATATCAAACCTAAATTAGCTTTGTTTAAAGTTATTTTTGAATCAGATGGTAAAAAACCAAGAATTTCGATATCTTCATTTTCAAAAACTTCTTTGATTAATTTTTTATGTCGATCTGAATTAACGTTGTTAAATATAATTCCTGCTATTGACAACTCACTATCGAAATCTCTAAAACCTCGAATAGTCGCTAAAAGTGAAGCTACTTGACCTCTAGCATTAACAATAAATATTATTGGAGCATTGAGAAGTTTAGAGATATTTGCTGTGCTGGAATAGGTTGTTGACCCTAGTCCATCAAACAGACCCATTGCTCCTTCAATTAACGAGAATTCATATTTCAAAGAATGTTTAAAAAAACTTTCTTGAACCCATTTCTCACCACTTAAAAAAATATCTAAATTCCTACAAATAGGTTGGCCAATTGAGCTAAGTTGTTGTTGATCAAGATAATCTGGGCCAACCTTGAAAGTTTGTATCTTTATACCTTTTGAGAATGCCCAACAAGATAGCAAAAGAGATAATGTAGTTTTCCCGCTATCAGTTGAAGGAGAAGATATTACACAAGGCATGTATTAGTTATTCAAACCATTAAATATTTGAAGAGCTATTTTTATAGAATTTTCAAAAAGAGGACTGGTATTACCTCTACTACTTCCCAATAATTTACTAACATCATACTCTGATGTAGAAAAAGAATTTGGAACAACTTGCTCTATTAATTCCATATTAGCCATTCCCCCCGCTTCAAGTCTCATACATTCCACTGATTCACAGCCAAGTATTACACAAGTATTATTTTTTTGAACCTCACTAATTTTTGAAATCAGCCTCAATCCAGTAACTTGTCCTAAATGAATACTTGGATTTCCCAAAGATAAGGGATTAATTGATGTAGAAATTATTTCGCCATTACTTCTTTCAAACTCTATTTTTGTTGATTCTTTATCCGTTTCAACTCTTAGAAAAGACCAACCAAGTTTATCGCTAATCCATGAAATCAAAAACAACGCTTGAATGATATGATTTCCTGCGATATCAATGTCAATATCAGTAATATGATCTAAAATTGGTCTCCTCGAAGGCGGATCAAAAATCATTGCCAATGATTCTCTCCAATTTTTCAATCTAACCCAATTCAAATCATTAATAGCTTTATTTGAATTACTTAATTGATCTAAAACTTTTAAACATCTTTGAGGCGATCCAAGAGCAGTATCAATGATTAACCTTAGACCATAATCAGTGAAATATTCGAAGATTTCAGGCGACTCATCCAAGCTTCCATTCCACCACAACCATGAAGGTAATTCATCAATAGATAATTCATCAATTATTTTTAATCCTTTATTAGATATTGAGGCCGAGTCCCCCCTAATAACAACTAAATCCCCACAAATAGGTTGCATGGCTGGGGTATCACTTAATGGACAGTAAGCGGATACAAAAGTTTTGATATCTGAATTTTTATTTAATGTTGGCGCTAGAGTTATTAATCTTCTTGGATTCAATGTACTTATCGTTGATTCAAAAAATTGTCCTCTAAAATCTTCAAAGTCTTTATTAGATAAATTTTTCTTCAACAAATTCAATAATTCTTCACTATTAAGCGAAGTAGTAATAGGAAGTCCTTGATCTAATATAAATTTTTTAGCAACTTCAATTATCTCTTGACTTAAATTTCCAGTAATTGGTCCGTTGACCAATCCTTTTTGAACCAAACATTGTTCTAGCCAAGCAGGCTGCCAGACCATTAATGTGAAAGTATTAGCTCCACTATTATCTTTATCTTCTGAAATCCATAATTTGTTAAGGTAATTAGAAATTTCCTGATAAGGCAGCTCTAAAGGGGTTTGTAGTGTAAGTTGAGGTTTCATTTTTAGGGTCTACGCCAGAAAATATTATCTTTTGAAATTAATTGATCTGACTCTGAAGGTCCCCATGTCATAGATTCATAATTATAAATAGGTAACTTCCAAGGAGAATTATCCATCAATTCTATTAAAGGCGTATAAAGTTTCCAGGCTGCCTCTACCTCATCACTTCGAGTAAATAATGTTGGGTCAGAAAGCATTGCATCAGCTAATAATCTTACATATCCTTCATCTGAGGGTTCTCCAAATGATTCATCATAAGAAAATTCCATCTCAACAGGTCTTGATTTCATTCCAGAACCAGGAGATTTTACCTCAAATTTGAAAGTAGCACCTTCATTTGGCTGAATTCTAAGGACAAGTTGATTTGGGGAAGGATTTATTATTGTTGATTCAAATAAATGAACAGGGACGTCTTTAAAAGTCAAGACTATTTCTCCAAGTCTTTTAGGTAGTCTTTTTCCTGTTCTCAAATAAAAAGGAACCCCTTGCCAACGCCAGTTATCAACGAAAACTTTTGTCGCAATATAAGTTTCTGTTGTGCTACTACTATGAACACCATCTTCCTGCCTATATCCTTTGAGTCGATTTGAAATATTCCCTCCCTCTCCATATTGACCTCTTATGCAACAATTCCACGGTTCATTTTCGTCAGCAAGTTTTGAAGCTTGAAGAACCTTAGCTTTTTCATTTCTTATTGCTTCTGGTTCAAATTTTCCAGGAGGTTCCATTGCAGTAACCGCAAGCATTTGAGTCATATGATTTTGTAGCATATCCCGTAAAGCACCAGAGCTTTCGTAATAACCTGCTCTATCTTCAACACCAACTGTTTCAGATGAAGTAATTTGAACACTTGATATATAATTCCTGTTCCAGATTGGTTCAAAAATAGTGTTAGCAAACCTCAAAACAAGAATATTCTGAACTGTCTCTTTACCTAAATAATGATCAATCCTATAAATCTGACTTTCTTCAGCGCAACTTTGAACAATCTTATTCAATTTTTTTGCACTTGAATAATCTCTTCCAAAAGGTTTTTCAATTACTAAACGACTTTTCTTAGGGTCATCTAAAAGTCCAGCCCCTTTTAGAGCTTTACATCCACTTGCATAGAAATTCGGAGATACTGATAAATAAAATGTTCTATTCCCATGAGTAGCTTGTGTTTTATCAATTTCACTTAATCTTCTAGAAAGCCTTACGACATGATCACTTTGTTGTAGGTCAACAGGTTCATAGAAAAGATAATTAGAAAATTGGTCCCAATCCCTTTCTTTACCTAATATTTGATTTGATAACTTTACTTTCATCTTTTCTCTAAACTCATTATCAGTCCAAGGTCTTCTCGCACAACCAACAATTCCAAATTCACTAGGAATTCTTCTTTGCAAATAGAGTTCAAATAAGGCTGGTATTAATTTTCTATGAGTAAGGTCTCCACTAGCACCAAAAATTACTAAACATTGTGGAGATATGACTCTTTCCTGCCGTAAACCTAATCTTAGAGGATTACTTAAAGTTGAAGGCATATTTTTAGTATTCTTTATTTAAAATCCTCTTTTTTTCAAATATTAGCTACATATTGTGTCTAAACCAAAAAGTATTTAGTCTGTGAAACTTAAATCTAAATATCAAAGATTTAATAAGTTTCTACGTGCCATCTTCCTGCTTTTTTTAGTTGAGGTCTTAATTCTGACCAGTTCAATCCTTTTTCTTCTGCTGCCTTAGTCATTGCTTCATCTATTCCAGGTTCCATACCCTTTAATCCACAAAGATATATATGTGTCTTTTCATCTTCAATCATATTGAAAAGTTCATTAGCTGACTCTAAAACTCTGTCTTGAATGTACATTCTTCCACCTTTGGTATTTTGCTGCTCGCGACTAATAGCTTTTGTATATTTAAAATTATCTGGATTCTCTGCAATGTATCTTTGAAGATCTTCTTCGTATAACAAATTAGCTGATTTTGGAGCACCCATAAATAACCAAGCTTTACCCTTGAAATTCCATTTATTTTTTTCTTTTTCAGTTGGTTCGAACATTCTTCTTAAATAAGCCCTCATTGGTGCTATTCCAGTTCCAGTGGCTAACATAACAATGTTTGCATCCTCTTCATCAGGGAGAAGCATTTCTTTACCAACAGGACCTGTTATTTTTACTTTATCCCCAGGCTTAATATCACATAAGTAAGTAGAACAGACACCATTAATGGTTTCACCATCTTTTTCATACTGAAGCTGTCTTACACAGAGAGAAACTGTATTTCCATTAAAGTCATCACCATGTCTAGTACTAGCTATTGAGTAAAGTCTTAATTTATGAGGTTTTCCATTGGCATCTTCACCCGCAGGCATGATACCAATACTTTGACCTTCTACATAATTTAAAAATGGATCACTATCTTTAAGGTCGAAAGTTATATGATTAACTCTACCAATTGCTCCTTCTTTGAGAAGACTATAGTTTTCAATAACTGTTCCCTCATATGGTGTTTTAGGACGGTAAATATTGACTGGAACATCTGCATGTTTTTTCTTAACTATTTTTGGAGCTTCTGTTTTTGGAGCTTCTGTTTTTGGAGCTTCTGTTTTTGAAACAGCAACTTTTTTAGGTTCCACAGCTTTTGCCTCAGGTTTTTTTGTTTTTGCCTCTTCAACAAATTTTAAAGCTCTTTTATTAAAAGTTGTGAGTATGAAATAAAAAACAGCTATTACTACTGGTATATGAGCTAATCCGCCTGCGATTACTTTTGCTTGTGAATACATTTTTTAGATTTCTTTTATAAAAGATTATCAATTTGTAGTTTAATTTGTAGTGATTTTACAAAAATGGTTACGTTTTGAGATCGGGATAAATAAAAGAAATTATTTTAATTTTTCAGTATTTGTTGTTTTTATCAGTATAGTTACACAGAAATAATTTTTTATCTAATTAAAAAATTCATTTATGAATAATCCTCAAGAATCAGAAGATCATTCTAAGAAAAATGATTACAGGACAATTGAGCAGACCATGGAGAAGTTTTCCGGTGGTACAAGACGACTGGCAGCGCAACTTACAACTTCTGCAAGTTTTGATTCTTTGTGGAGTGTTTTAACAGATTATGATCGGCTAAATCTTTACATACCAAATCTTTTATCGAGCAAAAAAATATTTCAGAAGGGAAATAATGTCCACCTTAAACAAGTTGGGGCTCAGGATTTCCTTGGCATGAAGTTTTCAGCTGAAGTAACCATCGATTTATTCGAAGATAAGGCACTTGGCCTTTTAAAATTTAATTTAATTAAGGGTGATTTTAGGAAATTTGAAGGTAGTTGGAAAATTCAAAATATTAAAAATACTTCAAAAAACTCATTGATTTATGATCTTACTGTTCAAGGTTGTCAGTGGATGCCAATAGGCATGATAGAGAAAAGACTTAAAAAAGATCTTTCTGAAAATTTGATTGCCGTAGATAGGCAAGCAAAATCATCAAAAAATTAATTTAAAATTTTAAATAATAGCCCCAAGGGGATTCGAACCCCTGTCGCCTCCGTGAAAGGGAGGTGTCCTAGGCCTCTAGACGATGGGGCCAGGAAGTTAGCATAACAGCTTAATTAAAAGCTAAGAGTAAGGCTAACCTTTCGTCAAGTATTGTTGCTCTTTGTTTTGTCCTTGCCACACAGGAACTGTAAAATGGAAGCAAGAACCTTCACCAATCTCAGATACAACCCATATTCTTCCCCCATGGACCTGTACTATTCTCCTGCATACAGATAACCCTATTCCAAATCCTGAAGTCCCTTCAGAAGTCTGTGGAAGTCTAACCCTATCAAGAAAAATTCTTTTTTGTTCGTTCAAAGGAATCCCTGCACCTTTGTCACAAATTGTTATTTCTACCCATTGATTTGTCTTATGGATCATAGTTATTTTTATAGAACCTGAGTCTTTAGAAAATTTAATCGCATTTTCAATTAAATTTAACAATACTTGCCTCATTCTTCTTTGATCTGCAAATACACTTGGTAGATCAGATGGAATATCAGTATCAATTTGAATATTCCTTAATCTCCAGAATTTTTCTAATTCGAGTATTACTTCAGCACTAATATTACCTAAATCAATTTTCTGAGGATTAAATAACGCTTCCCATTTAGTTGTTCCAACCTCTAAAAGATCCTGAGATAAGAGTTCAATCTCTTCTAAACGTCTTTTAATTACCTCTTGCAATTTTGAAATATCAATTTGTCCGAGTTTTTGACTTTGAATAGCCAAAGTAGCTGCAGTTAATGGTGTTCTTAATTCATGCGCAACCATTCTTAATAATCTTTCCTGAGACTCTATTCTTTTTGTTAATGTCTCATTTTCTTGCCTTAAAACGAGAAGTTCGTCTTCCAATAGAAATTCTTTTTGAGTTCTAATTGAATCAATTTTGGATGGTTGCAAATTAATTCCAAGATTTTTTGTTAGGCCTTCCTGTGTCCACCTCGGTAACCATTTTTGCAACTGAGAGAAAATATTACTTCCAGCAAATATTTGCTTTGGAGATGGGGAAACTTTTATAAGAGCAGGAATAGCGACTAATCTATGTAATTCAAGTAATTCTGGCTGCTCTGTAGGTTCAGAAATTTGAAGAGATATCTCAAATTCACAATCATCTGATTCTAAATAAGCTATTAGGGACTTAATGTCATTACTAGAAAGTTGATTTCTAGCTGCCACAAGTATTAATCTTAACTCTTTTTTATCATTCAAATGAAATCCTCTGAAGTGTTGAAAAGCTGTTAATCCTTATAAACACCTTAAGATATTTATTTTTATTTTACAGATAGGCTATTAAATAAATAGGACTTATTTATAAATGGTTGCTATTAATCCAAAGAAAAATTTACATTTTGGTGAAAACCCTCCTGAAATCAATTTAAATAGTAATTTAAAAAGATGGTTTTCAAGGAATATTGGATTGTGGAAATCTAATAGAACTTATTTTCTCGATGAAGCACAAAAAACTTATAATTTAATCATGAATATAAATATTCAAGCTTTAGAGAGTAAGTCAGAATGGGAGTCCCATTATAAATTCACTTGGTACCCAGAAAAAAAATATAATTTCTTTGAAGAAAATCCCCAATTTAAAGAACGAGGAGAAATGCGTGCATTTTTAAAAGGCCATCAACTTAACAGAGAAAATTTTTATTTAAGTAATGATGAAGGTATTTCAAATATTAAGCAAGTCGACGAACATGAAATGATTTTTGAATCTTCTTATGAAGATTGGTATATACTTGAACATACAAGACTTGTTGATTCTGATAATTATAGATTTAGGGTTATATATTCATGGAACAAAAATAAGCTAAAAATAGTCGAGAACCATCATGAAATTAAAATTATTGAATAAATTCTTTTGGCAGTTTTAGTTTAAAAAATAAAAATGTTATCTTTAATAATATGAATCAACAATAAATCAGTTATGAGTTTTAAAATATCTAGAATTTTTGCAATCCCCCTGATTTTTTTATCTTTTTTAATCGATATCAATAATGAATCTAATAATGTAAATGCAAATGTTAAGAATCAGCCTGCCAATAAAAATGATTTAGATTTATATCATGGGATGGGTGTTTCATTTCTATGTAATGCGACAAGAAAAGGATTTGATTTGGATTTCCCAAAAACATTAAACGTTGCCTCAGCAACTTTCGCTTCAGTAGTTTCACAAAAACATGGAGGGAAAATAATAGAGAAAAAGAAAGAACAAAAAGTTGATATGAAACAATTACAATTTATTTCATCTCTGCAATTAGTTGAATCAGCTCTTCAAGTGTGTCCCGATAATGTGCCTGAAAAGATCGAAAAACAATTTAAGATTGAAACTGAGAGAATCAAGAAATTACAAGGTTTGTAGAAAATAATTTTTTTTATCTAAACATAGAACTAACAGAACTTTCTTCGTGGATTCTCCAAATAGCTTCCCCAAGCATATTTGCGACGGAAAGAACTTTTAACTGTGGAAAATTATCTTTATGTATAACTGGTATGCTGTTAGTCACAATAACTTGTTCGAAAAGATTCTTAGAGCTTAATCTTTCATAAGAAGGAGGAGAAAATACAGCATGTGAGGCACATGCAAAGATTCTATTAGCTCCTTCTTTTTTTAGTAAATTTGCTCCAGAACAAATTGTACCTCCCGTGTCTATCATGTCGTCTATAAGAATAGCCGTTTTACCTTTGACTTCACCGATAACGGTTAGACTTTCAGCGATATTATGGGCAGCTCTCCTTTTATCAATGATAGCCAACGGCGCATCATTCATTAATTTCGCGAATGCTCTTGCTCTCGCTACACCGCCTACATCAGGAGAGACTACAACTATTTCTTCTAAATCTAATGACTCTAGATAATCAATTAATACAGGTGAACCGTAAATATGATCGCATGGTATATCGAAGTAGCCTTGTATTTGAGCCGAGTGTAAGTCCATCGCTAAAACTCTATCAACTCCTGATTTCTCTAGTAAATTGGCAGTTAATTTTGCAGTTATAGACTCTCTTCCTGAGGTTTTCCTATCTGCCCTTGCATATCCAAAATAGGGGATTACAGCCGTTATTTGTCTTGCAGAAGCTCTTTTGCAAGCATCAACCATAATCATGAGCTCCATTAAACTATCGTTTACAGGAGCGCATGTAGGTTGTATTAGGAATACATCACAGCCTCTAATAGATTGCTGAATCTGAACATAAAGTTCTCCATCTGCAAATTTTTTAGATATTAAAGGTACATTTTCAATCCCTAAATATGATGCAATTTCTTCAGCTAACTTTGGGTTTGTTGTCCCACTTACTAACCTTAATCTACTATTAGTTAGATTAAAGTTCGATTCTTTACTCTGCATTGCCGTGATAAAACTTGTCACGAAATTTGCACCATAAAACTATATTATCATCGTAGTCGTTTATGTGAATTTCGCAAAAGATAATGAATAGATATTTTAAAAGTCACCTCAATTAAGCAAAAAATTGTTGATTAAAAATTAAAATTTCTATTTATCCAAACTTAAAAATCAGCAATGATATTTGTCAATTAAAAAAAATTTGTATAAGGTTGAATTTAGAGAATTAAAAAAACGTTAAGTTTAAAGAATCAAAATATATTGAAAACATGCCTATAGAGTCAATTATTGCAAGAAAATCATTAGGCGTACTTATGCATCCAACATGTATTCCCGGCGGAAGAGTGTGTGGAACTTTTGGGAGAGGAGCTAAAGAGTGGATAAGAAAACTTCATAAGCATGGAATTGAATACTGGCAATTTTTACCTCTTACACCTACCGACTCTACAGGTTCGCCATATAGTTCCCCATCTAGTTTTGCAATAAACCCATGGTTTTTGGATATAGATGATTTAATCGAAAAAGGTTTTATCTACATTTCAGATAAAGAAAATCTAGGTCCAACAAACCAAAATAAAGATCATTTTGATTTTGATACTGCGGATGACCTAACAAAAAAATTAGGTCTCCTCATTTTGCAAGGTTGGAGTTCACAATCTGAAGAAAGAAAAATTAATTTTAACAAATGGGTCAGTATGCATTCTTGGGTTGAAGATTATGCAACATTTGTTGTTATCAGAGAGGAATTTAATATGCTGCCTTGGTGGGAATGGCCTCAAGAATTTAAAATAAAAAATAACAAGTTCTTAAAATCGTGGATTAAGAAAAAAAGTGAAGAGATACTTATTAAAAAATTAATACAGTGGCATCTTGATGAGCAATGGAGCGTCATTAAAAACTTTGCAAAATCAAGAAATATTAAGCTGATAGGAGATTTGCCTTTTTATGTCTCTAGAGACAGCGCCGACGTATGGAGTAATAAATCATTATTTTCAATTTTTAAAAATGGAGATTTAATCTTTCAAAGTGGTGTTCCACCTGATTATTTTTCATCAACAGGACAATTATGGGGTACCCCAACCTATTTTTGGTCAAAGCATAAAAGGACTAATTTCAATTGGTGGAGAAAAAGATTTCAAAGACAATTTGAACTTGTGGACATATTAAGATTTGATCATTTCAGGGGTTTAGCAGGTTACTGGAGAGTTAATGGCAACTCTAAAACGGCAATTATTGGAAAATGGATAAATTCTCCAGGTAAAACACTATTAAATAAAGTAAAGAAGGATCTAGGGGGTAACTATCTACCTATTATTGCGGAGGATCTGGGAGTAATAACTCCAGATGTAGAGAAATTAAGGAAAAACTTCGAACTACCTGGCATGAAAATACTACAATTTGCTTTTGATGGCAATGAAGATAATCCTTATTTACCAAAGAATATTAAAGGAGAAAATTGGGTTGTTTATACAGGAACTCACGACAATTCTACCTCTGTTTCATGGTGGGAAAATTTAGATTATGAATCCCAAAAAAGAATAAAAGAAGAGTATAAATTTTCAGAAAATCCTTCTTGGGATTTAATAAAAATTGGCATGGAGACAAATGCTAATCTTTTTATCGCTCCATTACAAGATCTATTATCTCTAGACGATTCAAGTAGATTAAACAAACCTGGGACCACAAATAATAACTGGAAATGGAAGTTAAATTGTCCTTTAGAAGAAATAGAAAATAATATAAAAATGTTTAGTGAGCTAGGAAATAATTTTGGGAGAACTCTAAAGTAGATCTTTTTAAAAATTATTTATCAATAATTTGATTTTCAATATTTTGAATCTCTATAACATTTACATTTAAAATAAAGTATCTCTTTAATATAAAAATAGTTAAAACTAATATAAAAAAATACAAAAGACTTCCTTGCCATGTATTGATAAGATCGAATTTCCTGAACATAAAATCCTTACCCTTTTTCTTTAAAATTTTTCTTTCTTTAACTGCTAAATTTAATAATGTATTTTTTTTTAATACTAAGCATTCCTCTAATTTAATTAATATAGATCTTATAAAAGGATACTCTGGCCTAGTATTTTTATTATTATTTTCAATAGAGTTTATTATTCGTTCAGGGATTTTTGAAATGTATGACAATTCTTTAATTGTAAGGTTTTGTTGAATTCTTGCTTCTTTTACTAACTTTGCAATTTCTAAAGATTGGTCAACCAATCCAGGACTAAATTCTTTATTTTTTTCAGATTTTTTATTAAATAAAAAGAGATTTTTCAAAATATTCATTTAATCTACCAAAGCTAAATAATCCTTTTACTTCTCATTTTTAAAATATTACATCCAATTCTAATAGAATTAAATTCATAGGTAAGTTAATTAACTATAAATATAAAAACTAAACTGTTGAAATAATATTTTGTACTGCACTTTTTGCAATATTTAGAGGGCTAAAAGTATCCCTAATTAAAGCTAAGAGTTTTTTTGCATCAGTAAATTCTAGTTTTTCATCTTTTATAAGACTTAAAAGAAGATTCTTCCTAACTTCGGATCCTTTTTTACTGACAAATAATTTCAATCCAGCATTCGCAACTGGTATGAGATCTGAATTAATATTCTCTGAATCTCTAAATAAAATGTTTAATAAACTTTCAACTTTTTCTACTTGGATTTGGCCTTCTTTATCAAAAACGACTTCTAAAAGTATGTCTAAAATCTCTTCAGAATTATCGGTAAGTAGTTTTTTTGCAATATACGGATAAGCTATTTTTAGAATTTTAAATTCAGGATCTAGCCTCAGTGCTAAACCTTCTTGACTAACAACGGCTCTTATTATTAATGCAAACCTACTTGGTACTCTGAAAGGATAGGAATACATTAGTTTTGAGAATTTGTCAGTTACATTTTTAAGATTAAAATTACCAACCTCAGCGCCAAAAGATCCTCCTAAAACTTCTTTTAATGGTTCAACAAGTTTTTGAAGATCTTGTTCTTTGGTTAAAAAACCTAATTTCTGGAAATCTTCTGCGAGAAGATAATATTCTTCATTTATTATATGAACAATAGCCTTAATAAGAGTAAGTCTATCTGAATTTGTAATAGTATCCATCATTCCGAAATCAACATAAGCTAAATTCCCACAATCTGCATTTCCTCCCTTTAGAGCAAACATATTGCCTGGATGTGGGTCTGCATGAAAATATCCAAATTCAAATAATTGCTGCAGTCCACTAATGACACATGTTTTTATAAATGAAGCAGGTATTAAGTTATTTTCCTCAAGTAAAGCTCGATCTCTTAACTTAACTCCATCAATCCAAGAAGTTGTTATTACCCTTTTGGATGAAAACTGTTTTTCTAATTTAGGAATAAAAATATTTGGATTTTCTTTGAATAAATTTGCAAACCTCAAAGCATTTTCAGCCTCTTTTTGATAATCAATTTCATCAAAAAGTGCCCTACCGAATTCATCTATTATTTCTCCAATTCCGACACCTATATTTAATGGTAAGAGTGGGGATAAAAAAGTTCCTAAAAACCTTAAGATTACAACATCCCTTCTTATGAGAAAGTATAAATTTGGTCGCTGTACTTTCACAGCCAGATAAGAATTATTTATTTTTGCTTTATAAACTTGACCTAAGCTTGCTGAAGCAATAGGACTATCTGGAAACTCTTCAAATAATTCATTAGCAGGGGATCCAAGTTCCTCTTCAATGATTTTTAAAGCAATTTTGTGATCAAATGCTGGAAGATTATCTTGTAATTTTGTAAGTTCTGTAAGCCAATCTTGTCTAACAAGATCTGGTCTAGTAGAGAGTGCTTGGCCTAATTTGATAAAACAAGGACCTAAATCCGTTATTACATCAAAAAGATATTTCGAGAGATTTTTTTGTACATTTTTATTTTTACTGTTACCTTGAAAAAGTATTCTTAAAAAAAGAAAAATAAAAGTTAAAAGGATATATAAAACTCTTGGGATAAAAATCCATGGTCTCAAAATCAACCAAAATAAGTCATCTTTTGCTGCATATTTCGAATAAGTACTCTTCATTTAGGTTAGAAAATATCAAAAAAGATTATCATGGAGTCCATTCTATATATGTCAATAATACTTTATGAGCATTTCATCTTTTCTAACTAAAAAGTTTTTAAAGTCTTTATTCTTCCCCGCTCATAACAGAGGGTCAGCTTTACCTAAGAAATTAGTGAAGTTATTAAAATATCCACCTGGGTATTGGGACCTGCCCGAACTACCAGAAATAGGTTCACCACTATCCCAAAGTGGATTAATTGCTAAATCTCAAAGAGAATTTTCTGACAAATTTGGGGCTAAAGGATGTTTTTTTGGAGTTAATGGAGCTTCCGGATTAATACAATCAGCAGTAATTTCAATGGCAAATCCAGGCGAAAATATCCTTATGCCTAGAAATGTTCATATAAGTGTCATAAAAATCTGTGCGATGCAGAATATAAATCCAATATTTTTTGACCTAGAATTATCTACCGAAACCGGTCATTACAAGCCAATTACAAGAATTTGGTTGGAAAATGTATTTGAAAAATTAAATTTTGATGAGAATAAAATTGCCGGGGTCATTCTTGTAAATCCCTCTTATCAAGGTTATGCCGGAGATTTAGAACCTTTAATAGATTGTTGTCATCAAAAAAATATACCTGTTTTAGTTGATGAAGCCCATGGTTCATATTTCCTTTTTTGTAAAAACCTTAATTTGCCAAAACCAGCCTTATCATCAAACGCTGATTTAGTTGTTAATTCATTGCATAAGTCGCTCAATGGATTAACTCAAACGGCTGTGCTTTGGTACAAAGGAAATCTAATTGATGAATATAAATTAATCAAAAGTATTAATTTGCTGCAAACCACCAGTCCAAGTTCCTTATTACTTTCTTCTTGTGAAGAGTCTATTAGGGACTGGCTTAACAAAAAAAGTTTATCAAAATATCAAAAAAGAATTTTAGAGGCAAAAAGTATTTATAAAAAATTAATTCAAAAAAATATTCCTCTCATAGAAACTCAAGACCCCTTAAAAATTGTAGTAAATACCTCTAAGGCTGGGATTGATGGTTTTACTGCTGATAATTTTTTTTATAGAAATGGACTTATTGCTGAATTACCAGAAATGATGACTCTCACTTTTTGCTTAGGATTTGGAAATCAAAAAGATTTTCTTAATTTATTTGAAAAGTTATGGAAAAAATTACTATTAAATTCCAAAAAATCAAAAAGTTTAGAAGTGCTCAGATCGCCCTTTAAATTAGTTCAAGCTCCCGAAGTCGAAATTGGAATTGCTTGGAGAAGTGAGAGTCGGAATATTCCTTTCTCACAATCATTAAATAAAATATCTGGAGATATTATTTGCCCTTATCCTCCCGGGATACCTTTACTAGTTCCTGGCGAAAAAATTGATATAGATAGGTTTAATTGGATAAATAATCAAAGTTTATGCAACAAGGATCTGGTAAATTTTAATGTAAGAGTCTTAGAAACATAGCAATTTCATATGAGATTAAGAAGCGGGTTACTTATAGGAATTTTTGGTTTAATTGTTGTTTTAATAGGGGGATGGTTTTTTACATTGGCAACTGCTTTGCTTACATATCTAGCATTATTAGAATTTTTTAGAATGGCAGAATTTAAAGGAATAAGACCAGCTACAAAAACCACATTATTTTCATCCTTTATTATTATAGTTTCTACTTATCTTGAGACTATTGGTGTGCTTGAAGGAGAAATTTCAAATTCAATTTTGCCAATCTGTTCAGTTGGGATATGTACTTGGTTACTTTTGCAGCCAAAACCTGGGGCGATTTCAGATATTGCAGCCTCTATTTTTGGATTATTCTATTTAGGTTTTTTACCTAGTTACTGGATTAAGTTAAGGGGATTAGATTCAGTGATAATTAGTTCAAATCAGGGTTTTATGTCGTTTGAGAACTTATCAAATACTACAGGTCTGCATTTAACTTTAACTTCTTGCTTTTTAATTGTAGCTAGCGATATTGGTTCTTATTTCATTGGGAAGTCATTTGGTAAAACATCTCTATCTCCAATATCTCCGAGCAAAACTATAGAAGGTTTAATTGGAGGAATATCCTGTTCAACTTTGCTAGCAATAATTTTCGCATTTTTATTGAATTGGGAAAATCCATTATTTGTTGGAATAATATATGGAATTTCAATTTCTCTTATGGCATTAGTTGGAGATTTAATTGAGTCAATGATGAAGAGAGATGCAAAAATAAAAGATTCCGGAACTTTTTTACCGGGACATGGAGGGATTCTTGACAGAATTGACAGTTACATCTTTACTCCATCTGTTTTGTATTATATTTTTATAATTCTCAAGTATCTAAATTAATTAAGAAATCTTTTATTCCAAAAAATAATCTTGAATAATCTTACTTGATAATGATGGGAGATCTATATGCGGAAGATGACCACAATTTTGTAACCCTACAAAATTTAATTTTTCAATATTTCCTATTTTTTTAAGCTCTTTTTTTCCAAGAATTCGATCATTTTCTCCACATAATGTTTTAATTGGAATATTTTGGATATATTTTTGAGTTCCTGCAAAACCACCACTTTTTGCAAATGATGCAAGTGAATTCCTCCATCCTTTACAACCTAAATGAATTGAAGCAATTTGCTCTTCCATCTTACCAACGCATTCATCTGGGAAAGCAAATGCTTGCCTACAAAGACTTTTTCTAACCTGAGGCAATCCAAGAAATGAGGCACCAATTTGGTTAAGAGGAAAAGGGATACTCTTATGTTCTCCAAACAATCCGGCGGGGGACAAAAGGATAATTTTTTCAATAGAATCAGGAATTTCATAAGCAAGTTTTAAAGCTGTTGAGCCACCCATAGAGGCGCCTATAATTTTTAGATTCTTTGTTATTTTTAATGTCTTAAGGAGATCAATTAAATGTGAAATTATTTTCGATGGATTATATTCATTTGTTGCGCATCTAGGACTAAAACCAAAACCTAACAGATCAGGGACTATAACTTGAAAATTTCTTTTTAATGATTTATATATTCTTCTGAATTCTAAAAAACTACTATCAAAGCCATGTAGAAGAAGTATAGGTTGACCTTTTCCTCCCATAACTACTGGGAATTTTAAGGAGTTCCAATTTTGGTTGAGTTTTATCCACTTAACGTCATTTGCCAAATAAAGACCTAAAGGGTCTAATAGTGACAATTTGGCACTTTCAAAAAATTCTGCATTTAAGTCACTTAATTGTTGAAAATTTTTTTTAGTCAAAAAAATGTTTATATTTTAATTTTTTGTTGTTCAAAATTTGATATGACCTCTATTATGTCCCGTTTATTAATTTCAAAAGGCAAAAAGTGAATCTCAGATTTATCTCGACATGTAAAATCAGCAATTTTCTCTAAATTATTATTTTCAAAAACGTTTATTCCAAGTTGTCCGATAGTAGTTGGCAAATTCAATGCATTCATGAGTACAAATAATTGTTTAATTGATTGATCAGCTAATTTATTATTATTTTTCATTTCTTCTAATCTTAATTGCAACAATAATCCAACCCCAACAATCTCACCATGTAAAAATTTATTAGGGGTGATTATCTGAGTAATTGCATTATGAATAGCATGCGCTGCTGCAGTCCTACACTTTTCTCCACCAATACCACCAACTAATCCTGCTGTAAGTCCACATGCTTCTACAGTATTTTGCCAAGAAGGATAATTTTCAAATTGACCCTTAAACGCTTTTTCACCATCTATTAATAGTTGATCTCTTAAAACTCTTGATATCTGAATAGCTTGTTGAACAAGACCGTCATCTATCATTGAACTTGTTATTGAGGATTCGTACCATTTTGCCAACGCATCTGCTATACCACTTGCAAGTGTCCTTGATGGAGCTGTTTGAATAAATTTATGATCATAAACTAATATTTTCGGACAAGACCTTAACGCGACATCCTTTATGAATTGACCATCCTTTGTATAAATATTTGATAAGGCTGTCCAACCTGCACATGTAGAGGCGCTAAGGGGAACTGTAATACAAGGGATACTAAGAGACTCGGCTATATATTTTCCAGAATCTAGAACTTTGCCACCTCCAGCTGCGATAACAGAATCGTTATTATTATTTGAAATGATATTCTTAATTCTTGAAAAATCTTCATAACAACAATCAAATTGCAAATTAGCAGAATTAACATTAAGTTTTTGATTTTTTAAATCATTAAAAATATTATTTCTCAAATTATTCGTTTGAATCCCTCTACCCAGAATTAATGGATTTTTAGTTAATTTAGTAATTTGAGGTAAAGATTCTTCCCAAGCAAAATTTCCCCTATATATAGTTTCTGGAGAGATTGACTGCATATTTACTTTTAATGATTAGAAGTTAGCACCTGCTAACTCTTGAGAAGATTCTTCAGAAGAAATATTTATTGTAACCTTTTTATTATCATCTATATCAACTAAAGCATTGTCTCCATCTTTTATTCTCCCCGAGAGAACTTCTTCCGCCAAACTATCTTCGAGTAAACGCATAACTGCCCTTCTCAAAGGTCTTGCTCCGTATGAAGGATTATAACCTTCTTCAACAAGTCTTTCTTTGAAGGCATCAGTGACATTTAAATTAATACCTTTATCTTCTAATCGGGCAAAAACTTCTTGCAACATTATTTCAGCAATTTCCTTAACTTCATTTTTAGTTAGTTGTCTGAATACAATTATTTCATCAAGTCTATTTAAAAATTCAGGTCTAAAGTATTGCTTAAGTTCTTCATTAACTAAAGATTTTATTCTATTGTATTGACTATCTTCGACTGAATCTCCTGAGAATTCAAATCCAAGTCCGCCTCCCCCTTTCTCGATTACTTTAGAACCAATATTAGAAGTCATTATTAATAATGTGTTTTTAAAATCTACAGTCCTGCCCTTAGAGTCAGTTAATCTTCCATCTTCAAGAAGTTGAAGTAATAAATTGAATACATCTGGATGTGCCTTCTCAACTTCATCAAATAAAACAACAGTATAAGGACGTCTTCTAACAGCCTCAGTAAGTTGACCACCTTCATTAAAACCAACATATCCTGGAGGCGAGCCTATAAGTTTACTAACTGTATGTCTTTCCATAAATTCTGACATATCTAATCTGATCATTGCTTCTTCACTACCAAAGAAATATGAAGCTAATGATTTAGTTAATTCAGTTTTACCTACACCGGTAGGACCAGAGAAGATAAAACTTGCGATGGGTCTATTAGGATTCTTTAATCCAACTCTTGCTCTTCTTATAGCTCTAGAAACAGCCTTTACAGCTTCATCTTGTCCAATTAACCTTTGGTGAAGTGTTTCCTCCATATTAAGAAGCTTTACTGATTCGGTTTCAGTTAATTTTTGGACAGGAACACCTGTCCATGAAGCCACAATATGTGCTACATCCTCTTCACTAACAAGAGGACTTTGTAATAGTTTTGAATCAGTTTTTACAGGATTATCAGCTTCAGTTAAATCTCTAGTTGAAGAATCTTTTTTATTTTCCAATACCTCTTTAATTTTTGCAGACAATTCCATCTCTTTTTCACGTAATTGGCCTGCTTGATCAAAATTTTGGTCCCTCACAGATTCTTCCTTCTGTTTTTGGACTTGTCTTAGTTCCTTATCAATTTCTTTAGCTTCAGGGGGAAGTTTAGAATTTATTAAACGTACTCTACTTCCAGCCTCGTCTATGAGGTCTATAGCCTTATCAGGTAAAAATCTATCTGATATATAACGATCCCCTAAATGAGCTGCTGCCTCAAGCGCATCATCAGTAATTTTTAGGCGATGATGTTGTTCATAACGTTCTCTAAGACCTTTTAAAATTTCAATTGTATCTTCAATAGATGGCTCCCCAACCATTACAGGTTGGAACCTTCTTTCTAGAGCAGCATCTCTCTCAATATGTTTTCTATATTCATCAAGTGTTGTCGCTCCAATACATTGAAGTTCTCCTCTCGCCAATGCTGGCTTTAGAATATTTGCTGCATCTATAGCCCCTTCAGCAGCTCCAGCACCAATTAAAGTATGTACTTCATCTATAACGAGTATGACGTTACCGGCTGCTTTAATTTCTTCCATTATTTTTTTTAACCTTTCTTCAAATTCACCTCTATATTTTGTCCCTGCGACCAAAAGACCTATATCAAGAGTCAAAACTCTTTTATCTTCAAGTATGTCTGGAACATCTCCAGTTTGTATTCTTTGAGCTAAACCCTCCGCGATAGCAGTTTTGCCTACACCTGGTTCCCCAATAAGCACAGGATTATTTTTTGTCCTTCTACCTAATATTTGAACTACACGATCAATTTCTGAATGGCGACCAACGACTGGATCTAATTTTGATTCACTGGCTAATTTTGTTAGATTTGTACCAAATTCGTCAAGAGTAGCAGTTTTCAGATTGCCCTTAGTTGAACTAGATCCTGTGCCAACTTCGGCTGTTTCACCAAGCATCCTTATAACTTGAGTTCTTACTTTGGTAAGATCAATATTTAAATTTTCAAGAACTCTTGCAGCAACTCCCTCACCTTCCCTTATTAAACCTAATAATAAATGTTCTGTGCCTATATAATTGTGACCTAATTGACGAGCTTCTTCGAGAGATAATTCTAAAACTCTCTTAGCCCTAGGAGTAAAGGGTATTTCTACAGCTACAAAACCAGATCCTCTTCCTATTATTTTCTCTACTTCTATTCTTGAATCTTTTAAATTAACTCCAAGTGATTTTAGTACTTTCGCTGCAACCCCAGTACCTTCTCCAATTAATCCCAAAAGAATTTGCTCAGTTCCAACGAAATTATGACCAAGCCTTCTTGCCTCCTCTTGAGCAAGCATAATGACTTTTATAGCTTTTTCTGTAAATCTTTCAAACATTAGAAGATTGAATTCCTATTAATAACCTACCAGTAATCTGATTATTTTGTGTTCAGAATGAGCTTTTGTGAATACCCAAAAATAAAATTTATTGAATTAAATTTAAAATTTTTAGTGATATAGCAAGAAATTATAGTAATTTCAAGCATTATGGTTATCCGAACAATTAAATTTTTACATTATTTTGTTGTTAATTTTTTTTCTTTCAAAAGGGCATGTGAACCATCACTATAATAATTTTTTCTTATTCCTACATTATAAAAATCAAAGCGACTATAAAATCTATCAGCAGTAACATTGCTCTCAGAAACCTCCAATAGTAATTTCCTTAGATTTAATTTTTCAAATCTTTTTATTAAATAGCTCATAAAGTAAGAACCAAAACCCTTTTTCCTAAATTTCTTATTTACAACAAAATAGTTTATTTGAGCTTCATCGAGAACAACTTGAAAAACACAAATACCAATGACTAAATTTTTTATTAATAACCCAAAAATTTTTGTACCATCTTTTTTAAATTCGTTAGCCCATTGTTTCTTGCTCCATAGTGAAATCGTTTTTGAATCTAATTCACAACATAATTCAATATCTCTCTCATTTAATTGTTTAATAGATATCATTTTATTATGTAAGTATATTTAAAAGTTCAAATCTAGAGTCATTATAAAATGTGACGGGTTTGGCTAAGCTTTATTTGAAGTTCTCTAATGGAAGAAAAAAAATCTTTTTTAAAACAGAAAATTGACTTGGAAAGTCCTAATAAAAATATCGTACCTATAACTACCTCCATTGGAGGAGATGGGAAATTATCAGTTGGTGGATGTTCAATTGAAGAATTAGTTAAAAAATATGATTCACCTCTATATATTTTAGATGAAGTCACCTTGAGAAAGTCTTGTAGAGCTTATAAAAATGCATTAGAAAAATATTATCCGGGAGAATCACTACCGATATATGCATCCAAGGCAAATAGCTCTATATTCATGAGTAACCTTGTTTCCTCAGAAGGTTTAGGACTTGATGCCGTTTCCGAGGGGGAATTATTAACTGCCCTAAAGGGTGGGGTACCAAATGAAAAAATTGTTTTTCATGGGAACAATAAATCTGACAAAGAAATAGATTTGGCGATTAGAAATAATATAAAAATAATTGTTGATAATGACTATGACTTAAAAAGATTAGAGGAAATATCAAACTCATTAAATTATGACTTAGAAATAATGATTCGCTTTACTCCTGGAATAGAATGCCATACACATGAATACATAAGAACAGGTTCATTTGATAGCAAATTTGGTTTTGGAATTGAATATCTGAATAATTTATTTGCTAGCATAAGCGCCACTAAACATCTGAAGTTAAAAGGAATACATGCTCATATTGGTTCCCAAATTTTTGAACTAGACCCTCATAAGGATCTTGGTGAAATAATGGTAAAGGTTATTTTGGACGCCAAAAAATTTGGCCATAACATTAAGGAACTTAATGTTGGTGGAGGCTTAGGTATTAAGTATACAAAAAACGACGATCCACCTTCTATTGATGAATGGGTAGAAACAATTTCCACCTCTATAGTTGAAGCTTGTAAAAAACACAATTTAGATTTACCGAGATTGTTGTGTGAACCTGGAAGATCCATCGTATCTACAGCAGGCATAACAATTTATAAAATTGGGGCTTTTAAAGAAATTCCCGGAATCAGAACTTATTTGTCTGTTGATGGTGGAATGAGTGATAATCCAAGGCCCATAACATATCAATCAAATTATTCTGCATGTTTGGTAAAAAACCCCTTAAATATTAATTCAAAAAATAAATATACTATTGCTGGGAAACACTGCGAATCTGGAGATGTATTATTTAAGGAGATAGAACTAGCAAATTGCAAAACAGGAGATCTTATATGTGTTTTTGGAACTGGTGCATATAATAATTCAATGAGTTCTAACTACAACAGAATACCAAGACCCGCAGCTGTTTTAGTTTGTGATGGTGGAGCAGAGATTATTCAAAAAAGAGAAAGTTCATTTGATCTTTTAAGATATGATATTTTGCCTGATCGCTTTATTAAGTAAAATTAGGTAAATTTAAATTAATGTTTTTTTTAGTGTGAATTTCTGGGGAATTATAAATTTAAAGCTTTTGTTGGATGTCTTATTTGCTGTTGGTTTCGGACTTTTATTATTCTCTAGAGTAAAAGAACAAAGGACATTATGGCTTTTAAGAGGATATTTGTTTTTAGTCTCAACAGCATGGTTCATTCAAAGATATGCATACTTACCACTAACATCAAAATTAATTGATGCTGTAGTTCTCGCTTGCTCTCTCTCATTAGCCATCCTTTGGCAAGGAGAATTAAGAAGATTAATGGAACTATTAGGTACTGGAAGGCTAGCTGTGTTACTAGGAAATCCACCAAAAGAATTTAGAGCGACTTCAACTACCATTACTCAATTAGTTGATACGGCAGGTAAACTCTCTCAAAATAGAAGGGGAGCTTTAATAGTTGTAGATTTGGGGAGTGATTTAAGACCTGAAGATTTTTTATATTCAGGCACTAATATTGAGGCACAACTATCAACTGATCTTTTAATAAATCTTTTTGCAACAGATACACCCTTACATGATGGGGCTGTTCTCGTGAAAGGGAATAAAATAATATCTGCCGGGGTAATACTACCTTTATCCAGGCAAGGAATAAGTAGATACGGAACAAGACATCTTGCTGCGCTAGGAATTACAGAAAGATTTGACAGGTGTATTTGTATTGTTGTCTCTGAAGAGACAGGCACATTATCATTAGCGAACCAAGGGAAACTTGAAAGACCAATTACCAGCAGTAGGTTGCAAGAACTTCTTGTAAATTCGATTGGCAATCAAAACACAATGGGAACGAATAAATCATCTTTAGGTAAAAATTCTTTATCCCAAAATACAAAATCAAGTGATAATATTATCAGTGATTCTAATGAGAAAGAGACAGAAAAACCTGCAATCTTTATTAACAAAAATGATTAACTTATGAGTTTAGGAAAAATCATTGACACGAAAAATAATAACTTATTTATGAAAATAGATAAGCAAAAAGTTCCAGAACATGTTGCAATAATCATGGATGGAAATGGTAGATGGGCAACAAAAAAAGGGTTACCTCGTAAATATGGTCATAAAAAAGGAGTTAGTGTTTTAAAAGAGATTCTCAAATCATCAAAAAAGTTAGGCTGTAAAGTACTTACTGTTTACGCTTTTTCAACAGAGAATTGGACAAGACCAACCAAAGAAGTTGACTTCCTCATCAATCTTTTCAGCGAAGTTTTGAGAAACGAAATTGAAGAAATACATAAAGAATCAACAAAAATAAAATTCATTGGAGATTTAACTCCTTTCCCAGAAAATTTAAAAAAAATAATATCTAATTCAGAATCTCTAACTAAAAAAAACAATAAGTTTTTATTGAATGTTTGCGTTAACTACGGAGGTAGACAAGAAATAGTAAAAGTTGCAAAAGAATTAGCATTAAAATCTACTTCCGGCGAAATAAAACCAAGTGAGGTTAATGAAGAATTATTTAATTCAGAGCTATTAACTCGAGGAATTAAAGATCCAGAATTACTAATAAGAACTAGTGGAGAAAAAAGGATAAGTAATTTTCTTTTATGGCAATTAGCTTATTCAGAAATTTATATATCTGATGTAATGTGGCCTGACTTCAATGAGTTTGAATTTCTAAAGGCAATAATTGATTACCAATCAAGGAATAGACGTTTCGGAGGTATAGAATCATTACCAAATGAGTCTCTTGAAGATTTTCAATATTCTTCCTAACAAAAATGACTAATTCAGATAACCAAACACTAAGAGAAATTAGATTCGATTGGAATAAGGAGGAGATTTTGGAGATACTCAATAAGCCTCTGATTGATTTAATGTGGGAATCACAAATAGTTCATAGGAAATTCAACAAATACAACATTCAATTAGCATCATTGTTCAGCGTAAAAACTGGTGGATGTGAGGAAAATTGTTCGTATTGCAGCCAATCAATTTATAGTTCTAGCGAAATCAAAAGTCACCCACAATTTCAAGTTGAAGAGGTTTTAGCAAGAGCTCAAATAGCAAAAAATGAAGGGGCAGATAGGTTTTGTATGGGTTGGGCCTGGAGAGAAATTAGAGATGGGAAATCTTTTAATGCAATGTTAGAGATGGTTAGCGGTGTAAGAGATTTAGGAATGGAAGCATGCGTTACTGCTGGGATGCTTACAGAAGAACAAGCTTTCAGACTGGCCGATGCAGGTTTGACCGCATATAACCACAATCTTGATACTAGTCCTGAGCATTATAAAAATATTATTACGACTAGAACTTATCAAGACAGGCTAGATACTATCAAAAGAGTAAGAAATGCAGGAATAAATGTTTGTTGTGGAGGAATAATAGGTTTGGGGGAAACTAATGGCGATAGAGCATCTCTTTTGGAAGTGCTTTCAAACATGAATCCTCACCCTGAAAGTGTTCCTATAAATTCATTAGTAGCTATTGAAGGTACTGGTTTAGAAGATAATCAAGAAATTGATTCAATTGAAATGATAAGGATGATAGCTACAGCAAGAATTCTTATGCCTAAAAGCAAAATAAGATTAAGTGCAGGGCGAGAAAAGCTTTCAAAAGAAGCCCAAATTTTATGTTTTCAATGTGGCGCAAATTCAATTTTTTATGGAGATGAGTTACTCACAACTTCAAATCCGTCTTTTCAATCAGATAGAAAACTTCTTAAAGAGGTTGGAGTATCATTTAACAAAAATTTTGAAACTTGTGAAAAAACATTATCTTCTTTATGAAAGGCAAAAATTATAAAATAGTTTCCCTTTATTCTTTCTTCCCATTTCAAGAAAAATTAATTATTGATCTCAAAAATAAATTATTAGAAATAGAAAATGAAAACGATCTTTCAGGTTTATTAATTTTTGCAAGTGAGGGTATTAATGGCACTATTTGTGCTGAGAAGAATGTAATTGAAATAGTTATCAATTTACTAAAGAAATATACAGATACTAAAAATTTAAATATGAAAGTAAACTTTTCAAAAAAGAAAGTCTTCAAAAAATTAAAAATTAAAATCAAAAAAGAAATAGTTACCATGGGTGTCCCTGAAATAAACCCTTCACAAGATAATGGGGCCTATATTGACTCAGACAATTGGAATAAGTTAATTAAAAATAAAAATACAATAGTCATTGATACTAGAAATCATTATGAGGTTGCTGTAGGAACATTTCAGAATTCTATAAATCCAAATACAAGAAACTTTAGAGAATTCCCCAAATGGGTAGATGAGCATTTAGATAACCATTTAGAAAATAAAGAATCTCCAAATATAGCCATGTTTTGTACCGGAGGTATCAGATGCGAAAAAGCTACAAGTTTCCTGAAAAAGAAAGGTTATAAAAATATTTATCATCTGAGAGGAGGGATTCTGCAATACCTAGATGATGTAACAGAAGAAAAAAATTTATTTGAAGGTGAATGTTATGTTTTTGATAAAAGAGTTGCTTTAAATAACGAATTAGAAAAAGGCTCCTATTCGATTTGTCATGCATGTGGAATGCCAGTTTCAATTCAAGATCAAAAAAGAAAAGAATACAAAAAGGGTATTCAATGTCATTTCTGCATAGATCAATTCAGTGATAATGATAGAAAAAGATTTGAAGAAAGGCAAAAACAAATTGATAGATCAAAAGAGGGTAATCAAAAAATTTATAAAATTTAATTTCCAAAAAAATATGAAAGTTCAAGAATTAGAAAAATTAGCAAGTTCCATTGGACTAATAATTAAAATTCAAGTTAGAGAAACTGTTGGATTATGTTTTTTTAGAATCGTTATTGCAGAACAGCAAGATAACATAATTAAGATTTGGGCCGAAATGAAAGGGTGGACTTATTTAAATAAACAAGGTATTCAGCTTGATACATTAAGAATACTTAGTAAAGCTCCTGCTTTTGTTTCGGAATTAATATGGGCAACAACTATGGCTTGGGCAATTGAAAAAAAAGCAAGTAACAAAGTAAGACTTTTAGCTATTTTTGATAGTGAAGGATACACTAAAAAACTTGTGAGATATTTTAAGTTAATAGGATTCGAAATTGTAAAAGAAGTTGGTTCTAGCCCAGTAGATCTTTTATTAAGATTAGTTTGGGGAGGTGCAGGTACACTAATGAACGGGGAATGTATTTCTATATTGAAAAAACTTGAAAAGAAACTCTCTTTAATTGAAGAAAGTTAACCTGCATGATAACTACTTCTAACTAAAGGCCCAGAAGATATTTTTTTGAATCCTAATTCCTTAGAGAAGCGATATAAATATTCGAATTCTGATGGATCCCAATATTTCTTAACTGCCAAATGATTGAATGTGGGCCTTAAATATTGACCAATAGTAATTTGATCACAATCTATTTTTTTAAGATCATAAATTGTATTTTTTATTTCGTCCAAAGTTTCCCCAAGACCTAACATAATACCTGACTTAGTTTGAATATGAGGAGCAATATCTTTTGACTTTTCGAGTAAACTCAGGGATTTTTTGTAATTTGCACCCTTCCTAACTTCTTTTTGTAGTCTTTCAACAGTTTCAAGATTATGATTAAAGCAAATTGGATCTTTTTCTAAAATCATCTTCAATCTCTCAGTTTGAAGGTTATTAGTTTCATCAAAATTTTTGCCCCCACCCCATAAATCAGGAGTTAAAACCTCTATTTTAATTTTTGAATCAATTTTTCTAATCTCATCAATTGTAGATATAAATAAATTTGCGCCATGATCAGGGAGATCGTCTCTAGCTACAGATGTCAAAACAACATATTTCAAATTTAATACTTTCACTGCTTCAGCGACTTGAGTACATTCATGAATGTTGATAGAACTAGGTCTACCTTTATTTACCTGACAAAAAGCACATGAACGAGAACATATCGATCCACCCAGTAAGAAAGTTGCTGTTCCTGAGGCATAACATTCTGCTCTATTTGGACATCTTGCTTCTTCACAAATAGTATGAATATTTGATTTTTTGATGAGTTTTTGTATTTTTTCGAATTCTGAAGCTTTACTAATAGGAAATTTAATCCAAGAGGGAAGTCTTAAGATTTTTTCTTTATTGATTAGATTATTATCTCTCATTGTCTAATTTAGTTTTGTTCTTCCTTCTAACGCCCTTGCAAGTGTAACTTCATCCACATATTCAAGTTCACTACCCATTGGGAGGCCATATGCAATCCTCGTAACTTTAGTAAAAGGGGCTAACAGTTTTCCAATATAAAGGCTTGTTGTATCACCCTCAATACTGGGGGTCAATGCCAATATGATCTCTTCAATTTCAGTATTACTAACTCTTTCTACCAAGCTTCTTATTTCCAAGAGTTCGGGGCCCACAGAATCCATTGGAGATATTAAACCACCAATAACATGATAAACACCTTTAAATTCTCTGGCACGCTCCAAAGCAAGCAAATCTTTAGTTTCCGCTACTACACAGATTAGTTTTTGATTCCTTTCAGTATTTTTACAAATCTCACATTCATCTTCTGAAGTTAAATTGAAACATTTTTTGCAACGGCCAACATTACTATGTGCTTCTAACAGAGCCTTTGAAAAATCTCTTATTGTACTTTCAGGTTGTTTTAAAATAAACAGGGCTAATCGTTGCGCTGTTCTTGGACCAATCCCTGGGAATTTCTCAAAATGACCAATTAATTTTGAAAGCGGTTTGGTATAAGTAATCAAAAATTAAACTATTTCTAGGGATAATTTACACGCAAAATTCTGAATTGCCATAATTGTTTGCTTTTAATGTCTTATTATGTTTTTAATTAGTAATTTCAAACAAAATGAAAAATATTAAATTTAACCCTTTCAAATATTTATTTTTGATTTTTTTGTGTTTAACATTAAGTGCTTGTAGTGGCGGACTAAATGCGGGATTAGAAGCTTATCAAAGTCCAGATGGAAGATATGCATTTTTGTATCCAACAGGATGGACTAGAGTAAAAGTCGATGGAGGACCTGAAATTATTTATCATGATCTAATAAATAGCAATGAGACCTTAAGTTTAGTTATTTCTGATGTCAATAAAGAAGTTCAATTAGAGCAATTGGGAAGCCCAATTGAAGTAGGTCAAACATTAATTGATAAAGTCATTGCTCCTGAAGGATCAGGTAGAGAGGTAAATCTTATAAATGCTGACAAGAGGGAGGCATCGAATCATATTTTCTATGTTTTAGAGTATGAATTAAATCTAAATGAACAGGCTAGACATGAACTTGCTACTGTAGTAATTGATAGAGGAACACTCTATACTTTTGCTGTGGGGACAAATGAAGAAAGATGGAAGAAAGTTGATCGAATGTTTAGCAATGTAATCGAATCATTTAACTTTCTAATATAGTTTTATAAATCATTTATTAAATACCTACTTGAACATTCCACAAATCTGCATAAGTATTGTTCTGATCTAATAGGTTCTGATGTTTTCCGCTTTCAACTATTTTACCCTTATCGATAACAATAATATTATCCGCATTTTTTATAGTGCTTAATCTATGAGCTATTACTATAGTAGTTCTTTCTTTTGTGATTTTAGATAATGATTTTTGAATTAAAGCTTCTGTTTCATTATCAACTGAGGCTGTAGCCTCATCTAATATTAATATTGGAGCATCCTTTAAAACAGCCCTTGCCAAGGCAATTCTTTGGCGTTGACCTCCTGAGAGTCTTTGCCCCCTTTCTCCTACTATAGTTTTATAACCGTCTGGCAATTGTTCAATAAATTTATGAGCCTCAGCAATCTTTGATGCTTTAATGATGTCTTTAAAACTTGGGTTAAATGAACCATAAGCAATATTTTCTTGAATGCTGCCATGAAATAAATAAGTTTCTTGACTTACTAAAGATATGCACCTTCTTAAATTCCTCAAATTTATTTCTTTAATAGAAATTCCATCTAAGCTTATTAATCCATTATTACTATCATAAATTCTAAGAAGTAGTTTTATTATTGTACTTTTCCCAGAGCCTGTTAAACCAACAATTCCTAAAGTTGAGTTTTTTTCAATTTTAAAATTTATGTTTTTTAAGGTTAAATCTCGTCCAGGATAATTAAAATTTACATTATTAAAAATAATTTCTCCTTTAATATTTTTAGGTTCAATTTTTGTTTTTCCATCTTTTATTTTTATAGGCGTATCTATGAGATCAATTACTCTATCTATTGAAGCCATAGATCTCTGAAAATCATCTAAAACATGCCCCAAAGTAGTTAAAGGCCATAATAGTCTTTGTGTAATAAACACTAAAAAACTATAAGTTCCTACATCAAGTGTCTTATTCCAAGTTTGGAAACCTCCAATTAATAGAATCGCTATAAAAGCAAATAAGATTGCAAATCTAATAAGAGGGATAAAAGCAGAAGATAATTTTATTGCAGCCTTATTACTTCTTTGATAATCGAGACTTTCTTTATTTAATCTATTAAGTTCCCATTTTTCTTTAGTAAAACTTTTTATGGTTAGAATTCCACTTAAATTATTATTAAGTCTTGATGCCAGCATTCCAGCTTTATTTCTAACATCCCTATATTTTGGAGCAAGCTTCCTTTGAAATTTAATTGATCCTAAAAATATGATTGGAATAGGAAAGAAAGCAAATAAAGCGATATTTGGAGCGACAAAAATCATAGTGCTCCCAATTATTAAGACAGTTATAAATAACTGAATAATCTGATTAGCCCCTTGGTCAAGAAATCTCTCAAGTTGATTTATATCATCATTCAAAATAGATAATAGTCTTCCAGTATTATCATTTTCAAAAAAATCCATATCTAATTCCTGGATATGTTCATAAGCTTTAATTCTTAATTTATGTTGCGATAGCTGAGCCAAATTTCGCCATAAAATCGAATACAAATATTCAAAGGAAGATTCACCAGTCCAAACTATTCCTGAAGCAAATGCAAGAAAAATCAATTGTACTGGAACTTCTTTTATCCCAAAACCAGCAATCCATGAATTCTGTTCCTTTACAACGATATCAACTGCAAGACCAATTATTACAGGGGGTGCTAAATCTAATATTTTATTAATTATAGAACTAAGAAAAGCAAAAAATAGTAACCTTCTTTCTTCAATCAAATTTAAATAAAGTCTAATTATTGGATTTTGATTGTTCTTAGACTTCATAAAATAACAATTAAATTTTTCTATTATGATTTAAATTTTCTTTAGTTTCTAATTTACATTTTGTTTTTGCTTCTTGATGACTTGAAGTTTGTGTAAATTCTTCGTAGTAACAATCACAAGTTTCATTCGCAATTTCTTCACTATATAACATTTCAGCTTTCAACATCTCCTCTTTGACACTCTGAAGACAAAATAATTTTATTATTGAATTGTATTCCGTTTGAGCTAGATAGTAACTATTAAAAGAGTTGAATAGGATTATCAGATTCACAAAAATAAAGAATTTATATTTGCTAGCTTTCATTCTCTTTCCTAGTTTCTGACTTTAATTTTTTTTAATTTATTTTTAGTTTCTCTATGCAGATCTCTGGGTAAATCTACCAAACTGTAATCATTAAAAATCTGTATTTTACCTATTGATCTACCGTTTATATTAGTTGAATTACAGATTGAAGATATAATATTCGCAACTCTAACCCCATCAAATTTACCAAAGTTAAATTTGTAGGTTTCAAAAGAATCATTTTGATAATTATTTCTTCTATTTGAATTTCTCATACGATTATTATTATTTCTATTTGATCTATTTCGTTCAGTATTATTTTGTTTATGAATCCAAGAATCATCTTCATTAACAAAAAATGATTTATTACCTATTACTAAATTAATAGCCGCCATTGCAATATTTGAGTCATTCATAGAGTATTTTTCTTTTAAATTATCTAGTACATCAATAATCAAAGCTTTATTTTCTTCATTTTTATCTTGAGCGAAAGAACTCTTATTAACATTCTCTATAAGTTTCTCCATTCTTTTTTCATTTATTATTGTATTACTTGGTATATTAATTTCTTCAATCTTAGTTCTAGTTGAGTTTTCTAAATTTCTTAGAAAATGTCTTTCTCTGTGATTAACAAATAAAATTGCTTCTCCCGCTCTGCCTGCCCTTCCAGTTCTTCCAATTCTATGAGTGTATGTTTCCTTATCAAAAGGAAAATCGTAATTAATAACAAGTTTTATCCTCTCAACATCTAATCCTCTAGCTGCCACATCAGTCGCAACAAGGATATTAATAAATCCTTTTTTTAATCTATCTACAGTATTTTCTCTTTGATTTTGAGGTATATCTCCATTAAGTACTGCCACACTATGACCTGAATTCTCTAAAGCTTCAGCTATTGAAGTAGTAAGTAGTTTTGTCCTCACAAAAATTATTACTCCCTGGTTATTAAGTTCTAATATTCTTTTTAAAGCATCTAACTTATGATGCCTTTGTACATATAGAAATTTTTGAGAAATTAATTGAGTTTCTTTTTTGACACTTTTGATTAATATTTCGGCAGGATCATTTAGATATTTTTTTGCTATATTTCTTATTTCACTAGGCATTGTTGCTGAAAACAATACCATCTGCTTATTTTCTGGAAGTTGATCTATTATCCATTCAATATCTTCAAGGAAACCCATATTTAACATTTCATCTGCCTCATCTAAAACAAGACAATTTATATTTTTAATTTTAAAAGTTCCCTGCCTGATATGATCCATTATTCGACCAGGAGTACCAACTACTACGTCAACTTTTCTTTTCAATGCAGAAATTTGATTTCGATAGTCTGTACCTCCATATATTGCAACCGTTTTAAAATTACTAGATTCAGAACTATAACTTTTAAAAGATTCTGCCACTTGAGTTGCTAATTCTCTTGTAGGAGTCATAACTAAAACCTTGGCATTTAATTCTTTATTGTCAGCAAGTTTTTCAATTAATGGTAATGCGAAAGCTGCAGTCTTTCCTGTTCCAGTTTGTGCTTGGCCTAGTAAATCTCTGCCTAACATTAGTTCCGGAATTGCAGCTTTTTGGATGGGTGTTGGATTTTTATACCCTTTATTTCTTAACGAATTTAAGATCGATTGATTAAAGCCAAAATCGAGAAATCCATTTTCATTATCATTTCCTTTCGATACTTCCAATGGTTGAGATTCAATTTCTTTTTTATTCTCCAAGTTCTTTAACTCAAGCGCAGAAGCATCTTCATTCTGAGATTTTTCCTGCTCACTATCAAGAGGTTTACTATCTTTTTTAAAAACCATTTTAAATGCCTAATAATCTTCTGATTAGGCATTCAACAAATATCTAAATTGACTTGAATTGTTGACTAGCCTTACAGAGCCGAATTATTAATCTAACATCTTGGGGTTAAGATCTTACTAATTTCTCAAAAATAAGATTTAATTTAAATAATATATATCTAGAAATTTTTTCGCTCTCGTAACAGCTGTATAAAATAACCTTCTTTCAAAATTATCTCTGAAAAAGATATTTTCACTATCTTTTTTTTCTTTTAAAGCATATTGATTTCTTCTATATTTTTGTGTCCACAAAATACTTACTTTCTCAGATTCACTTCCTTGAGATTTATGAATAGTAATGGCTATTGCTGGCACAACATTTTCTAAATTTGATGGATCAATTAATGCAAAAATTTGTTCGTTATTATCATTAAATTTTCTAAAAAGATATTTTCTTTTATTTTTTAAACCTATAATTACTCCTATATCCCCATTTGACAATCCAAGTTCATTATTATTTTTTGTACACATTATCGGGACTCCCTCATTAAGAGTTTTAAGGTCATAGGGTTTTTTTTGACCAAAAATAATTTCATTCAAATATTCAACACTCCATATTCCAGAATTTTTTTCACATAAAATCAAGTAACTTTGTAAATCCAGAAATATCTTATCTACTAAATCTTTATCATTAAGTAATAAATCATCAATACCCTCATCAAATATATATTTTTTTTTACTTAAATTTGAAGTTGAAAGATTTAACTTATTTAGATGACTTTTAATAGCAAAAAATAGATTTTTTGGAATATCTTTTCCTCTACTTTTTGAAATAGTTACTTCTTTTGAATTGTTATTTATTTCTAATTCTTTTATCTTTTGATTAAATAAAGAACAATCATTCTTAAATACTAAACTACTAATTAATGCTATATCACCTATATTTCTATAAGTTTTTTCTAAATTTACGATAGTAGATTTAATTGAACTATTTTCCCCATATTCAAACAAATAATTCCAGATAGAACAGTTATTTACTGGAGACAATTGATTTTTATCTCCAACCAAAATAATTTTACAGTCCTTTGCGAGTAAACTTAAAACTGATTCAATCAAATCGATATTTACCATTGACATTTCATCAATTATGAAAATATCAAGTTCTTTTAGTTTAAATTTCAACTTCAAAGATTTATTTTGAGAATTTAAAATCCATCTATGTAAAGTTTGAAATTCTATTTGGTCCAGATATTTGCTAAAGGAAATATTTTTTTTATCATTAAGAGCTTCTTTGAGACGAGCCGTAGCTTTACCAGTTGGAGCAGACAACCCAATATTTAAAAAGTTATCAATTCGAAGGAGTTCTAGTATTAAGTTTATTATTAAAGTAGTTTTACCCGTACCTGGTCCTCCTTGAAGGAAAACCAAGTTTGAATATTTAAATATATTTTTAATTTGATCAATTTTATTATCATCTTTATAAATTATCGAGTTCATTAAATTATCCGTATCTATTTTTTTTAAAAATAAATTTATAACTCTTTCTATCTTTTTTGACCATTTTGATAGAGACAATTTTCTATTTATTAATACGAATGGAGAATCAAGGCAACCTATCAAGCCTATATTTTTTAGAACATCTATATGTTTATTTGGCCAGCCATCTTCTAATAATTCAAAGAATATTAAACTATTATCTAAATCAATAATAGTTTCACCATTTTTTTCAAACTCTAATAAAATTCTTATTGCGTCTTTTACGAAATTTCCATATTTCTTTTCATTGTATTTGAAAATAACTAAGATTAAATTATATATATGATCATATTCGAAATTTTCAAAATCCTTAGTAGTTTTAGTCATGCTAAAAAAGGTTATCCAAGTAATTAATTCTATTTAAAGGTGCATTGCTAATAAAAACACCTGGAGGTGTATCTTGCGAATTCGATTTTTCAAATAATTCAAAATCTGGTAATCCCTTTAAAAACAAATAAATATATCCTCCTAGATTTTTATGAGGTTGATAATTTTTAAGTCGCCACTTTAATAATCTATGTAATGCTAATAAATAAAGATGGGATTGCAAGGGATAATGATGTTTAATCATTTCATTTCTCATATTTTCATAGTTATAGTTTCTTGGTAAACAATCACTATTATCACTTCCAGAAATCAAATTACTTTTCCAATCAATTACCCACCATTTACTATCTTCTAAATTATTACCTACAGGGAAAACACAATCAATACATCCAGAATGAAAGCCTTTATTCATTATTTGAAGATCATTTATTTTATCTGCATAAACTTCACCAAATTCATATTCCTGATCTAAAAGAAAGCATTTTGATATATCGTAAGAATTTATATTTCTACCTTCATAAGATAGAGTTAAATCATATTTAACTTCCTTAAGTAAGTAATCATTTGGGATATCAACTAGTTTCTTGTTTTGTAATTGACTACCAAAAGGTATATTTATAATTCTTAAAATTGCATCTTTAACTTTAAAAGCCAAAGAAGTATCGATTTGATGAAATTTCAATTCCTCAATAATTAAATCAATTAATTCTTGATTATTATCGTTTCTAAATTCAAATCTTTCTATTATTTTGTGCAAGCATGTTCCTGCAATATTTCCTTTTGGAAATTCACTTAAGGGATTTGGATAAGAAAAATAATTAGGAGAATTCTTTGATTCCTTAAAACTAGAATCTTTGATAATTGATATATTATCTTCATAATCCTTATATTGATTAATAACTGCATCAATATTTTTTTCTTTACGTATCCAAGAAGAATAACTTGAATAAGAAATGAATTGATCAGCATTAAATTCTTTAATAATTTTTTTATTAAGGTTATCGATTTTCCAAAGATTATTATTCAATCGGTTAATTTGGAACTTGGAGAAAATATCTTTAATTTTTTCTTTTTCTAAAATATCTTCAAAAGTAGATTTATAAATATTAATATTTCCCAAATTATTAAGTAAATCGTTATTTAAGATATTATTTGTATCTTCCAAATCATTAAAAACTACAAGTTTATATTTACTCCTTGTAAGTGCTACATAAATTAACCTTTCACTCTCTTTAAATAAATCTTCTTCTTCCATTAACTTAAATTTTTCCACCTTCTTGTAATTATTAGAAATATTAATGTAAATGTTTCTGTCAATATTTGATTTCCAAATAGGACCTTTAATTTTATTTGAGTTATTAGAAATATTTGAAAGATATGGACATAGGACCATGTCAAACTCTAAACCCTTACTACTATGAATGGTAAAAAGATTTATTCCTTTTTGAAGATTATAATCTTTCGTCAAAAAATCCTCTCCAGTACAAATTCTTAAAGAATGATCTAACTGATTTTTATACCAGTTAAAAACTTTATTGAGATCAAAATCATTACTTAATAATTCTATTTCAACAATTTCTGAAAGTTGAAATAAATTTGAATTTAAATCTGAATCTTGAATAATTGAGGATGACTTGTAATTTATAAGAAGTTCATTAACAATATTTAAAAAACCTTTTTCTCTTAGTTCCTTGGACCAAGTAATACATTCATTAATGAGATTTTCTAAATTATTACTAATTCCATCATTAATTAATTTTTCTGATTTTATTTCTATAAACTTTGAAGCAGCAAGCAAAGTTATATTTTTTAAAAACCTAGGATTTAATAAACATTCAATTAATAAAAATAATAGAGAACTTGCCTCTGTATCAAAAATATTTTGTTTATTTTGAATTTTGCATGGTAGGTTAAATTGATTTAATTTGTTTTTCAAATCTAAGCATTGCGAATTATTTAATGTAAGAATCGCAATTTTACTAATATCAATTTCATTATTCTTTAAAATAAAGTTAACTATGTAATTAGTTACAAGATCTTCAATATCAGTCTCTTTTTTTGAAAATTCAACAATTTCAAATACATTCTTAAATTTAAATTCAGAATTAATATTTTCATTATTTCTAGAAGTTAATTTCGTATAATTTAGTTTTGACTGTTTAAGTCCATTGATATAAATTTTATTAAGGACATCCATTAACTTTTTTGAAGATCTATAGTTATTTGTGAGACTAAAAACTTCGATCGCATTTGATCTTGCATCTAAGTAAGTTTCAATATCTCCACCTCTAAATTTATAGATCGCTTGTTTTGGATCACCTACACAAAGTAAAAAATGATTTTTAGTATTAAAGAACTTTTTTATTAAATTCCACTGAGTATTATCTGTATCTTGAAACTCATCTAATAAGACACATTTAAATCTTCTTTGAATTTTAGATAGTGTAATACTATTTCTCATTTCTTGATCTAGAAATTTATTTTCTACAGTCTTTATAAGATCATTGAAGTTGAAAATAGAAAAACTTTTCTTTAATTCTATTAATTTTATATAAGCTAATTGGGTAAATATTCTTACAAATTCAGTATAGAATCCTTCTTTTATTTTATAAATTTTATCTTGTAATAAATTAAATTTAGTAAAGTCTAATTTTAGGTTATATTTTTTAATTTCTTTAGATATATTTTTATTGTAAAAATATTTTAATAAAAGATCATCTTTAGAAATATAATAAAGAAATTCAATCACATTTTTGGAATTAAGCTTTTTGTTAATCTCTTCAATCCAACAATTTATTTGATTAAACTTATCACTTCTGGGATTTGCTGAATATATTTGACTTTTACCACCACTCTCCTTAATTAATTTTCCCATTTCTATAAGTTGTAAAAATAATTCCTTACCTTTGTTATTCCATTCAAAACAAAACTCATTCCAATTTGAATAAAAAAAATCATTAAAATTTATTATTTATTTGAAATTTACAGATATTTTCTTGATCTATATTTTTTAAAATTTCAAAAAAAAATGACTTATTCATTCTACTTCCAAATCTAGAACTTATTTTTTTTTTGTTGAATACAGAAATAAGCTCAGGATCTAGATTTAGAAAATCATCAATCCACAAATTATCTATTACATCTTTATACAAATTATCTATATTATTTTCAATGCATGGATCTTGAGTTACACCTATTTCAATACTATATTCATCAATAATATTATTGCAAAAAGCATGAAATGTGGTTACTTGTAATTTATAGATTTCATTAACAAAATTATCAATTTCGAATATAGTCTTTTCCTTAGATTTTTCCTTCTCCCTAAACTTTATATACCAATCCTTAAGGGTATTATCTATCTTAATTTCATTATGATTTTGCAAATATAATTTTAAATCCTTAAATCTTAAAAGTATTTTATCTCGTAATTCAGAACATGTATTTTTTGTAAAACTTAATAAGAGTATCTCATCTGGTTTAATTTTTTTCTCCAAAACATTTCTTAAAACTAGATGAGCCAAGG
>NZ_CACMSM010000005.1 GCF_902616385.1 uncultured Prochlorococcus sp. | reverse complement strand
AATCTGGAACTTTAGTGAATGGATTACTTTTTCACTGTAAAGATCTACCTGGAATTAATGGGAAACTAAGACCTGGGATTGTTCACAGATTAGATAAAGATACCTCCGGATGTATGGTTGTTGCAAAAAGCCAAGAGGCATTAGTAAATCTCCAGAAACAAATTAAAGAAAAAATAGCATCACGCGAATATATTGCAGTAATTCATGGAGCACCGAATTCTGAAGAAGGCCAAATAGTGGGAAACATTGGCAGAGATAAATTAAATAGATTGAAATATAAAGTAGTTGAAGAAACTTCAGGAAGGTATGCCTGTACCTATTGGAAATTAGAAGAAAGATTTGGCAATTACTCATTAATGAGTTTCAAACTAGATACAGGGCGAACGCATCAAATAAGAGTACATTGCGCTCACATTAATCATCCAATTGTGGGTGATCCGTTATATGGAAGATGTAAAAAACTACCATGTAAATTAGATGGCCAAGCCTTACACGCCATTAAGCTTGGACTTATACATCCAATAAATGGTAAAGAAATGATATTTGAATCAGAATTACCATTAGATTTTCAAAAATTACTAAGTGTTCTTAAAGTTAAATAAGATTCAAAGAGGAATTTAGAAGCGATTTTGTATACGTGTTTTGAGTTTTAGTAAATATTGTAGAACTTTCTCCTTCATCAACTATCTTTCCGTGATTCATAACTAGCAACCTATCACAAAATCTTTTAGCAATGCCCAAATCATGAGTAATAAAGATAATCGTTAAATTCATTTTTTCTTGCAACACTCTGAGTAATTCAAGAATCTCTATTTTTACTGAAGCATCCAACATATTAACGCTCTCATCACAAATCAAAATTTTTGGTTTCAACAATAGCGCTCTGGCTAATGAAATTCTTTGTAATTGACCACCAGATAATTGGCTAGGATAAGAATTAAAAAAATCATTATCTAAGGGAAGATTCAAATTTCTAAACATTAATTTTATTTCTTTTTCAATTTTTCTTTTATCTGAAATTTTTTGAATAAAAAATATATCTTCCAAAATACTTTTAATTGTCATTTTCGGGTTCAAACTTGAAAAAGGATCTTGAAAAATAATTTGCACTTTATTGTTCTTTTTAAAAGATTTATTTTTTTTCGATGCATGATTTTTATCATAAATTTTGATTTCACCACCTCTTACTTTAAGAATTCCAATTAAAGCCCTACATAATGTACTTTTACCACTCCCTGAAGAACCAACTATTCCAAGAGTCTCATTCTCATATAACTTGAAACTAACTTCATTTAAAGCCTTGTTCCATTTATTAATGAAAATTGAAGAATTTAATTTATACCAATGTCTTAGGTTATTTACCTCTAGAACGACCTGATCTCGAGCATTATTTTTATTATTTGGTTCTAATACTATTTTTGAAGCATTTACTAACTTTTTCCCTATATCTGATTTTGGTGATTGAAAAATATCTAATATATTCCCTTTTTCAACAATCGATCCCTTTTCAATTATTGCAACTTTTTTACACCACTTTGCTGCAAGATTAATATCATGACTAATTAAAATTAAAGTTGTATCAAATTCATTACATAGATGAATTATTTCTTGCATAATTTCAAAACTTGTTTTGGTATCTAAGCTTGTTGTAGGTTCATCAGCTATTAATAATTTAGGTTTCAAAGCAAGTGCCATTGCTATAGAAACTCGCTGTCTCATTCCGCCACTAAATTGATGTGGGAAAGAATCAAGTCTACTTTCTTCAATTCCGACTTTTTGAAAAACTTCTCTTACTAATTTTTTAATAGCTAAAGATGATTTAGTTTGATCATGAGTTTTAAATAATTCATATAAATGATCCCCAACTCTCATTAGCGGATTAAGTTTTTTTATAGAGTCTTGATAAATAAATCCAAAATTCTTTCTTCTAAATAATTGTGCATCTTTGTTGTTTATTTTCCTAGGATCTACATTAGAGATCGATAGATACCCTTTAGAAGTGGCCTTTGCAGGCAATATATTTACTAATGTTTTTGCAAAAGTGGTCTTTCCACATCCAGAAGGTCCTATTATGGCCAAATGATCTCCACTATCTATTTCCAAATTAAAATTTTTGATAATAGGTTGCTGTTTTAGACCATATCTAACAGTAAGATTTTCAACTACAATAATTTTTTCTTTATTTTTTTCCATGATTTATAGCAAATTTTTCTAGACATAAATAAAATACATCTAAAGCAATATAAAATGTCCGAGGCAGCTGCAAATTCAAAAGAAAAAAACGAAATTGAAGTTTCCAAAACTATTTTGCCTGAAAATAAAAAATATGAAAGTGAATCTTTGAATTATCAAATAAACATTCCCGATTGGCTTCTTAAAGATATTCATAATTTTGAAAAATCAAATAAAGAAAATGATGAGAATCAAAACCTTATAGTAAAGGCTTTTAAACTTGCTTATAAAGCTCATGATGGACAATTCCGTGCGAGCGGCGAGCCATACATTATCCACCCGGTTGCTGTTGCAAATCTCCTTAAAGAAATAGGTGCTAGTTCATCTGTTATTGCTGCAGGCCTTTTACATGATGTAGTTGAAGATACTGGCATTGATTTATCCGAAATAGAAACAAATTTTGGATTAGAAGTAAAAATACTTGTAGAGGGTGTAACAAAATTAGGCGGCATTCACTTTAACAACAGGACTGAAGCACAAGCTGAAAATCTTAGGAAAATGTTTTTGGCTATGGCCAGCGATATCCGAGTTGTCTTAGTTAAACTTGCAGATCGACTTCATAACATGAGAACAATTGAATGGCTAAATGATGAGAAAAAACTAAGAATAGCGAGAGAAACAAGAGAGATTTATGCACCATTAGCTAATCGACTAGGAATAAACAGATTTAAATGGGAATTAGAAGATTTAGCTTTTAAATTCCTAGAGCCTAATGAATATCTAGATCTTAAAGATCAAATCGCCATTAAAAGAAGTGATAGAGAAAAAAGATTAAAAGTAACTTTGAATCTTATGAAGGAAAACTTGATTTCAGCGGGTTTGAAAAATTTTGAAATAACAGGACGGCCAAAACATCTTTATGGCATCTGGAGCAAAATGGAAAGACAACAAAAGCACTTTCACGAGATTTATGATGTTGCTGCTCTAAGAATTATTGTGGACAACTCAGATAGTTGTTATAGAGCTTTAGCAGTGGTTCATGATACTTTCAAACCAATTCCAGGTAGATTTAAAGACTATATAGGATTACCAAAACCCAACGGATATCAGTCCTTACACACTTCTGTGATTGGAAGACATCGACCTATTGAAGTTCAAATTAGAACTACTTCGATGCATCAAATTGCTGAATATGGTATTGCCGCTCATTGGCAATATAAAGAGGGTGGTTCCCCTGCTAAAAGTAATGCCGAGAGATTTAATTGGCTAAGACAATTAGTAGAATGGCAACAAGAAGGTAATGAAAGGGATCATAATGATTATTTAGCTTCAATTAAAGAAGATTTATTTGATGAAGAAGTATTTGTAATCACTCCAAAAGGAGATGTTGTTGGTTTAAGGAAAGGATCTACCGCGATAGATTTCGCCTACAGAATCCATTCTGAAGTTGGAAATCACTGTAATGGAATAAGAATTAATGAAAAGCTTTCTCCATTATCTACAGCACTTCAAAATGGTGACTTCATAGAAATTTTGA
The DNA here is from genome assembly GCF_902616385.1 of uncultured Prochlorococcus sp. Taxonomy (GTDB): domain Bacteria; phylum Cyanobacteriota; class Cyanobacteriia; order PCC-6307; family Cyanobiaceae; genus Prochlorococcus_A. The sequence continues at coordinate 81,219 of NZ_CACMSM010000005.1, read as the reverse complement.
CAAGTAATAATGCTTCTCCAAGCTTGGATTGGCTGAACTTTGTAGTTACGCCAACTGCTAAAAATAGAATTCGCCAATGGTATAAGAAAAGCCATCGTGATGAAACGATTAAAAGAGGTAGAGATTTACTTGAAAAAGAAGTTGGTAGAAACGGTTTTGAAGCATTACTTTCTAGTGAAGCCATGAAAAAAGTTGCAAATCGATGCAATTTAAAAACTACTGAAGACCTTCTTGCATCTCTTGGTTTTGGTGGTTTAACTTTGCATCAAGTATTAAACAGACTAAGAGAAGAAATAAAATTACAGACAGAAGATGTAAAAAATGATTCTGAATCTGAAATAGCAAAATCTCTTAAAAGTAATAATAATTTATCCACTAATCAATCTAATACAGCAGCTAAATCACCAATTTCTGGGATAGAAGGTCTTGATTACAGAATAGGTAAATGCTGTTCTCCACTCCCAGGCGAGGATATTATCGGAACTGTTTCGCTCGGCAACCATGGGATAACTATACATAGGGAAGATTGTGAAAATGTAATACCAATTCCAATAGAGAGAAGATTACCTGTCGGTTGGAATCAAGATAATAAAACTGGCGATAATAAGTTTCCAATTCAGCTACGAATAGAAGTAATTGATCGAGTTGGAGTTCTTAAAGATATTCTTATGCGGTTATCTGATAAAGGTATAAACGTTAGTGATGCCAATGTTAAAACTGCTTATGGTAAACCAGCTATTATAAATCTTTGTGTAGGTCTTGAAAGTTATAATCAACTCCACAAAACAATTGAACAAATTAAATCAATGGCAGATGTTTTAGATATTGCCAGAGTTGGACAAAGTTAATTTTAAAATCAGATCAATCTATCTTTTACTTTTTATCTTGTAGATAAACAAAACAATACTGCCGCAAATCAAAGCTAATAAAATACCTACACAAGATGAACCTAAGAGTAATTTTAAGGAAAAAATTCTACCTTGTTTCCATAAGTCATCAATAACTAAACTTTTTTCAAGAATTTTATTAGAAGGATTATTTAAAAAAATCGAACCAACTTTATAGTTAAAATAATAAAGTGGAATATAAGTAAAAGGGTTGCTGATCCAGGTACCAATTGCAGCTAGAACAATATTTCCCTTAGCTATTTTCGCAAAAAATACTCCCATTAAAGTCTGAAAACCAAAAAATGGAAAGCAACCACTAAATACCCCTATAGCTAAACCTTTAGCATTAAAGAAAGGACTTCCATTCTGACTCCTAAATAATGATAGAATTTTCTTATAGGTAATATCTCTTTTAAATCTCATTCAGAAAGAAAATTTCAAAATTAAATTCTTGATAATCTTACTTAATTATCCATAACAAAGCGAGAGATGGATTCGATAGTTACTACAGAAGATACGATAGCCGCAATTGCTTCAGCTATAAGTATTGGGAAGGGAGGAGTTGCGATAATAAGAGTATCAGGGAAAGACGCAATAAATTCTTGCAAAAAGATTGTTCAAACTAAATCTAAATATGCATGGGAATCACATAGGGTTTTTCGTGGTTTTATTCAGGAAAATAAACAAAATAAATTTATAGATGAGGTTTTAATTTTAGTGATGAAATCCCCAAATAGCTTCACAGGAGAGGATGTAGTTGAACTTCATTGCCACGGCGGAATTATCATAGTAAATAAAGTTTTAAAGATATTATTATCTAGTAATTCTAGAGTTAGACTTGCAAACCCAGGAGAATTTAGTCAAAGAGCTTTTCTTAATGGGAAAATAGACCTTACTCAAGCCGAGTCGATTAATCAATTAATTAATGCAAGCAATACCAGATCAGCAGAGTTAGCCTTTAGCGGGGTTCAAGGAGAAATAAAGAAAAAAATTGATGATATTAAAAATGACCTTATAAATCAACTTTGCGAAATAGAAGCGAGAGTTGATTTTGAAGAAGACTTCACAGATTTTGATTACACCAAATATCTAAAAAACATTAAAAAAGTCAAAGAAAAAATAGAGTTACTAATAGAAAATGCAAAAAGAAATTCATATATTCATAATGGAATATCCATTGCGCTTATAGGTAAAACAAATGTTGGTAAAAGCTCTTTATTAAATTTGCTTGCAAAAAAAGAGAAAGCAATCGTAACTAATATTCCTGGAACAACTAGAGATGTTATTGAAGTTAATTTAACTATTAATGATATTCCAATGAAAATAATTGATACTGCTGGCATAAGAGAAACTCATGAACAAATTGAAAGTATTGGAATTAAAAAAAGTTTTGGGAAAATAAAAGAGTCAGATTTCATAATTTATATTTATAGTCTTGAAGAAGGATTTAATGAAGAAGACAAAAAAATAATACAAGAAATTCCCAAAGAAAAATTAATTACTATTTTGGGCAATAAAAAAGATTTAATTGATTGCAAAAATATTAATTCAAATGAGTTAAAAAACACAATTCTTATGAGTATTAAGAATAATGATGGTGAAAGATTATTAATAGATACAATTATAAAAAAATGCGGATTAAAACAAGTAGAAAATATCAATATATTTTTAAACGAAAGACATCTAACAAATTTGGCTGCTTGCTTATCTAATTTAAATGATACTGATGAAATAATTGAAAATAAATTACCATTTGATTTGTTATCAATTGAGCTGAGAGATGGAATTCAAAACTTATCTAAAATAACTGGTCAAGAATTAACAGAGGAACTTCTAGATAATATTTTTTCTAAGTTTTGTATTGGTAAATAAATTTGAGTTAAATTACATAGTGATATATAGTTGATTCTCTAACTTCAGTTTAATTTTTATTAATTAATTATTTCTTAGTTTAGTGGATTTAAATACTCCAATAATAAGTAAAATCATTGATAATTGGATCGATGAAGATATAGGTAGGGGAGATCTTACAAGTTCCTCTATTACAAAAGAGAATGGTAATGCATATTGGATTGCAAAAGAAGAGGGTATATTCTGCGGGGTTGAAATTATAAAAGAAATTTTTAGAAAAATTGATTTAAAAATCAGTCCAAAATTTAATATCTCTGATGGAGATAAATTTATTAAAGATCAAAAAATCTTAGAAATATATGGCCCTTCAAAAAGTTTACTCGCTAGTGAAAGGATCAGCTTAAATATAGCAATGCATTTATCTGGAATATCAACATATACAAAGAATCTTACAAATCAATTAGAAGGCACAAATATAAAATTAGCAGATACTAGGAAAACGACTCCTGGCTTAAGAATATTTGAAAAATATGCATTCAAATGCGGAGGTGGGGTGAATCATAGAATGGGATTATACGATGCTGCTATGATCAAAGAAAATCATATTGCATGGACAGATAATCTTAAGAATGCAGTGCAAAATATTCGCCTAAATTCGCCTTTTACAACTCATATCATAATTGAAGCTGAGAATATCGACCAGGCAAAAGAAGCAGTATTAGCAGGAGCGGATAGTATCTTATTAGATGAACTTAGTCCTGAAATAATCAAAAAAAACGTTCAAGAATTAAGAGAGTTATCAATTAATAGTCTACAAAAAGAAGTTAATAAAAATTTGATAATAGAAGTTTCTGGAATAAACCCTCAAGAAATTAGTAAATATCTAATAAAAGGTATTGATTTGATTTCAACAAGTTCTTCAATCACCAAAAGTAATTGGATTGATTTGAGTATGCGTTATATTAATTAATCATATAGATAAATAATTGAATAATTAATGCTAATCATTTTTAAAGAATTAACAAAACAATTTGAACAATCTCTTTTAGATAGTCTTGAAAAAAATGATAAAAAAGGAGAATTCGCAATTCTTAGCAAGAATTTAATTACTCAATCATCAAAAGAGGCATTTGGAGATTATCAATGTAATGTTTGTTTAAGTTTATCTAAAATATATAAAAAGAACCCAAGAGATATTTCTAATGATTTTATTAACCTTTTAAATAAAAATAAAAGCATAGCAAAATTATGTAAGAGTCTAGAAATAGCTGGACCTGGATTTATAAATATAAAATTAAAAGATGAGGTTCTAATAAATCAAATTAAGTCAAATATTCAATGCAATAGGGCTGGCATACCTCTAATTAGAAAAGATTTAGATAGTGGTTTGTCCAATAAAGTTATAGTAGATTTTTCAAGCCCTAATATTGCTAAAGAAATGCATGTAGGGCATTTAAGATCAACAATAATAGGTGACTCAATATCTAGAATTTTCGAGTTAAGAGGTTATGAAGTATTAAGACTCAATCATGTTGGTGATTGGGGAACACAATTTGGCATGCTTATTACGCAGCTCAAAGATTTATATTCAAATGATCTAGAAGAAATAGGAAAGATCAAGATAAGTGATTTAGTTGAATTTTATAAAGAATCAAAAAAAAGATTTGATAACGAATCTGAATTCCAAAAAAGATCTAGAGAGGAAGTAGTTAAGTTACAAAGTGGAGATATTAAATCGATTAAAGCTTGGAAATTATTATGTGATCAATCAAGGAAAGAATTTGATGAAATCTATAAAAATTTAAAAATAAAAATAGAAGAAAGAGGTGAATCTTTTTATAATCCCTTCTTAAAATCAGTTATTGATGATTTGAATTTAGAAAAAATTTTAGTAGAAGATCAAGGAGCAAAATGTGTATTTTTAGATGGGATGACTAATAAAGAAGGCAAACCATTACCGCTAATTATTCAAAAAAAAGATGGAGGTTTTAATTATGCCACCACAGATCTTGCTGCTATAAGATACCGATTCAATAAACCTCCTAATGGCGATGATGCTTCAAGAATTATTTATGTAACTGATCATGGGCAAGCAAATCATTTTGCTGGAGTTTTTCAAGTTGCAAAAAAGGCAAAATGGATCCCAGAAAATTGTCAAGTAGACCATGTCCCTTTTGGGTTAGTTCAAGGAATTGATGGCAAAAAACTTAAGACAAGAGAAGGTGAAACAATACGCCTAAAAGATTTATTAAATGAAGCAGTTAGAAGAGCAAAAGAAGATTTATTGAAAAGATTAGAAGATGAGGATCGTTATGAGACCGAAGAGTTTATAGCAAATACTTCAAGAATTATTGGATTAGGAGCTGTTAAGTATGCAGATTTAAGTCAAAATAGAATTACTAATTATCAATTTAGTTTTGATAAAATGCTTTCCCTTAATGGTAATACTGCTCCTTATTTGTTATATACACTTGTAAGAATTTTAGGAATTAAAAGAAAAAATGATTTTGTTTATGAATCTAAAGATTTTCAGTACGTAAATTATGAACATAAATCTGAGTGGAAACTTATCAGAAAATTACTTAGGTTCGATGAAGTCATAATTTCTATTGAAAAAGACTTAATGCCAAATAGATTATGCAATTATCTGTTCGAGCTATGTCAGACTTTTAATAGATTCTATGATCAAGTTCCAATCCTCAAAGAAGAAAAAAATATAAAAATCTCTAGGCTTAATTTATGTGACCTTACTGCAAAAACACTAAAATTAAGCTTAGAGCTTTTAGGAATTGAAACTTTAGAAAGAATGTAATGAATGATTTTGATCCATTAAATAATCTTTTCCCAAAACCAAGAGAAGAAATAATAAATATGCAGTCTTACTCTGCACCTTTAGAAAATAGAAGAAATTTACTCCGCTTAGACTTTAATGAAAATACTTTAGGTCCAAGTCCTAAGGTTTTAGAGGCATTACAAGCGATAAAATTAGATGAGATATCAATTTATCCAGAATATAATTTTTTAAAAAATTTTTTATGTGATGAATATCTTGATTCAAGAAAATTTGGTAATGATGAAATCGGAATTTTCAATGGAGCAGATGCAGCAATAAATGCAATTTTCAATTGCTTTGGAGAAAAAGATCAGATATTTCTAACCACGAATCCAACTTTTGGTTACTATTCTCCTTGTGCAGAAATCCGAGGAATGAAAAAAATAAGTTGTTCTTACATTGGAGAAAATTTTCTATTCCCCATCGGAGAATTTAGGGAAAAAATAATAAAGCATAATCCAAAGTTAATATTTATTTGCAATCCAAATAATCCAACAGGAACTGTTCTAAGCTCTCATGAAATAATTAATTTAGCCAATATCAATAAAGATTCATTAATAGTTGTTGATGAACTATATGAAAAATTTAATGGAGATAGTCTTCTTGAATCGATAGATTTTGAAAAGAATAAAAATATACTAATAATCCAATCTCTTTCAAAAACTGCAGGTCTAGCTGGTTTAAGAATAGGTTTTACTTTTGGCAATAAAAATTTAATTCAGTACATTAATAAAGTTTCAGGACCATATGATGTAAATAGTTTTGCTGTAACAGCTGCATTAGCAGCACTTAAAGACAAATCATATATTGATAATTATGTTTTAGAAGTAAAAAAGGCGAGGGAATGGATTTTAAGTAAATTTAAATCAACAAAAATTAGAACTCACTTTAGTGGAGGTAATTATTTCTTAATTTGGCCAAAAAAAGATCCTAAAATCTTAATACAACAGATGAGAGAAAAAGGTATTCTTATTAGAAGTATGGAAAACAAAAAAGATATCGGTAATTCTATAAGGGTTAGTATTGGAACTAAAGAACAAATGATTTTTTTCTGGGACAATTACAAGATATTAGATTTAAAAAATTAATTACTGAAAATATAAATTGTGTTTTGATCGATTCTTTTTGGTTTTATTTGAAAATCTTTTCCAAGATATTTTACTTTAAAATCTTTCATATTTTCGATAAATAAATCAGCATTTGAGAAATCACATTCTTTATTAATTTTTTTGCCGCGTTCAAAGTGAACAGGAATAACTACATTAGGTTTTAGAAGCTTAACTATTTTTGAGGCTTCTTTACCATTGTAAGATTTTATTCCTCCTCCAATTGAAATAAACAATATATCTGGACTAGACAAAATAATTTGACTGTTTATATCAATATCACCAGCAGCTCCTCCCATATGAACAATTTTAAGATCATTCTGCTCCCAACTCCAAACAGTTGCCATCCCAAATCTTCTTCCATCTACTCTGTCATGTGGTACAGAAATTCCATTTAATAAAATATCCTCAAATTGATAGATTCCTGGGTCAACGAACATTAATTGATCATTAGGGTTATATCCTTCATCTGGAAGCCTAGAACTAGCCAAAATAAAATCTACTTTGACTTCTTTTGGCTCCTTTAAATTACTTGCACAACCTATTGATTTAAAGGGATTTATAAGAATAGATTTATCTTCACTAGTAATTAAAAAACTACTATGTCCCAAACTTTTTATTCCTAAGTTCCTTGCCAATAATGAGGAAGGTAAAAAAGAGCTAACTAATATCAAAAATAAAAAGTTTTTAATTTGAGAAATCATAATATTAATTTTTTTTATTTTACTTTTGTTCAGCCATTTTTAGAAAATTACTAATTAATTTATGACCAAATTGCGTCAACACACTTTCAGGATGGAACTGTACCCCATGTAAATGTTTATATTCTTTATGAGAGATAGCCATAATTGTTGAGTCTTCTAAAGTCGCAGTTATGTCGAAACAAGATGGTAAAGAACTTGAATCAACTATAAGACTATGATATCTAGTAGCCACAAATGGAGTCTCGATATTTTTAAACAATCCTTTTTGATTATGAAATATTTTAGATGTCTTACCATGCATAAGTTCTTTCCCAACTATAACCTTACCTCCAAAAGCTTGGGCCAAAGCTTGATGACCTAAACAAACTCCCAAGGTCGGAATATTTTTAGATAATTTTTTTAGAATTGGCAGACAAATTCCAGATTGATCTGGATTACCTGGACCTGGAGATAAGAGAATTCCACCAGGATTTAGTTTGATAATTTCTTCTAGAGTTATTTCATCATTTCTTTTAACAATTAATTCTTTAGTTATTTCATGCTCAACTGAAAGTTCTCCTAAATATTGGACAAGGTTATAAGTAAAACTATCGTAATTATCAATAACAAGAAACATATTTATATGGATTTAAAATAACAACTTTATTTTAGGAACAAAGATATATACAGCAATAATAACAGAATTAATGGAAGCTAATAATACTGCTCCTGCAGAAGTATCTTTTGAAATTTTAGCCATAATACTAAATTCTTTTTTCACTACTAAATCAACAATTGATTCAATAGATGTGTTCAATATTTCTAATATTAAAACAGACATTATTGTTCCAATCAAAATAACATAATTACTTAGACTAATTTTGAGTAAAAAACCAATTATTAAACTTGTAACTGCAAAAATTAATTGAATTTTAAAATTTCTTGAAGTTTTTAATACATAATTAATACCACTGAAAGCATACTTAAAACTTTTAAATACATTACTAGAAGTTTTGTATGATTCTTTTCTATTTTCTAAATAGTTTATTTTTTTTTTCATTGATTTTTAATCTAATCGAGTAATTAAATATTCTTGGAAATTTAACATATTTTCTAAATCATGCTCATTATTATGTTTCCATCCCAAAAGATGTAAAAATCCATGACTAGCCAACCAGATCATCTCTCTATAAATTGAATGTTTATATTCATAAGATTGCTCAAGTGCCATCTCTAATGATATAAAAATATCTCCCAACTCTATATGATCTAAATTATTTAGAGATTCATCAGAAATAATTGGGAAAGATAGAACATCAGTTGGACCATTTTTTTGCATCCATTTCTTATTCAAAGAAGCAATTTCTTGATTAGATATTATCTGTAAGCCTAATGAAAAAGATTTTTTTTCAAAAATATAATTTAGTAATTCATAATCCTCTTTTTTTAATATAGTATTTATCCAAGATAAAAAAACTTTCTCCCAAAAAATAGATTCAAAAATAAGATGAGTTTTAGTATCTTTTAACTTATTTGAAAATTGAGAGAAATCATTACATTGAAAAACCAAATCTAAATTTATTTCAGAAATAATTTTTTCTTTCATACATTCTTAAACTGGAATATTGGGCTTACCTATTGTGGCCACAAGTATTAATATACTAATTAAAACTAGAAAGGTTATTGAAAAATGAGAAATACTTTTTGAGCCTTTTCTTACCATATTTCTCATAGCAAGCTTTATAAAGCTTGGAGGAGAAACTTTTTTTTCTAAAATTTCGTTTTTATTTTCCATTAGTTATTCAATAGATTCTTAGAAGAAATATTCATACGTAATAATTCATGAATAAATGGTTCAAGTCCACCATCTAAAACACTATCTAACTCGTTAGTCTCCTGCATAGTCCTAAGATCTTTTACCATTTGATAGGGATGGAAAACATAATTTCTTATTTGATTGCCCCATGCAGCTTCCACAATATCACCTTTAATATCAGCGACTTGAGCAGCTCGTTGTTCTTTAGCAATCACTAATAGTTTAGACTTTAAAAGTAACATAGCTTTTTCTTTATTTTGTAATTGAGATCTTTCTTGGGTACATCTTACTGAAATCCCTGAAGGCAAATGAACAATTCTCACTGCTGTTTCTACTTTATTAACATTTTGTCCTCCAGCTCCACCGGATCTACTTGTTGTGATTTCTAAATCTTTTTCAGGTATATCAAGTGTAATATTATCATCTAATTTTGGCATAACCTCTACCCCAGCAAAGCTGGTTTGTCTTTTGCCATTGGCATTGAAAGGAGAAATTCTTACTAATCTATGAGTTCCTTTTTCATGTTGCAGATAGCCATATGCATATTTTCCATCAATTTCGAACGTTACACTTTTAATACCTGCTTCTTCTCCTTGAGATAATTCATTAATGAAAAGGCTCATTTGATTATTATCGGCCCATCTTGAGTACATTCTTAATAATATCTCTACCCAATCCTGCGCATCTGTTCCACCCGCACCTGCGTTAATAGAAACTACTGCTCCTTCCTTATCGTATTCACCACATAACAATCTTTCAAATTCCCATTTATCCAAATTCTCTCTTAATTTCTTTAATCCCAGCTGCGATTCTAAAATCATTTCCTCTTCGGGTTCTAGAGAATAAAGCTCAAGAGAGGCATTAGCATCAGAAATAAAAGTTTTCCATTTATCTAACAATTCGAGTTGTGCTTTGACATCATCAAGGATTAACATTTGCTTTTTAGCTTCTTCTTGATTTTCCCAAAATTCAGGCTGAGCAGAAATTTGCTCTAACTCTTTCCTTTTCGCTTTTAATCTTGGAACGTCAAAGACAATCCTGAGCATTACCCAGGCGCTCTGTTAGTTCCGAAAGATCTTTTTTGAAATCTGCAATATCTATCAAAATAGAATTTAATCGTTATTTATAATCTAACAAGCACTTTTGTTTAATAGTATAAACTAAGTATTATTTTAAAAAAATGTCCAAAGTTGAAATTTATACTTGGCAATATTGCCCATTCTGTATTAGAGCAAAATCACTACTCAAGAAAAAAAATGTAAATTTTACAGAATATAAAATAGATGGTGACGAAGATGCAAGAGCATTGATGATTGAAAGAGCTGATGGTAGAAGAACATTACCACAAATATTTATAGATAATGAGGGTATCGGAGGCTGCGATGATCTCTACGCATTAGAAAATGAAAATAAATTAGAAGCATTATTAAACTAGATCTTATGAAATTTCTATTCGTAATAGATCCAATTAAAAATATAAATCCCTTAAAAGATTCAACTGCTGCTTTAATGCAAGCATCATCAAAAAAAAATATTGAAATCTGGAGTTGTACTCCTCAAGACTTGGAAGCTAGAGGTGATGAAGTATGGGCATCTTCCGTAAAAGTTGAAGTAATTCCTTGGATTTCTTTCAAAGAGAATGATTGCATACCTCTCGCCGAATTTAATTGCATTTGGATGAGAAAAGATCCTCCTGTAAATGAGGCTTATTTATATGCAACCCATCTTTTAGAAGTTGCCGAAAGAAAAGGAGTAAAAGTAATTAACAAACCCTCATCGTTAAGAGCGTGGAATGAAAAGCTAGGTGCTTTAAGATATAGCCACTTAATGGCACCTACAATAGTTGCGAGTAAGGTAAAAGATCTTATTAATTTTGCAAATATAAATAATGAAGTAGTCATAAAACCTCTTGGAGGAAAAGGTGGTCAAGGTGTTATAAGGATAAATAAAAATTCTCCAGGAATTAAATCAATCATTGAATTAATCACTTCTCAAGAAGAATTACCCGTTATGATGCAAAAATTTATTCCTGAAGTAATAGAGGGTGATAAAAGAATAATTATCGTAAACGGAGAAGCAATTGGATCAATAAATAGGATTCCTCAAGGAGGCGATTTTAGGAGTAATTTAGCGATGGGAGGCAAGGCTGAACCCACATTATTAACAGAAAAAGAAAAAAGTATCTGCTCAGAATTATCTCAACACTTCAAAGATGAGGGTTTATTTTTTGTAGGTATTGATGTAATAAATGGAATGCTTAGCGAGATTAATGTAACCAGTCCAACAGGTTTAAGAGAAATAGAAAATTTATCCAATAAAAATGTTTCAGAGGAAGTTATTGAAAAATTAGTAGAAATTATCTAAGATTTTTAGCGCAAAATATCTGTTTTACTATAGATTCAAATTTTAATTTAATCTCATCTATTTCTTTCTCTAAAACAGAGCCAGAAACTATACCTGAACCTGCAGTAAATTCAATATTTTCTTCAATACATCTTGCCCCTCTTATTGCCAAAAGAAATGAAGCATTGCCTGATGAATCCACCCAACCCATTGGAGAAGCATAATTTCCTCTAGGGAAAGACTCAAGAGTGTTTATCCAATCCAATGCTGCATTTTTGGGGTATCCACAAACAGCTGGAGATGGATGTAAGTTTTTAAGCAATTCAAAAGGACAAATATTTTCAACTTTAGAGAAAATGAGTGTTTGCAAATGAGAAATATCTCCAAATGAATTTACCTTGATATCACTTTTTTTAAAGTTTGTTATTTTTGAAACTTCTAAAGATTTAATCAAATGTTGTATTACATAATTATGTTCCTTTAAGTCTTTAGTACTTTTTAGGAGTTTCTTAAAATTTGAATTAGTAGAGATAGTTCCAGCAAGAGCCTCTAACGTTAAATTAGGTTTAGAGAAAGAAAATAATTTTTCTGGAGATGCTCCAAACAAAATATCCTTACTATTCCTTTTCCAAACGTATCTACATGTATTTGGTTGCTTCTTTTTAAATCTTTTTAAAATTTCTACTAAATCTAATTTCTTCTTAAGTTTTATTTTAATCCTATTAGCTAAAACTATCTTTTCGAGGATATCTTTCTCTACTAATTGAATTCCTCTATTTACTACTTTTTTCATATTTGTTTTAGAAGTTTCTAAGGAGCGTGAGAAATCATCAATAAAAGGGGAATCAAAACTAGTTTTTAAGCCAGATGATTTTATTAATTCTGAGCCAGAATTAATAACTTGATTTCTAATTGTCCATATTTCTTCAATTAATGTTCTTAATGATGATTTGCCTGCAACATGACCATTGATTCTTAACCAGCAATTCTTGCCACTTTTAGTAATTAATATTTTTGGCAAAATGGCTTCCAAACTAGGGATATCTGAAGGTAAATTCTTATTATTCAAATTTTCAGAGAAAGAAAATAAATAAATAATTTTTGAAAGTGCAGAATTATGCGATTCATTAGTTAAGTTAATTAAATTTTTAAAATTCTCAGAATAAAACTCTTTTGCTACCTCAAATCTTTTTGGGCCATCCAGAGTAACATATTTACACTTCTCGAAAGCTATATATGAAATGCCATCAGATTCCTCCCAAAATGAAGAAAACGGATATTGATTAATTAACAATTCATAAACTTGAAATAAATCAATACAAGGAATCTCAACACAAATACTTACTAATCCAGAATTTTCAACTTTCTTATCGAAAGAGGAAAATACATCTTTTAAAAAATCTGTTAAGTTTAAATCATTTTTCATTACTTATTGAAAATAACTAAAAATGATGCAATAAAGTAAAAAATGTAACTCAATTTATAAACTACATTCAATAATTATCTAATTTCGCGTGTTAATTAAAAATGGACGAAGATAAAAAAAAATTATGGAAAAAAGCAATAAAATGGCCTCTTTATTCTGTTGCTATACTTCCAGTTTTAATAACAGGGGCTTACTTACTCAACCAATATGAAGAGGTAAAAATTTATAATTTGATTTCATTTGCTTTAGCTGCAATTTTGATATTACTTTGGGAAAATCTAACTAATGATTTATACGACGCAGAAACAGGAATCGATGAATTTAAATTCCATTCAATTGTAAATCTTGTAAAAAATAAAAAAATAATTTCATTTATTGCATATACATCTTTAGTTATTGGTTTATTAATAATTTTAATTATTTCAGTATCAACAAGTATAAACATTTTTATTTTGGTGGCAGCTTGCTGCTTCTTAGGATATTTATATCAAGGTCCTCCTTTTAGATTGGGCTATCAAGGTTTAGGAGAACCATTATGCTGGCTTGCATTTGGACCTTTTGCGTACTCTGCAGTCTTAATTGCGTTAAATCCGTCTAATATTTACTTCGAAGATATTCCATGGAAAGTTTCTTTATTACTTGGTTCAGGACCTTCCTTAGCAACAACTCTTGTATTATTTTGTTCTCATTTTCATCAAATTTCTGAAGATAAAAAGCATGGGAAAAATTCACCTTTAGTTCGCTTAGGGGCAAAAAAAGGTTCTCAATTTGTACCTTGGATAATTTTTACAATATATATTTTTCAACTTTTCACAATAGTTTATGGATTTATTCCAGTGTTTTGCATCCTTTATTTGCTTAGTTTCCCTCAAGCAATAAGACTTATAAAGTTATTAAAGTCCTCTTATGCAAAACCTTCTGCAATAAAAAATTGCAAATTCGTCGCAATAAAATTTCAAACTCTTAATGGAATTGGTTTAATCACAGGATTAATATTTAATTACTATATAAATTAATGAACTTAATATTTCAAAAAAAATCTTATAGCTTTAAGTTATCGGCCAAAGTAGAAAATTCTAAAACCAATTACCATACAAAATCTGGTTGGATAATTAAATTAATAAGCAATGATAAAAAAATAGGGTTTGGAGAAGTTTCACCGCTATATAAAAAAGACTTAAAAAAGTGTGCGAGACAACTAGATATGATCCCTGAGTATATAGAGGAATTTAATCTATCTGAGCAAATAAATATTTTTCACCCATGCATTCAATCTGCAATAAATTCTGCATTAGCTGAGATCAATGGAAAAATAATCTTTAAAGAAAACTATTACTTTGATGAAATTGGTAAAACAGCCATATTGTTAAATCATGAAAATGTAGTTTCAGATCTAAATGATATTAAAAAAAGACATTGTGATATTGGAAAATCATTAACCTTAAAATGGAAAGTAGCACTAAAAAATAACCATGAGGAAGAAGCAAAATTAGAAGAAATTTTAAGCAAAATAGGTGATAATATTAAGTTAAGAATAGATGCTAATGGTTCTTGGGGAAGAGAGATAGCTAATAGATGGGCTGATATTTTGAAAGATAATGAAAATATAGATTGGTTAGAACAACCTCTCTGTGTTGATGATATTGATGGACTGACAGAACTAAACAAAAAAATTCCAATAGCTTTAGACGAATCACTTTTAAAATTTCCAACTTTGACTGATGAGTGGAAGGGTTGGCAAATTAGAAGGCCTTCTCAAGAAAATAATCCAGTTAAGCTTTTAAGAGAATTAGAAAATAAAAAAGCTTTAATATCTATAAGTACCTCATTTGAAACTGGAATAGGAAAGAGATGGCTCCATCATTTATCTTCTCTACAATTACAAGGACCAACGCCAAAAGTTCCTGGTTTAGCAATGAATAAATTCCCTAATTCGTTTCTATTTTTAAATGAAGCAAAAAAGATATGGGATCAACTATGAAAAATAAAATTCATACTATTGAAGTTGAAAATAACGAAACTCAATCTGTAGAAAAAATTATTGAAAAAATTAGAGAGAATAAAATTATTTATGTAAAAAACAAATTTTATGAAGACAAAGATGTATTAGATTCAATTACTGAAAATGGGCCAGCAATTATCTTAAACAGTAGTGGGAGTTCTGGAAAACCGAGACAATGTTTTCACCATTTAAATAATATTAAATTATCTGCAACTACATCAGGTCAATGGCTAATAGAGCAAGGATTTGAATTACAAAACTGCTTAATTTTAAATACTTTACCCCTTTACCATATAAGTGGATTAATGCCAATTTTTAGAAGTCAAACTTGGGGATGTGATTGTATTAATATTTCTCCGAATTTGATAAAAAAAACTCGAGAACTTTTACTTTTCACAATTAAATTTAAAAAAAACAAAAAACACTTGATTACGTCATTAGTACCTACCCAATTACAAAGACTTTTAGCTCAAAAAGATGGAATTAGTTGGCTAAAAATTTTTGATCTAATTTGGGTAGGTGGAGCTTCTATTTCAGACGAAACTGCAGAACAATGTATAAAAGAAAAAATAAAATTAGCACCTTGTTACGGCTCAACTGAAACAGCAGCAATGGTTACGAGTTTAAAACCAAAAGAATTCTTAATGGGTTTTAAAAATGTTGGAGAAATACTACCAGATACAAAAATAAGAATTAACGCACAAGGATTAATCGAAATAAAATCAGCCAGAATTGGAATCGAAATAATAGATTATTTAAAAACTGAAAATTTCAAAAATAAAAATGGGTGGTGGAAAACCGGGGATTTAGGTGAAATTAAGCAAATCAATAATTCTTACTATTTAAAATTTGTTGGAAGATGTGATAATGCCTTTAATTCAGGTGGAGAAGTTGTTTTCCCTAAAGTAATTGAATCTAGATTAAATGATTTCATTATGAAAGAAAATATCCCGATTAATAAATTCAATATTTCGAAAGTATCTAACAAATTATGGGGAAATAAAATTAAAGTAATAATTGAATTTAGAGAACTTACAAATGATAAAAATATTGAAATTTCTTTAAATTTATTAAAAAATTTTTCTCAAAGTTGGCCTAAACATGAAAAGCCAGAAAAGTGGATTGTTAAAAACAAAAATAGCATTACAGAAAAAATAAACTATAAATTTAAAAAATAGTAATCAGCATTCTTTTAAATTTGTACTCACATTAGAAGCCTCTATCCATCTTTCTAGCTGATCGGGTATTTCTATTTTATTTCTTGAATCAACATCTAAAGAACAGTGTATAATTTTCCCTTCGGCTACTTTATTTCCATTTTTTATAAAAAAGCTATTTACTTGGAACAAATGAGTATTAATTTTATGAGGGGCAATTTTTACTTTTAATAAATCTCCAATTTTTATAGGCGCATGAAAGTTTGCTTCACAATTTACTATTGGAAAAATAATTTGACTTTTACGTATAGAAAAATCTGGAAAAATATCATGACAAGGGATCCCATAGATTTCAATACTTTCTTCCCAAGCTTCATGCGACCATTTTAATAAGTTATGAAAATGAATTACACCTGCAGAATCACAATCACCAAACCTTACCTTCTTCTGCAATATTAACCAGTCAGAGGGTTTCATTTAAAGAAATTATCTATCAACAGATCCCATAATGACATCTATTGAACCAAGGATTGCCATAATATCAGCGATTTTGGCACCTTTAAGAATATGAGGCAATATTTGCAGATTATTTAAATCAGCTGCTCTGATTTTAAATCTCCATGGGGTAACTTCATTATTTCCTTGAATAAATACACCTATTTCTCCTTTGCCGGACTCTAATCTTGTATATAATTCTCCGTTAGGAATTTTAAAAGTTGGAGCAACCTTCTTAGCTACATATTGATAGTCGATACCAAATATTTCACTTTTCTTATCTTCAGTAGCCATTCTTTGAGCTTCTAAATTTTCTGTTGGACCTCCTGGAATCATTTTGCAGGCTTGGCGAATGATGCTTAGTGATTGTCTCATCTCTTCAACTCTTACTCGATATCTCGCATAACAATCTCCTTCTTTTTCCGAAGCAATCTGCCAATCAAAATCGTCATAACATTCATAACTATCGACTTTCCTTAAATCCCAGGAAACTCCAGAAGCTCTAAGCATAGGCCCAGACAAAGACCAATTAATTGCCTGGTCTCTTTGTATTGTTCCTAGACCTTCAATTCTTTTTCTAAAAATTGGATTATTTGTAATTAATTTTTCGTATTCATCTATCTTAGGACCAAACCAATCGCAAAAGTCTATACATTTTTCTAACCATCCGTATGGGAGATCACATGCGACGCCGCCTATCCTAAAGAAATTATTATTTATTAGCCTTTGTCCAGTAGCAGCTTCCCAGAGATCATAGATCATCTCTCTTTCTCTAAAAATATAGAAAAATGGAGTTTGAGCTCCTACGTCTGCTAAAAAGGGACCAAGCCATAAAAGATGATTAGCAATACGATTAAGTTCGAGCATAAGAACTCTGATATAACTTGCTCTTTTGGGAACTGGAATATTAGCTAATCTTTCAGGAGCATTTACTACAATAGCTTCATAGAACATTCCTGCTGCATAATCCATTCTGCTTACATAAGGGACATACATTACATTTGTTCTATTTTCAGCTATCTTTTCCATTCCTCTATGTAAATATCCAATTACTGGCTCACAATCAATGACATTCTCACCATCAAGAGTTACAACTAACCTTAAAACCCCATGCATTGAAGGATGGTGAGGGCCAAAATTGACCACCATTGGTTCTGTTCTAGTCTCTAGCTGAGCCATTCGAAATTTAACTTCTAAACAAATCTTAGTCGAAAGTTATGCAAACTGACCTATCTGATTCATCTTTTTTCAATCATCAATCAGTTATGACAGATGAGATTATGGCCTCATTAGAGCATTACCCACTTATACATAACAATCAACTTAAGGGAATAGACGCAACTTTAGGCGGAGGCGGGCACTCTTATCATTTATTGAGAAAATATTCTGATTTAAATATAATTGGACTTGATCAAGATCCATTCGCGAGAAAATCAGCATCAAAAAAACTTGATGAATTTCAAAATAGGATTGATATAAGGGCTTCAAATTTTGCGGATTTTGTACCAAAAGAAAAAGTTTCTTTTGTAATTGCAGATCTTGGAGTAAATAGTAATCAAATTGATGACCCTAAAAGAGGATTTAGCTTCCAAAAAGATGGTCCATTGGATATGAGAATGAATCCTTTTCTTGAGGTTGATGCAGAGAAATTAATTGAGGCTTTAGATGAAAAAGATTTAGCTAACCTAATTTATAAATATGGAGATGAGAGATTATCAAGAAAAATTGCTAGGAAAATAAAAATGGATTTAAGGGAAAATGGGAAATATTCTGGGACAAAAGAGTTAGCTTATTCTATTGCAGGCTGCTTCCCACCAAAACAAAGATATAAAAAAATACACCCAGCAACAAGAACATTTCAAGCACTAAGAATTGCCGTTAATAAAGAAATTGACGTATTAGAAAAATTTTTGCAAGTTGTTCCTGAATGGCTTTTGCCAGGAGGAATTATTTCTATTATTAGTTTTCATTCCTTGGAGGATAGGTTAGTAAAAAGTTCTTTTAAAAATGATCAAAGACTAAAAAACCTTACAAAAAAGCCAATAACTCCTTCTTTAGAAGAAGTCGAACTAAATAAAAGAGCTAGAAGTGGAAAATTAAGAATTGCTCAATTAAATTAAAGAGCCAATAATTTCTAACGTAATGATTTGATCGTATTTGTAAGAATATGAATAGCTTGTTTTATATCGTCTGAGTTAGTGCTTAATCCAATACTTAACCTTATTGAAGATTCCGCCTCTCTAAAAGATCTACCTAAGGCTAGTAAAACATGAGATGGTTCACCATTACTGCATGCAGATCCACTAGAACAAATTATTTTAGATTTTAAAAGTTTATGAAACTTTGCCCCGTTTAAATCCAATACAGTCAAGTTTAAATTGTGAGGTAATCTTTTTTCTATGGAGCCATTAATTAATAAACCAGAATTATTTTCTAACAAACCCTCCAAAAGGTTATTTCTGTGTAAAAGTAATTTCTCAGCATTATTTTTTTGATTAAAAACTGCTATCTCTATTGCTTTAGCAAAGCCAACTACTAAAGGAAGAGGTAATGTACCAGACCTTAGACCATATTCTTGACCTCCTCCAACAATTAAGGGCTCCAGATTAATTTCTTCATCAATTAAGAGAAGTCCTATCCCTTTAGGACCATATATTTTGTGAGAACTCATCGTAATCATATTTACATCTGATAAAAGATTATCTAACTCGATATAACCTAAACATTGTGCGAAATCAGAGTGAAAAGTTATTCCTCGCGATTTACATATTTTTGAAAAATTCTCTATTGGCTGAATAACTCCTATTTCATTATTTGCCAACATGACACTAACCAGAAATGTATCTTCTCTTATATTTTTTTTGAATTGTTCTTCCGAAATTAAGCCATCTTTCTCAGGATTAATTTCTGTAACCATAAATCCCTCTTTTTTTAGTTGGTTTAGGGGCTCCAAAACAGCTTTATGCTCCGTTTTTAAGGTAATAATATGTCCATAATTTCCTGTTTTTTTATAGAAATTTCTAGCAAAACCTAATAAGGCTAAGTTATTAGATTCAGTTGCCCCACTTGTAAAAATAACTTTTTTATTCTGAAGAAATAAATTCTGTTCTATTTTTTCTCTTGAAGCTTCCAATATGGCGCTTGCGTTAATCCCTGCCAAATTAGATTTGCTTGCAGGATTAGAAAATATCTCACTCCAAAAAGGTTTCATAGAATCAACAACATCCTTAGAGCAAGGAGTCGAAGATTGATAGTCAAGTAGTATGGGAGTTGATAGCATCATGTTTAGTATATAAAATTCTGTTTATTACTAGAAAATCAAATTAAAGAATTTAAAAAATGAATGAAATTAATCAAATAAAAAATGAACCGTTAAGAAAATCAAGAATTTTATTAGTTGATGATGAGCCTGGTTTAAGAACAGCTGTTAAAACATTTCTAGAAGATGAAGGCTTTGAAATATTTATTGCAGTTGATGGAGAGGATGGTTGGGAAAAAGCTCAAACAGTCTTCCCTGATTTGATAATTAGCGATGTTATGATGCCTCGAGCCAACGGTTATGCTTTATTAGAAAAAATTAGAGAGGATGAAAAATTAGGAGGAACTCCAGTTATTTTTCTAACCGCAAAAGGAATGACCCTAGACAGAACCGAAGGATATCTTGCAGGAGTTGATGATTATATTTCCAAACCTTTCGATCCCGATGAATTAGCTGCAAGAGTTAAAAATGTAATCAACAGACAAGAACGTTTACTAAAAGAGGCAGCACGATTCGCAGATATTGATGTAAGCAAAATGGCAAAACAAATTACTGAAATAAAATCTATGCTCACAGACCAAAACCAAACTAATCCAGAAAATAAAATAGATCTTCCGAGTTTTACTCCAAGAGAAGCAAGTGTGCTTCAACTAGTAGCTGAGGGACTGATGAACAAGGAAATTGCAAGACAGCTTGAAACATCTATTAGAAATGTTGAGAAATATGTAAGTAGACTTTTTATCAAGACAGGTACATCTAGCCGAACCGAATTAGTTCGTTATGCACTTGAAAATCATTTAGTAAAATAAATTATTTAATTTTTTCGAATTCAATTAGTTTTGAAAAATAAAAAGGAGCTTGATTTAATTTCTTTTTAACCACTTTAAATCCTCTTTCTTTAGCAGCATGAATAATACCTTTTTCTTTCAATGTATATGCTCTTGTAGTTTTACTTGGCCCAGGAAATAATTTTCCAATATTTTTTAGAACAGCGAGAACTGGAGTATAAGGAGCAAAGCTAACTATTAGTTTTTCTTTGCTTAAATCGCATAGATGTTGAACCATTTCTTCTGCGACCGGTTGAGGATAATGAATAAATACATCCAAACAAATTACAACATCAAATAATCCTTTTAATTTTTCCAGATCACAGACTTCATATTTAATTTTACCTTGATTAAGACCTAATTCATTAATGCGTTTCTTTGTTTCTTTAATCATTTCAGAAGAAATATCGCTCACCTGTAGTTCTTTTATACCAAGTCTTAGTAAAGGTATGGAAAGACTTCCTACACCACATCCTGCATCACAATAACTTTTTTTTGTTAGTTCAGGATAATTTTTGATGTATGAAACTACATCATCTACAGTTTTTTGATGTCCTTTCCTAATATTTTTCTGAACTGTATTAATTTCATCAGATTTGCTATAAATTTTATTCCATCTTTCAAAGCCAGTGCCATTAAAATACTCTCTCACTTCACTTTTTTCGATAATCTTATTTGACGTCATGATATTCTATGAAAATTTATTCTTTTTATACTAACTAACTGGCGCCAAATTAATTGCGCGCCATTATAGGAAAGAATTGATTTGTTATTTTGTCAGAATTGAATTCTAAAAATATTTATAAAATTGCTGTCGTAATGGGTAGTGATTCAGATTTAAAAACATTGGAACCAGCTATTGATATTTTAAGAGAATTTGGAATAAAAACTGAAGTCTGTATACTTTCTGCCCATCGAACACCTATTGAAATGATGGAATATGCAAAAAATGCAGAGTCAGAAAACATAAAAGTAATAATTGCCGGTGCTGGTGGTGCTGCTCATCTTCCAGGAATGCTGGCATCTATAACTTGCATTCCTATAATTGGAGTACCAGTAGAGAGTAAGACACTTAAGGGGATTGACTCTCTTTTATCAATAGTTCAAATGCCCGCTGGGATTCCAGTTGCAACAGTTGCCATTAATGGAGGACAGAATGCTGGATTATTGGCAATAGAGATGATTAGTTTATTTGATGAATCCGTAAAGAAAAATTTAAAAGAATTTAGAGAAAATCTTCATACACAAGTAAGAACTAAAAATAGAAAGTTATCAACTATTGGACCTGAAAATTATCTTCAAAATAAATGAACTAATATTTTTCTATTAGGCCTTGTTAAGAAAGTTTTCTTTTTTAAGGTAGTTAAGAACTTTTTCAACGGAATCATTTAATTCTAACGAACCTGTATCAACAACAATTTCGGGATTAAGAGGAGCTTCATATGGACTAGAAATCCCTGTAAATTCCTTAATTTCACCCAAACGAGCTTTCTTGTAAAGACCTTTAGTATCCCTATTTTCGCAAACTGTGATATCAGCAGCACAATAAACTTCAATAAAATCCTTAGATCCAATAATTTTTCTTACGTTATCTCTATCGCTAATAAATGGTGAAACGAATGCTGTAATGGTTATTATCCCAGCATTCATAAATAAATTCGCAACTTCACCAATTCTTCTTATATTTTCTTCTCTATCTTTATCCGAGAAACCAAGATCTTTACATAAACCGTGTCTAATATTATCTCCATCCAAAACATAAGTCGAAAAACCATCTAAGTGTAAAACTTCATTTAAAGCGTTGGCCAAAGTACTTTTACCAGAACCAGATAAACCTGTAAACCAGATAACCATACCTTTATGACCTCTCATTTTCTCTAACTTTTCTCTATCAATTGTTAAGTTGTGCCACTTTATATTGGTTGACTTTGTTTGATTTTGTTCTTTCATTTTTTACTTCATCAAAAATTAAAAACCTATCCTAACCCTTACTTCATAAATTATGAAATCCCTCTTTACGAAGAAACTCAATTGATTTCAATACCATATCACCCTGTAACTGGATATTGCTATCAATTAATGTTCCTCCAGTCCCACAAAAAACTTTAATTTTTTTTAGTAATTCTTTTAATAAGATTTCATCCTCTGTGCCTAAACCTCTAATTAAAGTTATAGTCTTACCCTTTTTACCTTTTTTTTGTTTTGAAATATTTATTTTTGATCTTTTATTAAAAGTATCTATCTTAGCTGTTGCTTCAGATTTCTTTTCTTGATTATCAAATTCGATCCAATTCTTTTTTCCCATTATTTTAAATATAATCTATAGTTAGTTAATACTTATTCTATAGAAAAAGTGGTAAGTACATTTTCTCGCAAAGATCAAAACTATAAAAATGACGATTTAAATCAACCCTCTAAAGAGGGAAGATTTGGAAAATATGGTGGTCAATATGTTCCTGAAACGCTAATGCCCGCTCTTTTTGAGCTTGAAGACGCTGCATCTAATGCATGGAAAGATAAACTTTTTGTAGAAGAATTAAATCATCTTCTAAAGACTTATGTAGGAAGAGAAACACCACTTTATGAAGCCAAAAGACTTACTGAACATTACAAAAATAAACAAGCAACTCCTAGAATATGGCTTAAAAGAGAAGATTTAAATCATACTGGGGCTCACAAAATTAATAATGCTCTTGGACAAGCTTTATTGGCAATAAGAATGGGCAAAAAAAGAATAATTGCAGAAACTGGAGCAGGTCAGCATGGAGTTGCTACTGCTACTGTTTGTGCGAGATTTGGCTTGAAATGTATTATCTACATGGGTGCTGAAGACATAAAAAGGCAATCCCTTAACGTTTTCAGAATGAAACTTTTAGGAGCTGAAGTTAAAGTTGTAAATTCTGGAACTGCAACACTTAAGGATGCTACTAGTGAGGCCATTAGAGATTGGGTTTCTAATGTCGAAACCACACACTACATTTTAGGATCTGTTGCAGGCCCACACCCTTTCCCAAAGATTGTGCGAGATTTTCATGCAGTTATAGGTGAAGAAACTAAAAAACAATGTTTTGAATCATTTGGATCTTTGCCCGATATTTTGCTTGCTTGTGTAGGTGGAGGATCAAATGCAATGGGGCTTTTCCATCCTTTTGTTAAAGAAACTTCTGTACGTCTTATTGGAGTTGAAGCCGCGGGAAGCGGAGTTGATACTGACAAACATGCTGCCACTATCACTAAAGGGTCAATTGGAATTTTGCATGGATCAATGAGTCTTCTCTTGCAAGATAATAATGGTCAAGTACAAGAAGCTCACTCAATAAGTGCAGGTTTAGACTACCCTGGAGTAGGACCTGAACATAGCCATTTAAAAGATATAGGTAGAGCAGAATATGGATCAGTCACAGATCAAGAAGCTTTAGAAGCTTTAAAACTTGTTAGTGAACTAGAAGGGATTATACCTGCACTTGAAACTTCCCATGCCTTTGCTTGGTTAGATAAATTATGCCCTACTCTTGAAAAAGATACTCATATAGTTATCAATTGCTCTGGTAGAGGAGACAAAGATGTTAATACTGTTGCATCTTCATTAGATATTTAATCAATACCTTGGGATTGATGGGTCAATATATCTACTCCATCCATCAATACCCTCCTCCAAATTCCATATTTCGCTCACAATATTATTATCCAAGCACCATTGAGAAAAGTTATAACTTCTTATTCCTGCATGACAGGTAACTACAATTTCTCTATCTAATAAACCAGCAAATATTTCTTCAACATATTCAGAAGTTACTTTACTAATTGGTATATGTAAAAATTCTTTTGAGAAACGAGCTATTTCAAGCTCTGACTGTTCTCTTACATCAATCAAAACTGGATCTTCTTTCTCAGAATCAAACCAATCATTGAGACTAAAAGCATTTATAGATTTTGGATAGCTTCCCAATTTATAGAATAAATTATGTGTTATTTACAATTTAATAAATTAAGTTGCAGTAGGAATTTTATTGTTAAAAATAAAAATAAACATTGATAATGAAACTTAGAGTAGTAGCAATAATACTATTATTATCTTTATTAATTTTTTTTGGTTTTAAAAAAGTTTCTGCTAATAAAAATAAGGAGCAAAGTACAAATATTGAGCAACTAAATATCTTAAGATATGTACCTGAAAACAATAAATTATTATTTATTTCAAATTTAGATAGTTTTAATATTTTTAATAATAATGAAAAAGATAAAAATTCAACAAACCAAGATGAATTTGTTTTAATAAAAGACTCTATATTAGATTACTTAGGTATAGATCTAGGCAAAAATAAATTAGAAGATATCTACAACAATGAACTTATAGTCTCATTTTTTGAAAATAATAAACATCTTAAAGATGATATTTTGATTATTTTTAAAATTAAGCCAGAAAAAACAATAGACGATTTATTAAATTTGCCTAATAAAATTGATCAAATTGATGAGATAATTTCAATAAATAGAGAAAACAAAATAAATTTCCTTAACTATATATACCGAACCGACGATAATTATATAATTGCTTCATCAGATAAAAAATTGATCAAAAATAGTATTAACTTTAGTAATGATTTTAAAGAAAAAAAATTTCAGTATGAGGGAGAACTTTTTGGACTCAAAAATCAAAAAAATATATTATTTACAAAAAAATTTGGGGAAAGTATATTTTTTGATAAAGAAATTTTTACTAATAAAAATGAGGATATTTTAGCAACTACATTTGATTTAAAAAATAAACATTTAATTCTGAAATCATATTTACTAAATAATAAAAAAAATATTGATATTCTTGCTTACGATAAGTTTATAAATAAAGAAAATACGAATAAAGAAAATCCTGAAATTTCAATTTTTAGTGATATAAAAAATTTTGACAAATATCTAAAACCTTTCATAAATAATTTTGAACAAAGTTTTTTTGAAGATTTTAACCAAAATACAAATCAAAATATCTTAATTCTCAATTCAAAAAAAGATTGGCTTTTTACATTTGAAAAAAATACTGAAAATCAATTTGATTTAAGTGCTTTGAAAAAATTAAAAGATTTCAACAAATATACTTTAAAAAAAAATGAAGATATTTACTCAATATACTCCAAAAATATTCTTGAAGAAAAAAACGATGCAATAAAACAATTAACTTTTGAAAATATCTATTTAATAGAATCCGGAGGTTTGCAATTCATAAGTAATTTTTTAATAGATAGTAAAAAACTAGAAACAATCTCAAAAAAATTTTTCTACCTAAAAAGTTGTAAAGATAAATCTGCTTTTCTTTTTGCCAAAGTTGATATCAAAGATGAAAATTCCAATAAAATTAAATATTTACCTGATTTGGAGGATCTCAATTTTCTCATTAGAAATATTTTAAAAATATCAAATGAAGAATATCTAGAAATCATAAGTCAATCTATTCCAGAAAAAAATCCAATTCTTTATACAGAAACAAGTTTAAAAATACCTTAATCAAAGTTTTTCAAATAAGCTTCAAAGACAATCATTTGAAATTTTTATGAAATTAATATCTTGTGGTTAATTAAAAATTATTTGACTATCTTTAATCTATAAGTATTTGATATTGAATTAAGCAATTGGACAGTAACAAACTAGTTTTAAAACCAGGATTAGAGGGTGTCCCAGTTACTAATTCATCTATCTGTGATATTGACGGCAATAAAGGTAAATTGTTGTACAGAGGGTATTCCATTGAGGAACTATCGAAAAAAAGCAGTTTTTTAGAAACTGCTTACCTACTAATTTGGGGTGAATTGCCCACAGCTGTTCAGCTAAGAGATTTTGAACAAGAAGTTCAGATGCACCGAAGGTTAAGTTTTAGAGTCAGAGATATGATGAAATGTTTCCCTGCGACAGGTCACCCCATGGATGCTCTTCAATCTAGTGCAGCTTCTTTAGGGCTCTTCTATTCGCGTAGAGCGATAGATGATCCTAATTACATCTACAACGCAGTCATAAGACTAATAGCAAAAATACCCACAATGATTGCTGCGTTTCAACTTATAAGAAAAGGACAAGATCCAATTCAACCTAGAGATGATTTAACTTACTCATCAAATTTTCTTTACATGCTGACTGAAAAAGAACAAGATCCCATAGCTGCAAAAGTTTTTGATAGGTGTTTAATTCTACATGCCGAACATAGTTTAAACGCAAGTACATTTAGCGCTAGAGTGACTGCAAGCACTCTTACAGACCCATATGCTGTCATCGCCTCTGCAGTAGGAACCCTGGCTGGTCCACTGCACGGAGGAGCAAATGAGGATGTGATTGCAATGTTAGAAGAGATTAGAACACCAGAAAATGCTGGGTCTTTTTTAGATAACGCGATAAAGAACAAAAGCAAGATAATGGGGTTCGGCCACAGAGAATATAAAGTCAAAGATCCAAGAGCAATAATTCTGCAAAAACTAGCAGAAGAGCTTTTTATTAGATTTGGAGCAGATGAAATGTATGAAGTTGCTAAATCACTTGAGGCAGAGGCAATACCAAGACTTGGCCCGAAAGGTATATTTCCTAACGTGGACTTTTATTCTGGTCTTGTTTATAGAAAACTTGGCATTCCTCGTGATTTATTTACACCAATTTTTGCCATATCTAGAGTAGCTGGTTGGTTAGCTCATTGGCGCGAGCAACTTGGAGCAAATAGAATTTTCAGACCATCACAAATCTACACAGGTTCAGCACCAAGAGAGTGGACTAGCCTAGAAAACAGAGAATAATATTTGCAGCTTTTCATAAAAAACACACATATCGTTTGTGAAGAGTTAATCTATTAGGTAAATATAATAAAAATTTTGGAATACGGATTAGACCTCGAATATAGTTTTAATGAATTCTTAAAAGGTTTTGGCCTGTCCAGCGAAATCGCTCATATAATTTGGCTCCCTTTACCTATGCTTTTGGTTTTGGTATCGGCGGTTGTTGGAGTTTTAGTAACAGTTTGGCTAGAAAGGAAAATATCTGCTGCTGCTCAACAAAGAATAGGTCCCGAATATGCAGGAGCGCTTGGCGTCCTTCAACCAATTGCAGATGGCCTTAAGTTACTTGTCAAAGAGGATATTATTCCTGCTAAAGCGGATGGAATTCTCTTCACTGCAGGACCTATATTAGTTCTAGTTCCTGTGATTTTGTCCTGGCTAATTGTTCCTTTTGGACAAAACCTTTTAATAAGTAACGTTGGTATTGGAATTTTCTTATGGATCGCTTTAAGCAGTATCCAGCCAATAGGTCTTCTTATGAGCGGATATGCATCAAATAATAAATATTCTTTGTTAGGAGGATTAAGAGCAGCAGCTCAATCCATAAGTTATGAAATTCCTTTAGCTTTATCTGTGCTGGCTATCGTACTCATGACAAACTCTCTAAGTACTATTGACATTGTCAACCAACAAAGTGGAGCTGGAATTCTAAGTTGGAATATATGGAGACAACCAGTTGGTTTTATAGTCTTTTGGATTTGTGCTCTTGCAGAATGTGAAAGACTTCCATTTGACTTACCTGAAGCTGAAGAAGAATTAGTTGCAGGATATCAAACTGAATATGCAGGGATGAAATTCGCATTGTTCTATCTTGGTAGTTACATTAACTTAATCCTTTCAGCTTTATTGGTATCAATACTTTATTTAGGTGGATGGGGTTTTCCTATTCCAGTTGAATTAATAGCTAAGTTTCTAAATTTGCCAATTAATGCACCCTTCATACAAGTTTTCACCGCATCAATAGGAATTGTTATGACTGTATTGAAAGCATATCTTTTGGTTTTCATTGCAATATTATTGCGTTGGACAACTCCTAGAGTAAGGATAGATCAACTATTAGATCTAGGATGGAAGTTTCTTCTTCCAATTTCTCTTGCTAATCTTTTGATAACTGCAGCATTAAAACTTGCATTTCCTCAATTCTTTGGTGGTTAAACTTAAGTAAAAATACTTAAATTTAAAATTAATCCACTAAACTAAAATAACTAAGTAAATTCTTCAAAATGAAAAATTTCCTTCATCAAATAAATAGCTATATCAAAGAAGCATTTAACGCTGGCAAATATTTATATAATGGCTTATCAGTAACTTTTGATCATCTTCGAAGAAGACCTGTTACTATTCAGTATCCATATGAAAAATTAATACCCTCTGAAAGATATAGAGGAAGGATACATTATGAATTCGATAAATGTATTGCTTGTGAAGTTTGCGTAAGAGTATGTCCCATCAATTTACCAGTAGTTGATTGGGTAATGAATAAAGAAACCAAAAAAAAGGAACTTAGAAATTATTCTATAGACTTTGGAGTTTGTATATTTTGCGGAAATTGTGTTGAATATTGTCCAACTAATTGTTTATCAATGACCGAAGAATATGAATTAGCTACTTTTGACAGACACAATTTAAATTTTGATAATGTTGCACTTGGTAGACTACCCACAAACGTTACAACAGATCCTTCAGTAAAACCTCTAAGAGAACTTGCCTATCTTCCTAAAGGTGTGATGGACCCTCATGAAATCCCAGCTTCAGATACTAGAGTTGGTAAATTACCTGAAGAAGTCTATGATTGGATGAGACCAGAATCCAATGAAAATAAAGATAAAGTTTCTAACCCAAACGATTAGTTTCCATTAATTTATGTCCATTGCAATAACAACTCAAATTATTTGTTTTTCAGTTTTATCTTTAGTTATCCTTATTGGAGCACTTGGTGTTGTATTACTAGAAAGTATTGTTTATTCAGCCTTTCTTCTAGGAGGAGTGTTCATGAGTGTTGCGGGATTATATCTTCTTTTGAATGCAAGTTTTGTTGCTGCAGCACAAGTTTTAGTTTATGTAGGTGCAGTTAATGTATTAATAATCTTTGCAATAATGCTAGTCAATAAAAAAGAAGATTTAAAGCCCATCAGCGACCTTAAATCGAGAAGAATCATATCAACATCAATATGTTTAACCCTGCTAAGCCTTTTAATTAGAGTTGACTTGACTAATGTATGGAGCCTATCAAGTCCCCAAAACTCTATAGGAGAAGAATCAACTATCAGAATTGGTGAACATCTATTTAGTGATTATCTTCTACCATTTGAAGTGGCATCAGTTTTACTATTAATGGCAATGATTGGAGCTATTGTTTTAGCTAGGAGAGATGTAATGAGCAAGGATATTTCCACTGGATTACCTGTTGATCAAGAGTTAATTGA
This sequence comes from uncultured Prochlorococcus sp., assembly GCF_902616385.1. Taxonomy (GTDB): domain Bacteria; phylum Cyanobacteriota; class Cyanobacteriia; order PCC-6307; family Cyanobiaceae; genus Prochlorococcus_A. The sequence goes on along the minus strand of NZ_CACMSM010000005.1, from coordinate 51,299 downwards.
AAAATCATCAGAACCATTACTTACAAATAAAAATTAACGTTTTACTTTTCTTATTATGAGTTTAGAATCAATTCCTATTCAAGCATTTTTAATAGTATCTTCAGCACTATTTTGTATTGGGATTTGGGGATTATTAAATAGCAGAAATGCAGTAAGAGTTCTTATGAGCATTGAATTAATGCTCAATGCAGTAAATATAAACTTAATGGCGTTTTCTTCCTATGTTGATAATAATTTAATTCAAGGACAAGTTTTTACAATTTTTGTGATTACTGTAGCTGCAGCAGAAGCAGCAGTTGGATTAGCTATCTTATTATCTCTTTATAGAAATAGGGTAACTGTAGATATGGAAAGTTTTAATTTATTAAAATGGTAAAAACACTAAATGAAACTTTCATTAGTGCTTATAATTTATCGTTCAGATAGTTCTATAGCTCAAGAAGCCTCTAAATTCTGTGAGGAAGTTCTCAAAGCTAAAAATATAAAATCAAAAAGAATTCAAAGTGATTTTCACAGAGATGAAATTGCAAAACATTTTTATAATTTAGAATTACAACCAAATATTGGCATAGTTCTTGGTGGAGATGGGACCTTTCTAAAATGTGCAAATGCTTTAGCTGATTATGATATTCCTTTGTTGAGCATTAATATTGGTGGCAATCTGGGTTTCCTTACGCAAGAAAAAGATTTTTTGTTTGACAAATCTTTTATTGAAATCCTTGAAAACGAAGAATATAAAATTGACTGTCGTAATAGATTAAATTGTAATGTTTATATTAACGGGACATGTTCTGAGAAAAAAATCATAAAAAGCTACGATGCCTTAAATGATTTTTATTTTAAATCTGTTGAAGAAGACATTTCTCCAACCAACCAAATAGAAATTGAAATAGATAATGAGAAGGTTAACGAATACAAAGGTGATGGATTAATTATATCTACATCTACTGGTTCAACAGCTTACTCAATGGCTGCAGGGGGCCCAATAGTACACCCTAGTATTGATGCAATGATAATTAACCCTATATGCCCGATGAGTTTGGCTAGTAGACCAATAGTGATACCTAATACAAGTAAGGTAATTATAAAACCTGTAAAAAAAAGTAAAGGGGAAATTAAATTATGGAGAGACGGGTCAAAATGTATGACGATTAAGGAAAATTATTATTGTGAGATCAAAAAAGGGCAATCGCCCTGCAAAATAATAAAGTTTAAAAAAAGCACAAGTTACTATAGTACCCTAATAAAAAAACTAGATTTGAAAGGTGATTTATCTAAAAAATTTTAAAAATTAAATGGCGCTAGAGATAGAAAGAAGATTTCTGATAAAAAATGATAATTGGAAAAAATTCATAAACAAAAAAATTTATATTGAACAAGGATATTTATCCAAAAGTTTAGATGGTTGGATTATTAGGGTAAGGCTTATTGGCAAAAACTCTAAAATTACACTTAAAAAACATATCAAAGGCTTTACTAACTTTGAATTTGAATACTCCATTCCACGAAGCGATGGTGAAACAATAATGTCAAATCTTGCAAATACAATAAAAAAAGATAGATACTTTCTAGAAATTGAGAAAAAATCTTGGATTGTAGATTGCTTTAAAGAAAATAATTATCCACTTGAAATTGCAGAAATCGAACTTTCTAATGAAGAGGAAGATTTAATTTTTCCATCTTTCATCTCAAAAGAAATTACTGGGCTCACCCATTACTCCAATTTCAGTCTTGCTAACAATCCTTTCTCAGAGTGGAAAGAAAATATCTAACAACTTTCAAAAGTAACTAGTCAGAGGAACCACTCATCCTTTATATTTTCTTTATATTTAAGCAAATTATTTTTTTCTTCAGATGTATGGTCTTTACGACAAAGAAGGAATATTGAGATTTGTTGATTCAGACAAGGATGCATGTATTGCATATGCTGAACTTTTCGAATTAGGTTCTACAAATTATTGCCTAATGGATTTGGCTAATGACACAAAAAAAGCTCAGGGTTATACTAATCCTGATCAGAGTCTGGGAGTGTACAACAATTAAACCCATCTCTACAAATCTTTCCGTTGTCCATTGCCCAATTCAAAAGTGCTACTCTGTTTTTAGAACCAGTTTTTGTAAACATATTACTTACATGATTATCAACAGTTCTTTTACTAATAGTTAGTTTTACAGCAATTTCTTGATTTGTAAGCCCATCAGCTACAAGATCAATGATTTCCATCTCCCTTGCTGAGAGACCCATCATGTCAATGTTGTTTACTTCTTCATCAACCATTTGCATTTAAACAGTTCCTTTTTTATATTAATTAAGTTTAGCAATCTCAGTACACTTGTTAACCAACTAGGAAACAAAAGCAATTGAAATCAAAACTTCAGCAGACTTTAGAAAAAAAATCTAAGGTAATAACAGCAGAGTTAATGCCGCCAAGAGGTGGAAGCCCCATAAGATCTCTTAAGATAGCACAACTTTTGAAAGATAAGGTACATGCTGTTAACATTACCGATGGAAGCAGAGCTGTAATGAGAATGTGCAGCTTGGCAATGTCCAAACTATTACTGGAAAATGGGATAGAACCAGTAATGCAAATCTCTTGCAGAGATCGTAATAAAATTGCTTTACAATCAGACATTCTGGGAGCAAATGCTTTAGGAATTAAAAACATCTTATGCATTACCGGTGATTCAGTAAAAGCTGGGGATCAACAAGATGCCAAGGCCGTACATGAGTTTGAGTCAGTTAAATTGCTGAAACAAATTCAGGCTTTCAATGAAGGGATTGATCCTACTCTAGGAGAACTTGCCGATAAAAAAACATTTATTTTTGCAGGTGCTGCAGCTGATCCAAATTGCAGAAATAAGAAAAGTTTAGAAAATAGATTGCGAAAGAAAAAAGAGGCTGGAGCTGGATTTATACAAACTCAAATGGTTATGGAAAAAGAAAATTTGATAGAATTTTGCGAAAAAATTAGCAAGCCTCTTAAAATTCCAGTAATTGCAGGTGTATTCCTATTAAAGTCTTATAAAAATGCTCTCTTTATAAACAAATACGTTCCAGGCGCAAACATCCCTGAAAATATCTTAAATCGTCTTAAAGATGCTAAAGACCCATTACAAGAAGGTATTCAAATTGCATCTGAACAAGCTCATGATTTTATTAATATCGCAAATGGTGTTCATCTAATGGCCGTAAAAGCAGAGCATTTAATTCCTGAGATTATTGAAAAAGCTAATCTTAGTCTGGAATATTAATCAAATCAGTACCTAATAATTCTGCCATAGCTTTCTGCTGAGGTGATGGCTCAGTAAAATCAGACCTTCTTGAATCTGCTATTAACCAATCTAAAGATGCATCTTGCAAATCAAAATGATCTCCATTTTTGCCAACACAATATTTACCAAACACTAACTTATCAATAAGTCTGACTCCTTTACCAATTTTAGAATAATCAAAAATAATTGAGTTATCTATAGTTGCGCCCTCGCAAATACAACAACTTGGACCAATCATGGAAGGGCCAATAATATTTGCTCCATCCTCGATCCTAGTCATGCCTCCTATATAAACCGGCCCTTTAATATTTACTTTTTCCCAGTTAGCCGCTACATTCAAACCGGTATAAACTCCTGGTTTTATTTCCTTACCTGGTATTTGCACTTGTCTTACCTTACCTCGCAATACATTTCTAATAGCACTCCAATAATCAGGTACTTTACCAATATCTACCCATTCAAAATCCATTGGTAATGCAAAAAAAGGTAAATCCATTTCAACAAGTTTAGGAAAAAGATCAGCTCCAATATCAAATTTCTCAGCTGAAGGTATGTAATTAAAAATTTCGGGTTCGAAAAGATAAATTCCTGTATTTATAGAGTCACTTAAAGCTTGATCAACTGTTGGCTTTTCCTGAAAAGCCTTTATTCGACCGTTGTCATCAGAAACTACTACACCGTAACTTGATACTTGATCTTTAGTTACTTTCTTTGTTATTAAGCTCGCAATAGCTCCTTTCTGTTTATGTTTTTTAACAGCTTGAGTTAAATCTAAATCAACTAAAGCATCACCACATAAAACAACAAAAGTTTCATCAAAGAAATTTTGAAAATCCTGAATTTTTTTTAATCCTCCTGCGGATCCCAAAGCATCACCTATTAATTCTCCATCTTCAATTCTTCCCTCAAAACTATAAGCAATTTCTACTCCAAATCTTTGACCATCCCTAAAATAATTTTCAATTTCTTCAGCCAGATGAGAAACATTTACCATTATTTCCTTAAAATTATGTTCTCTTAAAAGTTCTAAGAGAAACTCCATAACAGGTTTTTGCAAAATCGGAATCATCGGTTTCGGAATAACATGCGTAATAGGCTGAACACGTGTGCCTTTACCTGCCGCAAGTATCATTGCCTTCATAAATTCAAAACCATTTTTTTAAATTATACGTTATTACTATTAGGCTTCTAAGCAGCCGAGGAAGAGACAGTACTTACCTCAAGATTTTCTATAGGCAATTGAGCTAAGCCACCATCAGGTATTATTCTTTTAATTTGAATTGGGCCATACAAGGAATTAATTTGTTTAATTTCAATTTTGTTTTCAGATGATAAAAATAACAAAGCCCAAAAAACTCCCAAACGATCTTTATCTAAATCATTTTTTACAACGGTTTGCCATTGTTTGACTAAATATTCAAAATCTGTCCATTGTAATGCTTTTTCCCATCCGTCAATAAATTTCCCTAATGCTTTAGTTGTTTCTGGAAGTTTCTCGCGATGTGCTAAAGATTTTACTTGAGAAATTAAAGCCTTATCAGAATATTTTTTATTTCTTTTTCTCTTCATAAGCAGAAGATCTTGGGTTTCTATAACTTCTGCTATGGACTCTAACTGACTTACAAGTTCTCCCAACGTTGTTGTACGTTTAAGAATTGGCTGGGCAATTGATCTTCTCCTTAGATATTTTTCAGGATATTTTGGAATATCAAATTCTTTATCAATCCAATCTTGATCATCCAAATCAAATTCATCTTCAAAATCTGAAGAATTTTCTTTGAAAACATCAGATTCCAAAACCTGAGCCTTAAGATTAACAAGTACGGAAGCCGCAAAAAATGCTTCGCTGGTCTCAGCTAAGTCCTTATGATATGAGATTTGACTATTTGAAGATTGATTAAAAGTGTGTGAGTATTGCTCTAAAAAACTATCTATTACACTTATTACATCAATATCCCATGGATCAAGCTCACCTTTACCTGCGGCGTCTTGAAGAAACTTAATCAACAATCTAGGGCCTAATTGTTGCCTATCAATAGGATTGAAATAAGATATTTTGAAATAGATAAAATCTATTCACAAGATATCTTTTAATTTATTTAATGCCAAACAATATTGCATTAATTTAAAAAATTATATTGTTGGAGCTTTTAGGATTTCATTTGTTTTAGTTCCTGAAAAAATATTTGTTTTCACAGCGCCTTTAACTGCAGTTAAATCTCGATCGACCAAATTATTGATGGATGCAATGTAAGTTTCAGTAACTAATCTTGGGTACAAACCTATTCCAATAATCGGCAGGAGTAAACAAGCAATAATATAAATTTCCCTTGGCTCTGCATCTATAAGTTTTCGTTCTTCGATTAATTTAGGATTTTCTTTACCAAAGAAAATTTCTCTTAACATTGAAAGTAGATAAATAGGAGTAAGTATTACACCGATAGCGGCTAAAGAGGCCATTACAACCCTAAAGGGTAGTGTATACACTTCATCAGTAACAAATCCTGTAAATACCATCAATTCGGAAACAAATCCACTCATACCTGGTAAAGCAAGGGAGGCTAGGGAGCAAGCAGTCCATAGGGCAAACATAATTCTCATTTTTTGTCCTACACCACTCATTTCATCAAGTTTAAGAGTCTTTGTCCTGTCATAGGTGGCACCAACAAGAAAAAATAAACTTGCACCTATTAATCCATGACTAACCATTTGCAGCATAGCTCCGCTTGTTCCAAGGCTACTAAAACTACCTATACCAATAAGAACAAAACCCATATGACTTATCGAGCTGTATGCAATTTTTCTTTTAAGATTTCTTTGAGCAAAAGAAGTTAATGCAGCATAAATTATATTGACTACCCCTAGAACTATTAATAATGGGGCAAATTGAGCATGAGCAACGGGTAATAATTGTGCATTAAATCTTAAAAGAGCATATCCTCCCATCTTTAATAAAATTCCTGCTAAAAGCATATGAACAGGAGCTGTAGCCTCTCCATGAGCATCTGGAAGCCAAGTATGAAGAGGTACTATTGGTAGTTTCACACCAAATGCAATTAAAAGACCTATGTAACATAAAATTTGGAATTTTTGACTAAAATCTTGAGCTGCCAAGTGAGAAAACTCAAAGTTAGGAATTTCTGTACCATAGAAACCCATTGCTAACGCTGCAAGAAGAATAAAGATAGAACTGCCAGCTGTATAAATAATGAATTTTGTTGCTGCATATTGTCGATTTTTGCCACCCCATATAGCCAGTAATAAATAAACGGGAATTAACTCAAGTTCCCAAGTTAGAAAGAATAAAAGCATATCCTGTACAGCAAACACAGCGATTTGCCCACCATCCATAACCAATATCAAAAAGAAAAATAACTTTGGTTTGAACTTGACTGGCCATGCAGCAAGAACTGCTAAAGCAGTTATAAAACTAGTCAATAATATTAACGGCATTGACATGCCATCAGCACCAACAGACCAAGTAAGACCTAAATCAGGGAGCCAACTTATATTTTCTTTAAGTTGAACATTTTCATTACTAATATCAAAGCCATTTATATATGAACCTACAGTTATTAAAAAAGTTATTAATGCAATAGACAATGCGAACCATCTCACCTCTTTGCCATCCCCTTTATCTGGGAAAAAAGGTATCACAAATGCACTACCAATTGGGAATAAAATTGAAGCAGATAACCAAGGAAAATTAGACAATCCAGCTCCCAAAGTCCCTAACATTTGTGTCGCAAAATGCGTATAAAAGTAAGTACTCAATTTAATAAGAAATTTATCTTAAATAAAGTCTAGAAATTTTCTGTATTTTTTCACCCCAATGGACAGTGAAGACACACAATTGTAATTAAGATACTTGTGGAGATTGAAAACCAAATATAGCAACTAGTAAAATTACACCTCCAAAAACAATAAGCGCATAAAATTGAGCCCTACCAGTCTCAAAATATTTTAAACCTTCTCCACTTCCTAAAGTTACAAGTCCAGTAAGATTTACAACACCATCAACAACCTTAGAATCAACCTCTAAAACTTCTTTAGCAAGTTTTCTACTACCCTTAACAAAAAGTTTTTCATTAATATCATCTAGATACCATTTATTGGATAAAAATCGGTTGATGCTAGGAAACTTTTCAGCAAATAAAATTGATAAATTAATTTTTTTCACAAAATATGCCTGATAAGCAATAATGATTCCAGCTGATGCAATAAGTACTGACGCAAGTGCTAAAGGCAAAAATTCTTTTAATTCGAAGGCTTTTGCAGCAGTCTCTGCTTCTTCAGGATCTAGTAAATTTGCAATTTTACTATCCCATGGAAGTCCCATAAAACCAATAATTAAAGAAGGTACAGCTAGAAATACCAAGGGAAATGTCATTGACCAGGGTGACTCGTGAATAGAGCCATGTTCTTCATGCTCTTCTTCATTTTCTTCATCTAGATTTGTTTTAGATGCTATTAGAAGCTCTTTTTGTAATTCTTTATTCTCCCCTCTGAAATCTCCTTCAAATGTCAAGAAATAGAGCCTAAACATATAAAAAGCAGTCATACCAGCTGTTAGAAGTCCTACGAACCAAAAAGCTGGATATGATATAAAAGCATTTCCGAGTATCTCGTCTTTACTCCAAAAACCTGCCAATGGGGGAATTCCACTAATTGCTACACAACCTATCAAAAATGTTGTTGATGTAAATGGCATTTTTTTTCTTAAACCGCCCATCAATCTCATATCTTGGGCTAATACAGGCTGATGGCCAACTACTTCTTCCATAGCATGTATTACTGAACCAGATCCCAAAAATAGCATTGCTTTAAAGCAAGCATGAGTTACTAAATGAAAAATTCCTGCTATTGGTGCTCCACAACCCATTGCGAGCATCATATACCCGAGCTGAGAAACTGTGCTATACGCTAAACCTTTTTTTAAATCCATTTGGGTTAAAGCTATAGAGGCGCCCAAAAAACAAGTAATGGTGCCAACTAAAGCAATAATGAACTGAATAGATGGGAATATTGAATACAAAGGTTGAAGTCTTGCTACAAGGAAAATTCCTGCTGCAACCATTGTTGCAGCATGGATAAGTGCAGAAATAGGTGTCGGACCTTCCATCGCATCAGGTAACCACACATGAAGAGGAAACTGAGCAGATTTAGCCATTGGCCCTAAAAAAACTAAAAAACAAAGTAACAAAGCAGCCCAAATGGGTATCGAATTGTCAGATATTGATTGAGCAATTCCAGTAGCTATTTCATTAAAATCAAAACTATTTGTTGCCCAAAATAAGCCAAGAATTCCTAGTAATAATCCAAAATCTCCAACTCTATTAACAACAAATGCTTTCTGTGCCGCGTGTGCAGCGCCATCCCTGTCGTACCAAAAACCAACCAATAAATAAGAACACATCCCAACTAATTCCCAAAAAACATAAATTTCTAATAAATTCGGACTAACTATTAATCCCATCATTGAACTACTAAACAACGCTAAATATGTAAAAAATCTGACATATCCTTTGTCATGCGCCATGTAGCCGTGCGAGTAAATCATTACAAGCAAAGTTATTGTAGTTACTAACGCAAGCATTAAACTCCCCAATGGATCAAGGACGAATCCCATTGGAATTGTGAAATCCCCAGCATTGGCCCATACAAATAATTTTTCTACTGATTGATAACCATTAACTTGTTCAATTAGAGCTTTATAACTAATTACCGCAGAAATCCCAACGAAAGAAATTAGACCTACAGAGACAATTTCTCTTGAATTATTAATTTTTTTGTTAATACTGATTAGTCCTAAACCAGAAAGCACTGCTCCAATAAGTGGGAAAACGGGAATTAACCAGGCAATTTCTGAAGCTTGTGGCATTTTTTAAAGAACTTATAATTTGATTTTAAACTGTCAATTGAAAAATTCAGACAAAAATGATGAATTAAATGTTTTAACAGCAATATTTATATATTGATGAGACCACCAAAGTACGCCTATTGCAATTAATATACCTAGTTGAGATAACCTAAAAAATTCTTTAATCTTAAATTCTTGCCTCCCCTCAAGTATCGCTATGAAGGGGATTATGGAAGTATTTTTTTTGAAATTTTCAAATTCTTCTCCAAATCTATTTGCTAATCTCTTATCACCATGCCAGATTGCAAAAAGATGATGCAAAATTAAGCCAATAGAAGTTACTAATGTGAATGATGTCCCAATCCATAAAGTATGAGCAAAACACCAAATTATCTGACCAAATGCTTGTGGATGCCTTGTGATTCGCATTATCCCAGTTCCATAGATTCGTACTTTAGGTTTTAAAACCGAAGGAATTTCCAGCAAATTGTAAGTAGCGGGATATAAAAATAAAAAACTTATTGCAGTTAGGAACCAAACGACCATAAAAACAAAATTATTGCCCTGCAAATTCCATAATCTGATTCCGTCATATCTATGAGCCAAAAAATAACTAATCAAGATAACTGCAGATGGCAAACTAAAAAAAACAAAACATAGCCGCCATAATCTCGGACCCATAATAGATTCTGCTTTAGTTCTTAAAGCAGCTCCCCCACTATGAATAACGGCAAAAATCAAAATCAATAATAAGATTATTAAAGAAGTTTTATGAGTCTCCATATATTTAGATTGGGCAAATAACTTTTGTTCTTAACAAGAATGCTCTGAAGCATTAGAATTATAAGAAATTGTAGGCACAATAGATGCCAGAATTACCATTTACACTCGACCAATTAAGAATATTAAAAGCTATAGCAGCTCAAGGAAGTTTTAAAAAAGCTGCAGATCTTTTATATGTAACCCAACCTGCCGTAAGTTTACAAATACAAAATTTAGAAAAACAACTTGAAATTACAATTTTCGACAGAGGTGGTCGGAAGGCTCTATTGACTGAAGCAGGGAGACTGTTACTTGAATATTGTGAACGAATTTTGAATCAATGCGACGAAGCTTGCAAAGCTATTGAAGATTTAAATAGCTTAAAAGGTGGAACTCTTGTCATTGGGGCGAGCCAAACAACGGGTACCTATTTAATGCCGAGAATGATAGGACTATTCAGACAAAAATACCCTGATGTATCCGTTCAACTTCAAGTTCATAGTACGAGAAGAACTGGTTGGAGTGTGGCCAATGGACAAATTGACTTAGCCATTATTGGCGGACAATTACCTGGAGATTTAGAAAATTTGCTACAAGTAATTCCATATGCCACTGATGAATTGGCATTAGTTTTACCATCTAAACATCCACTTTCCACCAAAAAAGAGCTTCTAAAAGAAGACTTATATAAATTGAATTTTGTAACATTAGACTCACAATCTACAACAAGAAAAGTTGTTGACAAACTTCTCCAAGATTCTGGGCTTGATATTCAAAGATTAAAAATTGAGATGGAACTTAACTCTCTTGAAGCAATCAAGAATGCAGTTCAATCAGGTTTAGGAGCTTCTTTTTTGCCTGTTGTTTCTATTGAAAGAGAATTATCGGCTGGAACAATCCACAAAGCATTCGTTGCTGATTTAGAGGTAAAAAGAGAACTTAAATTAATTACTAATCCGTCAAGATATACATCAAGAGCATCAGAAGTATTTAAGAAAAACATTCTCCCACAATTTGCTAGTTTAGAAAGCCCTTTGAGGCATATATAATTTCGATCAAAACTGAATCGCTTCTTTGTTAATACCTACCCCGCCGTCTTCAGCTTGTCCATCACCTTTTATTATAAATTTATTTTCATTTACATCAGTCTGATAAACGCACTTAACTATTGGCTTATCTCTTATTGAACCAATGTAAGCAAAAGTATTCATCCTTTGCTTACATTCTCTTACATCCTCATTACTAATTGCGCCCTGTTTTTGTAACACTGTCCAATTCTCTCTTCTAATAACACACCCCGGCTGAAGAGCTGGTTGCGTTACAAAACTCGTGGATGGATTTAGAGTAGTATACATTTCAACATCAATCACAAAAGCACTAGCTCCCCATTGTCTGCAAAATTCAGGGTCTGGAACAGCCATATCTAATTGTTGTTGACTTGCTATATTTCCCTGCCCGCCATCTGTTGTACTGGTAATAGCGCTCCCAATACCAACTCCTAAAATTAGTACTCCAGCAAGTACAGCAATGGTTCCTGTATTAAAGTTGATTTTTTGTTCAGAAGAAGCAGGCAATCTATTGTTTCTTTGACCATACGAATCAATGTCCCTTGAATTTGGAGGATAATAACTTCTATTTGAGCCTCTCCTTGGCCTTCTATTTGAGGATGATCTATTCACAGCACTTCATTTGTCTTTGGTAAACCCATTGAATAATTCATTACTCTACAATCAGGGTTATAACTTAGCTGACCATTTTGAAGCAAAAATTTAATTAAACCTTCGATTTCTGATCCTATTTTTCGAAGTTCATAATCATCTAAATCCTTTCCTGCTCTCTCTATTATTAATTCATTGAATTTTTTATTTATTTTGTTTAGAGAATCTTCGTTCCAAACAAATTCGTTATCAGGATCTAAATCAAGAGTTAATTTATTGGGATGAAACTTTAATTCTTCATCTACCACTTCAGCAGTAAAAATTCTTACATGTCTAGTAGTGGATTTTAAAAACATTTTTTCCATAATTTTACGAAATAATCAACGAAAAAAACTATTATGTTCTAACTTTAATGTAGCTTATTAGTAAGTGTTAATTTATTTCTTGATTTAATAATGCGTGTTGTAATTGCTGGTGCCGGTTTAGCAGGTTTATCTTGCGCTAAATATTTAGTCGATAATGGACACATCCCGATTGTACTCGAAGCTAGAGATGTCTTAGGTGGGAAAGTTGCGGCATGGAAAGACGAAGATGGAGATTGGTATGAGACTGGGTTACATATATTTTTTGGAGCATACCCAAATATGTTGCAACTTTTTAAAGAACTAGATATTGAAGATAGACTCCAATGGAAGAGTCATTCTATGATTTTTAATCAGCCATCAGAGCCTGGAACCTACAGTAGATTCGACTTTCCCGATATACCTGCCCCCGTTAATGGAGTTTCAGCAATACTGAGCAATAATGATATGCTTTCATGGAATGAAAAGATTCTATTTGGATTAGGTTTAGTGCCTGCAATGTTGAGAGGCCAAAAATACTTAGATAAATGCGATACAAAATCATGGACAGATTGGCTAAAAGAGCACAATATACCTGAAAGAGTTAATGATGAAGTTTTTATAGCTATGAGTAAAGCTCTAAATTTCATTGGTCCGAATGAAATATCATCTACAGTTTTATTAACAGCATTAAACAGATTTTTACAAGAAAAAAATGGTTCTAAAATGGCATTCCTTGATGGAGCCCCTCCAGAAAGACTTTGCCAACCAATGGTTGATTATATAACTGCTCGTGGTGGAGAAGTTCACATGAATAGTCCATTAAGGCAAATCAATCTTAATGAAGACAGCACTGTTAAAAGTTTTACAATTGCCTCTTTAGAGAAAAATGAAAAAAAAGAGCTAACGGCTGATGCTTATGTAAGTGCAATGCCTGTAGATCTTTTTAAATTAATGATCCCTAAACAATGGAAAGGGTTAGATACATTTTCTAAATTAGATGGTTTAAATGGTGTGCCAGTCATTAATATCCATTTATGGTTTGACAAAAAATTAACTGATATCGACCATCTACTATTTAGCAGATCACCACTTCTTAGTGTTTACGCAGATATGAGTATTACATGTAAAGAATACGAAGATCCAAATAGATCAATGCTTGAATTAGTTTTCGCACCAGCAAAAGATTGGATTAATAGAAGCGATCAAGACATCGTAGATGCGACTATGGAAGAGTTGAAGAAATTATTCCCAACACATTTCATGGGTGATGATAAGACAAATTTAAGAAAATATAAAGTAGTCAAAACTCCAAGATCCGTATATAAGGCAGTGCCTGGATGTCAAGAATTCAGACCTAGTCAAAAATCCCCTATAAAAAACTTTTTCTTAGCCGGGGATTATACAATGCAAAAATATTTAGCATCAATGGAAGGTGCTGTTTTAAGTGGTAAATTATGCGCAGAATCAATAAATAAGGAGTATGCCAAAACCACACAAAATGTCTCTTCATAACGTTTACAAACCTTTAAATTTAGCTAAAACTTTTTGAAAAATTCAATTTCTCAACTAGATAAAGCATACGAGATATGCCGAAAAGAAACCCAACAATGGGCTAAAACCTTTTACTTGGGAACTCTTTTGTTACCTCAAGAAAAGAGAAAAGCTATTTGGGCTATTTATGTCTGGTGTAGAAGAACAGATGAAATAATGGATAGCATAGAAGCCTCAACTAAATCGCAAGATGAACTTTCAGATAATCTAGATGAATGGGAAGAAAATACCAAAAACGTATTTAAAGGGAATATTAAATCTGAATTAGACTCCGTTTTATTAGATACCATCGAGAAATATCCACAAAGTATCCAACCCTATTTAGACATGATAGATGGCCAGAGAATGGATCTGAATAAATTTAGATACAAAGATTTCGATGAATTAAAACTTTATTGTTATAGAGTCGCTGGGACTGTTGGTTTAATGACTCAGAATGTGATGGGGATTGATAGCGCTTATACTTCAGCCCCATGGAGTGCTATGCCTGACCCTTCTGAAGCAGCGATAGCTCTAGGAATTGCAAATCAATTAACAAACATATTGAGAGATGTAGGAGAAGATAGATGCAGAGGAAGAATTTATCTCCCGCAAGCGGATATTAAAAAATTTAATTATTCTGAAGAAGAACTTTTAAAAGGAAAAATAAACAAGCAGTGGAAAGCACTAATGAATTACCAATTAACAAGGGCTCGCGAATGGTTCCAAAAGTCTGAGGATGGTATTAAGTGGCTATCTTCAGACGCAAGGTGGCCAGTATGGACTTCTTTACGTCTTTATAGAGGAATATTAGATTCTATTGAAAGGTTAGATTACGATGTTTTTAATAATAGGGCTTTTGTAAAAAATTCAGTAAAAGCTCTTGAGATTCCAATATCCTTTTTAATTTCTCGAATTAAATAACTAAGCCGGCGTCTTCTGATTGGCCAACAAATCTTTTAATTTTGATAGTTCTCCAGCCCATCTTGGATCAGGAGCTTCCAAGTTAGGGGCATCGCTATGAACAATTTTCTTAAAGTCTTTCCTCTTCTTATTCCTGTTTAATTTTCCACTATTTCTTTTGTTTGAGGCAGAATCTTTCTTTTCTGATATCTCTACTCTTAATTTAGAACCATTAAATTCAAAACCGTTTAGCTTTTGAATTAATAAATTAGCATTCTCTTCATTGTTGGTTGATGCAAAACCAAACCCCCTGCATTCCTTCGTTTCCTTATCTAAAACTGCTTTAAATCTAATTGAATCAGAAACTGACTTTAAAAGTGTATCAAATTCTTTTGGATTAAATCCTTGTGGTAAGTTGCCAATGTAAATGCGAATGCTCATAAATTTTTAAAAATGATTTTGAAGTCTGAACTTCTAAACAAAACTAAGCTATGTGTATTTAATCATACTTTGGCGCATTTTGTTCAATCCATCCCTTTGCTTTATAAATAGCTTCATCAAAATTATTCAATCTGTTATATGCAAGTTCTTTAGAAAGATACTGTAAAAGCTCTCCCAAGAATGGTCCATCCTTGATTTCCAAATTTTTTTTAATTACATCACCATTAACTAAGTTTGAGGGATGAAATAATTTATCATCTTTGTCTCGCCATCTATGAAGCCAATCTAATTGTAAATTTTGAGGTAAATAAAAAATAAAAGATGGCAGAAACATTTCTAATTCTTGATGTAATTTAAATCTGTCAAATTCATCTAACTTAGCGATATTTTTATTTTTCAAGAAAAGGTGCCATTTTCGCAATAACTTAGTTTTTGCAATATCACCTTTACTAAATTTCAGTTTCTCTAAAGTTACTATATCTAAGATTTGAGCAATAAAAAATGATGGTAAATATTTATCTTTTTCTTCCTGATCAAGTTCTCCATAATTAATTTTCTCTAAATCCAAAAAAAAAGAATCTTCAAATAAATTTTCAGTATCGAATATATTAAATTTTTTTATCAACAATATTGCATCAAGAGCATTTGCTCCATTTACTATTTTATGTATTTCATAAGTAATTCTTTCTTTTGCGACAAGATACAAGTTCCCTTTATTTTTTTTTATAAAATCAACTAATCTTAAATCAATTTTAAAATTCAATTCTGAAACAAATCGAAAACATCTTAAAATTCGTAAAGGATCATTTATTAAATTGTTTTCAGAATGAGTTCTAAGCAAAGAAATCTCAAGATCTTGAAGACCATTTAATGGATCAAACAAACTTTTCTTATCAAATAAAAAAGCAATTGAATTGATCGAAAAGTCTCTAGAACATAAATCTCCTTCTATGGAAGATGAAACTTGATTAGCAATATCAATATAAATATTATTAAGAATAATTCTTACTACTTCTCTCTTTTTATCCAAAATTATAAATTTTGATCCAATACTATCTGCAATCTTTTTACCAATTTCAATTGCATTTAAAGGTACCACAATATCAACATCTAACTTTTCAGCTTTTCTTCCCAGAATAATATCTCTTATATAACCACCAACTAAATATGATCCTTTAGGTAAAAAACCTAAGATTAAATCCAAATTATGAATTTTTATACTTGTTTCTAATTCATCAATTATTAGTGTATGATCTGTGAGATAGCTATTTTTCATATTATTTATTTATTATGTGCATTTGCATCAACTGTAAATGGGTTGATAGATGTATCACATATCATGATGTTGAGAATAATCATGGTGTTGATCATATTTGTGATCTACCTGATTTTAAAGCAAAAAAACCATTCATTCATGTCAATATAGTTAAAGATAATAATGGTGATTATAAAACTGATTGGGATGTTCAATCTTGTGAAAGTTTTGAAAATGAATTTGGTAAATGGTCTAAGTTTAATCCAGGTAAGGAATTACCTGTTTAAAGGTAATAGATGACAAATAAACTCAATCACGGAGAAAATTACTCTACATTAGTGATTCATAGCACAGATAATTCTTTTGGCTTTGGGTATAGAAAAAACAATGACCTAGAATCTGATGAATTTTTTATCAAGAAATTTGATAATGACCTTTGCAACAACTTAATAAATGATTTTAACAAATTCATTTCCAAAGAAAATTTACAAAAAATAAATAAGTTATCTGTCAGCATAGGGCCAGCAAATTTTAATGCTTCACGACTAATTGTAGTTTTAGCAAGAACGATCTCACAACAAATAGATTGTCCTTTAGACAGTTTTAGTTCATTTGAAATAATGGCAAAAAGAATTGCATCAAAAAATAATATCTTTACGAACAAAAAATCTTTCTGGATTTACAAAAAATTAAAACGAAAGGGTTTTATTGCAGGTAAATATGAGATTTGTCATGACGAAAAAACTCCTTCAGATCTAGTCATTCGAGAAACAGTTTTACCAAAAGTTATAAAAGAAGTCGAGAGTAAAGAACTTTTTTTCGAGGCTATTTTTGATGATAAAGAAGATTTAAAAGAATTATTAGATTTATCAATCAAAAATTCATTAAATTCAAATGTAGATTCTTGGGAAAAAGTTTTGCCTCTTTACCCTATTTCTCCAATTAACTAAATATTCATCCAATCAAATTATTAATTTCGTCTTTAAGGTGCATTGTCAAAAGATTAAGTTCATCTCTTGATGAACTTTGCGGTGGTTGAACAGGTTTTCCCACTTTAATAACTATTTTTGAAAATAAAGGAAAAAATAATTTAAATCTTATTAGCCTATGTGAATTAACTATTGCAACAGGCAATAATAATTTTTGATTTTTAAAGGCTAATAATGCTGCTCCTTGTTTGGGCTTATTCACTCGGCCATTTTTTTGACGAGTACCATCAATAAAAATTCCAATACTATTATCGTTTGACAATTTTTTACATGCTGTTTTTATTGTATTTTTATCAGCAATTCCTCTTTTCACAGGATATGCTCCACAAGCCTTGATAATAAAACCGAGAAAAGGGATTTTAAAAAGCTCTGCCTTGGCCATAAAAGATATATTACGTCCAAGGGCATGGCCTAACAAAGGAGGATCAAGTAAAGAACCATGATTAGAAACCATGATAAAAGAATCTTTTTGCGGAATATTTTCTCTACCTATTAATTGACCTTTAAATACAAATTTATAAATAGGTAATACAAAAAGCTTACTAACTAATTCGTAGACTAATTTTTGAATAGTATGATTTTTCATACAAAATTAATAAGATATTTGATCAGAAGATGAAACTTGAGAAATTTTTACACCTTTAAGATGTCTTTTTCCTAAACCGCTTAGTACATTAGAAGGGCCAATTTCAACAATATGTAGATCACTATCTTTTGCCATTAGATCCATAGTTTCTCGCCACCTAACTCCATTACACATTTGCTTTTCCAATCTAATTTTAAGCTGGTTTGCATCACTACAAAATGAAGGTTCATAATTACTTATGACTGGGAAAGAGGGTTTTTTAAATTGAATCTGTTTTAAATACTCAGAAAATTTTGATGAAGATTCATTCATAAATGGTGAATGAAATGCACCTGAAACATTTAATTTCAAGAATCTTTTACAAGAAAATTCTCTTGACAAATTATCTAATGCTTCAGTAGATCCTGATAAGACAACTTGGGAAGAACTATTATCATTAGCAATTACAATATCATCAATTTTTTGTACTAATAGATCAAGTTCATTTCTATCAAAACCTATTACTGCTGCCATAGATCCTTTCCCAGCATTTACCATTAATTGAGACCTTTCTTTTATTAGAGAGACACAATCTTCGAATGAAAAAACATCCGCACAATATAGTGCAGTTATTTCTCCAAGACTATGCCCAGCAACATAAGTTGGTTTAAATCCATTTTCCTTTAATGCATCTAATAAAATTGATTCAACTAAAAAAAGACAAATTTGTGTATTTCTTGTGTTATTTAAATCAATAAGAGGATTTGTTGGTTCATTATTTAACTCACAAATTTCAAATAAATTCCTTTCAAATATCTCAGATGCATAATTAAACCTCTTTTTTGTGTTGGGCAAATTTTCAATTTGTTTTGCCATTCCAATTTTTTGCGAACCCTGTCCAGGGAATACCCATGCAACTGTCATAATTTACCTATTTGTTTTTAACCCCATTTAATTAGGGCTGCACCCCAACTTAGCCCAGCACCGAAACCACTTGTAGCAATAATATCATTTTGTTTAATTCTATAATCTCTTACAGCCTCATCCATCATTAGTGGAATTGTTGCTGCTGAAGTATTGCCATATTTTTCTAAATTGCTAAGAATCTTTTCTCTGGGAATTTTTAACCTTTCTCCCACAGAATCCAATATTCTTTGATTAGCTTGATGCAACAAGAGCCAATCAACTTGATCAGAATTATATTTCATTTTTTTCAACAACTTTTGAAGAATTAGGGGGACTTCTTTAACTGCGAATTTATAAACTTCCTGACCATTCATCTGAATTGGAGAAAAACCTCCACTTAAAAAGTCAATTTCATCAACTATTGAATCCTTATTATTTTTTGATGGAAGATTAAGAAAAGAACCCCTCCCCCCATCAGTTTTCATATCAAAACCTAGAAAATTATCAAATTCATTTGTTGCTTCAATTGCTAATGCACCGGCACCATCTCCAAAGAGAATACAACTTCTTCTATCATTCCAATCAACAAAACTTGATAATTGATCTGCTCCAATAACAATAGCTCTTTTAAAACTACCCCCTTTTAAAAATTGTGAGGCTGTTATTAAGGCAAATACAAAGCCACTACAAGCTGCAGTTAAATCGAAAGCTACAGCATTAGATGCCCCTAATTTAGCTTGAATGGATGGGGCTGATCCAAATAAATCATGCGGAGTAGAAGTAGCCAAAACAATTAAATCAATCGTTTTAATATCCCAATTAGCCATTTCTATAGCCTTTAGAGCGGCCTTAAAACCCATCTCAGTAACATTATCTTCTACGCTAGAGATTCTTCTCTCAGAAATACCAGTTCTAGATTGTATCCATTCATTGCTTGTATCAACTTTTTGACTAATTTTTTGATTGGTTAGGATTTGATCAGGTACATAACTTCCACTTCCCTTGAATGACACTCCAATCTGATTAAAATTTATTCCTTCCAAAAGAGTTTTTTAGTTACTTATATTAGTCAAACATAAATTTGACTCAATATGTTTTACGAATTTAAAACTTGAAGCTTTTGCAGTTGATTTAAATTGTCCATAACACCATGATTCACTGCAGAGTGAGCCAAGCGAAGAGCACTGACTACTGATAGAGATTTGCTGCTTCCATGACCTATAACGCAAATACCATTCACCCCAAGTAATAAAGCCCCTCCATGTTCGGCATGATCTAACCTTTTCTTAATTCTGAGTAGATTACTTTTTAAAAAAGCAGAACCAACTTTACCCCGCCTTCCTCGTGGAAGCTCAGATCTCAAAATATCTAATAAAACTCCTCCAACAGATTCAAGAAATTTTAATAATATATTTCCAGTAAATCCATCACAGACTACTACGTCGAAACTTCCTGATAATACATCGCGGCCTTCACAATTACCTCCAAAATTAAAACTTTTTTCAGAAGATAATAATTCAAATGTTTTTAGGGATAAATCATTACCTTTGCATTCTTCCTCTCCGATATTCAAAAGGCCAATTCTTGGTTTTTTTACTTGTAAGACATCTTTTGCATAAATATTACCTAGAAGAGCAAATTGATGAAGATAAGATGGCTTACAATCCGTATTTGCACCGACATCTAAAACTAATACCGGGCGAGTTTGATCTCTTGTTGGAAATAATGCTCCTATAGCTGGTCTATCTATACCTTTCAATCGTCCAATTCTAAATATAGCAGAAGCCATCATGGCGCCTGAATTACCCGCTGAATAAACAGCTTCAGCTTTATTATTTCTAACTAAATCCATTGCAACGTTTACACTTGCATTTTTCCTTTTTCTAACTGCAGTAGCTTCTTCATTCATCCCGATAGGCTCTCCACTATCAATTAATTCGAGACGCTTTTTAGCTATTTCATTTTCTAATAATTCTGCTAAACCAGTTTTTTCTGCTGCATCTTTAACTTTTTCAATTTTGACGACAAATTTTATATTTATTGGAAATCTACTTATTGCTTCGAGGCAGCCCTCAAGAATTGGACCAGGAGCATAATCTCCACCCATTCCATCAACTGCTATCCAAATTCTTTTAGATTGAGTATCCTCCACACTATCTAAAACATTATCGTTATTTTGTAATCTTTTTAATGGATCGAAAACTAATGGCTGTAACGTATTTTTAGCTATTGAACTAGCACTTGAAACAACACTGCTGGCAGTATTCACAACAGATTCAGCGCTTGAAACTACATTACCTGCAACATTGCCTGCAACATTACTTGCAACATTACTAGCTGTACTCACAACAGAACCAGCACCAGAAACTACATTTCCCGCCACATTTCCAGCCGTGACCGCAGAGCTAGCAGCAGTATCTACAATTGAAGTTACAGCCGAGTTTCTTTTGTACCAAATAACTAATCTTCTGATAGCTCTAGGCTTATTACTTTTTTGTACACTTTCCTTGCCCATTTATTTACCGTCAAAAGGAGCAATATCTACAATCCTTTGAAAAAGATATCCTGTGCCCCTCGCTGTTAATATCAATTCAGGGTTTGCTGGATCAGCCTCCAATTTTGATCTTAATCTCGATATATGAACATCGACTACTCTTGTATCTACATGTCTTTCAGGTGTATATCCCCAAACTTCCTTCAAAATTTCTCCTCTACTAAATGGCTCGCCTGACCTGCTTACCAAAAGCTCTAGAAGACTAAATTCCATACCAGTTAATCTTATTCTCTCATCACTTTTAAAAACTTGTCTTCGATTTGTATCAATTTTAATATCAGTAACCAAAATTAATCCCGAATTAGGCATTCCAGGAATTTGTTCTTTATCAATTCTTCTTAGAACACATCTAATTCTAGCTTCTAGTTCCTTAGGACTAAATGGTTTGACAACATAATCATCAGCCCCTAATTCTAAACCTGTTATCCTGTCTGCAACATCTCCTAATGCAGTTAACATGACGATTGGAACATCAGAATCTTTCCTTAATTCTTGACATACTCCATATCCATCTAATTTTGGCATCATGACATCAAGAACGACTAAATCAGGCTCATAATCTTTAAATAACTTTAGTGCTTCTTTACCATCACTTGCAGTTACGACTTTGTAACCAATCATGGAGAGACGCGTCTCCAGAATTCTTCTAATACTCGCCTCATCATCTGCGACAAGAATTGTTTCTTTAGTTTGACTAGATAGAGCCATTTGTTTCTATTAGCTAATCAGTAAGAGAATTAATTATTATCCTAATCTAACTTGTAGAGGGGCAATATCCCAAACATTCTAGTTCTAATACTTTATTAAAAAACTAAATGTCTAGCAAATTGTCGACTTTTATTTGTCAGAATTGTGGATCTGAAACTTCTCAATACTTTGGTAAATGCCTTAATTGCAACTCATGGAATTCCATTGTTGAAGAAATAAAGGGTAAGAGCTCTAAATATCAAGAAATAAAAGATATAAAAAACAGTAAAAAATCTATACCATTTAATGAGATCTCATCGAAAAAAATATCAAGATTCACGAGTGGTTTTAAGGAATTTGATCGAGTTCTTGGAGGTGGAATAGTACCTGGATCTGTTGTTTTACTTGGAGGAGAACCAGGAATAGGTAAAAGCACAATAGTTCTTCAATCAGCAGGAAAAATATCTCTTAATGAGAAAGTTTTATACATAACTGCAGAAGAATCTTTAGAACAAGTAAAAATAAGATGGGAAAGATTAAATCAAAACAGTATCGATTTAAAAATTTTTGCAGAAACCAACTTATCCCTAATTATTGAAGAGGTCAAACGTGTCAATCCAAGTTTTGCAATTATAGATAGTATTCAAGCCATCCATAATCATGAAATGCAAAGTTCTCCAGGATCGGTTTCTCAAGTTAGAGCATGTTCTTCTGAATTGCAAAATCTTGCGAAAGACAATAATATTGCTCTTCTAATAATTGGTCATGTAACCAAAGATGGTGCTTTAGCCGGCCCTAAAACTCTAGAGCATTTAGTTGATACAGTAATAAACTTTGAAGGAGATAATATTTCCTCACATAGATTACTAAGAAGTATAAAAAATCGATTTGGATCGACCTTCGAGATTGGAATTTTTGAAATGCTTGAAGAGGGTTTACGAGAGATTAAAAACCCCAGTTCAATTTTTACAAATAAAGAAAACATCTCAGGTGTAACAACTACAATTACTAATGAAGGCACTCGACCATTAGCAGTTGATATACAAGCACTGGTAAATAAAACTTTCTATAGTAACCCAAGACGCACTACAACTGGAATCAGCATAAATAGATTGCACCAAATTCTAGCTGTTATTGAAAAACACGTAGGGATAAAATTATCTGAATTTGATTGTTATATAGCTACAGGTGGAGGTTTTGAGATTAATGATCCATCATCTGACTTAGGAGTAGCAATATCAATTTTATCAAGCTTAAAAAATATTCCTCCTTTGGCAAGTAGCTCATTTATTGGGGAATTGGGTTTGAGCGGTCAGGTTAGAAAATCCAATAACCTTCGAACAAAGATAGAAGAAGCTGTAAGACTAGGGATCAAAAATATCGTAGTGCCAAAACTAGAAGAGGAACTAAATAATAATTTTCAAAATTTAATAAATATCAAAGAAATATCCAATATTAAAGAAGCAGTTGACTATTCTTTATCAGATTAAAAAATTAGAGATACATATCAATTGAACTTCTTCCTGAGTTTTTCAACCAATTCTCAATATCTAGATAACCACCTGGATATAATCTCACTGCTTTAGACCAGACTTCAGCAGCTTTATCAAACCAAATATCTCTCTGATCTAAATCTCCATTTTGCTCAGCATATCTTCCCCTTTTTTCATAAATCAAACCTATATTTTTAAGACATGATGGCTGTTTGGGATTTTCTACTAATGCTTTCTCATAAGTTTCAATAGACAAATCCTCTTCTCCATTACTCATATATATTATTGCCATATTTTTTAAAGTCTCACCCCTATCAATTTTATTTTCTTCAAGCAATAAACTCTCTTTGTAATACTCTAATGCTTCCGAATAATCCCCATTATTTTGAGCGGCTAAGCCATCTCTGTAATAGATATATGCCTTTTTTTCTTTCTCTGCAATAGGCATTATTTTTACAATAGATTCAGCAATCACAGTAAAAGCTTTATCAATAAAATTGTCTCTGTTTTGATTACTAGGCACCGCTCTAAAACTAATAAATTAAATATAGTAATTTAAAAAATAACTATTTAAAAAGTATATTACATTTATTATTATAGTTAAAAAATAGGCAGAGCATTAATTTACTTCAATCGCGAAAAATATGGAAAGCATTCAATTAACCATTACAGGAATGAAGTGCGGAGGTTGTGTTAGCACTGTTGAAAAAATATTAAAAAATTCTGATGGTATTGAAAATGTTTCTGTTAACTTACTAACTGAAAGTGCATATTTTGAAATTACCCAGAAACATATAGAACTAGAAGCAGTTCTCGAAAATCTAGAAGAAAATGGTTTCCCATCAAAGATTTACATAAATGATTTTTCAAAAAAAATAAATAAGGCAGAATTAGAAAAAAAAAAGAGCTGGAATAATCAATGGAAAAAACTAACTTTTGCTTTATTACTCTTATTATTTTCAGGTTTAGGTCATCTAGCAGAAGGAAGATATATAAATTTTCCGATATTAGGTAATATATTTTTTCACGCTTCATTAGCAACATTAGCTCTATTCTTTCCTGGCAGAGGAATAATTATTAATGGTTTTAAATCATTTATTAAGAACCGCCCTGATATGGATTCCCTAGTAGCTCTTGGAGTAACTAGCGCATATATAACAAGTCTTCTATCCTTAATATTTCCTGCCACTGGTTTTCCTTGTTTTTTTAATGAACCAGTTATGCTGTTAGGTTTCATATTGATTGGGCGTTTCTTAGAGGAAAGAGCAAGATACCAAACTGGTTCATCTATCGGAGAGTTATTAGATCTTCAGCCTGAAATGGCAAATATCTACACAGAAGATAATCAAATAAAATCAATAAGGGTAAACACTTTAAGACCAAATCAAGAGATTCAAGTTTTAGCTGGAGACAGAGTGCCTGCTGACTGCATTGTTACTCAAGGTAATTCATATATTGATGTTTCACATATCACTGGAGAATCCAAACCTATCGAGGTAAAAGAAGGCGAAAATCTATCTAGTGGGTCTTTAAATCTTAATTCAACTCTTAGACTTAAAGTACAAAAGGTCGGAGGGGATTCTTCTCTTGCGAAACTAGTAAATCTTATTGAGTCTGTAAACGCTAGAAAACCTCGCATTCAAAGAATTGCCGATGAAATTGCAGGCAAATTTACTTACTTTGTCCTTATTGTTGCTACCTTAACTTTCTTCTTTTGGTGGAAGGGTGCAAGAAACATTTGGCCAGATTTATTAAGTCATAATCATCAACTCATAACTCACTCAAGCCATACACTTCATAGTTCGCTTGGTAGTAATGCTGAGAATTTTCTTAGTTTAGCAATACAATTATCAATTGCTGTTTTAGTAGTAGCTTGTCCCTGTGCATTAGGTTTAGCCACCCCAACTGTAATAACTGTCGCGTCAGGTAAAGCAGCAAAAAAGGGCGTTTTATTTAAAGGCGGGGACAAAATAGAGATGGCTTCAAAAATTAATCACATTATTTTTGACAAGACAGGTACATTAACAAAAGGTAAGCCATTCATCGTTGATTATAAAAATTATGATGATCATTCTTTTTTATTAAGAATAGCTGCCAGCTTAGAAAAGGAAAGCAGACATCCAATCGCAGATGCGTTGATTCAAGAAGCAAAAAAACAAAATTTAAGTTTATTTCCAATAAAAAAAATTATCACTCATTCCGGCCGAGGTATTTCTGGAGAATTAGAATCAATTGATGGACTTATTAATATTGGAAATATTGAATGGCTACTAAGTCAAGGAACAATCATTGATGGTGATGCAAAAAAAGTAATTGAAAATGAAGAGACAAAAACGAACACTATTATTGGAGTAAGTATAAAAGATAAGTTATTAGGCTTTATCTTCCTAGGAGATTTACTCAGAGATGATTCAATTAAAACAGTGCAAAATTTAAGAAAAAACAAATTTAAAATTAATATTTTAAGTGGAGATAGGAAACAAACAGTTTTAGCTTTAGCAAAAAAAATTGGTTTTAAAGAAAGTGAAGTAAAATGGGATCTTCTTCCTGAAATGAAGCTAAAGACTATAGAAAATTTAAAAATTGATAATAAAGTAGCAATGATTGGTGATGGTATTAATGATGTCCCAGCCTTAGCATCTTCAGACTTAGGAATTGCGGTGGGATCAGGAACTCAAATAGCCAAGGCAAATGCAGATGTAGTATTGATGGGAGATCAACTAAATGGATTACCCTACGCTTTAAATCTTGCAAAAAAAACTATAAGAAAAATAAAGCAAAATCTAACATGGGCTTTTGGTTACAACTTACTAGCTATACCTTTAGCAGCCGGCATTTTATTCCCTAAATACGGTATTCTTCTTACTCCCTCAATAGCAGCATTATTGATGGCTATTAGCTCTATTACAGTTGTAATTAATGCTCTATCTTTGGATTAAATGAAAGGAAAATTTATCGTTATTGAGGGTATTGATGGATGCGGTAAAACTACCCAAATAGATGAACTATCTAAATGGCTTCCTAATAGTGGTCTAATAAAGAAAGGCTCTAAATTAATAACAACTAGAGAACCTGGTGGCAGTCTTTTAGGAAAAAAACTTAGAGGACTGATTCTTGATAATAATGAAAATAACAAACCTTCATCTCTTGCAGAATTATTGCTTTATTCAGCAGATAGAGCTGAACACGTTTCCAAAATTATTTCACCTGCTTTAAATAACAATGATTGGGTAATAAGTGATAGATTTTCTGATTCCACACTGGCTTATCAAGGTTATGGAAGAAATATAAATTTAGAAGTAATTAAAAATATTGAATCTATTGTTTGTCAAGGAGTATCTCCAGATCTGACTTTCTTCTTAGAAATTTCTCCTGAAGAGAGCTTATTCCGAAGAAAAAATGAAATTCCAGACAGAATAGAATCAGAAGGTATTAGATTTTTAGAAAAAGTAAATGAAGGCTTCAAACTCATTGCTAAACAAAAAAACTGGAAAGTAATATCTGCTTCACAAAATATTAAAACTATTTCTTATCAAATTAAAGAAACTTTGCTAAACAATTTTTCTAATAACAAATGATTGAGGTTAAAAAAAATAATTTTTTCTTGAATGAAGAAGTCAATACACTTCTCAAGAAAATAATTAAAAATAAATCATTTGCTAATGGATATATATTTTATGGTGCTGAAGGATTAGGCAAAAAGCAAACTGCTCTTCAATTTATAAAAGAGATTTTCAAAAAGTCTTCACCAAGCGAAAATATTGAAGAGAGAATTACAAACAATAACCATCCTGATTTTTTAATTATTGAACCTGATTCTGTTTTGGCAACAAAAAGTTCAGGAAGTTTCGACCTTGAAAAAACAATAAAAACTGGGTCTGATATTATTAAAATTGCTCAAATACGTAATATCAAAACTTTTCTTAGTCAAAAATCAATAACCTCAGAAAAAAAAATTGTTTTGATTATTGATGCACACCTCTTAAACGAGGCAGCCTCAAATTGCCTTTTAAAAACCTTAGAAGAACCTAGTAACGGCATTTTTATTTTACTAACATCTAAATTAAACCTTCTTTTAGATACGATCATCTCAAGATGTCAAATCGTCAGATTTCGATCTTTTTCTAATAAACAAATAAAGTCAATTTTAGAGGAATATTTAGATGCTTCTAAATTAAAGATAAATAAAAAATTAAAATTAGAAGATTTAATAAACTCTGCAAATGGATCTCCAAATCAATTATTGAAAAATATTGAAATTTGGAATGATTTTTCAGATGAAATTATAAGTAAATTAAATTCTCCAATTAAAAATATTCTGGAAATATTAGAAATATCTAAATCAATATCTGAAAAATTGGAAAATTCCCAACAGATTTGTTTAGTAAATTTAATTCAAACAATTTGGTGGAGAAAAACAAAAAATATCGATTTAGTTAAAAAACTTGAAAATTTAAAATATCTCTTAAAAAAGAACATTCAACCAAGGTTGGCATGGGAAATAGCTTTTTTAAAAATTTCAATGGAAGACATTTGAAATTAATCTACTGCAGAATTTATCAAGTCAGGATTTCTTGCTTGAACGAACTCTTGCCTAGCAGTTTCCACCTGAGAACCAATAGGTAACTCGAGACAATATCCAGCACCGTATACAGTCTTTATGTAAATAGGTTTACGTGGATCGGGTTCAAGTTTAGTGCGTAAGTGTCTAATATGAACTCTTATTGTCTCAATATCATCATCAGGTTCGTATCCCCATACTTCTTTAAGGATTAATGCTGGTGATACAGTTTGACCATGTCTCTGCAAAAGACAATGAAGAAGTTCAAATTCAAGATGCGTTAACCTAACGGGAGATTCAAACCATATAGCTTCAAATCTTTCCGGAACAAGAGTTAAAGGGCCATAATTTAATATTTCTTGCTGGTTACTAGAATTTAATTGTGCTCTGTTAGTTCTTCTTAATAAAGCTTTTATGCGTACATGTAATTCTTCTAAGTCGAATGGTTTAGTAATGTAATCATCTGCTCCAGAATTAAACCCAGTAACTTTATCTTTAAGGCCACCTAACGCAGTTATCATCAAAATTGGTATGTTTGACGTTCTTTCATCTCTTCTTAGTCGCTGGCATAAAGTTAAACCATCGACACTTGGTAGCATTAAATCCAAAAGTATTAAATCTGGTGAATATTGGAGAGCTAATGCTTGACCTTTAATTCCATCTTCAGCTTTTTGTACGTCGAAACCAGAATGTTCTAAATGCCTAGCCACCAAATCACGCATATCACGATCGTCTTCAATTAAAAGGATTGAAATTTTCATATTTATCGACTATTAAAATAAAATTAAGTTTTAGTATTATGATTCTCTCAAGAATTTATAAAGATTGCTGAATTAATGTAAACAATTTTATCAACTAGATTTATCAAATAAATTAGTAATAACAATGGATTAGATAGAAATTACAAATTTTAAAAAAATTGAAATTTTAGAATTTCTTTCGATTCTATTTACTTTTTCTTAATAATCAAAGGATTATTTGAAACAAATAATGGTTCAAATTGAAAGGATATCTAATTCAGATTGTCACTATTAAGGTTTTAAAAAAATTGAATAAAATGGAGATTTTCGAGTTCCAAATAGGAATTAACAAAGTTTAAATATTTGAATTTCTCTAAAATGTTTAAATTCATAATTTTGTCTATATTAAAAAAGAATTTAAGTATCTATGAAAAAGAAGTCTATACACTATTCAGATTTATCAAAAAAACAACTAGAAACTCTTAAAGAACTTTATATTCAAAAAAAAGTTGAGTCCATGAGTCATCAAGAACTTAAACAATATGTATTAGAAATTATTTCTCATCAGATAAACGATACTATTGGCAAAGAAGAGGAAATGGAAGCATGGAAAGAAATGTCAGATTTTTTTGGAGAACAATTTGAAATAAATATCTTAGAAATACAAACAAAATACATTGAAGATAAAAAAGTAATTGAAACAGAAATAGATTCTCAGAAGCAAAGAATAGAATTACTCGAAAGGAATAATTTGGATCAAGAGAAAAAAGATATGTGGGATGACTAAAATTCCTTGAATGGTGTAGTAATTCAAACGATATAAACAAAAATAAGTTTTAATTTTAAAAAATGAAAATCAATCAAAGAGCTTATCATTTTTTATTTTTTGTAGAGAATTGAGTAACTGTTCTAATTACTGTTCTTAAAATTAATTGTAAATTTATAAAATGTGAATCTGAAAAAATTGATTTGATAATTTTGTATGTTCTATTTACTGTTCTTAATATTATATAAAATATACTTGATTATATCTTCGGCTAACTACTTTTTAGTAAAAAAGGTCAAAAAAGTCACCTTTTTAGGGTGACTTTGCATAACTGTTTGGAATTTATAAACTCCCCGGGCGGGATTCGAACCTGCGACCAATCGATTAACAGTCGATCGCTCTACCGCTGAGCTACCGAGGAATATAGAATGAATTTAGCTCTTTTAAGTACCTTATGACAAGTACAAGAGTCAATTATATTGAAATTTTGATGGTTCTTGCCAGTTAGATAAAAAACCATTTTTCAGCTCTGCTATTGAATTAGCATAAGTTAGTTCTTCATAACGATGAGTAATCCACAAAGCTGATAGAGGTTTTCTATGGTCACTTGTGAGATTTTTAATAGTTTGCAAAACTTTTATTTGACTGGTTTGATCAAGTAACGCCGTGGGCTCATCTAAAAGAATAAAATTTCTATTACTAATCAGAGCGCATGCAATAGTTAAGCGTTGTTTTTGTCCCCCACTCAAAGTATGAACTGGCCTTTTTTCAAAACCAGTCATTCCTACCTGATCAAGCACATATTCAATTTTTTTATTAATTTCATTTTGACTTATATTCTGATTAATATTAATCATGAGTTCACTCCTACAGTTTGGCATCAATATTTGATGATCAGGGTTTTGAAACACCATGCCAATATTTGCATTAGATTCAATTAAACCATTTTTGGGTTTGATTATTCCATTAATTAATTTTAAAAGAGTACTTTTTCCGCTCCCGTTTTTACCTACGACCATCCAAAATCCAGGTTTTTTTATTGAGAAGTTACATTTAAAAATTAAATTTTCTTTTTCTCCGGGATATGAAAAAGAAACATCTTTGAATTTAATGTGAGGTATTTCATTTTCAAGGGAATTTCGCATTAATTCTATCAATCTATGTTGAGAGAAAAGCCTGGTCTTTTAGCTCCTCCTGCTACTGAAGATTTTTCATATATCTGAACAGAAATTATTTCTTTAGCTCTTACAGCAATTAATTTATCTTGCACTTTGTCACAACTTAATTCAATCAAGTTTGAGGATTCTAAAGTTTCATTCATAGAACTTTTTATTTCATCATAGATACGTTTAACATCATCAAATTCTTTCTTCTGAATTGAAAGTGGAAAAGGTGAATATCTCAGACTTAGTTCTAACGAATACATAATCATAATAAAAACTACTTTTTATATTACTAAATATTTTTTCGCAGGAAGTTATTTAAATTAAATTCTTTTGAGAAAATTATATAAAAGATCTTTAAATACAATTATTATGAACTATAGGAGATCTTATTTTGCATTTTAAAAAATAATTTCATGGAAATAGCAAATGATATAACTTCTCTAGTTGGAAATACCCCATTAGTTAAATTAAATCGAATCAGAAAGTATTTTGATTGTTATCCAGAAATAATAGCCAAACTAGAAAGTTTCAATCCATCCGCGTCCGTTAAAGATAGGATCGCTTATTCAATGTTATGTAAAGCTGAAGAAGAAGGATTGATAACACCAGATAAAACAACTTTAATTGAAGCAACTAGTGGGAATACTGGCATCGCATTAGCAATGGTTGCTGCAGCAAAAGGTTATAAATTGATATTAACTATGCCGGATACAATGAGTATTGAGAGAAGGTCAATGTTGAGAGCATATGGAGCTGAATTACAGTTAACACCTGGTCAAGACGGAATGAAAGGAGCTTTAAATTTAGCTAATGAGTTGTCTTCAACCATTACAAATAGCTATCAATTTAATCAGTTCGAAAACTTTGCTAATCCAGATGTTCATGAAAGAACAACGGCCCAAGAAATATGGTCCCAATCCAATAACAATTTAGATGGACTAGTTACAGGAGTAGGCACAGGAGGAACAATTACTGGTTGTGCACGTTTTTTGAAAAAAGTTAATCCAAATTGCAAAATTTATGCCGTAGAGCCCAAAAAAAGTGCTGTGATTTCCGGAGAAAAAGCAGGATCTCATTCGATTCAAGGAATTGGCGCGGGTTTCGTACCAAAAGTTCTTAATACTAAATTAATTGATGAAATTATAAAAATAGATGACGATGAAGCATTTTATTATGGGCGTTTATTAGCTAGATTGGAAGGCCTTTTATCTGGCATCAGCAGCGGCGCAGCTTTAGCAGCAACTATAAAAATCGGCAAAAGAAAAGAACTAATGAATAAAAGATTGATAGTTATTCTTCCAAGTTTTGGAGAGAGATATTTATCAACAGCAATGTTTGAATCTAATACCTCAATTCAAGCCAGAAAAGATGGTTATCTTTAATGCATAATTTATAAAAATGGAAAAAAATTTATATGAAGAATTAGGTCTCAAACAAAATGCAACCAGAAGTGAAATTAAATCTTCATACCGTTCTTTAGTTAAGCAACATCATCCAGATGCAGGCGGCAAGAAAGAACGATTTCTTGCAATACAAAAAGCTTGGGAAACTCTAAATGACCCTATCAAAAAGAAACAATACGATAGCAGTTTTTCCTTTTCCAGCTCATCATCTGATTCATTAAATGAAAATTGGGAAGAGAAATTTAATTCAAAAAAACATAATTCTTCAATTAAGGACAAAGAAGTTGAAACATGGATTAAAGAAATTTATAGTCCGATAAATAGATTAATTAGTCAAATCATTAAACCTTTGAATAATGAAATAAAAGAACTATCTGCAGATCCATATGATGACGAACTA
The DNA here is from genome assembly GCF_902616385.1 of uncultured Prochlorococcus sp. GTDB lineage: Bacteria > Cyanobacteriota > Cyanobacteriia > PCC-6307 > Cyanobiaceae > Prochlorococcus_A. The sequence continues at coordinate 19,043 of NZ_CACMSM010000005.1, read as the reverse complement.
ATGGAAAATTTTTACAGTTATATTATTCTTTCACAAAAGAAAATAGAAAAAGTTGAAAAAATTTATAAGAAAAAAATAGTTCCAAAGTCTATTTCAGCTTTAGGCCTCGATCTTTATCATTGTTTTTCACAAGTTAAAGATGCGCTATCAGAATTTGATAGATATACACAAGGATACGTAGATAATTACTTATTTGATGGCAAAGAAATGATCAAAGAAGCAAAAAGAATACAATCAAAGATGTCTATAGAGAAAAAAAATAAAAACTTTTAGATATAAAAATTTTATTGAGTATATTCTTGAAGTTGATCTAATTTCAACCAAACATCTGGAACAGGTCTACGCCATCGAACCTGAGCATATTCGTCTTTGACTGAAAGAATCTCTCCAGGACCTTCAAAGACATAATTAGGTAGATCATCATCACTGGCTAGCGATTCGATACTTTTTGCATAATTTTCTCTATCGACAAAAACTAAGCTTCCTTTCTTAAGAGGTTTCTTTGGAATAGAATCTGTCATAATATACTCAAGAAAGTTATTTCAGGTTTATTATACAAAAACTTGTTTGAAAACTATTGAAAAAAATTTATACCGGAATAATAATTACAAACGTCTAAAAAATTTAATAGCCTAAAATAATAAACATCAATAAGATATGCGTCTTTTACTGCTTGGCTGCACTGGATTTGTTGGTAAAGAATTAGTACCAACACTACTCAATGAAAATCACGAAATATACATCGTAAGTAGAAAACCCATTAGTAAATTAAAGCTTGATTTAGATTTCAATAAGTTTAAATTTTTTCAAATAGATTTATCAAAAGAAAAAAACTGGTATAACGAAAATCTTTTAAATATTTTAAGAGAGACAGATGGAATTATTAACTTGATGGGAGAACCCATAGCAGAAAAAAAATGGACTTCTGAACAAAAACAGGAGATTGAAAATAGTCGTATTAACACCACGAAATTTATGATGAAGACCCTTAAAAATTTAAAAATAAACCCAAAAGTCATTATAAATGGATCAGCTATAGGTTTTTACGGTACAAGTTTATCTAGTGAATTCACTGAAAATAGTCCTGGAGGAAACGACTTTTTATCTAATCTTTGCAAAAAATGGGAAGTGGTCGCCGCTGAAAAACCATTTTTCTCAAGGTTAGTTATTTTTAGAATTGGTATTGTTCTAGAGAAAGACGGAGGAGCATTAGGAAAAATGCTCCCTATATTTAAAGTTGGATTAGGTGGACCAATTGGAGATGGTAAGCAATGGATGAGTTGGATTCATAGAACTGATTTATGTGCATTAATTATTCAAGCATTAGTTGATAAAAAGTATTCGGGAGTATTTAATGCTGTTGCACCAAATCCAGTATTAATGAGAGAATTTTCTCAGACCTTAGGCAAATGTCTAAATAGACCTAATTTACTTCCAGTACCTGGAGCAGTCTTAAAAATATTGTTAGGAGATGGAGCGAAAGTTGTTTTAGAAGGACAAAAAGTAATTAGCAGTAAAATCAAAAATTATAATTTTAAATATCCTCTTCTTGAGAACGCAATTTACGCCTCCACCAAGAATTAATACCGTTTACTAAAGCAGCAATAATAAGAATTGTTATCAATGGAACTATAAGAGGATTCCAAACTATCTGAATAAAATTAATAAAAGTAAATATCCCATTAAATTGCATGATGATTGCAAAAATAAAAAATATTGCAAAAAAAATGACTGTAAATAAATTTATTAATAACAAATTATCGATAATTTGTTTTAACTTATTTTGATTATTCTCCTTAGTCATTTTTTATAACAATATTCATATCATCAACCATTTTAAGACAAGCTTTGTTTTCACCCAGCCTTTTTTTAGCATTTTCATCACATGAGATCATAAACTTTTTATTTAGCTGTATAAGGTATATTATTTTTATGATCAATTTAATTGTCTGATTGATTTGATCATTTTTATCTTTATAATTACTTGCACAAAAAACATATTTTCCAAGCAAACGTCTTTGCGCTTCTGCAAAAGTTTTTGTAAATTGTGGACCTTTGCCTTCAATCTGAATAACCGGTTTTCCTAATCCAATCGCTTGTTCTGCTGCTGTTCCTGCCATGCTAATACAGCATCTACTTTTTAATAATATTTTGTCAAAATTATTCCAATATATATTCACTTCTAATAATTTATATCGGAATTTCAAAAGATTATTATCTTTTATATTTTCTATTTTTAACCATCCTCTTTTTTGAAATATCTCCTTTATTTTTGATGCAGACAGAGCATTAACTATTGCAAAATTAAACTGAGTTTTTTGAAAATATCTTAAATCTGACAATGCCTCTAATACCTCTAAAATCAATACAAAATTATCTAAAATCTCAGGGAATCTACTTCCTGGAAATAATCCAATACTAAATTCATCTTTATTTAATTCTTTGTTTCTAGGAAAAAACTTATCCATAAATGGATTGCCTAAAAAAGACACTTTCTTTTTTAATTGCAATGTTAAATCATTAGCTGTAAGGGAATCTCTCGTATATATTTTTTTTGCTTTTTGAGAGAGCATGAAAAATTTAGAAGGCCATGGTAATTTCAACTTCCCTTCATAATGGCTGGAATAAGCAACTAGATATGTAAAAAAATCTTTCTTACAAACCCATGCAAAAAAAACTGGCACAATATCTCCAACTACAAAAAAATAATCATATTTTTTTCTTATTTTAAAAGTTAAAAATAATCTTTTTAGAAGATAAAATATTTCTCCTCCTAATATCTCAGTAATTCTTCCCTTAAAAGAATTATAACCAATTCCTCCAGTTCTAAATTCCTTAGTTTTACCGATAATCTTAATTTTTTCTTTTTCGTAATGATTTCCCATACCAACAATTGGCAAAGCATGAACAGAATAACCACTTTTTACGAATTGTTTAGCTATTAGGCTGCCAGATAGATCTTCTCCATGCCCATTACTTAAAATTAAAATCTTAAACAATTTAAAATTCCAACCATTTTTTTACTTTGGTTAACTCAGGCCAATCCGGATATCTACTTAATCCGTCTTCAACAGATTCTTTCAACTCACTTTTCACATCTGGCATCATCATAGACATTTTTTTTATTAACTCAATATGATCTCTAACACCTTTATTATTGGTAGCCAAAAGAGCTAAAGACAAATTCATTCTTGCTTGTGGATCTTGCTGATTTAGTCGAACAGCTTGTCTGGCAGATGATAAAGCTTCTTCATTATTTTTCAAAAGTAATTGAAGCCATGATAAACAAGTCCAAGCAGCAAAATGATTTGGAATTTGCTGTATAATTTTTTGAAAATCTTGAATGATTGGAATTAAATCTTGCCCTGCTTTATATCTTGATAAAGCCGCATTAAAATCCTCTTCGATGGGATTAATTTCGTTATTCATTATTAATCAAACTGCAAAGGAGCTTCCACAACCGCAAGTTTGAGAGGCATTGGGATTTACAAAATTAAAGCCACCTCCAATTAATTCCTTACTAAAATCTAACTGCATTCCATAAATATATAAAAGACTTTTAGGATCACAAACAACTTGAAAACTTTGATCAGCTTTTAATGAATAATCATAAACTTTATCATCGGGATTTATTTCATCAGTTCCTATAAAATCCATCGTATAACTCATCCCGCTACAACCGCCAGATCTTACTCCTACCCTTAGTGCTTTTTTATCACTTTGACCCTTCAATAAATTTGAAATTTGTTCTATAGCATCATTCGTAATTAAGATACCTTTGCCATCATCAGAGTTTTTAATTTCATGTTGAACTTCTACATTTTCCATAAACAAGGGATTTCTACTATTTATAATATAAAAAATTAATCGATATGATGCATAGAACAAACGTTATCCAAACTTGATTTGTTATAATTTTAAGAAAAAGTGAAAATTGCAATAGTTGGTTCTGGATTAGCTGGTCTTACAGCAGCAGTCAATTTAGTTGATGAAGGCCACGAAGTAGAAATTTACGAGAGCAGGTCATTTTGGGGAGGTAAAGTAGGAAGTTGGGAAGATAAGGATGGTAATCACATAGAAATGGGTTTACATGTATTTTTTTACAATTATGCAAATCTTTTTAAATTAATGAAAAAAGTGGGAGCTCTAGAAAATTTACTCCCGAAAGATCATACTCATCTATTTATCAATAATGGTGGTAATTTAAAATCTTTAGATTTCAGATTCCCTTTAGGTGCTCCATTTAATGGACTTAAAGCTTTTTTTACCACCGAACAACTTACTTGGGTAGATAAGTTCAGAAATGCCTTAGCTTTAGGGACCAGTCCAATCGTTAGAGGATTGCTAGATTATGAAGGTGCAATGAAAATAATTAGAGATCTAGATAGAATTAGTTTTAAAGAATGGTTTTTAAACCATGGTGGAAGTGAAAAAAGTTTGGAAAGAATGTGGGACCCTATCGCATATGCATTAGGTTTTATTAATTGCAAAGATATTTCAGCAAGATGCATGCTAACTATATTCATGATGTTTGCGTCAAAAACAGAAGCCTCAAAACTTAATCTTTTAAAAGGTTCCCCACATAAGTGGTTAACGCAACCTATCGTCGACTACATCACAAACAAAGGGGCAAAAATACACCTTAACCATAAGGTAGAAGAAATCATTTATGAAAAGGAATCTTCCTCTTATTCAGTAAATCAATTAAAAATATCTTCTCCTGAAGGAATTAAGGCAGTGTTTGCAGATAAATTTCTGGCTGCCTGTGATGTTCCTGGAATAAAAAAAATAATTCCAAAAGAATGGTATCAATTTAAAGAATTTGAAGGTTTAAAAAAACTTAGAGCTGTAGCTGTTGCCACAATCCAATTAAGATATGACGGTTGGGTTACTGAATTACAAAAAGATAATACTGGAAACGAACCAATTGGACTAGATAACCTTCTTTATTCTGCTGATGCATCTTTTAGTTGTTTTGCTGATTTAGCACTAGCAAGTCCAGCAGACTATAGAAAAAAAGATATGGGATCGCTTCTCCAATGTGTTTTAACTCCTGGCGATAGATGGATGGGAAGATCCACAGAAAGAATTACAAAAGAAATTGATAAAGAGGTTCGCCGTCTATTCCCATCCTCAAAAAACCTTAAATTACTTTGGAGCAACGTGGTACAAATTCCACAATCACTCTATAGAGAAGCTCCCGGCATGGAACTTTTCAGACCCGATCAAAAAACATCTATATCTAATTTCTTCATGGCTGGTAGTTATACAAAACAAGATTATATAGACTCTATGGAGGGAGCTACAATGAGTGGTCATTTAGCTGCCGCCGCAATTTTAGAGAAGAAAGCCGAATTAGCAAAAAATCTTGCAGTAAGTTAATTTAATGGGTATTTGGCTAAAACATGACGTAATAACAGTTGTTAATGCGCCTCTTCAAAATGTATGGGACACATGGAGCGATTTAGACTCAATGTCACTTTGGATGAGCTGGATTGAATCTGTAAAAACAGTTGACGAAGAAACTAATACGTTACCAGATTTAACAGAATGGACTTTAGCTGCAAATGGCTTTAGGTTTAAATGGAAAGCTCAAATTACAGAAAGGGTTGAGAAAAGCAAACTTAAATGGAAATCAATAGGAGGTTTACCAACTGAGGGATCAGTAGTTTTCGAAAGTAAAACTGATCAAGTCACAACGGTAAATTTAGCAATAACTTATGAACTACCAAAAATGATTGCTCGGTTTATGGAAGAAAATATTTTAGGCAAAATGGTTACAAACGAATTACAGACCAATATTGATAGGTTCAAAGATTTAGTTGAAAAGAACTATACAGAAAGTTTTTCTAATTAAAAATATTAATTGCTACATCTAGTAGTCCTTCAAAAGTATATTTTTGTGCCTGACTATCAACTCTTCCAAAAATCTTGTTACATATTTTTGTTGTCTGAGGTCCAATAGTTAATAACTTAATTTGATCAAAATATTCTAACCATTGTTTGCCAAGTTTTTTTTCTAGTAGAAAAGCAGCATTTACTACGGTTTTACCGCTTGAGAAAATAATTGCATCGACTTTTCGATTAGAAATAATATCAATTGTTTCTTCCGGAATTGATTCAGGACATCTAGTTTCATATGCAGGAACCTCAAATACACGAGCACCAGCCTTTCTAAATTGATCTGCAATTAAATCCCTACCTCCTGTTTGAACTCTTGGTACAAAAACTCGAAGTCCATAACCAGATACTGGGAAATTATCAATTAAACTTTCAGCAACAAATTCTGGAGGTATGAAATCAGCCTTAATCCCAAAATCATCAAGAGTTTTTGAGGTTTTTTCTCCGACTACGGCGATTTTTGTTTTTTTAGAACATTCTTTCAATGAACTATTAAAGTATCTAAGTCTTTTATCCACAAATTTGATCCCATTACTACTGGAAAAAATAATCCAATGAAAATCATTTATTTGATTTAATGCTTCATCAAGAGGATTCAAATCATCAGGATCAGCAATACTTATTGCAGGTAAATCAAATACATTAGCGCCCTTGCTTGTGAATATCTTTTTTATATCGAATATCCCTTCTTTTGATCGAGTAATTATTATATTTCTTTGATTAAGGGGTAGATCAACTTTTGGCATCCTTGTCCTCAATATTATGATTTTGATTTTGATTTTTTAATTCATCGAGAAGTTTCAAGACTGATAATCCTTTATCAAGAACAACATCGTCTTTAAAAATTATCTCTGGAACTCTTCTCATCTCAATTCTTTTTCCTAAACTATGCCTTATAAAACTTTTAGCAGTATTCAAGTTTAATACAATTTCCTTCCTCACTTTCTCTTGAGCAGTTGAAGTTATATAAATTTTACAGTGTTGCAAATCACCTGATAAATCAATCTTAGAAATATTGACGAAATGCTCTCTAATAAGATCATTTTCTAAATCATTCTGCAAAATAAGGGTTATTTCTTTCTTCAAAAGAGAAGAAACTTTTGCAAGACGGTAATTATTTGGCATTATGGTTGTAAATTTATTGGGTTTGTCATCGCTTGCAAGACAAAATAAACAGTTATGAAAGCACTTAAGACAGAAGATATCAAACCTACTATTGTGAGTGGATTTGATCTATTCTTGAATAAAGGTTCAAGCAAAGCAACAAGTCCCCCAACAATGATAGATATCAAATACTTTGGATATCTCGCAACATTAGAGAAAAATTCGCCCATCAGCTCCACAAATAGATTACTTTTTTAGCTAAGTTTTAACAAACATTAAACAGCATGATTACATTATATCAATTTAGGCATAGTGCTTTTTGTTTAAAAACAAGAATGGCTCTTCATGCAAAAAAACTACAATATCGAGTTGAAGAAGTAACACCTGGAATAGGCCAATTTGAAATCTTTAAATTATCAGGTCAAAAACAAGTACCTGTAATAGTCGATAGTAATGATCAAGTTATTAATGACTCTTCAACTATTTGCGAATATATTGATAAAAAAAATGAAAACAATCCACTTTTTCCGGAGGATCCAATATTATTTGCACAATGCAAATTAATTGAAGACTGGGCTGATACTACAATGGCTACAACTTGTAGAAAAGCTTTAATAAAATCTGCGATAGAAAATCCACAGCTAAGAACTGCATTACTCCCAGATGAAATACCTTCTTCAGTTAAAAGTATTGTTGATAAATTACCTTTTGAAAATCTTAGAAAAATTTCCAATGTAGTTTTGTCTTCTAAGGATAATTTAGAACTCCAAAAATTACTTGAAGCTTTATCAAAATCCTTAATCAACAAGAAATATTTAATTGGAGATAGTTTATCAATTGCAGATATTTCAATTGCTGCTCAATTATCCCTTATTAAATTTCCAAAGTCTGCAGGACCAATTCTTTCAGGAGAGGGAAGCCAAGAATACATAAACAACCCTTATTTAGAAAATCTTTTCATTTGGAGGAACAACTTAGAGGAATATCTTTTTAGTGCAAACTCTCAATAAATTCAAACTTCAATTTATATTTATTTGTTTTTATAGCGTGAATAGAAGGATCACCAACTTTTGAACCATAAGAAGCGACATATTGCACTCCACAAATTGATGGTTTGATTGAATTATCAACTTCTAATATTTCTTCAGAACATTTTTGAAATTTACTAATGGTCTCTACCTGATTAATCCTTGAAGCACCTGGCTTATGTGCTGTTTGTATAACTAGCTCATCTGCGAAAAAAATATCATTATCTTGGATCTGATTTCTCCCTGTAATTCTTGAATCAATATAAAAATCATCTTTTAAATAAGTAATTTGATTATTAATAGATTGAGGATCATTGACAACCTTGATTAAGGTTTCACCAAATATTGCTTTTCCAATAGATTCAGAATTTTTTGCACGATTACCAACAATTAAATCTGAATCATTCTTAAAGAAATTTACTTTATAAATAACTGGCTCTTCTGAATCATTAACTATATCTTGAGAAGTAACAAGCCAATTCCCCTCGAACCATTTAGGATAAATTAAATCCTTAGAAGTATCCGATAATTTAAAATTTGGCAAATATAATTCTGGCCATTGATTTACACGATTTTCCAAAAACTCTCGTACGTTAGAATCTACTAGAGCAAAAGAACTTTCTAAAAAAATTCCTTGAAAAATCAAGCAAAGAATTAATCCAAGAAAAATTTTCATTATGTCAAATCCACTAATAAGAGCATCAGATTATTATGTATTATTAGAGCCAGATTCAAAGGAAAAAATTGTATCAAAGCAAGAAGCAATTTTATGGTTGAAGAATTGGCTTAGTAAGACAGAAACACAAACAATATATCAAAATATAAAAGATACTGATCAGGAATTTTTTGAAGAATTATTGGAAAGCACTTATGAATTAGAAATAAAATTAGGATACGTTATCAAATGGTTTGCAGTAAGAATTGAACCAGATTAACTGATTATTTCTTTATGAATTGCATTAATTATTTTCATAGCAACTTGTTCAATATTTTCTTTTTTTACTTGAATTCTTAAATCTGCTTGAGAATACAAATTTTCTCTAGATTGAAAAATGCTCATATATAGATCATTTAGATTCTTTCCCTGAAGAAGTGGCCTATTTTCAATTTCATTTTTCAATCTTTCAATTGCTATATCTTTGTCGAGATCTATCCAAGCAATTATTCCCTGTCTTAAGATTCCCCAGTTTTCCGATTTGGTAACTATTCCTCCCCCAGTTGAGATTACTAATGAAGGAATTTTGATAGTTTCTTTAAGGCAGTTTGCTTCTAATTCGCGAAAATTATCTTCTCCTTCATCTTTAAAAATTTGATTGATAGATTTTTTTGCCAACTTCTCTATTAATGAATCTAAATCAATGTATTTATACTTCAATAATTCAGCCAGCTTCAAACCAGTTTGTGACTTACCAGAACCCATCATTCCTATTAAAAATATGCTTCTGCCTTTAATAGCATTAACTGTTTTTTCGATATCGGATTGTTCCATAAAGACAAAAGCGTATTTAAAACCTTAAGATAGTATTATCGCAGACAGTTATGACTTCTACACAATCCAAACCATCTCATGGAAAAGGACGTGAATGCGTCATAACTCGACGTGCCTGCTTTAGTTCTAGTCACCGTTATTGGCTTCCTGAAAAAAGCCCAAAAGAAAATTTATCTCTTTTTGGAAAGTGCAGTATTGCACCAGGTCATGGTCATAATTATGAACTTATTGTTTCAATGGGTGGAGAACTAGACTCTGATGGAATGGTACTTAATCTCTCTGATGTAAAACATTCTATTAAAGATAAGGTTACTGGACAATTAGATTTTCGTTTTTTAAATGATGTCTGGCCTGAATTTAATGTTAATAATCAAGAAGGTATACTTCCCACAACTGAAGCATTAGTAAAGGTCATTTGGAGTCGTCTGAAGGATGATTTACCTCTTACAAGTCTAAGACTGTATGAAAACCCTAATTTATGGGCAGATTATTTTGGAAAAAACATGGAAGCATTTTTAACAGTACAAACTCATTTTGCAGCCGCTCATAGACTTGCAAAAGAAGAGATATCCCTTGATGAAAATAAAAAAATCTATGGGAAATGTGCCAGAGTTAATGGACATGGTCATAACTATCTTGTCGATATAACTGTAAAAGGAGACATTGATAAAAGAACAGGAATGGTTTGCGACTTATCTGCCCTCCAAAAGATAATTAACGATTTAGTTGTTGAACAACTAGATCATACTTTTCTTAATAAAGACATCGAATTTTTCCATAATTGTGTTCCAACTGCTGAAAATATAGCTTTATATATTTCTGATATTCTTAAAAAACCAATACATAATCTTGGTGCAACATTACACAAAATAAGACTCCAGGAGAGTCCAAATAATGCTGCAGAAATTTATGTTGATCAAAAGTTGACCAATTCGTTGAAGTTGAAATTAAAAAATAGTTTAGTCACGCAAACTTGAATATCCCAAGAGTAATAATTGTTATAGCATCAAGTCTTGATGGGAGAATTGCATTTCCTGGAGGTGGAGAATCGCATCTTGGAAGTGATGAAGATAAAAAAATATTAAATCAAAACTTATCAATGGTTGACGCTACCATTTTTGGGTTAGGTACTTTAATAGCTCATCAATCAACTTACCTAGTTAAAAATCTTACTGATAATAACGAATTAAATATATCAAAAAGCCAACCAATTTCTATGGTTGCTTCAAATAGCAAAAAATTTAACAGTAATTGGAAATACTTTCGTCAACCAATTAGAAGATGGCTAATAAGCTCAAGTAAAGTTGATAATTCGTCGAATAATGAATTCGAGAGAGAACTCTTTTTCGAAGATTCATGGAAAAAAACTTTAATTTCAATTAAAAAACAAGGGATAAATGATTTAGCTCTTTTAGGAGGTGCAAAACTTATAAATTCATTTATAAAAGAGGATCTAATAACAGATATAAAAATTACAATAATCCCACGAATTATTGGAGGTAGATATACATGGATCCCTCCAGAACAAACAAATGCTATTTTTAATCTCAAAAGGCTATGGGAAATAAAATCAATTAAAAATTTAATGAATAATGAAATCCATGTTCATTACAAAAAGATTTGAAATAGTTTCAATAATAAATGAACCAGAAAAAACATAAAGTTGAAGTCAAATTGTCAATCAAGGAAATCTCCAAGGAGATATGGAATGAATTAGCAAATGAAAATAATAATCCATTTTATGAATGGACTTGGATTAAAAACCTTGAGATCTCTAAAAGTGTTTCAAGAGAAACTGGTTGGCAGCCTCTATATTTTGTTGCTTATAAAAATGAAGAGACATTAGGAATTGCCCCACTTTTTTTAAAAAATCATAGCTATGGAGAATTCATTTTTGACCAATCATTTGCAAGATTGGCTCAAGAGCTGAATTTAAATTATTACCCTAAATTAATTGGAATGAGTCCTTATAGTCCTGTAAATGGATATCAATTTCTTTATAAAAAAAATAAAGACAAGAAAGAAATTACAAATTTACTTATAAACCACATCGAAAGCTTTGCGATTACAAACAAAATTCTAAGTTGTAATTTTTTATATATTGATGAAAGCTGGGGCAACCATCTTAAATCTTTGGGATACCATGAATGGATAAATTCCAGCAGTGAATGGAGGAGTAATGGAGAAAAAACATTTAATGATTTTCTTTCTAGATTTAACTCTAATCAGAGAAAAAATATAAAAAAAGAGAGAAAATCAATTACTAAACAAGATATTAAAGTAGAAATTTTTAATGAAGATGATATCAACCAAGAAATCCTCAAAAAAATGCATAATTTTTATGAACAGCATTGTTCGAGGTGGGGAGTTTGGGGAAGTAAATATCTGACATCTACATTTTTCGAAACACTGGTTGATAATAAAAAAAATCTTTTACTTTTTAGTGCATCAAAACATAATTCAAATGAAATTTTTGCTATGTCGATGTGCGTTAAAAATCAAAACAACTTATGGGGTAGATATTGGGGTAGTCAAGAAGAAATATCTAATTTACATTTTGAATTATGCTATTACCAGCCAATTGAATGGGCAATAAAAAATAGTATCCATTTGTTTGATCCTGGAGCGGGTGGTAAACATAAAAGGCGGAGGGGCTTTTTTGCAAAAAGCACCACTAGCTTACATAAATGGTTTAACAAAAATATGGAAAATATAATTAGTCCTTGGCTAAATGAAGTAAATAAAAAAACCGAGATGGAAATTGATTTTGAAAATAAATCTATACCCTTTAAATAAAAAATTATTCGGCTGTACCAAAGATTATATTAGTAATATAGTTTGAAATTAAATTCCCAAAATGGATTCAAGTAAAAGTATAGATGAAAAAATAAAGATTGATAATAGTCTATCCAACCGATATATAGACTTAGATCCAAACGGTTATTTCATTATAAAAGTAGATTTAGAAGAAAATAAAATAATTTTAGAGCACTTTTTAAATAACATCGATGAGGAAGGCTATGCGCTTGACCCAGAAACAAATGAACCAATTAAATGCGACTCTCAAAATAAAAGAGTTTGTAATGAAGTTTTTGAAGGAATTAGTGCGAAACAACTTGGAATATTGATCACTGAAGAAAGAAATGACTTAATAACAAGATTCGATCATGCTCTATATTTAGGCCGGGAACTCCAAAAAGCAGAAGAATGTTTATACAAAAAATTACCATATATCCAAGATTAAGAAATTAAACGAAAAAATCTAATCTTTTCATCTGATGTTAAATTAAATAAAAATAAAAAAATTAATGAACATCATTTTCTATTTTGCATTTATTGGTTTCGGTTTTGGAGCTGCTTTCGCATTATATAAACTCTTAAGAGCAGTTAAATTAATTTAAAAACTACAAAATTTTAATAATCTCTCCATACAAATCATATTCATCAGCAAAAGAAATATTTACTTCAACAAATTTACCAATATAACTTTTCAAATCATTTTTAGTATTAATAGATAAAATCACATTTCCGTCAATTTCAGGAGCGAAATTGTAGGACCGACCTATTAATTCGTTATTATCTAATATTTTTTCTACCAAAACTTTCATTTTTGAACCAACATATGCCTGATTTTTATCTTTAGAGATATTTTGTTGAACTGAAATAACATTATCTTTTCTTGCTTCTGCAACCCCTGGTAATACTCTATTTGGCAAATCAAAAGCTGCAGTTCCGTCCTCAGGAGAAAAAATAAACACTCCTACATGATCAAATTTGTGCCTATTCAAAAATTCCAGAAGATGTTCAAAATGTTCTTTTTTTTCTCCTGGGAAACCAACAATGAGACTAGTTCTTAATACAGCAGATGGAATTTCTGTTCTAATTTTCTCCAAAATAGATTCATTCAAAGAAGCCTGCCAAGGTCTATTCATACTCCTCAACACATCTGGATGACTATGCTGAAGTGGCAAATCAAAGTAAGGCACTATATTCTCTGAATCTTTGAAAGCTCTAATAACTTCATCAGTTAAACCCGTTGGATAAGCATAATGTATCCTGATCCAAGGAATTGGAACTTTAGAAAGCTCATTCAAAAGTTTGGCTAATGATGGTTTTCCATAAATATCTTGACCATAATTAGTTGTTATTTGACTAATTAATATGATTTCTTGTATCCCCTGCTTTGCAAGACTTTTGGCTTCTGAAACTATAGATTCTATTGTTCTACTTCTTTGGGGACCTCTCAATTTAGGAATAATACAAAAAGCGCAATTATAGTTGCAACCTTCAGCAATACGAAGATAAGCAACAAATTTGTTTTTATCTACAAAACGAGGTATTTCCTCATCTGCAATAAATTCCGGTATTTTTGAAACTTCATTAACGATTTCCCCTTGTTCTACTCTTTCTAAAACCTTGGCTATCTTTTGATAATCTCCAGTTCCAACTAAACCTTTTATTTCAGGGATTTCTCTTATAAGCTCATCTTTAAAATGCTGAGCCATACAGCCTGCAACTATTACTTCCTTTCCTTGATTTGTATATTCTAGAATTTTTCTAATAGATTCTTCTCTAGCTGTTTCAATAAAACTGCAGGTATTTACAACAACAACATTTGCATCATTTATATTGCTGTCAACTTCATAACCCTCTTTATCTAATAAGCCTTGCATATGTTCAGTATCAACAAGATTTTTCTCACAACCAACATGACTGAATGCAATCTTAGATAGTTTTTTTTCTTTTACATTGAGATTATTTTGTTTCACAACTTAAGAAATAAGAATTATAAGATTTAAACAGCATTTCGGATATAACTCTCATGCCAAGATAATATTAGGATAGATAATGTAAATAACAAACTTTCTTTTTGTATGGCTCTTAAGACTTTAAACAGAAGAAATAAAAAAGATTTGAAATGGCCAAAAATTATAATAGCAATTCTTAGCACTATAGGCATAGTTGATACAGGTTCAATCACTTTAAAAAACTGGGGATTATTTACTTCGCTTTCATGCCCAGGGATACAAAATGGTTGTGAAACAGTTTTAAATAGTCCTTGGGGTACTTTATTTGAAAATAATCAAGTTAATATACCTCTCTCATTAGCTGGATTCATAACATATTTATCAATATTAGTTATCACAATAATACTCTCACTTAATTTAATTTCCCCAAAAGAAAAAATAAATAAGTTTTTATGGTGGTTAGTATTTCTAATTTCTTGTGCGTCATCAACATTTAGCTTTTTATTGATAAATATAATGTTTTTTAAGATTCAAGCATATTGCTTTTTTTGTATACTTTCAGCAATTTTATCGATTTCTATCTTTATAATTTCTATGATTGGAGCAAAGTTTGAAAGTAGAGAACCTATGATTTTTAGAGGTTTCATTGTAGCCATTAGTATCCTGCTGGGGGGCCTAATTTGGTCAACAAACGTTGACCCCTCGAAGGCTATCGATGTTGCAAACCCCACTGAAAATGTATCGCCATTAATAACCACTTCAAGCTCTCCCCAGAAGGTAAAGTTTGCAAAATTTTTAAGTGCAAACAATATTGTTATGTATAGTGCATACTGGTGCCCGCATTGCCACGATCAGAAACAATTATTTGGTAAGGAAGCAGTTAAAGAATTAAAAGTAGTTGAATGTGCTAAAGATGGTAAAGATAATGAGTATGAGCTATGCCAAACAAAAGAAATTAGTGGATTTCCTTCTTGGGAAATAAATGGAGAAATTATTAGTGGTACGCGTGACTTAAAAGAATTAGCAACAAAAACAGACTATCAAGGAGATCTTAATTTTTAATAAATCTTTTTTGAATTTTTTGATCTAACTGTTGTCTAGTATGGCATTCCCAATTTTTATCTTTATCAGGGAAATCATCTCTATAATGCCCTCCTCTACTCTCTTCTCTAAATAGACAAGCTTTTAATAAAGTTATGGTGGTTATTTGTCTATTCTTTAAATCAAGTAAAAGATTTAATGCTCTCCTATTGCGTTCACTAAGTTTTATATTTTGATCAAATTTTATTTTTTCAAGACTATTTAATAAATCATTTTTATTTAATTTATTTATATCATTTTGAATGTAATTTAAGAATTTACTCATATTTACCTTATTTCGAGATACACCTAAATTTAACCAACAAAGTTTTCTTAGTTCATCAATTTTTTCAGCAATTATAGAAATTTGATCTTCTTTAGGATCTTCAATATCAAACTCTTGAAATGATCTATCAAATTGTTCAACTTTAGAAAGGTCATTCAAAACAATTGAAGACATTTTTCTTGCGAAAACAAGACACTCCATCAGTGAATTACTTGCCAGTCTATTAGCACCATGCACACCTGTAGAAGCAACTTCTCCAACGGCATATAATCCTTTTCTTGTTGAAGATGCATTTAGATCAGTTTTAACACCTCCCATCCAATAATGAGCTGCAGGAGCTACAGGAATAACCTCATTTAAAGGATTAACGCCATAATCCTGACATCGACTTAAGATAGTGGGGAAGCGCTCTACAATTTTTTCTGGGTCAATATACCGAAGATCTAAGCCAACATGGTCTACATTATTATCATGCATATTTTTCATAATTGCTCTACTGACCTGATCTCTAGTAGCTAGATCACGATTTTCAAGATTTTTAACTGGACTTTCACCATTTTTATCAACTAAAATCGCTCCTTCCCCTCTAAGTGCCTCAGAAATTAAGAAGCAAGGTGCACCATAAAATTTTAAAGCTGTTGGATGAAATTGCACGAACTCTAAATCTTCGATAGCAGCTCCTGCTTTCCATGCAAGAGCAATCCCTTCACCAGAGGATTGAGCAGGATTTGTTGTATTTGTAAATAAGTGCCCACCCCCACCTGTAGCCAAAACAACAGCTCTAGATTTGATCCAATATAAATTTGCTCCATCAAGAACCTGAACTCCTCTACATTCATTATTTTCAATGAGAAGTTCAGTTACTCTTACACCCCTGCAGTGAAGAATATTTTTTTGATTCTCAATATGATCTTCTAGAACTTCAACTAATGCTCGTCCAGTACGATCTTTAACATGTAAAACTCTTCTTCTTGAATGGGCTGCTTCCAAGGTAGTAGCTAGTTGATCAGAACTTTGATCAAAAATCATCCCTAAATTCTGCAACCTTTCTACACAACCTGGAGCTTCTTTAACTAGCATTTTTACAGCTTGAAAATCACATAGTCCATCTCCTGCTTTTAAAGTATCCTCAGCATGAAGATCAAATGAATCATCTTGTCTAACAACAGATGCAATTCCTCCTTGAGCCCATCTACTGGAAGATACCTTACTAGTATTTCTATTTAAAAGAAGCACTTTTAAAGTTGAGGGCAATTCGAGACAAGTCATAAGGCCAGCAGCTCCAGCGCCTATAACGATGACATCCCAATTATTTATTGGTATCGGTTCTTGCGAAAATGGAGGCCTTAACATTAAACCAATCCACTAAAAGTTGGTTGCAGAATTGCTAAAACAATAAAAATACCATCAACAATTAATGTCGTTTGAATTACGTAACCAGCAACTAAGAGTGCTTTACCACTAGTAGTATTAATTGTGCCAGAATCTAAAATTTCTTTTGAAATAAACCAAAGTATAAGAGCAACAAAAACGATAATAGATAATGATTTTATTTGAATAAGACTCTCTGAAGTTTTTTGAAGAATTATGGGTGCATTTTCAGAATCTGCTGTAATTACCTGCCTCCATTGATCCATGATTCCGATTAAAAATATTGTAATGTCGGTAACTGCGGTTCCAAATAAAGAAGAGATATAAAAACTTGAACCTATTTTCCAATTAGTACCAAATCCAATTAAAGCTAATGGGAGAACTACAGCTTCTACAGGTATGTGTAGGATAGGAAATGGACTTAACCATCCCCAGAACAAACATCCACCAAGCCAACTACCTGATATACCAAGTAATAATGAACTGACAATAAACCACCTATTTGATCCTTTCTGATTCAAAACAATTGCCACTAAGACAATAACAAAAGTAAAACAAAGAGCACTTATTGGTTCAAATCTAACCCAAGGGGCTTGAACAAAAATAGGTAGAATTACAAAAAAAGAAGACCACAATCTTAAAGATATAGGATTTGATAAAAAACTATTTTCGTATGAATCAACTGTCTTATGGGATTCATAGTTGAATTTATCTTTTACTTCTAAATTTTTTGTAATTAATTCTTTCAATGAAAAAGGTTATTTTAATTAATCTAAATCGTGTTTTAAAAAACTGCGAATGCCATATTTTAATAAATAAAAGGCCCATAATTTCACATCTACATTTAGTTTTTTAAAAGTATTTAATACACTTTGAGTCACATATAAGTTTAGAATAAATATAAATATAAGTATTTGGCCTTAAATTGTGTGGCAAGAAATTAATTACACGAAAGATCCTATTGATCTTTTGGTTCCTAATATTAGTTATAAAATAAACCCTGCAGAAATTGAAAGTATTGAAGCTAACTCTATTGCTGAAGAGATAGGATTTGAATCAGGTGATTCAATTATTAGTATTAATGGGAAAAAACCAAGAGATTTAATTGATTATCAGATTCTGATTAGTGAAGAAATTTTAGACATATCAGTTTTAGATAAAAATCATGAGATTCACAATATAAATATTGAAAAAGATCAAGACGTTAATTTAGGTATAAATTTTAAAGATGCATTATTTGATTCAATCAAGCAATGCAATAATAGATGTCCATTTTGTTTTATTGATCAACAGCCAAGTGGTAAAAGAAAAAGCCTATATGTAAAAGATGATGATTATAGATTAAGTTTCCTATATGGCTCTTATTTAACTCTTACGAATTTAAAAAAAGAAGACTGGGAAAGAATTGCGATGCAAAAACTGTCCCCACTTTTTATTTCAGTTCATGCTACTGATCCCGCCACAAGAGAAAAATTATTAAAAAATAAAAAAGCAGGAGTGATACTTGATCAAATTTCGTGGTTTGAAGAAAACTCTATTCAAATACATGCTCAAATTGTTGTTTGTCCAGATATAAATGATGGGGATATTCTTGAGAAATCAATTTTAGAACTTGCTGAATTCAACAAAAAAACTACTCAAACAGTACTTTCAGTCGCAATAGTTCCTGTAGGACTTACAAAATTTAGACCTGAAAATGATGGATTGAAATCAATCAGCCCAGAATACGCAAAAAAAACTATTAAACAAGTAGAGAGAATTCAAGCCTCTCTACAAAATACCCTTGGGACTCGTTTTTGTTGGCTATCAGACGAATGGTATTTAATTGCTGGTACAAATTTACCTAGTTACAAAACCTACGAAAATATGCCACAAGAATATAATGGAGTTGGGACTATTAGAAACTTTCTAGAAGCATTAAAAGACAAGACTCAGAACCTACCCCAAAAAGTAAAACAGCCAAAAAAAGTCAGTTGGATTGTTGGAAAATTAGTTTATGAAGCCCTAATTCCTACAGTTAAGAAATTAAACTTAAT
>NZ_CACMSM010000004.1 GCF_902616385.1 uncultured Prochlorococcus sp. | reverse complement strand
ATTTTTAGCGAAGATATTTCTAGACAGTCGATTACTGAAGATAGTAATTTTAATTTTATTGAAAATTGTCTAGCTGTCGGATTAGAAAATCACTACTTAATAAAAACAAAGAAAAAGCATGAAAATGTAGATAGAGAAATTTCTACTGGCGCTGAAATTCAATCTCAATTACTCCCGGATTATTGTCCAATTATCCATGGTATAGACTTGGCTGCTTATTGTAGACCAGCTCTTCAGCTCGGTGGGGATTATTATGATTTTATGTGCTTAAAGACGAATATTTCTGAAAAAAGGAAAGAAAAATCAAGATGGGCTTTTGTAATAGGTGATGTCATGGGTAAAGGGATTCCAGCCGGTCTTTTAATGACTATGTTAAGAGGAATGCTACGTGCAGAGGTTCTTACAGGTCTGCCTCCTGATAGAATTTTGCATGATTTGAATCAACTAGCAATAAATGATCTAGATCAATCGCATAGATTTGTGACATTATTTTATTCAGATTATGATCCTAGAACTAGAAAATTGAGATTCGCTAATGCAGCACATAATCCTCCTTTGCTTTGGAAAAGTTCAGATCAGAAAATTATTAAATTAGATGCAAAAGGATATGTACTTGGCTTACAAAAAGATGCTGAATATCATTGTATTGAAATCAAGCTTAATCAAAATGATTTAGTTCTTTATTACACAGATGGAGTAATTGATACTTCTAACTCTTTAGGTCAAAGATTTGATGAGGAAAGATTAATAAAAACCCTTACAAAATTATGTAAGCAATCTTATACATCCCAAGAAATTTTAAATAAAATATTTAAAAAATTAGATGATTTTACAGGGCAAAATAGACATCTTGAGGATGATGCCTCGATGGTTATTTTTCAGTTGAAATAGATATTTTTTTGTCACTCATATAAAAAAATGCTTTATTAGAGATACTTAAAGTTAAAAATTGATATGGCAAAAGTTTGGAGTAAAAGATTTGATAATGCACTTGACCCTTTTATTGAAAAGTTTAATGCCTCAATTGTTTTTGATAGAAAACTTATTTTAGAAGACTTAGATTGCTCGATTGCTCATGCGAAAATGCTTGGCAAAACAAAAGTTTTATCCTCTTCTGAAACTTCGCAGATTATTAATGGTTTAGAGTTAATAAAAGTTGAGTATTTGGAGGGTAAATTTTCTCCCAGTCCACCTTCTGAAGATATTCACTATTGCATAGAAGAAAAGCTGATAAGTTTAATTGGTGAAACTGGAAAAAAATTACATACAGGTAGAAGTAGAAATGATCAAGTTGGTACAGATATTAGATTGTGGCTGAGAAAAGAGATTGACAATATTGAAATTTTAATAACCGATTTGCAAAAATCCTTCTTAAATCTTGCGAAATCCAATATTTATACCTTAATTCCTGGTTATACCCACATGCAAAGAGCTCAACCATTATCTTTGGCTCATCATTTATTGGCTTATATAGAAATGCTCCAAAGAGACCGTGAAAGGTATAAAGAAGTACGTTCAAGAGTTAATATTTCTCCGTTAGGAGCTGCAGCATTAGCTGGAACAAAAATAAAAATAGATAGGCACTTTACAGCTACAGAATTGGGTTTTAAAAAGATTTATAAAAACAGTATTGATGCCGTAAGTGATAGAGATTTTTGCATAGAGTTTGTTTCTGCATCTGCTATATTGATGTCTCATTTAAGTAAAATTTCAGAGGAAATAATTTTATGGGTAACTGATGAATTTTCTTTTGCAAAATTAACAGATAAATGTGCTACAGGAAGTAGCTTAATGCCGCAGAAAAAAAATCCCGATGTTCCAGAATTGATAAGAGGTAAGACAGGAAGAGTTTATGGACATCTCCAGGCGTTGTTAACAATGGTCAAAGGGGTGCCACTTTCTTACAATAAGGATTTTCAAGAGGATAAAGAGCCAATATTTGATACTGCAGAAACAATATCTTCTTGTATTAAAGCAATGACTATTTTAATAAATGATGGCATTGAATTTAATATAAAAAATCTATCTGATTCTGTAGAAAACGATTTTTCTAATGCTACTGATTTGGCAGATTACTTAGTTGATAAAGATGTTCCTTTTAGGACAGCCTATCAAGTTGTTGGTCAAATGGTTAAATACTGCCTAGAGAGAAAAATGTTATTTAAAAATCTCAAAATTGAAGAATTTAAAAAATTTCATCCTGAATTTGATGAGGATGTTTTTGTGGATCTTAAACCTCTTAATGTCGTTAAATCAAGAAATAGCGAAGGTGGTACAGGTTTTGTGCAGGTAGAAAAAGAGGTAAACAATTGGCAAAAAAGATTGTTAATTTGAATCTCAATTATTTTTCTACAACAAGGGTATGCTTTGAAGTAGTATAGTGAAGCAATGTTATGAGACTACTTATTGTAGTTTTTTTATAAGGTAAATTTTTGTTGAGTTTAAAGTGAGCATTTTTGTTGGCAATTTGCCGTTCCGCGCAGAGCGTGAAGATGTAGTACAGTTGTTTGCCCCTTTTGGTGAGGTTTTAAATTGTTCTCTTCCCTTGGAGAGGGATACTGGAAGGAAAAGAGGATTCGCATTTATCGAAATGGCAGATGAAGCAATTGAGTCAAAAGCTATTGATGGTTTGCAAGGTGCGGAACTTATGGGAAGACCATTAAGAATTAATAAAGCTGAGCCTAGAGGTTCTGGTGGACCTCGTAGAGGAGGAAGAGGCGGCAATAATGGCGGCTACGGCGGCGGCAATAATGGTGGCTACGGCGGTGGTGGCAATAATGGTGGCTACGGCGGTGGTGGCTATGGCGGTGGTAATAATGGATCTAATAGTCCTAACTCTAGTAAATCTTCTGGAGCAGAAGGTTGGGAAGACAGAAGCTATGGAAATTCTTCTGATAATTCTGAATATGAAAACGGTAGGAGCAGAAGAAAAAGGGGCGTTTCCAGTGAGAGCAATGCTTCAAACGAGACCAATTAATAACCCATTTCTTGAAGTGCTGTCGTTAATTTAAATAAATATTCGATATTTAATTCATTTTTTATAGATTTATTAGAAATTTGATTTCTCCAAATTTTAGCTTTTGGTATACCTTCAACTAAATTTATAAGATGTTTACAAATATCCCAAGATTTTCCTCCATTTCTTAAATGCGCTTCTATGTATGGGATTAAGGAGAATATAATATTTGAAGCTGATTTGGGCTTTTTATTAATTCCATAAATCTTTTGATCAATTTCAGCCCATCTCAAGGGATGTTTATAAATTGACCGTCCAATCATGACCCCATCAAAATCTTTCAAGGCTTTTAGTGATTCATCGATATTTGTTAAACCTCCATTGATTTCTATTAATAAGTCTGGATTTGATTTTTTCAATTTTTTTACTACATCATAATTTAGTGGTGGTATGGTCCTATTTTGTTTTGGATTTAGACCTTTTAATATGGCTTTTCTTGCATGAACTGTGAATCTGTCTGCACCAGCATTTGCGACAATTCTTACGAAATTATTCAAATTAACGAAACTATCATAATTGTCTACACCGATTCTGTGTTTGATCGTAACCGGCAAGTTGCAATTATTTTTTAAAGATTCTATACATTTTGCTGCTTTTTCAGGTTCTTTCATAAGTGAAGCCCCAAAATTTCCAGAACAGACCCTTGGACTAGGACAACCAACATTAAAGTTTATTTCGTCATAACCCCAATCCTGTGCCATTTGGGCAGCCTCTTTAAGGATTTTAGGATCGTCCCCTCCAAACTGAATTGTTATCGGGTGTTCCTCATCATTAAAATCTAGAAATTTTTCTTTTTTATTTGTAAAAACTAAACTCTGGGCCACAATCATTTCCGTATACAAAAGAGCTTTAGAACTTATTTTTCTCATTATCATTCTGAAGTGCTTATCGGTACAATCCATCATTGGAGCAATACTTAATTTATGAATATTATTAATAGAATTAGTTTTAATGAAATCCATTATTTTTTGTGATTTAAGTATATGAATCAATTTCTATCAAGAAGAACTTTTATTCTAATTCCTACCATGTCAATCTTAAAAAAAATCTTTAATCCCATGAAAGTATTAGCATCTTCACTGTCTTCTAAAGAAGAGTGGAATTTATCAAATGATGAATGGAAGGATAGGCTTAGTCCAGAATCATATTATATCTTGAGGGAGGAAGGGACTGAAAGAGCATTTAGCAGCCAATTAAATAATGAGAAGAGGAAAGGTATTTTTCACTGTGCAGGATGCGATTTGCCGCTTTTTTCCTCAGATAAAAAATTTGATAGTGGTACAGGATGGCCAAGTTTTTGGGATTCAATTCAAGGATCAGTAGAAACAAAAGTTGATTTCAAGTTAATTGTTCCTAGAACCGAATATCATTGCTCTCGGTGTGGAGGTCATCAGGGACATGTCTTCAATGATGGGCCACTTCCAACTGGCAAAAGATACTGCAATAATGGATTAGCATTAAGGTTTGTTCCTGAATAAATATTTGTGCGGCCTTCCGCAACTTGTTTTGTGCATCACTTTATTGGACAATAGTTCTATTAAATTTTAGAAAAATGATTGAAAATCAATCAGACAATATTGATAATAAAGAAAATGATGATTCTAATCAGGATAATGCTCCTGAAGATACATCATCCAACCAAAATTTAACTACCGAAATTGATGAATTATCTTCTCAAAAAACAGAAGAAATAAATACTGAAGAATTAAAAAATACTATCTCAAATAATGATGCAAGATTAGAACAATTAGAAAAAGAGCATGAAACATTAAAAAATCAATATGTAAGGATTTCAGCAGATTTTGATAATTTCAGAAAAAGGCAATCTAGGGATCAGGACGATTTAAAAATCCAACTTGTTTCAAAGACTTTAACTGCAATACTTCCTATTGTTGATAATTTTGAGAGAGCAAGACAACAACTTAAACCAGAAAGTGAAGAAGCTCAAGCTCTTCATAGAAGTTATCAAGGATTGTATAAACAACTAGTAGAAGTTTTAAAACAACAGGGAGTTTCACCCATGAGAGTTGTTGGTCAGCAATTTGATCCAAACTTGCATGAAGCTGTATTAAGAGAACCTAGTGAAGAGTTTGAAGAGGATTTTATTATTGAAGAATTGCAGCGAGGATATCATCTAGAAGGTAAGGTTTTGAGACATGCATTGGTTAAGGTTTCTATGGGACCAGGCAAACAAAATTCACAACAGGAAGTAGAAAAGGATACAGTTGAAGGGGATGTTAATTCAGAGGCAAATACTTCTGAAGATGTATAAATTCCAAATTCTTATTTGAGCATTATCTAATGGCTGATTTTTACCAAATACTTGGAGTTTCAAGAGATGCTGATGCGGATACCTTAAAAAGGGCTTATAGAAAATTAGCACGACAATACCATCCTGATGTTAATAAAGAACCTGGAGCGGAAGATAAATTTAAAGAAATTGGTAAGGCTTACGAAGCACTAGCTGATCCTGAAACTAGAGCAAGATATGACCAATTTGGAGAGGCTGGCCTTGGGGGTGCAGCTGGAATGCCTGATATGGGAGATATGGGTGGCTTTGCAGATTTATTTGAAACTTTTTTCAATGGCTTTGGGGGGCAAAATCCACAAGGAGGAAGAACACAAAGAAGAGGTCCTCAACAAGGAGATGATCTTAGGTATGACCTTAATGTTGACTTTAAAGATGCAATTTTTGGCCAACAAAGAGAAATTAAAATTCCTCATTTAGAGACATGTGAAGTCTGTAGAGGAACAGGCGCAAAACCAGGAACCGGCCCCAAAACTTGTTCAACATGTGGTGGAAGTGGACAAGTTAGAAGAGCTACAAGAACACCTTTTGGTAATTTCACACAAGTAGCTGAATGTCCTTCATGTAATGGGGTTGGCCAAATAATTGCAGATCCATGTGTAACTTGCGGCGGCAATGGCGTAAAGCAAGTCAGAAAAAAATTAAGAATTAATATTCCTGCAGGAGTTGATACTGGCACTAAATTAAGAGTTTCCGGTGAGGGAAATGTTGGTTTGAAAGGAGGTCCACCTGGAGATCTTTATGTTTTTATAAAGGTTAAGAATGATTCAAAACTTAAAAGAGATGGTGTAACTATTTACTCAGAAATAGCAGTAAGTTATTTACAGGCTATTTTAGGTGACACTGTAAAAATCACTACTGTTGATGGAGATGTTAATTTAAAAATTCCAAGTGGTACGCAGCCAAATACAACTCTTTCTCTTGAAAATAAAGGGGTACCTAGACTTGGAAATCCGGTTGCGAGAGGAAATCATGAAGTCTTAGTAAAAGTAAAATTACCGACTCGTATAACCGACTCAGAACGAGAGCTTTTAGAGGGTTTAGCCTCTCAATATTCAGATAAAAATATTAATTCCAGTAGTGGACTTTTTAGTAAATTATTTGGTAAAGAATCTTAATGATTTCCTTAAAGCATTTGGATCTTAAATCTGTTCCATGTCCTTTAAATGTCGTCAAAATTAAATTGGCTTTGGAGAAGTTATCTAAAAATGAGCAACTTATCGTTGAACTAGATAAAGGTGAACCAGAAGAAATGGTATTAAACAATTTAAAAGAGATGGGATGTTTCTTTAAACAAATTAAAGAAAATGAAAAATTTATAAAAATAAAAATTTTGAATGAAAATTAATAGTAAATATTTAGGTTTAGTTACGAAAAAATTTAATGATTTTTTTTTAGTTGATTTAAAAAATCAAGAAAACTCTGGAAATAGCGAGAAATTTTTATGTAAGGTTAAGAAGTCTATAAATTTCAAGGATGAATTAATTTATGTTGGAGACGAAGTAGCGATTGAAAAAACTGATTTTAAAAGTAAACGCGCATTAATAACAAGTCTAAAAAAAAGAAAAAATCTTTTGGTTAGACCCTCAGTTGCAAATATTTCTAACATATACGTTACTTTTTCCGTTGAAGAACCAGAGTTAAATTTATCTCAAGTTAATAGGTTTTTGATATCAGCAGAATCAATGGGAGTTGAAGTCTCATTAGTTTTGACAAAGTGTGATTTAATTTCTGATAAAAGAAGATCATTTTTACTTGATAAATTTGAGAAATGGGGTTACCAAGCCATAACTTTAAATTTACAGAAATCTGATTGTTTTAAAAATTTATTAGCCGAGTTAAAGCAAAAAGAATGTTCAATTTTTATGGGCCCTTCAGGTGTTGGCAAAACTACTTTGCTAAATATGATTATTCCAGGTCTTCAAAATAGTACTTCTCCAGTTTCCAATAAAATTAAGAGAGGAAAAAATACTACTCGAAATGTTCAGTTATTTTCTATGTCGAATCAAAGTTACATTGTGGATACGCCTGGTTTTAATATGCAACCCCTAGAGGTTGATATTAAGTTGTTACCAAATCTTTATTCAGAAATATATAAACAAGTAATCGAAGAAGGAATTAAGTGTAAATTTCGTAACTGCTTACATTTAAACGATAAGGGATGTAATCTAAATAAATCTTTCGAAAGATATTCTTTTTATAAAGAAATGATTGAGTCTTCTAAGAGTCACTATTATCAAAACCAGGAAGATTAAGATTTAATCCGCCAGTCAAATCATTCATCCTTTCTTTCATAGTTGTAGTTGATAATTCATGAGCTTTTTGAATAGCTTGTAATATATTTTCCTCTATTTTTTCTTTGTCTGCATTTAAAATATTTTCTTGTACTTCTACCTTTAAAGGAAGTTGGTTTCCACTTATCCAGACTTTTATCATTTCATCATCGCTTTTTCCTTCAATCTCCATATTTTCAAGTTCATCTTGTAATTTTTGAGCATCTTGCTGAATTTGTTTAGCTTTTTTAAAAGCTTCTGTAAGTTGCCCAAAGTTAGGAAGTCCAAAACCCGCCATTTTTTAAAAACGTTTCTTTAGATAGGATAGTCAAAACCAATCATTCTTACTTCCGGTTGCAAATAAATCCCTTTGTTTTGTAGTACTTTTTGTTGAATTACTGTTATTAATTCATAAATATCTTTTGAACTTGCTGAAGAAGTGTTAATTATAAAATTTGAATGTATTGTGGAAATTTCAGCTCCGCCAATTTTAAATCCCTTTAAACCCATTTCATCAATTAATTTTGCTGCATAATTATTTTCAGGATTTTTAAAAACACTACCAAAACTTGGTTGATGATATGGTTGTGTTTCTGTTTTAAATTTAAGGTTATTTTTGGTTGTTTGTATTAATTGTTCTAGATTTCCATTAGGTTCAAAATGTAATCTGGCACTAATAATTGTTAAATCATTTCTTTGAAAAGAGCTAAATCTATACTCAAAATTGATATCTTTTTTTTCAATTTCAAGTTTTTCATGAGTTTTATTATTTATAACTTTTACGGAAATAAGATTTTTTGCTAGAGATAAATTACTTGTGCCAGCATTCATATAAATTGCTCCTCCTAATGTTCCGGGAATTCCGACAGCCCATTCCCCTCCTTGCAATCCATTTTTTGCAAGAGAATTAGATAATGTTGGTAGCATTACACCTGCTTCTGCTTCAACAATTCCTGAATATGGCTCTATCTTTAATGATTTCAATTTTTTTGTACATACAACTAAGCCTTTTATGAAAATATTATTTATTAAAAGATTTGAACCTGCTCCAATTATTTGACATCTTTGTTTGTTTAAATTAGCCCATTTTATTAGATATGAAAATTCTTCAATGCTTCTTGGCTCAGCAAAATATTCAGCTACTCCTCCCACTTTTATAGTTGTATAACTACTTAGATTACAGTTTTTAGAAAATATTTTTTTATTCATAAATTAGTTATCTACTTTATTGTTTTTTTCATTTAAAATTGACCAGAAATTATGACAATCACCAGCTCCCATATTCAAAATTAAATCTCCTTTTTGAGTTAATTCGTAAAAATTTTTTGTAACTTCATAATAATTTTTTATGTAATTAACATTTTTATTTTTGTTATAAATCAAATCAGTGATAACTTTTGAAGTAATTTTATCTTCGTTTTCCTCTCCTGCACCGTAAATATTGGTTACATAAATAACATCAGCTTTTGATAATTCTTCAGCGAATTCTTTAATAAATTGCTTTACTCGAGAGTATCTATGAGGTTGAAATATAGCTATTAATCTCCTTTTTTGACATTCATTTTTATTTTTTTGCTTAATCAATAATCTTCCTAATTTAATCGTCTCTTTTATTTCGTTTGGGTGATGTGCATAATCATCATATAAACTTCTTTCATCAATTTGGCCTCTGAATTCAAATCTTTTTTTTGGCAGTTTCAGATATTTTATATTTTTTTTAATTTCTATAAAATCTACTCCTATCATTCTTGAAGCTGCTATTGCTGCGGTGATATTAGATAGATTGTGTAATCCTGGAATTGGAATATTTATATTACTAATAAAATTTCCATTTTCATAATATTTCCCAATAGTATTTTTTGAATTAATCTCAGTCGGAATTATTGCATAAGCTATGTTTTTAGCCGTAGTGTTTGACCATTTATAATTAGAAAAAAAATTATTTCTTGAGGTTTCACAATCAAAATTAAGTAGTAATTTTTTTGAGTTTTTAGCGAAACTTTTAAAAGAAGATATGACTTCACTTAAATTAGAAAAGTGATCGCAATGATCAAAATCAATATTATTGATTATTCCGATATCAGACTTATATTTGTTAATTGTCCCATCAGATTCATCAACTTCAGCTACTAAGTATTTTGTATTTTCTAAGTGACAATTAGAGCTATAAATAGGAATTATTCCTCCAGTTATTGAAGAAGAATTACGTGTACATAACTCAAGTATTGTAGAAAGAAATGTACTGGTTGATGTTTTTCCGTGGCTGCCTGCTACCGCCAAAGCAGAATAAGTGCTCATTAGCATTGCAAGTATCTCTGAACGATGTTTTATTAATAAATTTTTTTCTCTGCAGTACGAAAATTCTTCATTTTCTGGCTTGATTGCGGAGCTTACAACAAAATTAATCAATTTGTTGGTAAATTTTGAATTAACAAAGTAAATATTTTGTCGAACTTGAGAAGTAAAGATGAGTGCACCTAATTTCTCTAATTTTTTAGTTTCATCGTTTTCAACTAAATCAGATCCTGAAACTGAACAACCTTTTTTAAGTAAACCTATTGCTAATGCTGACATCCCAATACCTCCAATACCAATAAAATGAAAATGACTTTTCAAAATTAATTTATTATTCAATGTTTATCTTTTACTTAAATCAAAATAACTTCTAAGCAAAATTTTGCTATTTTTTCTTAAAAAAAATGTTTTTTTTCCTTGAATTAATACAAAACTAGACTTATTTGCTTAATAAATCAAAAAAACCTTACGTTATTGCACAAAATTCAGTATGATCAGCAACTTAGGTTAATCATTTAGAAATTATTAGTTATGACTTTGCGTGTTGCAATTAACGGCTTTGGCAGAATTGGTCGAAACTTTATGCGTTGTTGGCTTAGTAGAGGGGCTTATACCAACATTGAAGTAGTTGGAATTAATGTTACCTCAGATCCTAAGACTAATGCGCATCTATTAAAATATGACTCAGTCCTTGGTCAACTTGATGGTGTTGATATTCAATATACTGATGATACTTTTGTAATTAATAACAAGACAATTAAGTGTTTCTCTGATAGAAACCCATTGAATCTCCCTTGGAAAGACTGGGGTGTAGATTTGGTTATTGAATCTACTGGAGTATTTAATACAGACGTAGGTGCAAGTAAGCACTTAGAGGTAGGAGCAAAAAAAGTCATCTTAACTGCTCCTGGTAAAGGTGATGGAGTTGGTACTTATGTGGTTGGAGTTAATGCTGATACATATAAACACAAAGATTATGATATTTTGAGTAACGCTAGTTGTACAACTAATTGCTTAGCTCCAGTTGTTAAAGTTTTAGACCAAACTTTTGGGATCAATAAAGGTTTGATGACTACAATTCATAGTTATACAGGTGATCAAAGAATTTTAGATAATAGTCATAGAGATCTAAGAAGGGCTAGAGCCGCTGCTACAAACATCGTTCCTACTTCTACAGGTGCTGCAAAAGCAGTAGCACTGGTATATCCAGAAATGAAAGGTAAACTAACAGGAATTGCAATGAGAGTTCCTACTCCTAATGTTTCAGCAGTAGATTTTGTTTTTGAATCTTCTAAATCTGTCACAACTGAAGAAGTCAATAATGCTCTCAAGGAAGCATCTCTAAGCTCAATGAAAGGTATTATTAAGTATGGTGATGAACCACTAGTGTCAAGCGATTATGCAGGTACCAATGAATCATCAATTGTGGATAGTGACCTTACTATGTGTATTGGAGATAACCTTGTTAAGGTCCTTGCATGGTATGACAATGAGTGGGGCTATAGTCAGAGAGTTGTAGATTTAGCAGAGATTGTTGCTAAAAATTGGGAGTAATTAAAAGTGTTTGAAAGGTTTGTTATTAAATAATTTGCTTTTTTTATTATCCTTAAATTCTATTGATGGTTCACCATCAGTAAAAAATCCAATCTCGTTAATATCTTTATCAATTTTAGATAAATTCTCTGCCCATTTTTTTGGTAATGAGAAAACTAATTCATAATCTTCACCTCCAAAAAAATAATATTCGTCCCATTTATCTCCTTTAGGCCAATCCATATCTTTAGGTATTTTTTCATAATTTATAATTGCTTTACAGTTGCTAGCTATTGCTAAATCTTGTAAGGCTTGAAATAGACCATCACTGCTATCAGTACATCCTATTCTCCTTATTTTTTTATTGGTGCGAGTTTTGAGGAGATTATTCAGAAAATTTGGGTAAACTCTAGGGCGACAAAAATGTTCAATGGACTTAATGATTAATCTTTCATTAAGAGAAAAATCATTATCGAAATTAATTTTATTTTGTATCAAAAATCCCAGTTTGCTAAGACCATGAATTCCTGTAGTTAAGATTATGTCTCCGGGTTTACAAGCGTTTCTTCGTAATTCAAGTTCACCTTGAATTCCAAAGGCCGTGATTGAAATGATTTTTTCATCTCCCTTTGAGCAATCTCCTCCTAGAATCTCCCCGCCATATTCTTTCAATGCTTTATTTATTCCTTTGTATAATTCTTCAACCCAAATCCACTCAGTTTTAGAAGGTAGAACTAGGCTTATTGTGATACCTATAGTTTTTTCGCTCCCACTGGATAATAAGTCAGAGATATTGCTGACAACTGCTTTCCATCCAAGGTCCCCAGGACAAATAGTAATGTCATTGAAATGAACATTTTCTACCAAAGAATCAGTATTAACAAGTAAATTGTCATTTTTAGTTTTGATTAAAGCGCAATCATCTGAAATTTGATTTTTAGGCATAAATTTTCCAAGCCTATTTATTAATTCTTTTTCCCCTATATCTTCTAATATTTCTTTATGCATTTAATTTGAGGTTTTCAATCCCTTCTAAAACATCAATTGAAATTATGGTGTCTTCTTTAGTAAGCTCCTCTAATACATCAAATCCCTCTACAACGTAACCAAAGGCAGCATTCCTCCCGTCTATTAAATTGCGACCTGCTGGATTTAATTCTGCTTCATATAAAAAGAAGAAAAATTGCGATGAGCCATCATCAACTGCGGTGTTTGAATGGGACCACCCTAGAGTTCCAAGTGTTGCAAAAGGTAATGTTGGTGTCTCTGTGTAAAAACCTAAATCTTCAAAAGTTTGATTATAAAAAGTATCTTTTTCATCAGGAATTCTAATTTCTAAGGGAACGTGACGTTCTTTGTTTGTTTCAGGGTCTATGTAACCAATATCTTCACCAATTGGATCTCCTGTTTGCAGTACAAAAAATTCTTCTGCTCTATTGATAGGCAAATCTTTGTAAAAGTTTTTTGAAGATAAATCTACAAATGCTCCTGCTGTAAGTGGAGCGTTAAATCCATCCACAATAGCTTGCATATCTCCTTTAGAGGTTTTTATTTTGACTTTTGCTCTGCCCAATAATCTTGGCAAATTATCAAATTCTTTGGGAATAGAGTATGGAAATTCTTTTGGTAGAAAATATTCTTCTAAACCACCTATTTTATCTAAAGCATCTCTTCGGGTTGCTATAAATGAGTATTTGTCTTTTGATTTAGAGTGATCTTGAAGGTCATCAAAATTTTCTTTGAGCTCTAAAAATGTTGTTTCAGCAATTTTCCTTTTATCGTTTGGTAATTCTTGAATAATTTTACTTTGGTATTTTTTTAGTAAAGATTGACATTTTGTAACAGTTTTCGTGAGAGCGGGCCATCTTCCTCCTCTTACAAGGTCACTAGTTTCTTCTAATTTGTGTTGAAGTTCTTGCAACTCAACTTGCTTGATAGGGAGTGCGTTTCTGAGGATGGCACTAGGATCTTTTACTGCATTTCCAGTAGGTAAATCAGCTAGAACTTGAATCGGTTTTAAGAGAAAAACCTGTAAAACTATAATCGAAAGAATTAAGAAAAGTTTGTTCTGATTTGATAAGAATTTTTGCATAGCACTCTTGCAGGTTTATGATCCTTGGGGATGTAATACAGGAATGATTTCCAGTAACGATTTTCGCACAGGTACTACCATCGAATTGGATGGACAAGTTTGGCGTGTTGTAGAATTTCTACATGTTAAGCCTGGCAAAGGTTCTGCTTTCGTGCGAACAAAATTAAAATCAGTTCAAAGCGGCAACGTGGTTGAAAAAACTTTTCGAGCCGGAGAATCAGTACAGCAGGCTATCCTTGAGAAGTCTAACCTGCAACATACTTATGTGGAGTCTGGTGATTATGTTTTTATGGATATGACAAGTTTTGAAGAGACAAGACTAACCTCTGAACAAATTGGCAAAGGTGCAAAGTATTTGAAAGAGGGAATGGAGGTCAATGTAATTTTTCATAATGGTAAGGTTTTAGAAGTAGAACTTCCAATATCTATTACTTTGAAAGTTACAGAGACTGATCCTGGAGTTAAAGGTGATACTGCTAGTGGGGGCACGAAACCCGCTATTCTAGAAACAGGTGCTCAAGTTATGGTTCCTTTATTTATTTCAGTGGGAGAAATGATTAAAGTTGATACTCGTAATGACAGTTATCTTGGACGAGAAAATTAATGGCTATGAAACTAG
Source organism: uncultured Prochlorococcus sp. (assembly GCF_902616385.1). Classification (GTDB taxonomy): domain Bacteria; phylum Cyanobacteriota; class Cyanobacteriia; order PCC-6307; family Cyanobiaceae; genus Prochlorococcus_A. The sequence continues at coordinate 77,871 of NZ_CACMSM010000004.1, read as the reverse complement.
ATCATGATGACTTAAATCGCTTAATAGAGAAAATCTCTACAAGTGATATACAAGAGTTCTCGCTAGAGGGAGAAGATTTTAAACTCGAAATAAAAAGGAATGTATTTGATCAGAACCAAGTTATTAATAATTTAGTTTCTAATACTTCACGTGATAAACAAGCAATTGCCAATCAAAAAACTATTAATGATAATATCTCTCTTGTTAATGAGCCTGAAGAGCCTCAGGTGGCACCCCCAGGGCATTCTGATCTAACTGAAATTACTTCTCCTATGGTTGGGACATTTTATAGGGCTGCAGCGCCTGGTGAGGAGCCATTCGTCGAAGTAGGGAATAATGTTAAGGTCGGTCAAACTATTTGCATTTTGGAGGCAATGAAGTTAATGAATGAAATTGAATCTGAATTTAATGCTGAAATAGTAGAAATTCTCGTAGAGAATGGAACACCAGTTGAATTTGGTCAAGTTTTAATGCGTGTTAAGCAATCTTGAATTGTTAGTCATTTCTACAGCAGCCTTAATAGCCTCAATCATGCTTTGAGATTGAGCTATTCCTTTGCCAGCAATATCAAATCCAGTTCCATGATCAGGAGATGTTCTTATAAAAGGTAAACCAATTGTTGTATTGACTGAGTAATTAAGGGCTATCACCTTCATTGGTATTAAACCTTGATCATGATACATGGCAAGAATGCCATCATGCTTTTCAGCATTTTTGTCATTCCAAGCTTTTACAGAAGAATTCCAGCAACTATCTGGTGATAAAGGGCCTAATAATTCAATGCCTCTATTTTTTGCATTCCAAGTAATTAATGCATCATTGAGCCAATCTTTCTCCTCATGACCTAAGATACCCTCTTCGCCGGCGTGAGGGTTTAATCCGGCTACTTTTAAACTAGGTTTATCCGTATAAGTATTACAAAAATCTTTGAAAAGATCCAATTTAGAGTGGATTAATTCTGTAGTTAATTTCTTGGGAACCTCAGAAAGGGCTATATGGGTTGTAGCTAATAAAGTATTAAATCTCCATCCTGTAATTGGTGATTTAGCTGTGAATAGCATGCCAACGTTTTTTACTCCACATGATTTTGCTAGTACTTCAGTTTGACCTGAGAAGTAATGACCTGCTATCGACCATGATTTCTTGCAAATTGGTCCTGTTACAAGTGCTGAATTCGGATATTGTTTTACAATTTCTATTGCTTTTGTTAAATATTGGAAACTTGAATTGCCGTAACTTGATTTAGGGTTATTATCTGATGAAAAAATTTCAAGATCATGTATCTTGAAATTTTTAGGATTTGCGAGGTTCTCTAATCCTAATGATCGAAGATATTCATATGTATTTTGTAGATTTTTTTTTGATCCAACTAGTATAAAGTCAATATTTTTTGGTATCTCATTAGAGCAAAGTGCTTTTAAGATTATTTCAGGTCCAATACCTGACTCATCTCCAACGCTTAATACTACCTTCAATATTTTATTTGTATTTTGAAAATTCATAGAAAGTTTTTAATTTATTTTTTTAACTTTTTAAATAGCAATTTTTTAAGCCTAATTTATAGTTTTTATAAATTAGTTTATATCCGAGTGTTTCGCATAAAAGTTTGTTTGAAACTCTTCTATTTTCCATCCAAAAAGATTGAGCGATAGGTGATAATTCATCTTTTACATCTTCAAATAATATTGGCTTTGGCATTGTTAAACCAAGTAAATCGTAGCAATATTGAATAACTTCTATTTGAGAACAGGGTTCATCGTCTGCAATATTAATGATTTGATGAAACTTTAAACAATCTTTATTTTGTAATAAAAAAATAATCGCATTTGTAATATCAGCAACATGAACTCTTGAAAATACTTGAGCTTTTTTTAAGATAACTCGAATTTTTTGATTTTTGATTGCTTCAAACGTGGATCTTCCAGGTCCATAAATACCGGGTAATCTAAAAATTTGCACGGGCAAGCTAGATTCAATCCATTTTTTTTCGCAATTTAATCTGTTCTGACTTCTTTTTTGAAAAGGATTAGGCTGATCTCCTTCAGAAACCCAACCACCTTCAGTATTTCCATATACTCCTGTGGTAGATAAATATCCAACCCATTCAAGGGGTAAATCTCGTAGTCTACTTTGAAGGGTTTTTAGTACGGGATCATTACCATTTTTGTCAGGTGGGATGCAACTAAGAATATGCGTGACTCCATCAAAAATTTCTTCATCAGGAACGATACCGTTTTCACTGTTGAAAATAAAACTATTTGGATCTTTGCTTGCAGATCTTGAGCTTGTTAAAACTGTGCAACCGAATTTTCTAATAGTTTTTGCAAAAAAACTACCGCTGAAACCACATCCCAAGATTAAAAATTTATTTTTATTTCCGATTAAACTTGCAGGCTTCTTCATTTTAGTTTAAAGTAGTACATATGTATTAATTAATGATGAAGACAGCTTTTGAGCCTGATTTAAAATCAAAAACTTTTTGTATAAGCAAAAGTTACTCCCGTCTTTCAGAGAAAAAAGTAACTTTAGTTAATTTTAAATTCTACCAAAAGTTTTTTGTCTTTCTTATTTCATTTTCGACAATTTTAATATTCCCAGAATTGCCAAGAGAATTGGAAAATATATGTGAGAGTTTCAACTCCAGAAAAATATGTAATGTATGGTAGTCAAGCTGCAGTATATTCTGATTCATCTTTTAGGTAATTTTTATTTTTTACCTTAAAATTGGGATTAGCCCATTGTAGTAATCTAATAGCTAATCTTAAATCTCCTTCTAACCAAGCTCTTATAGCCATTGCCCTTCGAGGATCATAAAATTTTTGCCTTCTATACCAATACAAAGCATTTTCATCTGATTTATCCCCATTACATGAAAGACATGCAGGGACGCAGTTTTCTGTTGTACTTAAGCCTCCTTGGCTTCGTGGTATTACATGGTCAATAGATTCAGATGGTTTTCCGCAATATATACAACTTTTTCCTGTAAACTTATGGATAGATTTTCGCCATTGTCTAAATCTGAACTTAGGACATAAATCCTCTAAAAACACCGCATCATTAATATGCATTCAGAATATTTATTTAAATAAATAATGGCTTGGATATATTAAAAGTCAAGATTCATTTATCCTTTTCTAGCCTCAATTAGCCAGTAAAAATATGATTTAGTGTGTTTAGATACAAAATTTTATTTATTGAGATTTTTATCTTCCTGAAAGTTTTATTAATAACTATATCTATCAAGTGTTTCATCAGAAAAATTTTCATTAGTTTTTTCTAACTCTTCTTCTAATCTTTTTCTTTTGTTTTCTCTATCTTTTGCTTCTTTTTCTTTTTTTTGTTCCTCTTTTTCTAACTCTCTTATTAGTTTCCTATTTGGATGAAGTTGATCTAGGTACTCAACACAATAGCTGAAGGATTCTTTATCTCTAATAACTGATTCAGTAATTTGTGCCGCTGCTTGCTTAGGTGAGACTTTGAAAATTCCACCTTTTTGCTTTTTTATGTATGTATATGCTGCATCCCAACTACTTTCATGATCATTTCCTCCATCTCTCATAGTACAGAAAATTTCTGCTCCAAAAGATCCTGCATTTACCTTTAATGTATTGAATGATAAAGAATACATTGTTCCTAAGGTTATAAATATTAATTTTCTTTTAAATTTCTTCATTGTATATAGGCTTTCTATTTAAAAATATCTTTTATTGAAAATATGTCTATATATTTTTAAGATTTTATTACTCCGAATAAGTTTAAAAATTTCACAATTAAAGGGAGAATTAGAAGCACAGTAATTAATCTTACTGCGTGTAGAGTTGCGACAGCAGCTCCTACCCCATACTCTGACCCCACAAGACTCATACCGCTAATACCTCCTGGTGCAGCTCCAAGAATTGTTGTAATAACATCTATATTGAGTAATCTGCTTGTCCATAATCCAATTGCTAATCCTGTAATAACTAAAGTAAAAGTTATTAAAATAGCAGGCCTCCATAATGTTTGTAGATCCATTAATGAATCTTTGGTTAATGATGTACCAATAACTGTTCCAATGCCGATTTCTAAAATTGTTCTTGTACCTGTTGGCCAATCTGCAATATCGACTTTGCCACTGATGCTAAGTATGCTCGCCCCTATTAAGGCACCTGCAAGAGGAGCTGCAGGGATTCCTGTTTTTAGAGCTAAAGTACCAAATATGCTGCCTGCAAGAAGGTAATATATGAGATTTAAGTTTGGCATAAATTTTAGTGATGTTTGGACATAATATTAGAAAAAAATTTATTTGCTTAAGTTTATATTCAAATAATATTTTTGATCTCCTCTCATAATGTCCCAATTTGTTGGCATAATAAACTTAAAGCATGAATTTTTATGTCTTCACAAATTTCATACAAAGATAATAAAAACCGCATAAAGAAAAAATTATCTTTTATTGAGGGTGGCCACCAGCTAGAAAAATTAGAGTTTGCCCTAGCAATCGCTCAAACCAAAGGTGATGAAAAAAAATCAATCGTTCTTAGAAAAAAGATTGTTGAATTAGGCGGAAATGTGGAAGAGCCAGGCACTTAACTTAATTTTCATCAAGATATCTTGACGTTACAACTAATGCTTCACCAGCTTGTTGAGCTGAAATTTTCCCGAGTTTTAGAAGAGTATTACTAATCGCAGAAACAACAGTAATAATATCTCTATCATTAACATATCCTAAGTGTCCGACTCTAAATATTTTTCCCTTCAAATTATCTTGACCACCAGCAAGTAAAATATCAAAATTATTTTTTATAGTTTTTCTAAATTCTTCTGCATCTATTCCTTCAGTTTTTATCGCGGTAATTGAAGGGCTTAAGTATTTCTCATCAGCAAATAATTTAAGATTTAAAGCCTTTACAGCATTGCTCATGGCTAATTTATGTTTATTGTGTCTGCTAAAGATGTTATCCAAGCCTTCTTCTCTCATCATTTTTAAAGCTTCGTCTAAAGCAAAAACCAAGTTAACTGCTGGAGTATATGGATTACTGTTACTTAAAAGACTTTTTCTATAGGATTTTAAATTTAAATAAAATTTTGGTAAATTAGATTTTTCTGCAGCTTCCCATGCTTTTTTGCTCATTGCTACAAAACTAAGACCAGGAGGTATCATATATCCCTTTTGTGATCCTGAAGCAACGATATCTAATCCCCATTCATCTACTGGTACATTACAAGCTCCAAGACTTGTAACGCAATCAACAATTGATAAAGCTGTTTTATGTTTCTTAATATAAGAACTTATAGTTTTTAGATCATTAATTACACCTGTTGAGGTTTCAGAATGAGTCAAAATAACAGCTTTTATTTTTTTTTGTGTATCTTCCTCTAATACTTTTTTGAATTTTTCTGGATCTAGTGGAGTACCCCAATCGGAATAAATTTTTATTACTTCTAGACCAAATTCTTCAGCAACTTTTACCCATCTTTCGCCAAATTTTCCATTTTCTCCACAAATTACTTTATCTCCTCTACTTAAGGTATTTATTATTCCAGCTTCCATTGCCGCAGTTCCACTTCCAGTGATTGTTAGAACATCATTTTGAGTTTGATGTAGCCATTGCAGATTTTTAGTAGTACTCTCTACCAGATCTTGGAATTCTTTACTACGATGGCCTATTGGATGTTTACTTAATGCTTGTAAAACTTTTTCTGGAACTGGTGTGGGTCCAGGAATCATCAATGATAATTTTTGTTGTATGGCCACTTTTTGTTAAATAAGTCATTCTTAGATTAGTTCTCATTATATATTTTTCAATTACTTGATTTGAAAAAAGGATTTTCTTTACCTTTGTGGGTTGCTGGAGCTGCTAGGTCAGCATTAAAAAAACTAGTAGGGTTACCATTTGAGAATTATGAACGAATAAAAATTCCTAATGAAAAAAAAGAAATAAAAATCGAAATTCATTCTGTTGGTTTACTTAAAGATGACTCGCATGCATTAGGAATCACCTTTGCAAAGTCTGGCTTAGATCTTGACATTACACAAAACTTAGAAATATGGACAATAGCCTCTTTAGAAAAAATTTCTTCAAATAATCCTGTTCAAATAATTCCAATAAACATTATCGCAGGATCTGGTGTAGGTATAAAAGAGGATACATCAGAGATATGCATTTCTAATTTTGCAAAAGAAGTTTTACATAAAAATTTAATAGATAATATTCCTGATGGCTTTAATTTGAAATTAGAAATTATTTTCCCAAATGGAGCGTTTTTAGCTGAAAGAACTAGTAATAAGTCATTTGGTATCGTTAATGGATTATCTATTATTGGTACTTCTGCTGAGACTTATTCAAGTGCTTCACCTGATCAATTAGAGGAGGCTAGAACTAATTTAGCAAAGTTAGTCCAAAATAATTTTAAAGGGGAAGTTGTTTTTGTTATTGGTGAAAACGGGTTAAATTTGGCTAAAAATTATAATGTTAATTTGCCAATTATCAAAATTGGAAATTGGATAGGACCATTATTAGTAGATGCTGCGATAAAAAAAGTTAAAACTGTAATTCTTTTTGGATATCACGGGAAATTAATTAAATTAGCAGGTGGCATTTTTCATACACATAATCATTTAGCTGATGCAAGAATCGAGATTCTTGTTTATTTAGCCGTTCAAGAAAAAGTACCGCACGAAATAATAGTTGAATTATCTCAATTAGATAATCTTGAGGATGCATTACTACTACTTGAAAGATTTAATAAATTTTTAGCTGATAAATTATTCAAGAGTTTATCAAATACGATTGAAAAGCGTTCTTTTTCTTACGTAAATAGGTATGTAAAAACTGATATGGAGATCGCATCAGTTATTTTTGATAGAAAAAGAAAAGTAAGGTGGGCTGGAATTAACGGTAATAAATATATTTCTAATTTTCAATGAGATTAATTTGTGATTCATTATGCTTTTGTAAATAAATTGAGCTAACTTTTATACATGAGTCAAACATCTTTAAAAAAAGAACGAGATCCTTCAATATTAATTTTAGATTTTGGATCTCAATATTCTGAATTGATTGCAAGAAGAGTTAGAGAAACTAATGTTTTTTCTCTTGTAGTAAGCAATTACATTTCAATTGAGGAAATTAATGATATTAATCCTAAAGGGATCATTTTGAGTGGAGGCCCTAATTCTGTATATGAACAAAATGCCCCTAAATGTGATGAAAAAATTTTTAATTTAGGAATTCCTATTCTTGGAATATGCTATGGAATGCAATTAATGGTCAAAGAACTTGGAGGATCTGTGATTGCAGCAACCAAAAAAGCTGAATATGGTAGAGCACCAATAAATATAGATCAGCAATCTAACCTTCTTTCTGATGTAGAAGATAAATCTATAATGTGGATGAGTCATGGGGATTCAATTAATTGTTTGCCTGATGGATTTAATAAAATTGCTCATACCGAAAATACACCCCATGCAGCAATTTCAAATGATGTAAAGAAATTATTTGGTGTACAGTTTCATCCTGAAGTTGTTCATTCTGACTGTGGGATGACGATAATTAAAAATTTTGTTTATAAAATTTCTTGTTGTATGGCTGATTGGACAACCGAAACCTATATAGAGGAAACTATTCCCAAGATAAGAGAGCAAGTTGGCAATAAAAAAGTTTTGCTTGCCTTGTCTGGAGGAGTTGATTCCTCAACTCTTGCTTTTCTTCTCAATAAAGCAATTGGAAATCAGCTGACATGTATGTTTATAGACCAAGGTTTCATGAGAAAAGGTGAACCAGAATTTTTAATGAATTTTTTTGATAAGAAATTTCACATAAAAGTTGAATATATTAATGCAAGGGAAAGGTTTATTGCCAAACTCAAAGGTATTACTGATCCAGAACAAAAAAGAAAAATTATAGGTGAAGAATTTATTAGAGTATTTGAGGAAGAAAGCAATAGATTGGGGCCTTTTCAGTATTTAGCACAAGGTACTCTTTATCCTGATGTTATTGAAAGTGCTGGGACTAATATTGATCCCAAAACAGGTGAAAGAATAGCTGTAAAAATAAAGAGTCATCATAACGTGGGTGGATTGCCAAAAGATTTACAATTTAAATTAGTTGAACCATTAAGAAGACTTTTTAAGGATGAAGTCCGAAAAGTTGGCGCTGCTTTAGGCCTGCCCGATGAAATTATAAAAAGGCATCCATTCCCAGGGCCAGGATTAGCTATAAGAATTTTGGGAGAGGTGAATAATGAAAAACTTGATTGTTTAAGAGATGCAGATTGGATAGTAAGAGATGAAATTAAAAAAGCAGGTCTTTACAATGATATTTGGCAAGCTTTTGCAGTATTGCTACCTGTAAAAACAGTTGGAGTTATGGGTGATAAAAGGACTTATGCATGGCCAATAGTTTTACGTTGTGTATCTAGTGAAGATGGCATGACAGCCGATTGGTCAAAAATTCCTTTTCAGATTTTGGAGAGGATTGCAAATAGAATCGTAAACGAAGTAAGTTCAATTAATAGAGTTGTTTATGATATTACAAGCAAACCTCCTGGAACTATTGAGTGGGAATGAAAAGTAGGGTATAAACCCAGTCTCAGTCTAGAAAAATCGGTTTCACATAGGTTTCACACGAGAATTTTGAAACCTGATGGGAAGGGATTTCAATATGGAGGTTTCACATAGGTTTCACATGAAGGTAAAAATCTATCTCTATAGAGAAATCGTAGAGAATTAAATTTCTCTACACTATGGTTTTAAAGTTTATCAATCTAATTTTCTTTAATGACGTTTGCTTCATTAAATGTATTTGATTCTTCAATAAATTTTCAAAAACTTTTAATAATGAGGTGGTTCTGATTCTTCTGGCGGGAAATAGGTATCCTCATCATTACCTTTTTTCTTCTTTCTGAAATATTCTTCTGAAGGATCTAATCCATCATTATCGTAATCATTTTCTTTTTCCATCATAGAATTAGAAATCTTTTTATTTTATCCATCATCTTCAGGATGATGAGGATCCGGATGAGGAGGAACTGCAGCATTATATTCTTCAGATGTTACATCTCCTGTCATTATTTTTGTAATCCATCCTCTGTGCCAAACTTCTAATTCATCCCTTTGCCACGGTTCTAGATTAGGATACATTTCTGCAAGTTCATCAGACGTTTTAGCAGGTTGCATTAAATCTGTATTAATTTCACTAATAATATAATCAATTTTTGAATTGCATAAAAAAATTAAAATTATTAGTTTTAGAATATAATTTAGGAATTTAGAATTTCTATAGAGATAATTTAGTAATGTCGGAGGCAAATTCTAGGATAATCATTGATAACTTACTTAGAGAATCAGGATGGAATTTACCTGGAGATGAAGGAATAATAAATGTAGATACAGAAACTAGGAACAAATCTGGAAGAGCAGATTATGTCCTATTCGATAGTTCAACTTTCCCGCTTTGCGTGATTGAAGCAAAAAATGAACTAACTCCTCCATTAAACGGCAAAGAACAAGCAAGAGATTATGCAAAATCTCTAAATTGCCGATTCATAATATTGTCGAATGGTTTTCAACATTATTTTTGGGATATTGAACAAGGAAATCCGACAATAGTTAATTCTTTTTTTTCACAAGAGCAACTCGAATTAAGAAAATCGAATTTTAATCCGCCTAGAAACGAATCAGAAGAAATTGATAACTTCTACATTGCTAAAACTCAACTACCAAATTTTCTCCAAAATCCTGACTATCTTGATGAAACTAAAAGAGAAGGTTTTCTTAAAAAGAACAAACTACGAATATTGCGAGATTATCAATTAGGGGCAGTTAAGGCAGTTCAAAAAGATATCAGAGAAGGCAAAGATAGATTTCTTTTAGAGATGGCGACTGGAACAGGTAAGACTCTTACCTCGTCTGCGATAATAAAAATGTTTTTACGCTTATACAGCGTAAAACGCATCCTATTTCTTGTTGATCGGATTGAGTTGGAAACTCAAGCACAAAAAGAATTTGATGATGTTTTAAAAAATGACTTTAACTCTGTTATTTGGAAAGAAAATAAGTCAGATTGGAAGAGAGCAGAGATTGTAATTTCAACTGTTCAATCTTTTGTAAATAAGAACAAATATAGAAAAGTTTTCCGACCTGACGACTTTGACCTAGTGATTTCTGATGAAGCGCACCGTTCTCTTGGTGCAAGAAGTAGAAAAGTTTTTGAATACTTTATTGGATTTAAATTAGGTCTAACTGCTACTCCCAAGGACTACTTAAAATCAGTTGATATTGAAGAAGTTGAAATCAATAATCCAAAGCAGTTAGAGAGAAGATTAATGCTCGATACCTATACTATTTTTGGATGCGACAGCGGTGAACCTTCATTTAGGTATTCTTTGGAAGATGGAGTAAAAGATGGATATTTACTGAACCCTAAAGTTATTGATGCTAGAACAGAAATTACAACTCAATTGCTTTCTGAAGAAGGATATATTTTGAATATAGTTGATGAAGATGGGAATGATTGTGAAGAATCATTCAAACAAAAAGATTTTGAAAAAAAGTTTTTTTCAGAGAACACAAACACGATTTTCGCTGAAACATTTATCAAAAATGCACTCAAAGATCCCTACATGGGAGAAATAGGCAAAACATTGATTTTCTGTGTATCGCAAAATCATGCTTCAAAAGTGACTCAAACTTTGAATATCCTCGCTGAAAAACTTTTTCCAAAACAATATAATTCTGATTTCGCAGTTCAAGTAACCTCAGATATCACAGACTCTCAAAATATGACAACTAATTTTAGAAATAACTCTCTAAACGGACAATCAAAGATTAACCCCTTTTATCGAACTTCCAAAACAAGAGTTTGTGTCACAGTTGGAATGATGACAACTGGATACGACTGCACAGATATTTTGAATATTTGTATGATGCGTCCTGTTTACTCTCCAAGTGAATTTATTCAGATGAAAGGAAGAGGAACAAGAAAGTGTGATTTCTCAGAATATTGGATATCAAAATCAGAAATTCCTGATGATACTGATGCCAATAAAAAACAATTTCTTTTATTTGACTTTTTTGGAAATTATGAATACTTCGAAAAGGAATTTGATTATGACGAGGTTATAAAACTTCCGTCCAAACCTTCAAATGGAACAAATCCAACACCTCCACCTCCACCTATCGAAGAGGTAATTAGCACTATCCCAGATCCTATAGCAGAAATAAAAGAAATTTTAATTTCTAATAAAGGTATGAAAATTGATAGAGATCTTTATCCCTCTTTTAAAAGAAAAGTAACTGAAAATGAATTAATCAGAGAATTAGTTCAGAGGAAGAATTTCAATGAAGCGGAAAAATATCTTTATGAAAAAGTTATAGACAAAGCAGATGAATATTTCTTTCTTGAAAAACTTAGAAAATCTCTCGGAATAGATAGGAAAATCTCAATGAAAGAAATCCTTCTTCATGCTTTTGATCATATTCAACATATACCTTCTCAACGTGAATGTTTAGATGAAGAATTCGATAAATTTGATAAAGCATTAAAACCAGATGATTCAATTTATTCAATTGCAAAAGAAGTGTTTGAAGCATATACAACAGATGAAGAATTTAGAGATATTATCGAAAGCAAACGATATGCAGAATTAGGAGTGCATCCATCAGGAGAAGCATTTAAAACTTTACCTATCGAACTAAAACAAGGAATTCCAAATTACATTAAAGAAAATGTTGATTTGGAACGATTAGCAAATGTTGGATAGCGTTACCAAAAAAAGGATCGATGATCTAAGAAATATTCTTGTTGGAAAAATACCAAGTCCTCAAAGTCAGGTTGAACAGATAACTACTGGGTTAATTTATAAATTCATGCATGACATGGATAATGAGGCAATTGAAATGGGTGGTGTTCCCTCTTTCTTTATTGATGAATATGAAAAATATTCTTGGAAACATCTATTCAATACAAAATTGGGGGGAGTTGAGAGAGTCAAATTGTATGGCGATGCGATTGAAAATCTATATAACAATCCAAATGCTCCCTCAATATTTAGGGAGATTTTCAAAAATTCATTTCTTCCTTTTAAAGATCCATCTACTCTAAATATGTTCTTAAAAGAGATTAATGAATTTCATTATTCGAATTCAGAACAACTTGGAGATGCCTATGAATATCTTTTATCATTTATGGGTTCGCAAGGGGATGCAGGTCAGTTTAGAACCCCTCGTCATATTATCGATTTCATTATACAGATAGTTAATCCTCAAAAAAATGAGAAAATATTAGATCCTGCTTGTGGAACTTCTGGTTTTTTAATTTCTTCATATAGACATATTCTTTCTCAAAATACTCAAACAAGAATTGGAGACAAACTTAACGCTTCAGAGCGAAAGCAAATTGGAGAAAATCTTGTTGGATATGATATCGACCCATCAATGACTCGAATATCTTTAGTTAATATGTATCTTCATAATTTTGCAAGTCCTCAAATTCATGAATATGACACCTTGTCATCTGAGGACAGATGGAACGAATACTACGATGTAATTCTTGCGAACCCACCGTTCTTTTCTCCAACTGGTGGTATCCAACCTCACACACGATTTGGTGTGCGATCAACAAGAGCAGAAGTTCTTTTCGTTGATTACATCATGGAACATCTCAAACCTACTGGTCGTGGAGGCATCGTTGTTCCAGAGGGTATTATTTTCCAGACAGGCAATGCATATAAAACCCTTAGAAAGAAACTTGTTGAGGATTGTTTGGTTGGAGTCATTTCTCTCCCAGCAGGTGTTTTCCAACCATACTCTGGTGTGAAAACCTCAATCCTCATTCTGGACAAAGAACTCAATCAGAAGTCAGATAGCATTTTCTTCGCAAAAGTTGAGAATGATGGTTTCAGTCTTGGTGCACAAAGAACTGTCAGTAGCAAAAATGACCTTCCAATAGTTTCAGAGCAATTTAAGCATTTTTGCAACGAAACAACAGCATCAACCGAAACTGTTCCAAAGCAGGTAATTCTTGATAGTGCAGACTTTTCTCTCAGTTTGTCCAAATTCCAAACGGTTGAAGTCATATCAGACTTTGATGTGGTGAAACTAAGAGAACTAGTTGAGGTATTAGATAGTCAACGCAAACCCCTCAAAAAAGCAGATAGGGTTGAAGGAAAATACCCATATTATGGTGCAACAGGGGTGATTGACTATGTGAATAACTACCTCTTTGAGGAGCAGTTAGTTTTAATAGGTGAAGACGGTGCAAAATGGGGTTCTGGTGAGAACTCTGCATTTATTGCAGACGGTCAATATTGGGTGAATAACCATGCACATGTAGTCAGACCGAAGAGAGACAAATTACTGGATGTTTATCTCACGAATGTTCTGAATTTTATGGATTTGAACCCATTCATTACAGGTGTAACTGTTCCAAAACTTAATCAGGCAAACCTTCTCGATATCGAGATTCCTCTCCCACCCATCGAAGTTCAGCAACAGATTGTTGATGAGTTAGAGGGTTATCAGAAGATTATTGATGGTTGTAGACAGGTTGTTGAGAATTACAAACCAACCATCGATATTGACCCTTCTTGGGAGATGGTTGAATTAAATGAAGTTTGTTCAAAAATTACTGATGGAACACATAAAACCCCAAAATACACAGAAACAGGAATTCCATTTCTGAGAGTAACAGACATCACCAAAACCAATGACTCTAAGAAGTTCATTAGTTTGGAAGAACATCAGCAACTCATTCAAAGATGCAATCCAGAAAAAGGAGATATTATCTACTCAAAGAATGGAACTATTGGTGTAGCAGCACTAGTCGATTGGGATTACGAGTTCAGTATTTTCGTAAGTTTATGTTTGTTAAAACCAAAGAATGAGATTATCGACTCGGATTATTTGGCAGAAATTCTTAATACCTCATTTGTTTACCAGCAGGCATTAAATTTCACTAAAAGTGGAACAGTTAGTAATCTGCACTTGGTGGAAATTAAGAATATCAAAATTCCTCTACCTAATCTTGAAACTCAAATAAAAATCGTTGATGTGATTAGGAAGGAAAAAAACCATGTTTATGGGGTAAAAACATTAAAGGACACCTTTTTACAAAAAATCCAAGACAGGATAAGTAAAGTCTGGGGTGAATGAGGTGCATTAGTGACGAAAAGATATGGATATTAACGACTAAGCATTTATGAAAGAGATTTAGAAGAAAAATCAGTGAAAGTTTCCTAAAAAAATAAGAGGGCATTTGTTTGCCCTCTTCGAGTCGTATGCACCTCGGTGTCCACAAAGTCGATGAAGTGCTTTTGACTTCTGAATTATTTCTACTCCTACTGAATGGAAAATGATAGTCGTGACAACCACAAAGCACTAATACTCGGGTAGAAATACTCTATGAATTTCAAGTTAATAGGAGGACAATATAGATATAGATCTAGGAGGTCTTATGAAACTTTTCAATCAATTCAATGTCCTTCCAAGATACCTAACTGCATTTAATTATGCAGGGTTAAACTTGAATGAGACTCCACAAGAACCAGAAAAATGTACTCTTGAGTTTCAAAACTTTTGGGATAAAGAATGTAGAGAACATCCAACAAATCAAAATTGTTTAATTTACTGTGATTGAGTAATTAATTTTAGTTTTTATTAAATAATCTCGATCTAAAAAGTGGTTTCACACGGGTTTCACACGAGATAATATTTAAAATTATGCCTCGAGATGTATTGCTATGACTGACTTTATTTCTTGCTTAAATTTCAGGACTATAGAGTGGGAGTGACGGAAAATTTCCTTATTTCATCAAAAATGGAACTAATAGGTTGGTCACGGGTTTGTCATAGGATTCTTCACCTCAAAGAAGTCAATGATACCAATGACTTTGAAGCATCAAAATTGGGTCGAACTATTGAGTGGGAATAGTCCAAGAGTAGAGAACCCAGTTATAGTCTAATAAAGTGTGCTACCCGAAGATAACTCGTCTTTTTTTATCATTTTGCAATGGATCTGACGTGATCCTGCTCACCCTTGTCTCACCCAGAGCATCATGACTGTCTTTATGGAGAAGTCGTAGAGGGTGTAGAGAAAATTTAAGAATAAATTACAAGATATAAATATTTAATATTTGAAAATGTTACTTTTTTTGAGCACCTTTATAAAAAGTTCCAATTTTAATTTGGTTTTTTTCATTTGAATAATCATTAGACTTAATACCTAAAAAGTAAGTTCCACAAGCGACATCAATATTAGACTTGTAGTCATTTATTAAATCTAGAAATTTACTGAATCTAGTAAAGAAAATTCTTATTAAAATCCCAATTGTTTTATTTCTCATTAAACCTGAAATTGCATAACTCAAAATAAATAATGAGGAAGAGAATGCACCATGATGCGCACCTGATGAGATTTCTTTAAATTTTTTAAATAACCATCTATGACCTGAATGACTAAATCTAGTAAAATCATAAGGACCTTCATGAACGCACTGCATAAAGGGAGTTTCTGCATAAACAATAGCGTTATTTGCAAGTATTCTGTAAATCTCCTCTACTACACGATTTGGGTTAATAACATGTTCTAAAACTGCTTGGATTATTACTAATTGATATGATTCATTCTCAAAAGGAAGATAGTGAGCATCAGCAACTGCAGTTATGTTTTGAGAAAAATAAACATCTATAGAATCTACTTTTATTGCTTTTTTTTTGCATACAGATAAGAAATAATCTGCTCCTGAACCTATAGTCCCTCCACCTATTATTAATATTTTTGAGTCTTTTTTTAAGTGATCAGCAAGATATTTATAGTTTTTAATTGTTTTAATATTTTTACCATATATTAAATCTTTAGCAGTTTTTTTTATCTTCATTTTTATACTAGAGGAATCTCTTTTTCTGCTACCAAAATTTATAAAATTTTCAGAATAAGATTCTTCAAATATGCAATCTTTAAGATTAAATGGAATTAATATTGGTATTTTATTTATTATTGGAAATATCTTTTTAGGAAGGTGACAGGATTTATTAATACATTGTAAATGACTAGATTTAACAAGTTTTAATTTCTCCTTGCAATTTGGACATGCAAACATTATTGAAATTTTTAATTTTTTTTATTTTAAGTTACTTTGCATTCTTGAAAAGTTTCATAATGAATTCTCTACTAAAGGATCGTATAAACCTCCCTAACTTTTTTAAGATAATCACTTTTGAGTCTCACCTAATGCTCACCCAATAAAAGTCTGTTAGTATGACCCCAAGTATCCGTTGCAATAACTGATGTTTTCTTTTTCTTTTACAACTAGAACCATTTAGTGGGAGTAAATTACAAATTTTCTAAAAATTTAAGACTTTTATTTTATTTAAGAAATATTTTTAAATGGGGTGTTAACTGTAATGAGCGAGATTATTAAATTAAGTCGATCTACTGTTGAGAAATATCTTAGTTGTCCAAGATGTTGTGTACTTGACAAAAAATATCAAATAAAACCTCCATCATTACCTTTTACTTTAAATATAGCTGTAGATAATTTATGTAAAAATGAATTTGATTATTACAGAAAAATTCAGGAGCCCCATCCTTTATTTATTGAACATGGTATTGATGCTGTTCCTTTCAAACACAAAGATTTAGAACGTTGGAGAAGTAATTTTCAAGGCATAAGATATCTGTCAATAGAACACAACTATGATTTTGGTGGTGCTGTGGATGATATTTGGCAGAAAAAAAATGGTGATCTTATTATTGTTGATGTGAAAGCAACTTCTAGAAATAATTTTGATTGGTCTGAGACTTTTAATAAATACGAATATGCAAAAGCCTATAAGAGGCAATTAGAAATGTATCAGTGGTTATTTAAAAAAAATGGTTTTCAAGTGGCGAATGAAGCTTATCTTTTATATTTCAATGGAAAGAAAAATGAAGAGTTATTTAATAACCAATTAAATTTTGACGTACATCTAATTAAATTAGATTGTTCTACTTCATGGGTGGAAAATAAGATAATTGATACGGTTAATTTATTACGTTCGGATAATTTCCCCAAACCTTCATTAAAGTGTGAATACTGTAATTATTTAAAGAAGCGTTGGCAGTTATCGATAACTTAATATTCATAGGATAATTTTTCATATTTCTGGAAAAATAGTGAATAAAAGATAATCTTTAATTAGATTAATAATTTAGACTTTTGATAAATTCGAAAAATTCTGAAAGAAAGATAACTAATCATCTGCAACAAGATGTAGTCAAAGTATCTGGCAAAACAATTTTTATTAATCCTTTTTTATATTGGCGAAGATTTGACGAAAACACTAATAGATGGCTTAGAGAACCTGGTCAAATGTCAGAGGATCAAATTGCACCAAACAGGAATCGGTTTTATCCAGAAATAGAGTGGGCTGATTTGAGTCATGAGCAAAAGCTCATAAAAGATGCAACTGTTGAGATGTTTTTAAAAACTCTTGAATTGATAAGTACATTTCATCCTTATCTTAGTTCTGGACAATTATTAGAAGTGGAGAGGAAGATGGCGATTACAAAAAAAACTCCTTTCGAAAAATGGGTAACAAAATCTTTCGCCAAAAAAACGAGATTATTAGAAAATGAAAAAAGAAAATTTCAAAGAGAAAGATTTTTTAATAGTTGGAGAGAATGGTTCAGTCTTACAAATACTCAACAAGCAATTTTGCCTTTAATAGTAACGATATTTATTTCTTCGTTTGTTGGGTGGTCTTTAGGGATATCAAAGAATAGTTGTAATCCTTATTTTGAACAAAATATAAATAAATTAAATTAATTTGTTTTTGATATTTTTTAAGTATCTAAGTAAAAATAATTTTGAAATAATAAATTTATTATTTAGAATTCCATTAATTGAAATAATTGCTTAAAAAGTATAAGTTTTATGACTGAAAATTTAAATTCAAATAATCTTGAAAATGACGCGTTCGATCTGAACAATGAAGATAGTGATTTTCAAGATTTAATCAATAGACTTAAAGAGATAAAATCAACCATTGCTTTATTGGAAAAAACAATATTTAAATAAATTTATATTTTTGATCAAAACAAGTCCTAATAAAAAACTTATTTCATATAAAAGACAACCACTAGTCTTACTTATTTTTTCTTCTGTTTCCTTTTTATTGATTCTATTTAGGTTAATTTTTTTACAACTTTTAAACTATGAATCTTTTAAGAAAATGTCAGATGATAATAGGATCAGACTTATTGCTTCGCAGCCAATACGTGGAAGAATACTAGATAAAAATGGTAATGTTCTAGCAAATAGTAGAGTGAAATATTCTTTAATAATAAAGCCTCAATATGTTAAAAAAAGCAATTGGGAACAACATAAATCAAGTATTTCTAATTTGTTAAATATTGATAGTAATGTAATTCAAAAAAAATACTCTGATGGTCTAAAAAATCAGAAACTCTCAGTAATTATTCTTGATGATTTAAATGTAGATCAATTAATAAAATTTAAGGAGAATGAAGGTAATTTAATTAGTTTTGAAATAGCTACCAATTTAATTAGAAATTATCCTTATAAATCTCTTGCCGCCCATGTAATTGGTTATACTCAGCCAGTTACTGAATTAGAATATCAATTTTTATCTAAGAAGGGTTATAAATTAAATGACTTAATCGGTAGGACGGGAATTGAATATGTTTACGAAGATTTTATAAGAGGTGAATGGGGCGGAGAAATGGTTGAAGTAAATTCATTAGGAAAATTTCAAAGATCATTGGGTATAAGACCTTCAGTACAAGGTAATGATATTCAACTAACAATCGATCTTAATCTGCAGTTAGTTGCTGAGGAGGTTCTTAAAGATAAAAAAGCTGGAGCCATAATAGTAATGGATCCAAGAGATGGTGCAATAAGAGCAATGGCAAGTAAACCTACATTCGATTTAAATTTTTTCTCAAAGGATTTTAAACCTGAGAAAGAATATAATACACTTTTTAATTCTTCTGAAAAACCTTTATTTAATAGAGCATTAAATGCCTACGATCCAGGAAGCGTTTGGAAAATTGTAACGGCTTTAGCTGGCTTGGAAAGTGGAAAATTTCCTAGAGAAACAATGTTAGATACGAAACCATGTATCACTTATGGAAGCCAATGTTTCAGGGAACACAATGATTTAGGTTTTGGAGTAATAGGTTATGAAGATGCTTTAAGAGTTTCGAGTAATACATTTTTTTATCAAGTCGGATATGGTGCAGGAGTTGATGAAATTCATAAGGTTTCTAGAAAACTTGGTTTTAATTCCTTATCTGGAATTGAAATTTCTGAACAAGAAAATAAAGGATTAGTAGCAAGTAGTGAGTGGGCTAAAAAAGGCAGAGGATGGGGGCAACCAGGAAGAACTCCATGGGTCCCAGAAGATATTGCGAGTATGTCTATTGGACAATTTGTTGTTCAAGTTACTCCTATTCAAATAGCTAGAGCTTATGCTGCTATTGCAAATGGAGGTTATTTAGTTACTCCACATTTGACTAAAAAAGATGAAGAAAGTCTTACAGATAAAAAACGTATTCCAATTGATATTGACCCACAAAATATTCAATTGATAAAAAGTGGTCTCCGGAAAGTAGTAGAGTCTGGCACAGGAGTATCAATTAATTATGGAGTTTCAAATTTACCTCCAGTGTCAGGTAAAACAGGAACTGCGGAAGACGGTGAAGGTGGCTCAGATCATGCTTGGTTTGTTTGCTTTACACCCTCTGAAAATAGCGAATTACTTGTAGTTGCTTTTGCACAGAATACTCCTGGTGGTGGATCTGTTCACGCCCTGCCAATGGCAAGAGAAATTTTAAAAGTTTGGAATGAGAAAAAATGAGATTAATTTTTAGCTATTAAAAGTTTATGTTTTTAATTTTTTCATCTGTAAAAGTCTTTGAATAATATCTTCAATAGTTTTTGTATCAATAGGTTTACTATATGACGACAAAAGTTGTCTTCCTAATACTTGACTTCCTAAATGCACTAATTGAATTCGTAATGAGGTCAGTAGTTCTAACCCTATGCCACCAGAAAATGTTGCAATTGCAATAGGTTGACCATTAAATAAATTCCTAAAGTCATCTCCCGAAATAGATAGCCATGCTATGAAGTTGGAGAGAATGGGAGGTATGGATCCATTATATTCAGGCGCACAAATCACCCACCTTTCAATCTCGAAAAGCTTTTTTTTTAATTCTTCTATTTCATTTGGAATATTTTCTTTGCTGTGAATTCTTGGATTAAATAATGGAATATCAAGAGTAGTAAGATCTAAAATTTCAGAACTTATTTTCAGTTCATTACTTTTTTCAAGAAATTTTTCAGAAAGTTCTAGATTTCTACCACAACTAGCAGTAATGATTATTAGATCTTTTGTTTCAGTCATAAATTAGGTAAATAAATTTAATAGTTAGCACCTGTTTTGCGGTGATGAACTGCCGTTAGACTATCGGATTTTAGTATATTACCGTGTAGTACTTCTGCGTAAATTACCCAATGATCTCCACATTCCATTCTCTCTTTTACAGAAGCATCTAACCATGCTAGCGATTCAGGAATTATTATCTGTTCATTAGGAGTTAATTCAATATTTATTCCTTCAAATCTATCTTCTCCAGGTGCAAAGGGCTTTGTGAATCTTTTCAAAGGTTCTTTAAAATCTTTTTCACTAAGAATATTTAATGCGAATGAATCTCCTACTTGTAGAAGAGACTCTACTGATCTATCTTTTGCTACAGCAATACTTAACCCAGGCGGAGAAAAACTTGCTTGACTAACCCAAGATGCAAGCATGGCTCCTTTAATATTATTCTCATCTTTGCCTTTAGAGGCTGTCAGAACGCAAAGTGAACCAATAACTCTTCCAAGAGCTTGTAGCTTTGGATCCGTTTTGCTTGTAATCATTCCAGTATCAGATTTTCTGGGTTTTTTCTTTGTTTTTTTTATAATTTTTCTTCCAAAGTGAGTTCCTATTTCTTCTAATTCCTTAATCTTTGGTTTATTTGGACTGAATTTAATCCTAATAGGGTCAAAACTAAACTTAAAGCCACCGTCTTTTAATTTTGTTTCAAGCAAATCTATAGCTTCTCCGCTCCAGCCAAAACTACCAAAAATTCCAACTGGCTTATCTCTATTACCCTCTGATAATAATGTTCCTAGTGCACTTACTATTGGAGTTGGGGCATGCCCACCTAGTGTTGGTGATCCTATTAAATATCCATCAGCGTTTTTGATAGATTTGATAAGTACATCATTTGGTGTAAATTCACAATTTATACTTTCAACTTCGACAGAAGTTCTATTTATCCCTTTAGCCAATGCATCACCTATTGAGGCTGTATTTCCATATGCACTTGCATATATAAGAGCGATCTTAGGATTATTTGTTGAGAGATTTTCACCCCATCTAATGTAGTCATTTAAGAAGCTTTTTAAGCTATATTCGATAGCGGGACCATGTAATGGTGCAATAGTTTTAATATCGTAATCTGCAATTTTTTCAGTTATTGATATTACTTGATTAGACATTGGTGCCATTAAGCAATCATAAAAATGTTTCCTATCAATTTCTGTACTAACTCGATTTGTTTCAGACCAATCTGAAGAAGCAATATGAGCAGAAAAAATTTTTTCACTTAGAAGGATTTCTTGATTACGTTCATAAATTATCAGACCTCCAGGCCAACGTGCTGTTGGAATAGGAATTAACTCTAGTGAAATGTTATCTAATTCTAAATTTTGCTCCTTTTTGACTATGTTTATTTTAGGTAATTGAATTTCAATGAAGTCTTTTAAGTTAGGATTTCTTTGATTCCAAAGTTCGTTAATAAGTTTATAACCTGGATTAGAGCAAGTAATAGTTGTGTTTTCAAATTGGGTACTTATATTCTTTATAGTTTCAATAATTTGGGGATTAATATGACCAGAAATGAAGTTGATTTTACCTAATTTAAATTGATCACAAAACCTAGAAATTAGTTTATTAAACGAATCTAAATATTGTTTCTCAGGTGGATGAATAATAAAAAGTTCCTCATCACTTCTAATGAAAAAAGTGTTAAAAGAGGTTCCTTTTTCAAGGTTAAATTCAAGTTCAAATCTTTCTTTATTTTGGTCTAAGAATCTTACACAAGAAAAATTATCGCTAATTTCAAATTCTGATAAGTTTTGATTTTCTGCAAGTAAGCCTATATTAATATCTAACATTTTAAAGACTTATTTTCTAATAGTGATTAGCAACTTTTCTGTGATGAACTGCTGTTTTACATGATAAGTCAGAAACATTACCATTTTCAACAACTCCGTAAATTATCCAATGGTCTGGAGTCTCTAGTCTGGAACTTACTTTGCAATCTAAAAAGGCGAGTGAATCTGAGAGAACTGGTCCACCTTCCGCGATGTTGCTAATTACATCTACATCTGCAAATCTATCAGCTCCAGGAGCAAATCTTTTTAAAAAATGTCTGAACATTTTTTGATAGTTATCTTCTCTCAGAATATTCACAACAAAACCTTTCCCAACTTGCATATATGATTCAATAGCTCTATCTTTTGCTACTGCAACTGTAATACCTGGTGGAGAAAAGCTTGCTTGACTAACCCAGCTTGCGACCATTGCACTTTGTCTAAATGTAGAACCTTCGCCTTGGCTCGCTGTAACTACATATAATCCTCCACTTAATCTCCCTAACGCTTTATCTAAATTTGAATCAAGGCTCTTCATAGAGGCAATATTCTTCTTTTTATTGATCAATTGACCCAAGTCAGTTCCAGCTTCTTCGAATTGTTGATAAACAATGGGATCTGGAATATTTTTAACTCTTAAGGGAGAGAAAGCTTCTTTTTGACCAAGTTCCCTTAATTTATTTGCTAAGGAATCTATAGGTTCATCATTTCCGCCAAATGCATCATAAACTGCAGTAAATTGTTTTGGTTTTAGTGCTGCAAATAAAGTACCTAGAGATTCTTTTAATTCATTATCTGAGTCTACTGGCCAAGTGGGAATGACTACTGCTTTTGATTCGGAAATTAAACTTGTTAATTCTTGCGGGTCAGAAGATCTTAAATCAATTAACTGAACCTGAGCATCTGCTTTGCTTATTCCATGAGATACCGCTTGACTTAGTCGATCACAATAACCATAGTCGCTTATGTAGCAGACTGACACAAAATCATTGCCTTTACTTTTATTACTACTCCATTCAAGATATTTTCCTTTCCAAAAATTGACCTGGTTATGCAGCAAAGGCCCATGACCAACAGCTATTGTTTTTAATTCAGGTAGCTTATCTATTCTTTTAATTGCCTGCATAACGCTTCTAGCGTTTGGACCCATAAGGCAATCGTAATAAAAACGGAAATCATCGTATATTTCTTTTTGATCTGTGTCAAAAAATTCGTCAGAACAATAATGGAGTCCAAATGCATCGCATGTATAGAGAACATTTGTGCTGTGATCATATGAAAAAATGGTATCTGGCCAATGTAAATTTGGTGCACTTATAAATTCAATATTATGTTCTAAACCACTATTAGGATTAGTTCCGAGATTTAAAAACTCTCCACTCTTAACCTCTAGACGTTTAAAGGGAATATGTATTTGGTCTTCAATAAATTTAAGTGCTAATTTTGATCCAACTACTGTGATATTTTGGTTTAATTCTAAAAGATTACCTATTAAACCAGAATGATCAGGTTCTGTATGGCTAGTAATTAGATAATCAACCTCTTGCGGATTTACCTTTATCAGTAATTCTTCAAACCATAATTCTTCGAACTTTGCGTGACTAGTATCTATAATTGCTAGTTTCTCGCCTTTAATAATAAAACTATTGTAAGTAGTTCCATTTCTTAAACCAAATTCAATATCAAATCTACTCCGATCCCAATCCAAAGATCTTATGGCACAAGAATCATCAGCAAAGTTTTGAGATTGAACTGTCAGCTTGTTATTAGTTTGTGCCAATTTAGAATTATTTGTCTGGGCAGAGGTTATCATAGAATAATTAGCTTTATTAATTAACTCTAGTTATATAGAATATAAATTCGCGTGATTATTTTTGCGAAATAACCGAAATTACGCTTTTCTTTAATTTTTAATCTTCTTATTCTGGATAAATGACATCTCAACTAATTAAAAAAATAGTTACTGGAGATGAGATAAGAAATGCTTTTTTAAAATTTTACAGTGAAAAATTACATAAAATCATTCCAAGTGCATCTTTGATTCCAGATGACCCTACGGTTATGCTCACAATTGCTGGAATGCTACCTTTTAAACCAGTTTTTTTAGGTTTAAAAGAAAGACCATCAAAAAGGGCTACATCTAGCCAAAAGTGCATCAGAACAAATGATATAGAAAACGTTGGAGTTACAGCAAGACACCACACTTTTTTTGAAATGCTTGGTAATTTTTCTTTTGGGGATTATTTTAAACGAGAAGCTATTCAATGGGCTTGGGAATTAGTTACTAATATTTATCAACTTTCTGTTGAAAATATAATTGTAAGTGTTTTTCATGAAGACGAAGAGTCTGCAAAAATTTGGAGAGATGAAATTGGTATTCATCCAGATAGGATAGTGAAACTAGGTGAGGAAGATAATTTTTGGTCATCTGGCAAAACAGGTCCATGTGGACCCTGTTCAGAACTTTATTATGATTTTCATCCTGAAAAGGGTCTGCAGAATATTAATTTAGAAGATGGAGATCGTTTTATTGAATTTTATAATCTTGTTTTTATGCAATATAATCGTGATCCTAATGGAAAATTGACAGACTTAAAATTTAAAAATATTGATACAGGAATGGGCCTTGAAAGGATGGCTCAAATACTACAAAAAAAGCAAAATAATTATGAGACAGATTTAATATTTCCTATCATTAAAAAAATTTGTGAGATTGCAAATATTGATTATTTTTCTTCAGATGATAAAAGCAAAATTTCTTTAAAAATCATTGGTGATCATACAAGAGCTGTTATTCATTTAATTTCTGATGGAGTAGCAGCAAGTAATCTCGGCAGGGGATATATATTAAGAAGGCTTATTAGAAGAATGGTCAGACATGGGAGATTATTAGGAATAACAAATGAATTTTTACCGCATATTGCTACTGTCGGGATCAATTTAATGCAAAATAATTATCCTGATTTAAAAAATAATAATCATTTAATTTTGAATGAGATAAAAATTGAAGAAATAAGATTTAGGGAAACTCTTGAAAGAGGAGAGAAATTGCTAGATGAGATAATTTCTTCAGGGCAGAAATTAATTTCTGGTTTTAAAGCTTTTGAACTTTATGATACTTATGGATTTCCTCTAGAACTTACTGTAGAAATTGCAGAAGAAAATAGTATCAGTGTAGATGTAAAGGGTTTTGAAGAAGAAATGAATGCACAAAAAGAGAGAGCTAAAGCTGCTTCAAGTAATATTGATTTGACATTAGAGGGATCATTAGAGCGGGAAATAGATCTTTTTACCAAAACTGTTTTTAATGGTTATGAGTCACTCCTTTCGGAAGCTGAAATAAAGGGTATATTCTTGGATTCAACATTAGTTAAGGAAGCAAGTGAAGGTCAGAAAGTTTTAATTGTTCTTGATCAGACAACTTTTTATGGAGAATCTGGCGGGCAGGTTGGTGATATTGGAACGATATTTTCAAACGATGTTGAGGTCTTGGTTGATAATGTCATGCGAAAGAAAAATGTTTTTTTACATTATGGAACGATCAAAAAAGGAAAATTAACTATTGGACAAAAAGTTAAGACTAATGTTAGCTCCTCTAATAGAGCAAAGGCTGCTGCAAATCATACAGCTACTCATTTATTACAATCTGCACTTAAATCAGTTATTAATGAAAGTGTTGGACAAAAAGGTTCATTAGTAGCCTTTAATAAATTACGATTTGACTTTAATTCCTCTAATCCTATTTCTAAAGATCAAATTTCAAAGGTTGAGACTTTAGTTAACTCTTGGATTATGGAAAATCATGCCATAGAAATAAAAAATATGTCTAAGAGTGAGGCTCTTGAAAAGGGCGCAGTCGCCATGTTTGGAGAAAAATATGATGATGAAGTGCGGGTTGTTAATGTACCAGGAGTTTCAATGGAACTTTGTGGTGGCACACATGTTAAAACTACATCCGAATTAGGTTCTTTCAAAATAATTAGTGAGGAAGGAATCTCTGCTGGAGTAAGAAGAATCGAAGCATTATCAGGCCAATCAGCATTAGACTATTTTAGTAATAGAAATGCATTAGTAAACCAATTAAGTGATTTGTTAAAAGCAAATCCTAATCAACTTTTTGAAAGGGTTAATAATTTGCAAGCAGAGCTTATTAATAAGAATAAAGAGATACAAAAAATGAAAGATGAAATTGCATATTTTAAATACTCTTCTATAAAATCATCCGCAGAAATAATAAATTCTTTTTCAATTTTAGTAAATCAGATTGATGGCTTAGATGGGAATTCTTTGCAATCTGCAGCACTTAATTTAACTTCTCATTTGGGAAATAAAGCAATATTGATTCTTGGGGGAATACCAAATCCAGAAAATAGAAAGTTGTTATTTGTAGTTTCTTTAGGTGATGATGCAGTAAAAATAGGCTTGCATGCAGGTAAATTAATTAATGAGATTGCAAGAATTTGTTCGGGAGGTGGAGGAGGAAAGCCTAACTTTGCTCAAGCAGGTGCTAAAGATATTGATAAGTTAAGTGATGCTTTAGATTATGCTAAAGATTATTTGCAAAAAACATTAGCTAGTCATTCTGATAAATAACTACTTTTTCTGAGACTAATTTCGATTTGATCCATTAATTTCCTTGCTTCTTCAATAGTTAATTTTTTTTGATCAATTGCTGATTCAGTATTAATTCTTATAGATTCAACCAAAGAAGCTGAACTGTAATCTAATAATTGTAAAATTTCAGATTTACTGTCCTCTTTAATAATATTTCTGACCTTATATGAATTATCTTGATTTATGTCTATGTGAACAACGTTGGTACTCCCAAATAAATTGTGCAAGTTTCCTAATGCTTCTTGATAGGCTCCAGTCATAAAAATTCCAATTAGGTAATCTTTATCTTCTTCTGGCTTATGCAAATTTAGTAGTGATTTAATTTTTCCATTATCAATAAAATTGTTTAGTTTCCCATCTGAATCACAAGTTAAATCTGCAAAGTTGCCTTTGCAGAAAGGCTCCTCTAAGTGCCTATGTATTGGTACTATTGGAAAAATCTGATTTATTGCCCAGCTATCAGGAATTGATTTAAAGATAGATAAATTTGCATAATAAGTTGATGCAAGAGTTTCTGTAATTTCAGATAAATCAGGATGATTGATTTCATCATTATTCAGGTTATTAGAAATTTCTTTTGCGCAAGCCCAAGTAAGTTCTTCGGCATAAGCTCTTTCTGCCAAACTTAAAAATCCTAATCTAAAAGCGACTAAGCAATCTTCTTTAAACTTTTTTGCATCATTCCATAGTTCAATTATTTGAGATAAATTTATTTTTTTATTTTTAAGTTTTTTTAATTCATAGAAAGTATCAAGTAAATTTGAAATTATTAATTGTTGATTTTTTTTATCAAAAATTTGTAGTTTGGAACTGACATGACTTGTTCCTAAGACATTAAAAATTAAAACTGAACAATGACTAATTATTGCTCTTCCACTTTCTGAGATTATGGTTGGATGCTTGATATTATTTAATTCACATGAATCCTTAATAGTTGCAATTACATCGTTAGCATAATTTTGGAGAGAATAATTAGTAGAAGTGTTGGAGGAGGTTTTAGTTCCATCAAAATCTATTCCTAATCCACCCCCAACGTCGATATATTGCATTGGGGCTCCTAGTTTGCATAGTTCAACATATATTTGACTCGCTTCTTGTAATGCGTCTTTGATTACAGCAATATCACTTATTTGACTGCCTATATGAAAATGGAGCAATTTCATTTCGTTGACAAGATTTGCTTCTTTTAGTTCTTTTATTGTCAACATAATTTCTGGGATTGATAATCCAAATTTGGAATTATCTCCAATAGATTTACCCCACCTACCACTACTTTTACTTGATAACTTTGCTCTAATTCCTATCAATGGAGTCGCGTTAAGTTCTTTAACTGCTTGAATTATTCTTATTACCTCATCTCGTTGTTCAATAACTATTATTGGATTTTTGCCGAGTTTTCTGGCCAAAGTAGCAATCTCAATATATTTTTTATCTTTATATCCGTTGCATATTAATAATGAATTTTGGTTTTCAAGAAGTGCAAGGCCAATTAAAAGTTCTGATTTACTTCCTACTTCTAAACCAAAATCCCATTGGCTACCAAACTCTATTATCTTTTCTAGGACATTTTTCTGTTGATTACATTTGACAGGAAAAACGCCTTGATAAATGTTCTTATACTTATAGGTTTTTATTGCTTTTAAAAAAGAGTCATGTAATGCATTTATTCGATCTTTCAAGATATCATTAAATCTTATGATTAATGGAGGGTTTATTTCTCTACTCTTAAGTTCTTTGACAAGCTTAAAAAGATCAATCTTATTTTCAGATTTTATATCTTTAGTTACTGATATATTTCCTTTGGAATTTATAGAAAAATATTTATCTCCCCATTTGTCTATGTTATAAGTCGCAATACTATCTTTAATAGTCCAAATATTTTTTAATTTTTTCGGCTCAAAATTGGTCAATTTATGTCTTAGTAATTAATAAATGTTTTTGAAAATAACTCAAAACAATATCTTTTATTTTAATGATTACTTGCCAAGTTACCACCCTAAAGTTGAATATACATAGAGTGATTATTAACTAAATGACCCAAGAGAGAACCTTTATTGCAATTAAACCAGATGGAGTTCAAAGGGGATATATCTCTGAGATTATAGGCAGATTTGAAAAAAAAGGATTTAAATTGGTTGGATTAAAGCAATTAATTCCTTCAAAAGAACTTGCTCAAAATCATTATGGAGTACATAGAGAAAGACCCTTTTTTGGTGATTTAGTAGACTTTATTTCAAGTGGTCCTGTTGTAGCAATGGTGTGGGAAGGCGAAGGAGTTATTTTGAGTGCTAGAAAACTAATAGGTGCAACAAAACCTCTGGAAGCAGAGCCTGGAACAATTAGAGGTGATTTAGCTATTGATATTGGGAGGAATATTATTCATGGTTCTGATGGAGAAGATACAGCAAAATTTGAAATTGATCTATGGTTTAACGAAGAGGAATTATGTGAGTGGGAAACTTCTGATTCGAAATGGCGATCTGAAAATTAAAATTTAAATCGCAAATCTATCTAAACTAAATTTTTCTAAAAAGCTTTTTTCTATTTCGTTGAGATTTTTATTTTGAACTATTTTCAAAAGAAGATCACTTGTTATTGCAGAAAATAAAACTCCATTTCTGTAATGTCCCGTAGCTATAAAAAGATTTTCAATTTTTGATTTTCCAATTATTGGTTTCAGATCTGGTGTGCAAGGTCTAAATCCCCACCAATGTTCCATTTGTGGCCAATTAATAGCTTCTGGTAATAAGGAGCGAATGCCTTCATGCAGTTGCTTTATTCCATTAGGAGTATTACCCTGATTAAATTTTGAATCTTTTTCAACTGTCGCTCCAACTATGATAAGTCCATCATCACGGGGAACTAGATAAGTTCTTGGACCAAAAATAACTCTTTTCAAAAAATTTGTTGGACCTTGTATTGATAGCATTTGTCCCTTTACAGGAAAGACTGGAATCTTATTAAAAATTTTTTTACTCCAAGCACCGCTGCATATAATTGCTTTTTCGCAGTTAATTTTTTTTATTTCCCCAGTGGCACATAAAACTCTTGCACCTGTAATTTTGTTTTGTTCGAATGTCAAATCCTTTACTTCTGATCCTTCTTGAAATTCGACTCCATGCAAGGAGCACGCTCTCTCAAGAGCACGCATAAGTCTTCTCCGGTTATCTATTTGACCATCCTGTTCAAAAAGTAAGCCATGTTTCCAAATAGAATTAATTCCACTAATTTCTGTTTGAAGATCTTTTTGATTTAAGTATTTTCCATATTTATTAGTGGGAAAATCTTCAAGATCTTGTTTATTTGCAAAAGGAACTACTATGCCACATTTTTTTAAACCGCATTTGATATTACTATCTTGTTCAATATTTTTTATCCACTTTGGAATTAGACTTTGACTTGTTTGGCCAAATTTGAGTAATTCATCTTCGAGTCCCTCGGCATGAGTAGCTAACATACCTGCAGCAACAAATCCAGCTGATTCATTTCTGTTTTTGCTTAAAAGTATAACTTTGAAATTATTGCGTGAAAATTCATAAGCAACAGACAAACCTACAAGCCCACCGCCAATAATTAATATTGAATTTTTTGTTTCTTGTGTCATTTAATAATTAATATTTTTATTTGTGTTTTGGTCCTCTTTTCCTTTATATCCAATAATATTAATAAAGAGACTTTTGATAATGAACAATTTGGAATCTTGGGAAGCTGTGATTGGTTTGGAAACTCATGTACAGCTTAATACGAAAAGTAAAATATTCACATCTGCGTCAACAGCTTTTGGGGATGCTCCTAATACACATATAGATCCTGTAGTTTGTGGATTACCAGGAACTCTTCCAGTTTTGAATGAGACTGTTCTTGAGTATGCTGTAAAAACTTCTTTAGCATTAAATTTACATGTTGCAGATCATTGTAAATTTGATAGAAAACAATATTTTTATCCTGATCTTCCTAAAAATTATCAAATTTCACAATTTGATGAGCCATTAGCTGAAAATGGCTGGTTAGAGGTTGAAATAATTGAAAAGGACAAAGAACCTTATATCAAAAAAATTGGTATAGAAAGGCTACATATGGAAGAAGACGCCGGGAAACTAGTCCATTCAGGTAGTGACAGATTAGCTGGTTCTAAGTATTCTTTAGTTGATTACAACCGTGCAGGAATAGCACTTTGTGAGATTGTAAGTAAGCCAGATATTAGATCAGGTAAAGAGGCATCTGAATATGCTTCAGAGATTAGAAGAACAGTTAGATATCTAGGAGTATCAGATGGAAATATGCAAGAGGGTTCTTTGCGATGCGATGTCAATATTTCAGTTAGAAAAGGACCTAATGCGCCTTTTGGTACCAAAGTGGAAATAAAGAATATGAATTCATTTTCTGCAATTCAAAAGGCTTGTGATTATGAAATAGCTAGGCAAATAGAAGTTTATGAAAATGGAGGAAAAATTTTCCAAGAAACAAGGTTATGGGACGAAGCTAAGCAATTAACAAAAAGTATGAGGATGAAAGAAGGGAGCAGTGACTATAGATATTTTCCTGATCCTGACTTAGGACCAATTGAAATTACAAAAGCCCAAAAAGAAATATGGTTAAAAGAACTTCCAGAATTACCTTCTAAGAAAAGAAATAAATATGTAAGTGAATTTGGGTTATCTGCATATGATGCAAGGGTAATTTCTGATGAAATTAATATGGCAAACTTTTTTGAAGAAACAGTAGCTAATGGTGTCGACGCCAAACTGGCTTCAAATTGGGTAACAAGTGATATTGTGGGTTATTTAAAAGCAAATAAACTTAGTTTTAGTGACTTAAAACTTAGCCCTGGAAATCTTGCTGAAATGATTAGCATGATTTCAAATAACACTATCAGTGGAAAAATTGCAAAAGAAATTTTACCTGAACTAATTCAAAAAAATATTTCTCCAAAAAAAATAGTTGAAGAAAAAGGGTTAGCAATGATATCTGATTCTTCAAGTATTTTACCAATAATTGATGAACTTATAACTAAACATCCAAATGAGGTTCAAGCATTTAGAAATGGTAAAACCAAATTACTTGGTTTTTTTGTTGGTCAACTTATGAAAAGAACAAAAGGTAAAGCTGACCCTAAACTTGCAAATAAACTTCTTGCAGAAAAATTGAATAGCTAAAGCTTCAAAGAAGCTCTTTTATTGTATCCATCCATTTATTTTGATCATCTGAATTATCTAAAATAATGTCTGAAAATTTTCTTTTTTCTTCAAAACTTAATTGAAGATTTATGGATTCATATGCTTCTTTTTCGCTAATTTTATCTCTTATAATAAGTCTTTTTTTTTGTAGTTCTTTAGGACATTTGACTAACCATATTTCAGTGCAAATATCTTCAAATTTTGCTTCAAATAATAAAGGAATAACCAATACTATAGTTTCGTTATTTTTGTATTGACTGCATTCTTCTATCATTTTTTCTTTTATTAATGGGTGAAGCAGTTTTTCAATCCATTCTTTACTTTCTGAATTTTTAAAAATAATGTTCCGTAAAAGTTTTCTGTTTATTAGGTTTTCTGAATTATTATTATTATCAATAATTTTATTTCCAAAATAATCTAAAATTTTCTTATATTCATATGTATTTGGTTTGATTAATTCTCTTGATAAATTATCTGCATCTAATATTGGAATATTTTTATGTTTTCTAATGTAATTAGTTATGGTTGTTTTCCCACTGGCAATACCGCCTGTTAAACCAATTCTTCTTTGTTTGTTTTTTGATTTTTGAAGAATATCCATATAATTAATAATAATCTAATTACCTGTTTCTTTAGTATTAAAGAGTAGTTAATATGAATTAAAATACCAAAAAGTTTGAACCGGTTAGATTTCAATTGGTCGTTTGTTGATGACAGTAAGGTAACACCTAAGGGGTTTCTTTTTGCTGGGATATCTGCTGGATTAAAAGCTTCTAATAAAAAAGATTTAGCACTAATACTCGCTCCAGAAGGAAGTATTTTTAGTGGAATGTTTACTCAATCAATAGTTCGCGCTTCTTGCGTGGATATTTGTGAAAAAAGGATTAAAAAAACCTCAGGTTTTGTACGAGCAATACTAATTAATTCTGGTCAGGCAAATGCATGTACAGGCAATCTTGGAATTCAACATTTTCAAATTGCTACAAGAAAGATTGCGGAACTTTTAGGAATAAAAGAAGAAGAAGTTTTAATGTGCTCAACTGGTGTAATTGGAGTTCCAATACAAATAAATGATTTAGTAAAAAATTTACCGAATTTAGTTAGCGATTTAAAGAGTAATAATTTTAATAATGCAGCAGAAGCAATATTAACTACTGATTTGACTTTGAAAAAAGTTTTGATAGAGACGATTATTCAAGGTAGAAAAATAAAAATAGCAGGATTTGCTAAAGGTTCAGGAATGATTTACCCCAATATGGCTACAATGCTTGCTTTTCTAACCTGTGATGCGGGTATTGGAAAAGAAGAATGGGATAAAATGATTTCTAGTGCCGTTAACAAATCTTTTAATGCAATATCAGTTGATGGAGAGACAAGCACAAATGATTCTTTTGTTGGAATAAATTCAGGAGAGAAAATTGAAAAAAAGTTTTTTCCAATTATCCAAAAAGGGATTGATATTGTATGTCAAAACTTGGCAAAAAATATTGCAAGGGATGGAGAGGGAGCAAATTGTTTATTAGAAGTTATGGTTAAAGGAGCAAAAAATACTGATGATGCAATTATGCTTGCGAAATCTATTTGTAATTCTACTTTGGTAAAAACTGCGATACATGGTTGTGATCCTAATTGGGGAAGAATTATTTCTGCTGCAGGTAATTCTGGAGTGAAATTCAACTTAAATCACGTTGACTTGTATATAGGAAGCGCTCAGATTTTGGAAAACGGCAAGTTAAATAAATATGATCCACAAAAAGTCACGGATTATATGAAATCCAGAATGAAAGGTAGATATTTAGTAGATGATATTGTAAAAATTGTGATTAATCTAAACTCTGGTGAATCGAAAGGTACTGCTTGGGGGTGCGATCTTTCTAAAAAGTATGTTGAAATTAATAGCGAATATACGACTTAACGCTAAAACGTTGTTATATAAAAAGATTTGTTGATTGTACATATGTTGCTTACGATCTTCTTACATTAAATTAGGACTTATTATTGCTAATTAAATTTAGTCTAACTAGGTTAAACATAACCTTTAACTATGGTTTGATGTTCTTTATTTTTGAACATTTTTCTATAATCATCATGCAATCTTTCAGTTGCTAATATTCTTTTTTTCATTGCATCTCTAATTAAAACCATCTCATTTAATTTTCGATTGAGAATGGTGAATGAAGTAGTTAGTTTCATAAAACCTCCTTTTTTAATAAAGACTAAAATTAATAACTCAGTCGCAGTAAATTAAACATTTTTTATTTGTTGGATGTTCTCTACATTCTTTCTCCCAAAAGTTTTGAAACACAGGGGTGCATTTCTTAAGTTCTTTTGGGTTTTCTTTTAGATTTAATCCTGCATAATTAAACGCAGTTAAGTATCTTGGAAGAATGTTAAATTGATTGAATAGTTTCATAAGATCTCCTAGATCTATATTTATATTGTCCTCCTTTTAACTTAAAATTCATAGAGTAATATTACCCGAGTAGAAGTGCTTAGTGGTTGTCACGACTATCTTTTCCCATTCACTAAGAGTGGAAATAATGCAGGAGTCAAAAGCACTTCATCGACTTTGTGGACAGCGAGGTGCATAAGATTCGTAGAGGGCAAACAAATGCCCTCTTATTTTATTTTTAGTAAAGTTTTAGTGATTCTCTTCGCTAAATCTATCAACATTAGCATTTAGGATATGAATCGTTAGATTTATCAAAATAGGAAAAAATTATGTTTGTAAGTATTGACTTATGCTTAGTCCCTATTGGAGTTGGAACTTCCCTATCTCCTTATATAAAAGAGTGTATTGAAGTTATCAAAAATGAAGGACTAAACTATGAATTGGGAGCGAATGGAACGGCAATAGAGGGAGATTGGGATAAAGTATTTGAATGTGTTAAAAAGTGTCATAAAAAAATTCATTCAAAAGGTGCGCCTAGAATTTATACAACAATGAAAGTAAATACTAGAACTGATAAAGAACAAAAATTCTCAGATAAAGTAAAAAGTGTATTAGATAAATAATGGAAAAAGAACGAAATTACGATAATGATGGATTAGACCCATCCGAAGAATATTTTAAAAAGAAAGAAAAAGGTAATGATATTGATACCTATTTTCCTCAAGAAGAATCAGAACCACCACATTATTAAACAATTGGAAATTTTTTGATATTCAATTTATATTAGAGGGTATAACTACCCTCTTTTTTAATGTCAATTAATACATTTCTTTTGCTGTTATTGGTGATTGCGAATTACACAAACTTATTTTTGAATATACAAAAAAGAAAAATATGATTGGAAGGGTTATATTTTGGGATATCATCAAGACTTTTCATAAAAACTAAACTATCACTTTAATATGAATCAATGAGAAGAAAAATTATCCTTGATATTTAATGTTGCGACTGCTTCCACTACCGATTTTTATTGGTATTTATTTATTCTCTTACTGGAGATGTAGAAAAAATATTGCTGATAGTGATAAGCAACTAAAACCATGCATT
Organism: uncultured Prochlorococcus sp.; assembly: GCF_902616385.1. Taxonomy (GTDB): domain Bacteria; phylum Cyanobacteriota; class Cyanobacteriia; order PCC-6307; family Cyanobiaceae; genus Prochlorococcus_A. The sequence continues at coordinate 42,393 of NZ_CACMSM010000004.1, read as the reverse complement.
GATTGGGCATATGTAAAAAATTTACCTCTCCCACCAAAACCGTCATTTATCGAGTTTTATATTGTTTATGTTTCTTCTTTTTTTAAATTTCCCTTTGGGGTAATTATTCAACAACTACCTTTCTCCAAGAAAGTAAGATACTACGAAAGAGAAATGAAATTAATATTTGATAAATGGAATTTAGAAAAAATTAAAAAAATTACTAACTAATTTATTAAAGTTATCACTCAGATATTGATTTAATTTAATTTAGACTTGTTTCAGAAAGCATGTTCTGTTGCTTACAGTTTGCTTACTGTTGCAAATTAGAAATTTAGTAAAAACTTAGTTTTTAATTACCACTTACACTTTGCTTACAATTGTATTGACTTATAAAAAGTCAATTATTGAAGTCAATTATTAGCGATTATCTTTGTATAGAAATGAATAGTGAATATACTACTTAAGTTTTAGTAAATCTAATGGTAGATATTCATTTATATAAAGAAATAGTATTGTTAAAGTTCCAATTAAAGAGCCTATAAAACCTCCAAAAAAATTAATTAATAATCCAGATTGTCTAATTATTGTTTCTTCGTTTTTTTCTTCTTCAAAATTAGGAGAATCAACTACTTTTAAGCGCTTATTGGTTGTTGGTTGTTTAAGTTGTTGGTGTCGGATGAGGGCTTCGAAATCAGGCATGGAATTTGTGAGGCAATTGAACAATAAGCAGACCAGCCCGTCATTCGACGAGGATCTGATCTGCCTAAATCGTCTATAGCTTCAAATACAGCATTGCCCGTGGCTTCTGCTTTATCAAATGCTGAAAGTAAGGGTATAAATGTATCAAAAACATATAAACCAAAATTTTCTAGAGCTGCTTTGGCTTGCTGCGCTGCTTTTTGCTGTCTAAAATCAACTTTTACTATTACTACTGCATGGTTAACTTTTAAGTGGCTTAATAAATTAGCTAGTTCTACAGTTAATTCTACTGATCTTGCTTTTGCAGTTGTAGGTAAGATAACTAAATCCGAACCATAAGCTAAGTGTTTAAGTTCGTCTTGATCACTGCTAGCCTGTCCATCAGTTATTACAATTTCTGATGATCTTGATGCTTTAGCAGCTGAACTGACTGGGAAAACTGGAAATGGAAGATTTCCTCTTGATGCGTATGCTAATGCAGATCTATTCTTGTCGGCATCGACTATGCAAACTTTTTTACCTTCAGAATGCCAAACACTAGCAAGGTGAATACTTGTGCAGGTCTTGGCTACACCCCCTTTTTGTCCGCAAACGGTAATGAACAATTTTTTATTTTTATTTCTCCTACTTTGGAGAATAATTTCTTAATGTCAAGAGAAATTGATTTTTAATGCTTTAAAACTTATTTTTTGAAATATTTTTAAGAAATTAATTTAATATCTTTAGATAACCTTATAAATTTCCTTATTTAAATAAGCTGTGAAGAAAAGAATCGGATTAGGTACTTGGTCTTGGGGTAATAAGCTTTTTTGGAATTACCAATCTACAAATGACGATGATTTACGTGAGACATATAATGAAGCATTACGAAGAGGTTTTGATCTAATTGATACAGCAGATTCTTACGGTACTGGGAACCTTCAGGGTAGAAGTGAATTATTGATAGGCAAATTTTTACTAAATACTCCTGCAGCAAAGAAAAAAAGAATTCAAGTGGCAACTAAACTTGCACCTTATCCATGGAGAATGGGTGACAGAGGTTTTAATAAACCTTTTTTGAAAAGTTTAGAAAGACTTAATAATAAATTAGATATAGTGCAGCTACATTGGTCAACTGCAAAATACAATCCTTGGCAGGAATTAGGGCTTTTGAATAGTCTTTGCGATTTAAAAGATCAAGGCTTTGATTTTCGAATCGGCTTATCAAATATAGGTCCCAAAAGATTGACGAAATTAATTAATTTTTTGGCAAAAAGAGATCAGAGCCTAAACAGTGTTCAGATACAGTTTTCTTTGCTTGCTCCCGATTTAGAAAAACAATATCAGGTGAAAAAAATTTGCGAAGAAAATAATATTGATTTCTTTGCTTATAGTCCTTTGTCTTTTGGAATACTTTGTATTGATCCAGATAAAGAAGAAAATAAAGAAAAAAGTTTTATTCGTAATTTTTTATTTGAAAACTATAAAAAACCAACATATGAATTGCGGAGTTGTCTAAAAAGAATTGCGTATCAAAGATCAGTTTCACAAGCGCAAGTAGCAATTAATTGGTGTTGTTATCAAGGAACTATTCCATTAGTTGGAATGCGAAAAAAATCTCAAGTTATAGATGTATCGAATGTATTTAATTGGAATTTAAATAAAAATGAATTTAAAGTACTTCAGGAAGTTTCAAAAAAATGTTTAAAAAAAATGCCGAAAAATCCTTTTTCGAGTAATTAATTAAATTTTTAGCTTGATATTTTCTTATTTTTTTTGATTTGACAACCTCTATTCCATAGTTCATTAGGAAATTTTTCACCAGTGAATCTAATAACTTTTGGTTTGAGATTTATTATCAAGTCATTTAGTTTTTTATTAGATTCCATTTTGTAAGTTTGGATTTTATAATAAGATAAATTAATTTAAAACTTATCTTCTCAGTATTTATACTTATAAAATTAAAAAAATTCTTTTTAATACAAGCAACTGCAGCAATATTTACACACTAATAAATTATCTACTACAACTTCTTAGTTATTTAAAAAAAGTGGAGTCCTTCCAGACTCCTCGTATCATTTGGTTGATAAGGCTGATATAACCCCATCTCCTTTAGGATCAAGCAGCAACTGGTGCTGTTTGACGGGAGAAACTAACGATTTTGTTAGCATTTGTGTTTTTGCTCTAACCGAGCCGGCTTCAGTCACCTTCCTTATGCCCCGTCGAAACCATTACAACCCCAAATAATGGAGTTGAGCGGAATCGAACCGCTGTCCGAAACATCGGTTGAGATTACCTAGTCCAATTGGACATTTATATTCTGACAGGCAAAATGGTTATTGAATAGTTTTTTTATTAAGTTTTTTCGTATATGAATGTAGTGGCATCAGCTCCGGAGGGACTAGAGAAATCTTTAGCTGAAGAAATTTCAAATTTAGGCGGCTTTAATATTAATACTTATAAAAGATTTATTAATTTTGAATGTGACTTTGAAACTTTTTATAGAGTTCATTTCTATTCCAGATTAACTTTTCGTTTTTATAGAGAAATTGCAAGTTTTAATTGCTATGACAAACAATCTTTATATGAGGGGGTTAGAGATTCATTTGATTGGTTAAATTGGTTGCATTATGATAAAACGTTTAATGTTCAAGTAACTGGGCGAACATCTTCTTTAACTCACACACATTTCACTGCTCTTGAAGTAAAAAATTCTATAACTGATTTGCAACAGGCATTTTGGAATAAAAGATCAAATATTTCTCTAGATAATCCTGATTTTGTCATTCATCTGCATTTAAATAATAATAAAGCAATTCTCAGTCTTCAAAGCAGCATAGAAAGCTTACACAAAAGAGGTTATAGACCCGCAATTGGAAATGCTCCATTAAAAGAAAATTTAGCCTCTGGATTGATAAATATGACTCAATGGAATGGCAAAGTTCCTTTAATAGATTTTATGTGTGGCTCAGGAACTTTTTTAATTGAGGCGGTAAACCAATTCCTTGGAGTTCCCATAAATATTGATCAAGTATATCTTTTTGAGAATTGGTTGGACTTTAGGCAAGATATTTATCTTAATGAAAAAAATAAGGCAAAAAATAAAATTATAAATTATGAAAAATTACCAAAAATAATAGGCTGTGAAATTAATAAAAAGGTTTTTGAGCAGGCGAATGTAAATATATCATTGGCTGGGCTCGAAAATTATATTGAAATTATAAATAATGATTTTTTAGAACTCCAATTAAGTTGCACACCTGGGATCATCATATGTAATCCTCCATATGGCAAAAAATTAGGCGATGAAAATGAATTGATTTGTTTATATGAACAAATGGGAATCTTCCTAAAGAATAATTTTTCAGGTTGGGAATTTTGGCTTTTAAGTGGAAATCCAAAACTAACAAAATATTTGAAAATGAAATCTTCCTTGAAAATTCCCGTTAGTAATGGGGGAATAAATTGTAGATGGATAAAGTATTTAATAAGGTAATTTATTTTTTACCTAAAACGGCCTTTGTTGTCTTGCCTAAACCCTCTAACGTTTGAGGAAGATAAGGTCCCTTGGCTAATTTTCCTCCAAGCTTCAAACTTAAGCCTGCAAGAAATAAATCGATAAATATCATAAGTAATAAATTATATTCAATATTCCAATTATTATATTTCGTTAGAAAAACATAAAAAATAATATGGATGCAAATTAGTACTATTAATAATAATGTGCTTCCAATTGCCAAAAATAATCCACCACTAATTAATCTTCTTTTTTCTCTATCTACTTCTTGAAGAGCTATTCTTACATGCAAATCCATCACTGAACTTGCGATCGCTGAAATTCTGGAGGCAGTATTTGCAAAGTTTTTATTTTTTGGTTTTTCCATATTATTTTCTGCCACCGTTTAGTAGAGTTCCTATTAGTAAACCAATACCAGCCGCAATAGCAATAGATAAAAGTGGTTTTTTTCTTATTGGATTTTCTATTTTTGGTCTAAGTGTATTGTTAAGTTCTTCTAATAATTCTTCTAATTGACTTTCGATTGGTTCAATTTTTTCTGATATTTCCCAATTATTTTCTCTGATTGAATCAATTATTTCAAATAGTTGGCTTTTTATTCCAATTACTGAAGTTCCACTATGGGTAGCTATGATTTCAACTAAATCATCAATACTCCCTTTTGTGGCTTCTAGGGCTTGTTGTCCAATGTTAGGCCATTTTTCTTTTATTAGAGGTATTAAACTGTCAATTTTTTCAAGTAACCATTTTTCCGAGATAACTTCTTTTTCAGGAAGATCAGAGTTATTTTCTTTTTCTTCTACTTCTTTGGGAGGATCGTAAGTCTCCATTATTTAAACTCATTTATTTTAAGATTAGACCCTATTTTCTTAATTTGGAACCCTTATCTAAAGAATTGTTCTAATTATATAGAATATAAACATATAAAAGTTTATTTACATTTTATTTATCTAGTCTGTTCTGCAAGAAGGTTTTGTTAAGCTAATACTGAATTTATTAAATGAGTTTAAATTTCATCATGGATATTACATTTGCATCATTAATTTTTGCATCTCGCACAATCCCTACAGATTTTGGATTAGTAGCTGCAGCTATTGCTGGAGCTGGAAGTTTGCTATTTATTGCTTTAAGATTTGTTCCTGATGCAAGTAATTAAATAACAGTAACCATCTTTCATAAAATATATCTTTGCCTCAACTTTGTTTTGAAAATTAATTCGATTTATTTATCAATTAAATAATGAACAAATGGGTTTTGCTTGAACATAAAGTTATTTCTGCTGACTCTTTTGATATTCATTATGATTTCCTTGTTGAAAATGGAATAGATTGTTTAACTTGGAAATTTTTAAAACTACCTTTATTAAATCAAGCTTCTATAGAAATTTCTAAGCAGCCAAATCATAGACTTGTATGGTTATCCAGGATAGAACATGAACTTTCTGATAATAGAGGGTTTGTAAAAAGAATTGATCATGGAATATTTAAAATTGTTTCTGATAAATTAGACTCTGAATATTATCGATTCATTTTGGATGGTAAACTTCTTTACGGTTTGTTTGAAATTTCTGGTAATTCTTGTAGATTGAGCAAAAATTATTAATATTCATTTATAAATAAACGTAATATTTCTATTGAGAATTTTTGCAAATTAGTTATTCTTATTTAGCTATTGAGACTTGAGATTGGTACATATCAATCAGGTCGAGTTTGAAAATTTTAAATCTTTTGGGGGAAATGTAAAAATTCCTCTTGAAGAAGGTTTTACTGTGGTTACGGGTCCTAACGGTTCTGGGAAAAGTAATATTTTAGATGGAATATTATTCTGCTTAGGTCTAGCTAATAGTAGAGGGATGAGGGCTGAAAGATTGCCAGATCTAATAAATAACTCAAAAGTTAAAGAGGGTAAGTCATCGGAAACATCTGTATCGGTAAAATTTAATATTCAAGATTGGTCCCCCAGAGAGGACCTTCCGCCTTTGGAACTAGAAGAAGAAGAAATTGACCTTAATAAAGGTCAAAAAGAATGGGTAGTTTCTAGAAAATTAAGGCTTATGCCAGGTGGTTCTTATGCCTCTACGTATACTTCTGATGGAAAACAATGTACCTTGCAACAAATACAGAGAATATTAAGAGATATTAGTGTTGATCCTGAGGGCAGCAATGTTGTTATGCAGGGTGATGTAACAAGAATAGTATCAATGAATAATAAGGAGAGGAGAAATCTTATTGATGAATTAGCAGGAGTCGCACTTTTTGATACAAGAATTGAACAAACTAATGCAAAATTAAATGACGTTTTCGAAAGACAAGAAAGATGTGAAATTTTAGAAAATGAATTGCAATCTACTAAGAATAAGCTTGAAAAAGAATGTGAAAAAGCAAAGCGATATAAAGAGTTAAAGGCAAAACTACTACAAATAAAGGAATTAGAAAAAGTTCTTATTTTTGATAAACAAGTTAAGCATGTTGAATCTATAGAAAAAAAAGGAAGTGAAATTGAAAAAAATAAAATATTATTTAATAAACAAAAAGAATCTATTACTAAAGAAATATCAGTCCTAGAAAATGCTTTGAAAATACTGGTTGATGAGCTTAAGGAGAAAGGAGAAGATAAATTGATAAAAGTGAATTCTGATATTGGAAGTATTAATTCTAGCTTGAGAGAACTTGATAGGATATCAAGTCTGAATAAAGAAGAAGGTATTAAATTACAAAAGCAGAGAGATGAAATTGCTATTTCTAAGAGGAATATCGAGTCAGAAAAGATGAGATATGAAAATTTCGATGATAATTTTTTAAATCAATTGAACTTGCAAATTGATGATCTCACTTTAAAACACAAACTATCTAGAAAAAAACTTTCTGATGCGGCTGGAGAATCTGGAGAATTCTCAAAACAAAGTATCAAATTAAATGCTGAGCTTGAAAGTATAAAAAATCAAATTAATCCTTTGGAAATAAAAAAAAGGAAAATTGAAGAAGAAACTATTCAAAATAATATTCAAAAAGATGAGATATTGTCTCAGATTGATTCCTTAGACTTAGAAAGGCAGAAACTTTCTGAGGGAAATCAAAGAAAAAAAGAGACATCCGATACAAAGAATAAAAACCTGGTAAGTAATAGCTCAGAAATTAATTCTTTGAAAAATGAAATTGATTTATTAATTAAAACTAAATCAAGGCTAAACAACGAGCAATTAAGGCTTGAAAAGGATTTATCTAGATTCGAAAGCAGAAAAGAAGCTTTAAACGAATCAAGAGGTTCATATGCTCTCAGAATTCTCTTAGAGGCAGGGTTAGAGGGTATACATGGCTATGTAGCTCAACTTGGAGAGGTCAGTGAGAAAAATAGATATGCATTAGAAATTGCTGCTGGAAATAGATTAGGACAAATTGTTGTTGATAATGATCATATTGCTGCTAAAGCAATTGAAATCCTTAAAAAGAAGAAAGCGGGAAGATTAACTTTCTTACCTTTAAATAGAATTAAAAGTCAAAAAAAGAATTATGCAATTTCAAGATTTGAAAATAACAGGGAGAAGGGATTTATTGATAAAGCTATTAATCTAATTACTTTTGATGAGGTCTATTCAGATGTTTTTCGATATGTTTTTGGAGATACTTTGGTTTTTTCAGACTTATCTTCAGCTAGGTTATCTACACAAAAAAATAGGTTGGTCACCTTAAGTGGTGAATTATTTGAAGCAAGTGGTGCTATTACAGGAGGTAGTAAGTTAAATAAAGATTTGGCTTATAGGTTTGGAATTAATAATGATATTGATGAATCAAGTCCTATAAGAGAAAGATTATTAGTTATCGAAGAAGCTTTAAAAGAGTCAAATAATGATTTGATAATAAAAAATAATAGACTTAGTAAGTTAAATTCTAACCGCAGTCAAATAATTGAGGATTGTGCCTCATTTAACAAAGAAATTGAAGTAAATCAAGATTCTCTTAAGGCTGTTACGCAAAGAATTAAGTATTGTGAATCGAGATTAAATAAACTTGATACTGCTAATAAATTATTAGTTAACGAGTTAGATCATTTAAAAAATGAATTGAAGCCTTATCACGATAAGTTTGATCAATTACAAAACATTCAAAAGGCAAATTATGAAAAAAATCAAAAATCATCATTAATAGCTTTTAATAACGAATTTAATAATCTTGATAAAAAACTTGAATTACTTAATAATGATAGGGATACATTAATAGATAAAAAGAATCAATTTGCTTTAAATAAAGAGCGCATCAATAATTCATTAAAAATTACTTTACTGCAAGAAAAAAACTTGCAGGAATCTATCAAACAACTTGCAATTGCTCATAGTGAATGGATAGAAAAAAGAGATGAATTTAAAAAAGAGCTTTTAGATCTCGATAATCAAAAAAATTCTCTAGAGAAGGATTTAGGTTTGTTGAGAAGGAAAAGAGATGAATTAAACTCTTCAATTTCAAATAAAAGGCAAGAATATAATAACTATCTGTTGAAGCTTGAATATCTTGAAAGGGATATGGATTCTCTTAAAGAAGAGATGAGGAGCGAGAAAATAAAATTAGAAAATTATAAAAAAGATTTACCTAATCCTTACCCAGAGTTTGGAGAATATGAAGGGAAGAGTCTTGAATCTTTGCAATCAGAAATTTCAATCATAAATACAAAACTACAAAGCTTAGAACCTGTTAATATGTTGGCTCTTGATGAACTAGAAGAATTAATTGAGAGATTAAATGGTTTGCGAGAAAAATTAGAAATTCTATCAAATGAAAGATCTGAATTATTGTTGAGAATAGAAACCGTATCTACGATGCGTCAGGAGGCTTTTATGCAAGCATTTAAAGAGGTTGATAGACATTTTAGAGAAATTTTTGCAAATTTATCTGATGGAGATGGATTTTTACAACTTGAAAATCCTAATTCTCCTTTAGAAGGAGGATTAACTTTAGTGGCTCATCCTAAGGGAAAAAATGTCAGAAGATTAGCCTCTATGTCAGGTGGTGAAAAATCTTTAACTGCTTTAAGTTTTTTATTTGCTTTGCAAAAGTACAAACCTTCACCTTTTTATGCATTAGATGAGGTTGATAGTTTTTTAGATGGTATTAATGTTGAAAGATTGTCAAAGCTAATATCGAATCAGTCATCAAATGCTCAATTTATAGTCGTAAGTCATAGAAGACCTATGATTAATGCGTCTGAACGAACAATTGGGGTTGCGCAAGCAAGAGGTGCTAATACTCAAGTTCTTGGGTTACCAAATGCTGCATAAACTCACTTTTTTAAATTTATACGTCAGAATGATAGAAAGAAATTAATGAGCTTGTCTAACACATCTACTAATAAGAATCTCCCTAACTCGGTTCCTAGCGAACGTTTATGGTTAAGGTCAGAATTAATGGGAACACAAGTTATAACTACAGATACTGGGAGGCGTCTGGGCGTAGTTGGCGAAGTTGTTGTTGATATCGATAGGAGGGAGGTGGTCGCTTTGGGACTAAGAGATAATCCACTTACAAGATTTTTACCAGGTTTGCCAAAATGGATGCCTTTAGAAAGTATAAAGCAAGTTGGAGATGTCATATTAGTTGACTCCCTAGATTCTTTGAGTGAGAGTTTTTCTCCAGAAAGATATGGGAAGGTAATTAATTGTCAAGTGATTACAGAATCTGGACAACTTTTAGGAAGAGTTCTTGGCTTTTCTTTTGATATTGAGACTGGAGATTTGATATCTCTCGTTGTGGGTGCTGTTGGTGTTCCGCTTTTAGGTGAGGGAGTTTTAAGTACTTGGGAAATACCTGTTGAGGAAATTGTAAGTAGTGGTACTGATAGGATTATTGTTTATGAAGGTGCGGAAGAGAAATTGAAGCAACTAAGCAGTGGACTACTTGAAAAACTTGGAGTCGGGGGTTCTTCATGGGATGAAAGGGAAGTAAATGGATACTCAGCCAATCTTGTACCTGTTGAGAATCAGTTACTTTCAGGTTCTGAATCAGAACAGCAAAACAATTTGGCCGAGCAATATGAAGAAGTTGTTGAAGAAGATGATTATGAAGATGATTATGAAGATGAACTTGAATATGTTGAAATAAAAGGTTCCACAGATGAAATCAGTAACAGAAAAAGGCTATATATGGATAATGATGATTCTGATCAGATCGAGAATCAAAATAGTCTTAATCAAATAGATGAAAAAAACAAAATTGATTTAAAGCAAAAGAAACAATCAACTACTAATTTAGTTTCGAAAAGACCAATTCAAAATGCAACTGAAACTTTAGATATTGAACCACTAGATGAAAAAAATTTGGTTCAAGATAACAAAAAATCAGAAAAGTTTGAAATTGATGATCCCTGGTAATTGTTAAAGTTTTTTTATTGAATTAACAATTATAGAAGCAAGTTTTTTCGCAGCACCTTTATTTCCTCTTTCTTTATGTAGATTATCCCTAATACTTTTTAATTGATCTCTATTTTTAATAAGAAATAATACTTCTCTTGCAATTTTTATTGGAGAAATATTACCTATCCTTTCAGGGACAATCATTCTTTTAGCTTTAATATTTGGCCAAGCAAAAAACTTCCTTTTTTTAAAATAGAAATTTTTAATTATAAAAGTTAGGAATCTATTTATGAATGAAACTTTTCCAATTACTCCAAAAATACCATCCCAGGCATTCATCATATTTAAATGTTGAGTTGGCAGAACAACTAACATTGGAAGACTAATTGCTGCTAATTCTGCAGTATTTGCTCCTACAGTTGTAATTGCAAGATCACATTCTTTTAATATTTCATAGCAAGGATATTTCTTGATTAGATAAATCTTTGTATTTTTTGATGTTTCAATTACATAATCAAAACAAGAGGATTTGAAGTTTTTAATTGTTTTGATTTTTGATGAGTAATATTTAGCAATTGGATTTTTGTTGCTTTGAAAAAATAAATATTCACTTTTATCAGTAGTTGGTGCAACAGGTATTATAAAATTTATATTTTGATTTTCTTCAGCGATATGATCTGCAACTTCTAAGAAGAAAGGAATCCCAACAGAAAGCTTTGCTTTCTTCGAACCAGGCAACAATGCAATGTAGTTTTTTTCTTTATTTCTTAATGATATTTCGCTATTAAGTTTGATATCTGCCATCAAATCGCCAATGACTTTACATTTATATTTATATCTTTTAGGTATAAACTCTTTTACTTTTACATTCATGGCAGCAATTTCGTCTGTCCATTTAGGCCATCGCGCAACCCATTCAGCATATGTGATATTTAAATAACCTAATCTTTTAGCTAATAAAATGCTCCAAAATTGATCCCCACCAAGGAAAATAACTACTCCTTTTTTTGGCCAATTAGCAAAAGAATGTGGATTTATTAATAATTTCCAAAAATTTTTGGATTTTGTAATTAATTCGAATTTATTCCATGAATTTGCAACTAAAAATTCTTTACCAGTGGCATTTGGGCAAGGAACAAGCACTAACCTAAGAGTGAAATCGTGTTTATCTTCATCACACAGTGATTTATTTATTTTATTAAGCTCATTCACTACAGGATTGACCCACGTAGTTAATTCACCAGGACCATTGGAAATTATAACTACTGCAACTGATTTTTTTTTCATTGCAGTTAAACCAGAATACATTAAATGCGGACGGCGAGACTTGAACTCGCAAGGCCGAAGCCACACGCTCCTTAGACGTGCGCGTCTACCAATTCCGCCACGTCCGCAAAGGGTTTTCAGCAACTGGAGGATGCCTAAACCTTAAAAATATCATACATTATTAGCTGAAATAAGCATGTAGTTCGAAAAGAGTTTTTTAGGATTTGATGAATAATTTTTCTATTGCATAAAACAAATATTTATACATATATAACGTTTTAGGTTGTATTGTAAAAAATGTCCTCTGATCACTAAAAAATTTTGTTGAATACTTTGGCAAATAATTTTTTATTTTAAGTCATTCCATTTCTTCAATTTTATTTTCATAATGGTTGAAAAAGTTTTAATTGCTAATCGTGGAGAAATAGCTTTACGAATTGTCAGAAGTTGTAGAGAACTAGGTATTGCAACCGTTGCAGTTTTTAGCACTGTAGATAAAAAAGCATTGCATGTTCAGCTTGCTGATGAGGCGGTTTGCGTTGGAGATTCATTAAGTAATAAGAGTTATTTAAATATTCCAAATATACTTGCTGCTGCTACATCGAGAGGAGTAGATGCTATTCATCCTGGTTATGGATTTCTTGCTGAAAATGATAAATTTGCTGAGATGTGTAACGATCACGGCATAGTTTTTATTGGCCCATCTCCTAAAGCTATTAGATCTATGGGAGATAAATCTACAGCTAAAGAAACTATGGAAGCAGTTGGAGTTCCAACAGTACCTGGTAGTAAAGGCTTGTTATCAAATGTTGATGAGGCTTATAAATTGGCAGATGATATTGGCTATCCGGTAATTATTAAAGCGACTGCTGGAGGTGGTGGAAGAGGTATGAGGTTGGTTGAAAACTATGATAATCTCGAAAAAATGTTTAAAGCAGCTCAAGGCGAAGCAGAAGCAGCTTTTGGTAATGATGGTTTATATATGGAGAAATTTATAAAGAAGCCAAGGCATGTAGAAATTCAAATTTTGGCTGACAGGTCGGGTAATGTTGTTCATTTAGGAGAGCGAGATTGTTCAGTTCAAAGAAGACATCAGAAGTTGCTAGAAGAGTCTCCCAGTCCTGCAATTAACACTAAGCTAAGAAAAAAAATGGGAAATGCAGCTATCGCTGCTGCAAAAAGTATCGGCTACGAAGGAGCGGGGACAGTTGAATTTTTAGTTGATGAGGATGATAATTTTTATTTTATGGAGATGAATACTAGGATTCAAGTTGAACATCCTGTTACTGAAATGGTTACGGGAGTTGATTTAATAGCTGAGCAAATTAAAATTGCTAGCGGAGCAAATTTGGAATTTAATCAGGATGATATCCATTTAAACGGTCATGCCATTGAATGTAGAATTAATGCTGAAGATCCTTCTCACAATTTCCGGCCATCCCCTGGAAAAATAACTGGGTGGCTTCCTCCTGGTGGCCCAGGTGTAAGGGTGGATAGTCATGTTTATACAGGCTATGAAATACCTCCTTTCTATGACTCATTAATTGGTAAATTAATAGTTTGGGGAAAAGATCGTAATACTGCAATTAAACGTATGAACAGGGCTTTAAATGAATGTGCAGTAACTGGTATTCCAACAACAATTAACTTTCATCTAACCCTACTGAATAAATCTAAATTTAAACAGGGTAAGATACATACTAAATATGTAGAAGAAGAATTATTGCCAAATTACTGAGAAATAATCAAATGATTTCTATGAAATATTTGTATGCAATGCAAGTTTTATAAGCCCTTGCTGACCGACTAAAATTTCTCTTAAAAAGCTTATGACGCCGATCCAAATTACGGGTCCAACATCAACGCCTCCAATAGGAGGGATTATTTTTCTTGTTAAATTAAGAATAGAGCTTGATGGTATTGAAATTAATAACCATAAACCTTTACTTAAATCAATTTTTGGGTACCAAGTAAGTATTAATCTTATTAGAAAAACTATAGTTAGATATGAAAGAGAAATTCCTAAACTAATATCTAATATTTGAAGAGAGTGTAAAAGCAAGGAAATCACAATTATTTAATTCATCTTAATAAATAACCCGTTGAAACGTATTTAATTCGTATTATAAATTGAGAATTAAATATTTAAAAGTGTTTCAAATCTCAAATTTATTACTAGCCGCAGATTTTTCTGCTGAAGTTGCAAATAATTCCGCAGTTGGAATGATAGGTAGTTTTATTGCCGCTGCCTTACTTATCGTTATTCCAGCCACTGCATTTTTGATTTTTGTTAGCCAAAAAGATTCTCTCGATCGTACTTCTACTGGAAGACGCTAGTTTTTGTAGAAGTTTTAAGTACACTATATATAAGGGATATAAGAAACCCTTTAAAAAATAAATTTTTGGAGAAAGAATGTGGTCAATGCTAGTCTAAATTGGGCCAGTATTGTTGGTATAGTTCTCGCGGTATGTGGAGGAGGCCTTTATTTTTTGAGGTCCTTTAAGCCTGCCTTGGCAAGGGATTATGATGTTTTCTTTGCAGCAATTGGACTTTTGTGCGGAGGAATATTATTTTTTCAAGGCTGGAGGTTAGATCCCATCCTTCAGTTTGGTCAGTTTTTATTAGCAGGAACTACAGTTTTTTTCGCATATGAAAGTGTGCGATTAAGGGGAGTTGCTACTGATCAGGCTAGAAGGTCATCTTATTTTGATGATGATTCTATTTCTGATATTCCTAGAAATTCTAGAGGCCGATTTAATGACGATTATGATAGATTTGAAGAATCTGAAAGACCATCCAGAAGATTTAAACCTCAAGAAGATGAATTTGAAGAAGAATATACGGAAGGGAGATCTCGTAGGAGGAATGTTTCAAGAGCTATACCCTCTGCTGTAGCAAGTAGAGGTAGGCAATCTACGAGGGGAATAAGTCAGTTTGAAAATGACGAACCTATAAGAAGGAGAAGACAGACTTCTGAAGATAGAAATAGTAAACAACCAGAGACTAATAACTTTGGTGAGAGAAGAAATTTATCTCGTGAAGAAGTTAAAACAGGGTCAAGACCCAGAATGAATCGTACAGTTTCTAGACGAGATAATATCTCTGCTCCTAGTGATTCCTCTCCATTAAGAAATAAATCTAATAGACCCCCTATTAGGGAGCAAACTTCAACAGCTCAAGTAGAAGATGCTTCATTTAAAGATGCTAATCAAGCCAAAAAACCACGTGAGACTCGTAGAGTAAGCTCTTCAGCTAGATCAAGTTCAAAAAATCAAAATAGTAGATATAATGTTGGAACAAACAAAAAGAAACCAAGAGATAACAGTTCTAGATTTGATGATTAATTATGCGATTCCTGCCCATTTTAAAAACGATTGTTTACTAAATAGTTCAATCAATATTATTGCAAGGAAGCCAATCATTGCGAATCTTCCATTAGTTATTTCAGAATAACTACTCCATCCAAATTTATATTCATCTTTAATTTCTATAGATTTTTCATATAATTTGTTTTCTTCAGTTTGTTCATTGATATAATTTGGATCTTTCTGCAGTTCTATCAAACTCTCATTCTCTAAATTAGTGACTTCTGAGTTAGTTTGTTCTTCTTTAGAATTCATTGTTTTTGTTAATCCTTAAAATTATACTTATCAGAGGTCAATAATTTCCAATCTCCTTGTCCATTTAATTCTAAAATATTCTCGTGAAAATCTTTTAAGCTAGGTCTATGTCCAACACTAATAAGAGAAAGTTCTCGTTGCTTTAGTAAACTATATAGTTTTTTTTCAGTGTTAATATCTAAGGCACTTGTTGCTTCATCAAGTACTGCAAATCTTGGAGAATTTAGTAAGAGTCTTGCAAAAGCTAATCTTTGTTGCTCTCCTAGGGAAAGAATTCGTGGCCAATCTTGTTTGATATCAAGATTAGGATACCTATCAACTAAGGTTTTTAAATTTACTTCATGTAGTACAGAAGTAAGATGTTCATCACTAAATTTATTAACTTCTGTGGGATAACATAATTGTTCCCTTAAAGAACCAAGTAACATATATGGTTTTTGAGGTATGAATAATAATTCCCCAATTTTTGGTTTTTTAATTACTCCCTGATCTGGTTCCCATAAACCACTAATCATTCTTAGTAAAGATGTTTTACCGCACCCAGATGGTCCTACAACCAATAGTGATTGATTATTGTCGATGCTTAAATTTAAATTTTTAATGATTGTTTTATTTGATCCTGGTGGGCAAAGGTCAGCATTATTAATAACAATTGAGGGGTAATCTGAAATAACGTTTTGATTGCTTGTAGGGTTGGTTTGACTAATGGATTCAACTTTTGATTGGAATCCTTCTAATCTGCCAATACCAGCAGTAAATTTTGCAAGTTCTTCGATTTGATTAACAATGAAAAATAATGAACCTTCAACCATTCCAAATGCAAAGCTTGCCTGAATAAAGCGTCCATAATCAATATCACCTTTAAAGTAAGGGATTGCCATTATTAAATATGGAAAGAAATTTCCAGCATAATTAATGGATCTTCTCATGACGTCGATTATTACTCTCCATATAATCAGTAAATTAAAGTTTCTCACCACTTCTCCTAAGCGTCTTTCAGTTTCACTTCGCTCAGGATTCTCCCCAGAGTAAAAGGCTATTGATTCAGCATTATCTCTAATATGTACTAAGCCATATCGAAAATCTGCTTCATATCTGAGTTGATCAAAGTCAATCTTTACAAGATTTTTTCCAGCAATTAAAAGGATAGAAGTTGCAAATGCAGCGTAGCCAAATAAAGAAAAAGTAAGTGTTGTACTAATACTCCATAAAATAAGAATATTAAGTGAAAATGTTAGTAGGGCATCAAAAATACCTAATGTGAAAGAGAGACTTTGCCCGGTAAAAGCTCGGGTATCATCTGTGATTCTTTGATCGGGATTATCTACATCGGTTTGTTCTTCATCATTGGGATTTAACTGGTAATAAGCTTTATTAGTCATATAATCTTTGACTAAACTTTTTGAAAGCCATTCTCTCCAAATTATTCCTAATTTATATGTAAAAAATATTTGGGAAACCCTTATTGGTAGAGCCACAGCGAAACAACAAGCGTAAATCCCCAATATCCGATAAAATCCATCTTCTTGTTTTTCTACTAAAGCATTTGTTAAATCTCTTGCTATAAATCCAATACCTGCGTTTATTCCGTTTACAGCTAATAGCATTAATACAATTATCGCAAGGAATAACCAATGTAACCATCTTCGGTTTTTTAATTGACGTCTTAAGCTAAAAAAGCTCCCTGATCCAATTAGAAATAAGGCTGAGAAAAGCAATCCCCAACTACCAGCCCAAATTGAATTGATAGTACTTACTACACCTCCGAAATACTTTTCAAGAAAAATTGGTTGAAAGCTTTCAAAAAAACTGATTATTCCTGTAAGACCAACAAGTACTACTCCACCAACACAAAATAAAAGAGAAATCAAAAGCCATATGAATTGGAATCCATTACATTGATCTATGGGAAGAAAAAAAGGCTGAGATAGTTTTCTTAATTTTTGTAATTGGTAAAGTATCTTGGATTTATTATTAACTGTTTTATTCATTAATCGACAAGTTTTATAAGGAAAATTATAACTTTTTGCAGTCTATTGACCAAAGCCAATAAATGAAAGTACCCAGTCAGGTAAATTTAAGTAATTCAAGATTGTTATATCAAATTTATGCACTTTTGGAAAAGATTTATCTAATACCCACCATAGAAGAAAAGGTAGGTTAAATAAAATTTGTAATTGCCATTTGTAAGTTAAAACTCTCCAAATTTTTATTAACTTAGTTTTGAGTGAATCGTCTAGCTCTTCCCAATTTTTTGATATTATATTGGATAAATTTTTGGATTTTGTATTTAAGGAATCTGGTGTATTCATTGTTTTTTTTCTTTATTTATAACCCAAAAACATTTCTTTCGAGAGTTTTAACCGGGGGGCCAATTCATTTTTCTTCCAGATAAAAAATGAATATGTAAATGAAAAACTGTCTGTCCCGATTCTGCTCCAGTATTAATTACTGTTCTCCAATTAGTTAAATTTTTTGATTTAGCTATTTTGCTACCAATAAAAAGTAAATGTCCTAATAAATCTGCATCTTCTTCAATACAATCTAATAAACTAATAATTGGCTTTTTTGGAATCACTAAAAAATGCACTGGTGCTTGCGCTTGGATATCATTAAACGCGATACAAAACTCATCTTCATAAAGCTTATCGCAGGGTATTTCTTCATTAATTATTTTTTGAAATATTGTAGTTTCCGTCATTAGATTAATTAATAGAAATTACGTCTTTTTCGTTAAAACCTTCCTTTATAAGTTCCTTGTTTAAATCATCTTTCGATGTAACTCTATCAACAAATAATATTCCGTTTAAGTGATCCATTTCGTGTTGAATACACCTTGCCAGAAGTCCATCTGCTTTCATTTTGCGTGGTCTACCCATTTCATCTCTAAATTTTAATTTTATAGTTGATGGTCTTACTACATTCAAATAGACTCCAGGTATACTTAAGCAGCCTTCTTCGTATGAGTTAAGGGTTGTTCCAAAGTCTGTAATTTCTGGATTGATTAAAATTAGAGGTTCTGCTGCCGAATCTTCAAAATTTACATCTATGACAAGAAGCTCTTTGTTGATACCAATTTGAGGTGCGGCAAGTCCAATTCCTTTAGCTGCATACATGCTTTGAAGCATTTCTCTAGCAAGTTTTCTAATTGATTCGTCAACCTTAGTTATTCTTTTGGAATTTTGTCTTAATACATCATCACCAAGTTTATAAATGTCTAGAGATGGCTTACCTGTTTGCTCTTTTGAAATTTTTTCTGAGCTTCCATTTGTTCTTGACTTTTTTGCAAGTTGTGAAAAATGGTTTGCCACGTTAAAAAAAGTTTTAAATTAATAGATTAGCTATAAAAATACTAGCACTTTAATTTACTTTCTTTATAGTTTTTTGAAATGAGTAATGATGATAAGTTAAAAGTTAGGCAAACTGAATCTAAAAAAAAAGCTTTCAAGGAATTAACCATTATAAGGGATACAATTTTTTGGATTGATGTTGTAGGTGAAGGAAAAAATGAGAATGCCATTTTTGCAAGACCATTTAATAACAAAGAAGCGTTTCCTCAGAAATTAACAAATAAAAAATATAATATTAAAAATAATTTTCATGGATATGGTGGTAAATCTTATAAGTGTATACTTTTTAAAAATAATTTTTACTTGATATGGATAGATCAGATTACCAGGGCAGTATGGTTTCAAATTTTTAAAGAGGCAGCGTCAACTGATAGAAGCCAAAATAAATATCTCGTTTCATTTCACGAACCTAATCAACTATCTAAATCAATTGATGGAAATTTTGATTCTTCATTTGTCATTTCTGAAAAAAATTTATTGTATGGAATTTGCGAAATAAATAATAGAGACTATTTATTTTCTTTAAATTTAAAAAAAACTAAACAAGATATTCATCGAATTAAAAAATTTAAAAATTTTGCTGGAGAATTATCTTCTAATAGATCTGCTAAATTACTTTCCTGGATAGAGTGGGATGCTCCATATATGCCCTGGGAGAAAAATGAGCTTTTTTTTGCTCAAATAGATCAAGATGGTGAGATACAAAAAATAAAAAAATTCTCAAATAAGCTGATAAACTCTAAAAAAAATGTTTCTTTTTTTCAACCCTATTGGATTAGTGAAACACATTTGGTATGTTCTGAAGATAGTTCTGGATGGTGGAACTTATTGTTTTTAGATGTTAGTGAAATTGAGAATATTTTTATTAAGAAAAGAGTAGAGAGAAATTTGATGGAATATGGAGCACCACAATGGGTCACTGGAATAACATTTTTTTCTGGGAATAAAAAAAATTTATTTTGTGTAGCAAAAAAAGAAAATAGTTTAATATTGGAACAATATAAAGATCTTGAATTTGTTAAAGAATTTTCTACCCCTTTTACTTCAATTAGTGATTTCAGTGTTTTTCAGAAAAAAGTTCTTTTAAATGGTTATGGATCTGATTTTTTGGGAATTTTATTTGAAATTGATTTTGCAAAAAAAGTATTATCAAATTTTTATGAGCAGATATTTTTTGATCATATAAAAGATTGTTCAAAACCTGAAACATTTTGGTTTAAAGGTTTTGAAGATAAATCAACTCATTGTTTTCTTTATAGACCGCTTGTTGAAAATTTTAGAAAGCCACCGCTCTTTGTTAGAGCACATAGCGGACCAACTTCATGTTTTGATGGATCATATAATTCTGAAGTTCAATATTGGACTTCGAAGGGATTTTTTGTTGCTGAAGTCAATTATGGAGGATCATCAGGATTTGGCAAAGCATATAGAGAGAGGTTGAATTATAAATGGGGAATTGTTGATTCTTATGATTGCAAAGCACTAGCTCTTGAATTGATTAAATCAAATCAAGTTGATAGTGAAAAAGTAGTAATTTTTGGGAATAGTGCTGGTGGGTTAACTGCTCTGAATTGTTTATTACATGGTTCTATTTTTACAGCAGCAATTTGTAAATATCCTGTTATTGATTTGAAGGAAATGCATTACAACACTCATAGGTTTGAAAAAGATTATTTAAATTCTTTGGTAGGAAATTATGCAAAAGACCATGATGATTATATAAATAGATCACCGATAAATTATATTAACAAAATAAAAAAACCTGTCTTATTGTTTCATGGAAAAAAAGATACAGTTATTTCTTATAAACAAACTTTAAAAATTCAAGAAATTTTGATTCAGAATAATAAATATTCAGAAGTTATTTTTTTTGATAATGAAGGGCATGGTTTTAGAAATATTGAAAATAAAGAAGTAGTAATGCAAAAATCTCAGGAATTTTTAAAAAATGCTTTGAATATTTAAGAATTGATTTTTAGAAAATCAATAGTATCTTTTAATTTTTCTATAAAAATATCAATTTCTTCCTTATTGGTTGTGAAATTCATGCTGATTCTAGCTGATGATTTAATTCCAATGTATCTGTGAAGAGGTTGACAGCAATGGTGTCCACTTCTGATGCAAATTCCTTTTGAATCAAGAATTTCAGCAATATCATTTGAATGTATATTTTTTATATAAAAGGTGGCAAGTGAGGCTCTGTCTGGATCTATCTCCGGCGATGGACCTATGATTTCAATATTTTCTATTTGATTTAATTTTTCAAATAAATATTTAGTAATAGTTTTTTCATATTCATGAATTTCATTCAATCCAATATTGTTAATATAATTGATCGCTTCTGCAAGACCTATTGCTTCTGCAATGGCTGGAGTTCCAGCTTCAAATTTGTGTGGTAGCTCTGCCCAAGTACTTGTCTCTTCAAAAACATCTTGAATCATTTCGCCACCTCCAAAGAGAGGAGGAATTTTTTCTAGGATTTCTTTTCTTGACCAGAGGAAACCAATACCTGTAGGACCGCATAATTTATGTCCTGATCCAGCTAAAAAATCTATATTAAGATCAATCACATCCAGTTTTTGATGAGCCAAACTTTGGCATGCATCTATTAACACTAAAGAACCTTTTTGTTTAGCTAATTTAGTTATCTCTTTGATTGGATTACAGCAACCTAGAGTATTACTAACATGAACTACGCTAACAAGTTTAGTTCTAGATGTTAGTTTTGATTTAAAGTCGTCTATATCTAATTTCCCATCTTTATCTATACCTATAAATTTTAATTTACATTTATTTTTTGCTGCAACCATTTGCCATGGAACAATATTGCTATGATGCTCCATTATTGATAAGAGTATTTCATCGTTTTCTTTTAAGAAATATTCGCCCCATGATCTAGCTACTAGATTGATTGCCTCAGTAGCATTTCTTGTGAAAATAATTTCTTTTGCTGAATTCGCTTTTATATATTGGCTAATTAAATATCGTGCATTTTCAAATTCTTCTGTTGCTTTAGCACTTAATTGATGTGCCCCTCTATGTACATTAGCATTAAAGTTTTTGTAATATTCATCAATTTTTTTTAAGACTTGTATTGGTTTTTGTGTGGTTGCAGCATGGTCTAAATAAATAATTTGATCATTACTTTTTAAGTTCTTATTTAAAAGAGGAAAGTCTTTCTTCGTTATTTCAGGAAAATTTTGAATCGTTTCCATTAATTCTCGTTTAAAAGTTTATCAAGCAAATCCCATTTATCTTTTGAAATGGGAATAAATGAAATTATTTCTTGAAAGTAAGAACTTAATTGTAGTTTACTTGCTTCTGTTAATGTGATCCCTCTTGTTCGCATATAAAAAAGTTCTTCTTCATTTAGTTGCGAAATTGTAGCCCCATGTTTGCATTTGACGTCATCAGCAATTATTTCTAATTGAGGTTTGGTATCTATTTGTGCGAGATTTGATAAAAGTAAATTTCTGCTTAATTGCGAAGCATCAGTTTTCTGGGCAATTTTCGGAACTATTATTGAACCTTCAAATATTGCATGTGATTTATCATCAGCAAGTGATTTATTAATTTGATCTAGAAATCCATTTGGGCCATTAAATTCTATTTTTGTATAGGTTGAAATCTGCTCATCTTTTTTTGTTATTTGCATACCTTTGATATTTGTTTTAGCGTTTCCCGCAGATTGCTTAATACTAATTTCAAATCTCGCGTAATTGAATTTGAAATGTAAAGATCCTAAGTTGTATGCACTATTTTTTTGTTGAATTACATTGAGAGAATTTAATAGATTGGATCTGTTTTTACCGTAAGAAACAACACCATGATTTAAGGAACTATTTTCTTTCAAGCAAAAGAAAGTTGATTGAGATAATGAAGAGTTTTCTTTACCAAGATTTACTTGTAATAATTCAAGATCACAATTCTTTTCTAAAAATATTACGAGGGTTTTTGCATTTAAAGAATTACTTGATGCGTGACTAAAAATTTCAATAGGAGGAATTTTTGATCCATTTATTTTTAATCCCAAAATATTGTTTTTACAACTTAAAGACAGATTTAGTAGGTCACTCCAATTTTCGTTTTGCTTAAAAAAAGATATCTGTTCCTTGATATATTTTTGTAATTCATCCTCACTTAATTGCTGTATTGAATAATTTTTCTCTATTAATTTAATTTGGCAATTCTCACCAATTATTAATCTAATAGTACTTTGAGAATTTTTTGGATATGGTATATCAAATTTTGAATCTTTTTCATTAACTGAGTAATCTAAAAGGGTTGACAATTTTGATTTATTTGAAAGTCTCCATTGTTCACTTTTAGGATTAGGGAGAGGGCTTGATTGTAATTGATGAAGACAGATTTTTTGTATTTCTGTTAGGTTATTATCCGATTTATTAGTTTTTATTTTTTCAATAATTTCCATTTGTTTAGGTCTCTTTTATAAAGTTATCAGTCCATTCATACCCTTTTTCCTCAAGCTCTAGAGCAAGATCACTCTCACCAGTTTTTATGATTTGCCCGTCTGACATAACATGGACATAATTTGGTTTAATTTCATCTAATAATCTTTGATAGTGGGTAATAAGGATAATTCCAGTTTGTGCGTTAGATATTTTTTTAATTCCTGATGCCACTATTCTTAGAGCATCGATATCTAGACCAGAATCGGTCTCATCTAATATTGCTATCTTGGGCTCAAGTAAAGCCATTTGCAGAATCTCATTTCTTTTTTTTTCACCTCCGGAAAAGCCTTGATTCACACTCCTTGATAGGAATGCATGATCCATTTTCACAATTTCTAACTTTTCTTTAACTAATTCTTCAAAATCAAATGTATCCAATTCTTCTTTGTTGAGGAATTTCCTTCTAGCATTAGTTGAAACTCTAAGAAACTCAAGATTACTTACACCTGGAATCTCAATTGGATATTGGAAACCAAGAAAAATTCCTGATTGAGATCTCTCTTCAGGTTCTAGAGAGTTGATGTTTTCACCTAAAAATTTTATGTCGCCATTTGTAATATTATATGAGGGATGTCCTGCAATGATTTTCGAAAGAGTACTTTTGCCACATCCATTTCTTCCCATGATGGCATGGATTTCTCCGGGATAGACAGTAAGTGAGACCCCTTTTAAAATTGGAAGGTTATCAGTAGATGCAGAGAGATTTTCAACTTCTAAAATTGGATCTGATTCTTTCATTTTACTTTGCATATCAGTTTAGAAATTGATTAATTAACCTACCGATCCCTCTAGTTTAAGTGCCAGTAACTTATCTGCTTCAGCAGCAAATTCCATAGGTAATTGATTAAATACATCTCTGCAAAAACCGCTTACCATCATAGATACTGCCTCTTCAAATTCTATACCTCTGCTTTGCAGATAAAAAAGTTGGTCTTCTGAGATTCTACATGTGCTTGCTTCATGCTCAATTTCAGAATTGGGTTGTTGAGATTTGATGTAAGGGAATGTATTTGCAGAAGCTTGATCCCCTATTAACATTGAATCACATTGACTGTAATTTCTTGATCCTGTAGCTTTTGTTCCTACTTTGACAAGACCTCTATAGCTATTTTTTGAGTTACCTGCACTAATACCTTTGCTAACAATAGTTGATTTGGTCTTAGGACCAATATGGATCATTTTTGTGCCGGTATCTGCTTGCTGAAGATTATTGGTGAGAGCAACTGAATAAAATTCTCCTACAGATTCTTCCCCTAAAAGAAGACAGCTAGGATATTTCCATGTAATTGCAGAACCTGTTTCAACTTGAGACCAACTTATTTTACTTCTCTTACCTAAACATTTTCCTCTTTTGGTGACAAAATTAAAAATTCCGCCAATACCTTCTTCATCACCAGCATACCAATTTTGCACTGTTGAATATTTTATTGAGGCGTCGTCTAATGCTATAAGCTCTACAACTGCTGCATGTAGGGTGTTTGTATCAAACATGGGAGCTGTACAACCTTCTAGATAACTTACAGAACTTGATTCTTCAGCAATGATTAGTGTTCTTTCGAATTGTCCTGAATCCCCACTGTTAATTCTAAAGTAGGAAGATAGATCCATAGGGCAGGTAACACCTTTTGGGATATAAACAAAAGAACCATCACTAAAAACTGCAGAATTTAGTGCTGCAAAATAATTATCACTAGCTGGAACTACTGTACCTAAATATTTTTCAATCAAATCCGCGTGATTTTTTACTGCTTCACTAATTGAGCAAAATATAACTCCGTGTTCAGCAAGTTCTTCTCTAAAAGTTGTGGCAATAGAAACACTATCAAAGACAGCATCTACTGCTACATTTGTGAGTTTTTTTTGTTCTGTAAGGGGTATTCCTAATTTGTCAAAAGTCTCAAGAAGTTTAGGATCAACTTCATCTAAGCTAGAAATTTTCTCTTTTTGCTTAGGAGCAGAGTAATAAATAATATCTTGATAATCAATTTTTTTATATCCTAATGCTGCCCAATCAGGCTCTTTCATTTTTTGCCATTTTTTAAAGGCTTTTAATCTAAAATCAAGAAGAAATTTTGGCTCTTCTTTTTTCTGTGAAATTAATTTTATAATATCTTCATTTAATCCCTTTTCTATTTTTTCAGTTTCAATGTCAGTAACGAAACCATATTTGTAAGGCTCTTTTACTACATCTTTAACTAAATTTTCGTTGACCATGTTATCAAAAATAACTTATTACAATTAGCTTTATATACTTTAACGAAAGATACCCCCAATATTGAGTTTTTTTCCTTTATTAAAACTAAAAATTAATGTCTAATCATCTTGATCCCTTGTCTAACCCATTAAACTTAGAAACTATTCAAGAAATTGATAATCTTGATCTACCTATAATGCAGAAACATCATTTAAGAATTCTCGCTCATTGTCTTCAGATTTTAAAAATTATCAATTTAGATAATAGTTTGGAAAATCAAAATAAAAATCTCCTGAGAGAATGGTGTGATAATCAATCCAAAAAATTTGATGATAAAAAATTTTGTGATCTTTTTTATGAGCAGTTAGAATCCGCTTCGAAAAAATTAAGTACTTTTTCAAAAAAAATAGGTAAAAGTATTGAGGATTTAGAAATAGATGATTTAGTACTTCTTGTTGAACAACGCTGAATTCTCTTTTATTTAAATGATCCCGAAGAAAAAGTATATTTTTGTTGAGTCGTTAACAAATTTAGGTAATAAAATTTAAAAAAAAAGAAAATTAATTTACATCTCAAAAAGATCTGAAAATTAATTAATTTCATTGATACCAACTGTTTTGAAGAGAAAAATCAATTTTGAGAATTTTTTAGTAGTCAGAGGATCCTGACGACAGGCCAAAAAGACACACAATTCGCAAAAAAAAAGAACATACTGATCCCAAATAAAAACGGAGAATTTAAAGTGGCTGATGGGATCATGAATAAAGATCAATTACTCTCACTAACCCTCAGACAATTACGTCAAGAAGCAAGTAAATTATCGGTTCCGCTTTACAGTCGCAAAACAAAAGCTGTTTTAGTTGATTTAATACTTAAATATCAAGAAAAATCTACAAAAAAAACATATACTACACCTTCTGAGTCAAAACCTGAAAGCACCTCTGAGTCCAATGCTTTCAATAGTAGTGAAGAAGTTAAAACAAATGTAGTTTTCTTACCCCGAGATCCAGATTGGGCTTATGTTTTTTGGCAAATTTCTGATGCAGACAGAGAAAAAGCACAATCGTTGGGAGCTAATAAATTATGTTTACGATTATTTGATGCATCTGGTTCTGAAGGAAGTAACTTGAATCAAGGAACACTCAGGGAGATAGCAGTTGATAGTTACAGTACAGAGTGGTATTTGCCAATCCCACTTGCAGATAGAGATTATAAAGTTGAATTAGGTTACAAATATGGTTTTAACTGGATGTCATTGGCATTTTCTTCGATAAGCCATGTTCCTGGGTCTCATCCTTCTGAGCAAATTCTTGATAAATTTGTACCATTTAATTTAGATTCCACTTCTGAGTCAATTCCAGATATTTCTAATCCTGTTGTTTCAGAACAAAATGGTATGCATGAAAGGTTATACCAAGCGGCAACTAACATTCCTCTCAGGAGAAAAGTTGGTTCTGAAGAATTTATGGAAAACGTAAATTCAAAAAACCTCAATGATAATCTTACAGATTCAGGTGCTGGTAAATGGTCATCAGGTTTAAATGATTCTGGAAGCGGAATTGCTAAAAATAGATCTTTTTGGCTCGTTGCTGATGCTGAATTAATTGTTTATGGAGCTACAGAGCCTTCTGCAAAACTGACCATAGGTGGAGAAGATGTACCTCTCGCTGCAGATGGTACTTTTAGAATTCAAGTTCCATTTAGAGATGGGACTCAAAAATATGATATTAAGGCTGTTGATGTATCTGGTGAGCAAGCAAAAAGTATATCAATGAAATTTGATAGAACTACACCACTTGACGATACTAATGAAAAAGATAATGCTGAGACTGAATGGTTTTAATAATTTAAATTAATGCTAAAAAAAATTGTAGCTTTTACTCCATTGTTTGGGGCATTAACGTTTCCACTAATAGTTCCAATTACAATTTCTAAATTTGGTGTTAATTATGGAATTCTTAGTGCATTATTAATTTCTTCATTGTGGTTTATCGCTATGTTAAGAACTTCCGAAATGCCTCATTAATTTAGTTAGATTTTTGGAAGTTTCTTAAAAATATGAATCAAGTTAGTGTAATTAATATCAATTCTCCTTTTCTAGATCAAAAACCAGGTACCTCTGGATTAAGAAAAAGTACTTTAAAGTTTCAAGAAGAACATTATTTAGAAGTTTTTATTGAGGCAATCTTACTATCATTAGAAGATTTAAAAGGTTCAACATTAGTAGTTGGTGGTGATGGCAGATACGGCAATATTGAAGCAATAGAAAAAATTGTCCAAATATGCATTGCTCATAAAGTTCAAAAGGTTATTGTTCCAAAAGATGGTTTATTATCTACTCCTGCGACATCTCATTTAATTCGAAAAGAAAAAGCTATTGGTGGAATTATTCTTTCTGCAAGCCATAATCCTGGTGGGATTGATGGCGACTTTGGAGTGAAATTGAATATTTCTAATGGTGGCCCAGCTCCTGAGATAATTACTAATAAGATTTTCAAGGCTTCACAATTAATAACTAGTTATAAAATTTGTAAAATTCAATTACCTGATGTTAGTGAATATGGAACTTATTCTTATGGTCAAACTACTTTAGAAATTATTGATGGATTAAAAGATTATTCTAATTTGATGGAGAAAATTTTTGACTTTGATCAAATTAGTGATTTTTTAAAAAAGGACTTTTCGTTAATCTTTGATGCAATGAATGCGGTTACAGGCCCATATGCAAAAAATATTTTTGTTGAAAAAATGGGTCTTGGAAATGATTGTGTCATGAATAGTAAGCCGTTAAAGGATTTTGGAGGTTTACATCCTGATCCTAATCTTACTTATGCATCCCACTTGGCTGATTTGTTATTAAATAAAAAATCTTATAGTTTTGGTGCTGCATGCGATGGAGATGGAGATAGGAACATGATTTTAGGAAGTGGATGTTTTGTAAACCCTAGTGATAGCCTTGCAGTTATCACCGCTAACACAAAATGTGTACCAGGTTATAAAGATGGTATTACAGGTGTGGCACGATCAATGCCAACAAGCTCAGCGGTTGATAATGTTGCTCGAGCATTAAACATACCGTGTTTCGAGACACCTACTGGTTGGAAGTTTTTTGGAAATCTTTTAGATTCTAATTTAATTTCTTTATGTGGAGAAGAAAGTTTCGGAACAGGTAGTAATCATGTGAGAGAGAAAGATGGACTATGGGCAGTTCTGTATTGGTTACAAGTTTTAGCTGAGAAAAAATGTTCAGTAAATGATTTGATGCAGAATCATTGGAAACAATTTGGTAGGAATTATTATTCAAGACATGATTATGAGGCAATTCCCTCAAATATTGCTAATCAAATTTTTGGTAATTTAACTTCTATGCTCGAAAATTTAAAAGGAAGTAGTTTTGCTGGCCATTTAGTTAAAGTTGCAGATAACTTTTCATATTTAGATCCCGTTGATAATTCCATAAGTGAAAATCAAGGTTTAAGATTGGTCCTTGATGATAATTCTCGAGTAATTGTGCGCCTTTCTGGAACTGGAACTAAGGGTGCAACATTAAGACTTTACTTTGAGAAATTTTTCGATCCTCAACAGAATCTTTCGTTAAATCCTCAGATCGCTTTGAAACCTCTAATAAATGATTTAGATGCTTTATTGAATATTTCAAAACTTACTCAAATGAACACTCCTACAGTAATTACATAGAATTGAAAGTAATGATTTTTTGATTTTATTTATATGCATTCAGAAAATTTATTTACTAATTCTTCTCAAATAGAAAATAATGCACCTTTGGCAGATAAATTAAGACCAAAGAATTTGGAAGATTTTTTTGGGCAACAAACAATCCTGAATGATAATTCGCTTTTAAGAAGTGCAATATTAAACGATAAGATTAGTAATTTTATTTTTTCTGGACCTCCTGGTGTTGGGAAAACTACCCTAATTGAAATTATTTCCTTTAATACGCGGTCAAAATTAATTAAGTTAAATGCAGTTTTATCAAGTGTTAAAGAATTAAGAAATGAAATTGCTAATGCAAAAGATAGATTAATAAATTCAAAAAGAAAAACAATTTTGTTTATCGATGAGGTTCATAGGTTTACAGCAGTTCAGCAAGATGCTTTATTACCTTCAATAGAAAATGGAACTATAACTTTTATTGGTGCTACAACTGAAAACCCTTTTTTTGCTGTTAATAAAGCGCTTGTTAGCAGGTCTCGTATTTTTACATTACTTCCTTTGGCAGAAAATGATTTGCAGAAAATAATACAAAAAGTCATTACTCACTATTCAAGACAAAAAGATTCAAAAAAGGTTTATTTAACCCAAGATGCTATAAGTCATTTAATTAAATTTTCTGGCGGAGATGCAAGAACATTAATCAATGCACTAGAGATGGCTATAGAAACAACTGCTGAAAATGATACTAAGGAAATCAACATTAATCTCTCAATAGCAGAGGATGCACTTCAAAAGAAAAATATTGTTTACGATAAAAATGGCCAAAATCATTATGATGTAATAAGTGCCTTTATCAAGTCCATAAGAGGTTCTGATCCAGATGCAACTTTATTCTGGCTTGCGAATATGCTGGAGGCTGGGGAAGACCCTAATTTTATTTTTAGAAGACTACTTATATCTGCTAGTGAAGATATTGGAATAGCTGATCCTAATGCCATAGTAGTTGTACAATCCTGTTGTGATGCTTTTGATAGAGTTGGTTTTCCAGAGGGGATATATTTGTTAACGCAGGCTTCTTTATATTTAGCTATGTCTCCAAAAAGTAATAGTGCGAAAAGTATTTTTAAAGCAATTGAAACAATTAAATCTAATAATGCTTTTGATGTTCCACTTCATTTAAAAAACAATTCTAATAGTTATGTCAATCCACATAATTATCCAGGTAATTGGGTCGCGCAAGAATATCTTCCTAAATCTTTAAGAGGATTAAAAATATGGGAACCAAATAATAATGGATGGGAAAAAACTCAATATGAAGAACTACTTAGAAGAAAAGAAAACTAAAAATTGTTCGAGCAACAAATAATCTCAGGATTAAAAGAAATTTTTTGTTCGTATGCTAAAGCGATAGTCCAATTATGGAAGTTAATCTGTGAATAATGTAAATGTATGTTTTTCTTCTTATGAATTAACTCTTTTGGCTTTTCAAAAAATTGCCAAGGGTTAATGTCTTTAGCTAATTTTCCATGATCCCATTTTATAGCAGCTTCAACAGCACACCATTGATTTAATATCATATTTTTTGTTAAATAATTATTATGGTTTGATTTATTGGTATGAAAAAAATATTTTTCTGCAAATTTTATATGGTTAAAATCTCTATCTGTTCTCT
The DNA here is from genome assembly GCF_902616385.1 of uncultured Prochlorococcus sp. Classification (GTDB taxonomy): domain Bacteria; phylum Cyanobacteriota; class Cyanobacteriia; order PCC-6307; family Cyanobiaceae; genus Prochlorococcus_A. The sequence goes on along the minus strand of NZ_CACMSM010000004.1, from coordinate 11,626 downwards.
CAATATCAATACCTATTTTGCTTTTATGCCAGACTATAGCAATAGCATCTTTACAATGACTTAAACTTATATTTCCCATGCCAGAGGGTCAACTTGGAGGCTCTCCAGGATAAGCATTAATTGGAATTTTTAGGGGATCTAAATCAAAAAGTGTTGAAAGTGATTGTCGCAAATAAGCTCTTGTTTCTAAAAAAATCTTTGATCTTGAATTTGTTAGATTTTTTGCAATTTTAATTTCTTCTACCGTTGCGACATCTTGCAAACCTTTAATCTCATAAAACCAAATTTTTGGTATTTTATATTCATACTCATTTTATAATTTCAATGGCTCTTAAGGTTGGCGACAAAGCACCAGAATTTAAATTAAAAGATTCTTTTGAGAAAGAAGTTTCTCTTAGTGATTTTAAAGGTAAAAGAATAATACTATATTTTTATCCAAAAGATAATACTCCAGGATGTACTAAAGAAGCCTGTAATTTTAAGGAGAATTGGGATTTACTCCAAAAAAATAATATTGTTGTGCTTGGTATTAGTAAAGACAATGCCTCTTCTCATCAGAAGTTTATAGAAAAATTTGATTTACCTTTTATTCTTTTAACTGATTCTGAACCTTTTAAAGTTTCTTCTGACTATGATAGCTATGGACTTAAAAAATTTATGGGAAAAGAATATATGGGAATGATGAGAAATACTTTTTTGATCGATACTGATGGTAACATCGAAAAAATTTACTTAAAGGTAAAAGCAGCAATAATGGCTGATCATATAATTGCAGACCTTGGGTTAAGCTAAATTTTTTTCGGACAGGTAGTGAATTATCATCCCTTCCATGACTAAATTAGGAGCATTGATAATATTTTCTTTCTGAGTCTTTAGAGATTTTGTGAGTAATTGAGAGTCGCCTCCACAGATTATTAAAATATCCTTTTCAGGATTAAATAAACTATTAATCACGCCAGTAAGAGAATTGATTACTCCTTTTAAGATTGCTTCTTCTGTATTAATTAAAAAATCTTTGATTGGAATATCATATTTTTGGGGAACTTTAAGATTTTTTGTATTTTGTTCCATTGATTTTAATTGTGTTAGAAAACCTGGAAGAAGTTGACCTCCAATAATAGATCCATTTGAATTCAATTTTGTTATTGATAATATTGTTCCAAAATCTGCAATAAGCAAATCTTTTTTGAAAGGGTTTTTAATAATTTTTAAAGCTGCAATACAGGCAAGAGCTCTATCAACTCCAAAATAATCAGGAAGATTTGACAACTGAATATCTTTAGTTTTTATTTCATGTTCTTTTTTCAGCAAAAAATTTGGTAGTTTTCCTACAGAAGCCCAAATTAATTGATCAAGATTTATATTTTCGGGAACTTTTTGCTCTTTTTTGGTATGGAAGAATTTAGATTGATTTTTAGAATATTTTGCCCAATGAAGCCTACTATTGCCTACTAATAAAAAGTTTATATCTGAGACCATTGTTATATGATCAATTTAATTATCAGTGTGTATTCCACATTCTTGTTTAATCCCTCCAAATCTTGTATCTCTGCCTTTTGTGTCGATATCATCTGGACCGCTTGAATGCCAATCGCCTACAGAAGAATATCCCTTGATAAAAAGTGGATGGTCAGGTAAATTATTCTCTTCCATATAGTAAAAAATATCTTTATTTGTCCAATTTAATAAAGGTCTTAGAGAAAGTCTTTGACGAATTACATCTAGGAATTTCATTTTGTTTCTATTTTCTGTTTGACTTGATCTAACACCGCTAGCCCAGCAGGAAATATTATATTTTTCTAGACCATTTTCTAAAGGTTTTATCTTTCTTAACTCATGATACTTATCTAAATCACTCTCTTTATTTGTTTCCCAAAGTTTTCCATATTTAGCCTCCATTCTTGCTGGAGATAATTCACTTTGTAGAACTTCTACTTCTAAGGATAAATCTTCAATAAGTTTTTCAGCGTATTGGTATGTTTCTGGAGGTAGGTAACCTGTATCTATCCAAAATATTTTGATTTTTTTTTGTAGACATAATTTACTGACAATATTTAAAAGGACTGATGATTGTATACCAAAACTTGTTGTGATGGCAAATTGGTTATCAAACTTTTCATAACCCCATTTAAGAATATCCTGGGGTTTCATATCTACTAGCTCTTGATTATATTTCCTTAAGTTAGTTTGAATATCTTTCTGGATGTTTTCAATCATTCTTCAATTTGGTGATGAGTTCAATGTTATTTCGCTCAATTTAAAAATTATTCGTATAGTTTAATAATACATTTACGCATAACAATATTTCTCAAATGAAATCAATACAAAAACCAATAGTAATAGTTGGAGCAGGTTTTGCGGGAATGACATTTGCTTTAAATCTAAAAAAACTTAATCCTTCTATACCAATTATTGTAGTTGATTCTGAAACTAACTTCATATTTAAACCTTTAATGTACGAAGTTTTGAGTAAAGAAATTAGGAGTTGGGAAGCTACCCCAAAATTTGCAAATATTTTTTCTGATGTGGGCATAACTTTTTTAAGAAATTGTTTAACTAAGATTTCCTTCAAAGAAAATATTCTTGAATTTAGTGACGATTTAAAATTAAGTTATCAGTATCTTGTTATCTGTACAGGATCTATTCCAAATAGTTTTTTAATAAAAGGTGTAGATGAAAATTGCTATTTTTTCAATGATTTTCACGATCTAGAAGAATTAAATTCTTTTTTACAGAAATCACAGGAAACTGCGTCTCATAACAAGTTATTCATAGTTGGAGGGGGCCCCTCTGGCATCGAATTGGCATGCAAAATTAAAGATATATTTGTAGACAAATTTGAAATTAATGTCGTAGAAAAATCAAATGAGATCCTTAATAAAAATAAAATTTTTAATAGGGAACAAGCAGAGAAGGCATTAGAAAAAAGAAAGATCAAAGTTCTTTTGAATTCTACAGTTAAAGAAGTCTCAGAGACTAAAATTACTATTTCTAGTGAAGTTGGAATAACTTCTTTGGATAAAGATCTTGTTATTTGGACTGCGGGCGTTAAACCTAATTTGTCTTACTTAGAAACTGATGAGATAACAAAAAAATTTGGACGAATTTTAGTTAATAAAAATTTGCAAGTAGAAAGCTATAAAAACTGTTTTGCTATTGGCGATATTTCAGTTATTGAGGGAATGGAGGATCTACCTATAACTGCTCAGGTCGCTATGCAGGAAGGAAATCATCTGGCTAATAATTTACAACTTTTAATTCAAGGCAAGGATCCTTCACCATTTGAATTTCAAGACAATGGTGAAATGATTAGCTTAGGAATAGGAGAAGCTTCAATTTCTGGGCTAGGTGTTACTTTATCTGGGAAATTGGCTTTTGAGGCAAGAAGACTTATATATGCTGCCAAGTTGCCTGATATTACGGAAAGTTTAAAATCTGCATCATCATGGATATTCCAAAAAAAATCAATTTTTAAAAAGTTTCTCAAAAAAGATAATTCCGATTAAACTTTTTTGAAATATTGTTTTTGGGTATATTGAGTTAAATAAGTGTCGTATGAATTTAATTGCAGTAGTTAGTAATAATTTTGATGCGTTAATAACGGTAGTTGTTTTAATAATGTCAATAATTTTGTTTATTAAAAATACTATCGCGCCAGAATTAACTGGTTTGTTATGTGTTGGAATATTTATAGTTACTGGGGTTCTTTCTCCTGAGAAAGCTTTAGCTGGATTTGGTAGCCCATCCTTAATTACCCTTATGGGTTTATTTGCAGTTTCCTCTGCATTATTTAAAAGTGGTGCCCTAGACAGAGTAAGAGAATTGATTTCTTCTGAAAGTATTAAAACCCCAAGGAAATTAATTTCTTTAATAACTTTTTTGATTGCTCCAATATCTGGAATTGTGCCTAATACCCCAGTAGTAGCATCTTTGTTACCTCTAATTGAAGGTTGGTGCGAGCGGAGAAATATATCACCATCAAAAGTTTTGTTACCTCTTTCTTTTGCTACTTTACTTGGTGGAACTCTGACATTATTGGGTAGCTCAGTAAATCTTCTTGTAAGTGATATTAGTCAACAATTAGGTTATGGAGCTTTGGAATTATTTAGTTTGACTTCAATCGGAATTCCTGTATGGCTTATAGGTACAACCTATATGATTCTAGTTTCTGATATTCTTTTGCCAGATAGAGGGAGAGATAAGGAGTTTATTAAACATGGTGATATGAATATATACTTTACTGAAGTTACTATTCCCTCTACTTCAGAATTAGTTGGACAGTCTGTCAGAAATAGTAGATTGCAAAGAAGATTTGATGTGGATGTTCTGGAATTGCAACGAAATGGAAAAGTTATTCTCCCTCCTTTGGCTGATAGAAAGATTGAACCGGATGATAGGTTAATAATCCGCGTTACAAGGGCAGACTTATTTAGGCTTCAGCAGGAACATACCATTCTATTAGGCGAAAACAGAACATCTTTCGATGGAGCTAATTTTTTTTCAGATGATGAGGGTACTAAGACCTTTGAAGCGCTTTTACCAGCTGGCTCAACTCTGGCTGGTGCAAGTTTGAGAGAATTAAGATTTAGGCAGCGTCATAATGCAACAGTTTTGGCACTAAGAAGAGGCCAACAAACTGTTCAGGAGAGATTAGGTCAAGCTGTTTTAAGGGCTGGAGATGTATTATTATTGCAAGCACCTTTAGATTCAATAAGAGGTTTGCAAGCTAGTAATGATTTGCTTATTTTAGATCAATTTGATGATGATTTACCTTTCTTGATAAAAAAACCTATATCTATTGCAATCGCAATAGGAATGGTAGTTTTACCATCAATTTCTAATATTCCATTAGTAGGTTCAGTCCTTTTAGCAGTCATTGCCATGGTTGCTTGTGGATGTTTAAGACCTGCAGAGATACAAAAATCAATTCGGTTAGACGTTATTTTGTTGTTGGGATCCTTATCATGTTTTAGTGTAGCTATGCAAGTAACAGGATTAGCAGATTTAATTGCACTTAATCTTAACTTTGCCCTTTATGGAATACCTGTGTATTTTGCACTAGTCGTAATTTTTGTATCTACAGTCATTCTTACACAATTTATTAGTAATGCTGCTTCGGTTGCTTTGATTTTGCCTGTTGCTATTGAATTCTCAAATGTTTTAGGTATTTCCCCAAACGCTTTAATAATGCTTGTTTTATTCGGTGCTAGTCAATCTTTCTTAACTCCCATGGGTTATCAAACAAATTTAATGGTTTATGGTCCTGGAAGATATAGATTTTTTGATATTGCAAAATACGGAGCTGGATTAACACTTATAATGTCATTTACTGTGCCAGCATTGATAATTTTAAATTACGGATAGATAATGTGAAATTAACAAGTACTTTTTATAAGTTAAAGGATGCTTACAAAAAGCTCTCTGTACCTCAATTTACGATTGTTACAGGCTTGTTTGTTATTTGTTGTGGAACTTTAGTTTTGAGTTCTCCATTATGTTCGTCTTCAAAGGTTGGTTTGTGGGAAGCATTTTTTACATCAACTTCTGCTATAACCGTAACTGGCTTAACCATAATAGATATTGGAGTTGATTTAAATTTCTTTGGCCAATTTTTCTTGGCATTTATGCTTTTATCAGGTGGTCTAGGATTAATGGCTATTACAACATTTTTACAAGGGTTTGTTGTAAAGGGGACAAAGCTAAGAACTAGATTAGATAAAGGAAAGACTCTAGATGAATTTGGAGTTGGAGGAATTGGTCGAACTTTTCAAAGCATTGCTATTACGGCGATTAGTATTATATCTTTGGGAGCAATTTTTTTATATTCTTTTGGATTTGTAGACATTCAAAATAATTGGGAAAGACTATGGTCATCGATTTTTCACAGCATATCTGCATATAACAATGCAGGATTTTCTCTAATGTCAAATAGTCTTCAAGACTATAGAACAAATTATTTGGTGAATATTGTTTTTCTTTTTCTTATTGTTATGGGTGGATTGGGCTGGCGGGTTATTGATGATATTTGGAGTAATAAAAAAAATCTTTCTTATAAAAAATTAAGCCTTCATTCCAGACTTGTTATTAGGACAAGTTTGTCTCTAATATTGTTCGGATCATTAGGATTCTTTATCACTGAATCATTGCTTGGTAGTCAATTTTTTAATGATTTGAATGTTTTTGAACGGTTATTGTCATCAATCTTTGAAACAGTAAGTGCAAGAACTGCAGGCTTTACAAATTATCCAATCTCCTTGAACTCCATATCAGATACTGGTCTGTTGTTATTAATGACTTTGATGTTTATTGGCGCAAGTACCGGAGGTACTGGTGGGGGCATAAAAACAACTACATTTATTGCTTTAATGGCTGCAACTAGATCAACTTTAAGAGGTCAGAAAGATGTAATTATTAGCAATAGATTAATTTCAGATAAAGTTATTCTTAAGGCAGTTGGAATTACAGTTGGATCTTTGCTTTTTGTTCTTTTAATGGCAATGTTGCTAAGTACAACAAATACTTTTGTTAAGAAAGAATCTTTCACATTCCTAGAAATTCTGTTCACCTGCATATCTGCTTTTGCAACTGTTGGTTTTGATATTGGTTTAACTGCAAAATTAAATCATTTCGGCCAATTTATTCTTATTGTGGGAATGTTTGTAGGTAGACTTGGTATCCTTTTGCTTTTAAGTGCACTTTGGCAAGCTCTTTATAAGAGTAGAATAGATAGGCAAAAGAGAATTGGCTATCCTAGGGCTGATCTTTACGTTTAGGATTGACTGAGTTTATTATGGCTGATTGGTGGCAGTGGTCTCAAAAGAGAGAAAAAGAAGCACTCACTTTTGCAGTTGTTGGAGTTGGAAGATTTGGAACTGCTGTTTGTAGAGAACTTATAAGTAATGGTGCAGATGTTTTGGCTGCAGATTATTCGGAAAAAGCGATTGATGATTTGAGACAATTGGAACCTTCTATAGAAGCTAGAGTTGTAGATTGCACCGATGAAGAGTCTATGAAGGAATCTGGAATACTTGAAATGAATACTGTTGTAGTAGGTATAAGTGAACCTATTGAAGCGAGTATTACTACGACACTTATTGCTAAAGATAGTGAAGGCAGCAAAGTGCAAAGAGTAATAGCAAGAGCTACCAGTGACTTGCACGAAAAAATGTTAAAAAGGGTAGGTGCAGACAAAGTTGTCTTTCCTTCCAGAATGCAAGGAGAAAGATTAGGTTTAGAACTTGTTAGACCAAATTTAATTGAAAGATTGGAACTCGATAACCAAACTGGAATAGATGAAATAACTGTTCCAGAGGAATTTATCGGAAGATCTTTGAGAGATTTGAATTTGAGGAAAAATTATTTAGTTAATGTTCTTGCAGCAGGATCGGCTGAAGAGTTAACAGTTAATCCTCCAGCAAAATATATCTTGGAAAGAGGAAATATTCTGGTAGTAATGGGAAAAACTGTAGATTTACAGAAATTGCCTCAGAATTAATTATTTTTAATCAGATTTTTTATAGTATCTAATCCTTTGCGGAGCTCTTTTTAATCTTTTAACGCTTTGTTTTTCAAGTTCGTTTCTAAAAGTATCAGTATTTAAATTATTTTCTGAAATAGGTGATTTAATTTCTTTTTCGAAATATTTTTTTATGCCCTCTTGTATTAATACTTTTGCCATATTACTAACTGTCCTCGATTCATTATTAGCCAAAATAGTTAATTGCTCACATATTAATTCTGGAAGAACTACTTGAATTCTGGGGGATTTAGGCTTCCCATTAGTTGAGTTTTGGCGGGTAGCCATGAGTCAAAGTTGATAACTGTTACTTATTAGTATACACAGTTAGTCAAGGATACTATCTTTGTGTATATTATTGGTAAGGGAATTTATGTCCGTATCAATTAATTGTTTTATTGTCTCATGAAAAATTCAAGAAAAATTGATTCTCCTAAAAGGTCGATAATTGATAAACCGAAAAAAAGATTAGTCAATTCTGATTCTCAAGATAATGAAAATAGTGACGTTTTGGTATCAGCTGTAATTAGTCCGTATTTGTTAACTCATCTTCACCATATTCTTCAGCAGTCTGAGTATTATGCTCAAAAAGATGGTAGAAAATCTCACGCAGCTAACTTTGCCAAATTAAGAAAAGTTTTATGTTTAGATGCAAGAAGCATGGCAGATGCCTCTGCAAAAGAGATAAAAGATGTGGATAATGATTTATCTAAAAATAAATATAATGAACAAAATGTAGCTTGAAGTAATAATCTATTAATAAATAGATTTTAAAAACATGTCCAGTAATGCTGAAAAGCTCTATAAGTTAATAGCCAACGATTCCAAAAAGAAACAAAGTTTGTTTATGACAGCCTTAACTAATCCCAAAAAAGCCTTAGATAAAATATGCGATATTGGCAACGAGTTAAATATTTCTGTTACTAAAGAAGAGGTTATTGAATATTTGAGTACTATTGATGATGAGGCAACTAAAATGTGGTTAATTAAGGCTCGAGGAGGTCTTTAGGAAAAGGTTTCGAATAATTATTATTTGGATTAGGAATAGGTTTTATTCTTTTGTTGTAGCCACCTCCTCCAGCCAAAGTCCAAAAAAACCAATAACTTGGAATTGCAAGAGCTGCAGCTATGAAAATCACTACAATTTGTTCTATTCTTTTCATGATTTAATTTTATTCCACAAAATATTTTTTAGTAAATAAGACACAGATTTTGTAAATTCAATTTTTAAAACAGTGATTAGATTTGAAGGTGTAAGCAAAATTTATTCTACAGATGTTGTTTTAAAAAATATTAGTTGGGAGATTAAGAAAGGAGAAAAAGTTGGCTTAGTTGGTTCTAATGGTGCAGGTAAATCAACCCAATTTAAGATTTTAATTGGAGAGGAAGAGCAAACAAGTGGAACGATCATCAAAGAGGGAAATCCTAAAATTGCCCATTTAAAGCAAGAATTTGATTGTAATTTGACTTTTTCAGTTAGACAGGAATTAGAAAGTTCTTTTAAAGATATACAAATTGTTGCTATTAAACTTTTAGAAATTGAGAATAAAATGAAATCGTTGGATATAAAAAAAAATTCTGATGAACTTGAAATATTTGTAAATCAACTCGCAAAATATCAAACAAAATTTGAAGCTTTAGGGGGTTATAAAATGCAATCTGATGTAGAAAAAATATTACCAAAATTAGGCTTCTCTATCGAAGATGCTGATAAATTAGTTGGCAATTTCTCAGGTGGTTGGCAGATGAAAGTTGCGCTTGGAAAAATAATTTTACAAAAACCAGATTTACTTTTATTGGATGAACCAACCAATCATTTAGATTTAGAAACTATTTCTTGGTTGGAAGAATATCTATCATCGCTTAAAATTGCAGTTATAATTATCAGCCACGATAGATATTTCTTAGATAAATTATGTAAAAAAATAATTTTTGTAGATAGAGGAATGTCTGAAACATATAATGGGAACTATTCTTTTTTTGTCGAACAGAAATCTTTGAATGAAGAATCCCAAAATAAGGCATATCAATTACAACAAAAAGAAATTGAGTTACAGAAGAGGTATATTGATAGATTTAGAGCTAGTGCAACTAGAAGTTCTCAAGCAAAGAGTAGAGAAAAACAATTAAAAAAGATTTCTAAATTTGAGGCTCCCATTGCCAAATCAAAAAGTCCTGTTTTTAATTTTCCAGATTGCCCTCGCTCAGGAAAATTAGTTCTAAATATCAAAAATTTGTCTCATAGTTTCGAGGATAAAATTCTCTTTCTAGATATTAATTTAAAGGTTTCTTCTGGGGAGAAAATAGCAATTTTGGGCCCTAATGGCTGCGGCAAATCTACGTTGCTCAAGATTATTATGAAAAAAATATCTCCTGAAATTGGAGAAATTAATCTTGGTAAACATAATATTATTACTAGCTATTATGAACAAAATCAGGCTGAAGCACTTTCACTTGACGAAAGGGTTATTGATTTAATATGTAATAATTCTCCAGAATGGTCCCAAAAAAAAGTTAGAACATTTTTAGGAGGTTTTGGCTTTCAAAATGAAACTGTTTTTAAATATATTAAACAACTCAGTGGGGGAGAAAAGGCGAGATTAGCATTGGCCCTCATGATTATTAATCCTAGTAATTTTCTCCTTTTGGACGAACCAACAAATCATTTGGATTTGCAATCTAAGGAAAACTTAGAATTAGCAATTAAAAATTATAAAGGTTCATTATTAATCATTTCTCATGATCGGTATTTTATTTCAAAGGTTGCAAATAGAATTATTGAAATTAAAGATTCAAAGTTATTTTCATATAATGGTAACTACGAATATTTTTTAGAAAAAACTCAAAGCCAAAAAATTTGATTACTTTTAATAAAATTTACAATTAGCTAAGTAAGATCACTCATTTATCTTTACATAGTTTACTGTCATTGATTAATCTTAAAAATACAAAAATAGGTTTTAATAATTTAAATGAAAAATTACGATTTCCAAGAAAAACATTTTCAAATTTCTGATCCTATTGAAAGTTATTTTGAATGCATTACTTCCTGCGATATCAGGGATGGTAGATGTATTTCTAGATGTGTAGAAATACTTAAACGGAATGACAATTAAATTTTTTAGTTATTTTGCAGATTAGTAATATCAGTTGGTATTACTTTTAATTTAATAAATTTATTTTTACGCTTCAATAATATATTTAATTGTTTTTTGATACCATTTTTACTAATTTGTTCTATTACGTCTGATGCTATTTCAATATCCTTATTGCCTACTTTAATTAAAATATCATCTATTTTGATTCCACTTTTTTCAGCTGGACTGTTCGGTATCACATATCCAACTTTTACGACATTATTTTTTCTCTCAGAAAAACTTTCTTCTACTAGGCTAATTCCGATCATAGGATGTATTACTTTCCCATTGTTTAAAAGTTGATAGGCAATTTCCTTAGCTTTGTTAATTGGAATTGCGAAACTTAAACCTGCTCCTGGACCTGATCTTATTAACGTATTAATACCAATTACTTCTCCATCGCTATTCAACAGTGGACCTCCAGAATTGCCAGGATTAATAGCAGCGTCTGTTTGAATCAGTTCAAGTTTTTTATCATATATTCCTAATTGAGTTACGTTTCTGTTGAGATTACTAATAATACCTAGAGTAACTGTGTTTTCAAGTCCGAATGGATTTCCAACTGCTATAGCCCAATCACCAACTTTAATCTTTGCAGAATCGCCCAACTTTGCTTTTGGCCAAGGCCCTTTCCCTTCAATCTTTAGCACAGCTAAATCAGTAAAAGAGTCTTGGCCTATTAGTTTAGCGTTTATTTTTTTGCCATTGGTTAAACCAACAATTACCTTATCTGATCCATTCACTACATGAGCATTGGTCATTACAAGTCCATCTGCAAATATAAATCCACTGCCTTGGTTTTGCTCTATCCTTGTTCGATTTTCGTTAGGCAAATCTAATCCAAAAAATCTTTCAAAATATGGGTCTAGAAAAAGTTGAGAATTTCTTGGAAAATTTCTTTTTTTAACATATCTTTGAGTATCAATTGTCACAACAGCTTTACCGGTTCTTTCAACAGCTTTAGTTATGAAAG
>NZ_CACMSM010000003.1 GCF_902616385.1 uncultured Prochlorococcus sp. | reverse complement strand
GAAAAGGCCCAGGAAATAGATCCAAGAATCTTAATAGAGGAAGGTTTAGAGGTTAGGGAGATTGAATGCGGAATAATTGGGAATTCAAAACTCTTAACCTCTGAGATAGGCGAGGTAACTTACGAAAGTGATTGGTATGATTACGATTCAAAATATCACTCAAATAATAAAATAATTATCCCAGCCGAAATAGATTCTAAAATCACTAACGAAATTAAAGAGATTGCTGTTAAAAGTTGTAGAGCACTAAATATTTTCGGTTTTGCAAGAGTAGATTTCTTTTTAGAAAAATCTTCAAATAAAATTTTATTAAATGAAATAAATACAATTCCAGGTTTTACAAAAAACAGTATGTTTCCAATGCTTTGGGAAGCTTCAGGTTTAAAAATTGAACAACTTGTGGCTAAACTGGTAGATATATCTTTAGATTTGTAATTTAAATCAAATGTTGCATGGACTACTTTGGTTGCCATTACTTTTAATCTTCATTTTATTAACTGCACTTGGATGGTTAGAAAGAAGAAGGCAAAATCTTTTTAGAAGTTGGGCTAGTGATTCTGAACTTTGCAAGTTAGATAGTTCAGGTGCAGCGTCTTTAAAAAATGGGGAGTTAAAGTGGAGCGCATTTGAAGCTGGTAAATTTGAAGATAAAGATAGTTTTACAATAAAGAAACTTGAATTAGTTGAATTAATGGCACTAACTTCAGGAGAAGCTCCTCTAACAATTGAATCTCAAGGCAAGTGTAGGTTGAGATTAGTAGGTGATGGGAAAGAAATGGATGTCCCCTTTTCAGATGCAGAACAAGCGAGAGAATGGATGGATCAATTGATGGAAAAAGCTCGATGTGATTTGTGAAAAATCAAAAAACAATCAAAAATAGAAGCTTTTTTTTTCTAATTTCATTTTTATTTTTAACAAGCTTACTAAACATAAAAACTCTTAAAAAAGTAAATATACATGACATTAGGATTTCTGGTAGTTCATTATATTCGAAGAATGATGTGGTAAATAATTCATCTTTAAAACTCCCGACCCGATTGATTTTTGTTAAAACTAATTTGTTAGAAAAAGAGTTAAAACAAAATTTATCACTCAAGAATGTTTCGGTAAACAGAGAATTATTTCCTTTTGGTTTGAAACTTTACATTAATACAAGAATTCCAGTTGCTTACGCTGAGAGAATAATAAAAAACGAAAAAATATTAGGCTTCATTGATAAAGATGGAATTTTTATAAATAAACATAATGTGGACAAAAAAAATTTGAAAAAATTAACTTTACAAGTTTTTGGATGGAAAGAAAAATTTAAAAAAATATTATCTGAAATTTTTATCGCCCTTGATAATTATGAATTTGAGATAGTTAAAATAACTTTTTCACCTGATGGTTTTCTAACTGTTGAGGAAAAAGATTTAAAAACAATCTATTTAGGATTTAAACCAGATTTAATCAGCTATCAATTACAAATAATCAATAATTTAAAAAATGAATTTAAGAAAAATAACTTTTCAATAAAAATAGATAATATTGATCTTACGAAACCAAATAAACCAAAAATAAAAGTGTTCAAACCCTAATATTTGAAAAAGGATTTTAAATAATTTTTTTTAATTATTGTAATGTTGATGAGGGTTTTGCATTTAAAACAAAATATTTAATAAATAAATATTTTTAGGATTTTCCTCAACAAATTCCTACAGATGAGCTCAGTAAGTTCATAATGCACCCAATACTAGTTTTAGATTCCTAATTAAGAGATGAGCTTCGGTAACAATCCAACCTTTGATCAATCGAGAGAAATCCTCCCAAGCCAAAACGCGAAAATAGAAGTTATTGGTGTAGGAGGTGGTGGCAGTAATGCAGTCAATAGGATGATAAATAGTGATTTAGAAGGTGTCTCATTTAGAGTCCTCAATACCGACGCTCAAGCCTTACTACAATCTTCTGCAGAACGCAGGGTTCAGCTTGGTCAAAATCTTACTAGAGGTTTAGGGGCAGGTGGGAATCCAAGTATTGGGCAAAAAGCTGCCGAAGAATCTAAACAAGAGCTTCAACAAGCTCTAGAGGGATCTGATCTAGTTTTTATAGCCGCGGGAATGGGTGGGGGAACTGGTACAGGAGCAGCTCCAGTGGTTGCAGAAGTAGCTAAACAAAGTGGTGCTTTAACAGTTGGTATAGTTACTAAACCATTTTCTTTTGAAGGAAAAAGAAGAATGCGTCAAGCAGAAGAGGGGATCGCGAGACTGGCTGAAAATGTTGATACTCTTATAGTTATTCCAAATGACCGTTTAAAAGACGTTATTGCAGGAGCTCCCCTTCAAGAAGCCTTTAGGAATGCTGATGATGTTTTAAGGATGGGCGTCAAAGGTATCAGTGACATAATTACTTGCCCAGGATTAGTTAATGTTGATTTCGCAGATGTTAGATCAGTCATGACTGAAGCAGGCACCGCTCTTCTAGGAATAGGTATTGGTTCAGGAAGATCGAGAGCTTTAGAGGCGGCACAAGCAGCAATGAATAGTCCTTTATTAGAAGCAGCTAGAATTGATGGAGCTAAAGGCTGTGTCATAAATATTACTGGTGGCAAAGACATGACTTTGGAAGATATGACCTCAGCATCTGAAATTATCTATGATGTTGTTGATCAAGAAGCAAATATTATTGTTGGTGCAGTAGTTGATGAAGCAATGGAAGGGGAGATACAAGTTACTGTAATTGCTACAGGATTTGAAACTAATCAACCATTAAACCAACAAAGGATAAAAAACAGATTATCAAATCAACCTTTATATAATTTTTCCGAAAACAAGGAATCAGGAGCTAGTATTCCTGAGTTCTTGAGATTAAGACAAAATAAAAAGGATATAGGTTAAAAGGTAAAATAGAGTGACTCGGTTATCTCGCCTGCCTCAAGCATCCCTTGTGGCTGCTACCTTCCGGTCCTGACCAGGTTTAGGCGTTAAAACCGCGAAAGGCCGAGTCAAAATTATACTAGCAATTCTTGATTAAAAAAGATACATAAATTTATTATGTTACCTTCAGACCTAGTTAATCATAAAAAAAAAGCTCGCAAAATCATTGCGCTAACTGCTTGGGACTCCATATCAGGATCTATTGCAGAACAAGCAAATGTTGATCTCGTACTAGTAGGAGATTCATTAGCAATGGTCTGCTTAGGATACAAATCGACATTGCCAATAACTTTAGAAAACATAATTTATCATACTAATGCTGTTTCAAGAGGATTTAAGAAAAAAATTGAGGAACAACCTCTAGTCGTTTCAGATATGCCTTTTCTGACTTACCAATGTGGTGAGGATAAGGCTGTTGAGTATGCAGGGAAAATCATTCAGAGCACTTATGCAAAAGCTGTAAAAGTGGAAGGAGCTGAACCAGAAATACAAAAAGTTATTTCTAGATTAATAAGAATGGGAATCCCTGTTATGGGTCATATAGGTCTTACGCCACAAAGCTATCTAAATCTTGGATTAAGAAAACAAGGAGAAAGCTTAGCAAGCCGAGAAAAAATTAAGAAAGAGGCTTCAATTCTTGAAGAATTAGGATGTTTTTCAATAGTTCTTGAACATATTCCTGATTTGCTTGCCAAGGAAATACAAAATTCTTTAACAATTCCCACAATAGGTATCGGCGCAGGTAATTATTGCGATGGGCAAGTAAGAGTTACTGCAGATTTGTTAGGCCTCAATGATGATCAACCTCCATTTTGCCAACCAATTATCCAAGGAAAGAAATTATTTAAAGATAAATTAAAAGAATGGGTAGAATCTGAAAGACTTAGTTAATCTCTTCCCACCACTTAAACATAGAAACAAGAACTTGATTACTAAGTTCCATGCCATTAGGCTCACTTAAAAAGAATCTATTCCCCTTTCTTACTAGTAATCCACTTTCAAGAAATCTTTCCCATTCTTCAACCAATTTACTGAAGTTGCTTTCAAATTTTTTGTTTTCCCAGTTTTGTTCTTTAAACACTTCTTTGATATTTACACCCTCTTTGAGTCTTAATCCCAACATTATTTTCTCATCAAGTTCTTTATAAACAAACTCCTTATTAGTTAGGGATGAATCTAAATTAAATTCGTCTTGTCTAGTTACCCATTCTTTATATTCTTTACTAACTCTTGGTCGAGTAAACTTTTCCCCCCAAGGTGAACTAGTGGAACCTTGACCAAAACTCCACCAGCCTAAACCACTCCAATAAACTCTATTATGTCTCGACTGATGTCGCGGAAGGGAATAGTTTGAGATTTCATATCTTGAATAACCTGAGTTTTTTAAAATTAAATGGGTTGATTCACTATTCCTAAAAGCTTCTTCATCACTTGGGAGTTTTAATTTGCCTAAATTAACTAATTTTTTAAAAACAGTGCCATTTTCAATATTTAAATCGTAAATAGATAGATGCGGTGGTAAAAATGTAATTGCTTTTTTTAAGTCATCTTGCCATTCTTTAAATCCACTTAGTGGCAAGTTTTGAATTAAATCTAAACTCCAGCTTTTTATTGACCCGGAATCATATTCTCTCTTCAACCATAAGCAAGATTTCTCTGCATCTTCTTTCAAATGACGCCTTCCCGACATTTGAAGTATCTGATTATTAAAACTTTGAACTCCAAGACTAAATCTATTTATCCCAGCATTTATGAATCCGAAAAGATCATCTTCAGTAAAACTTGCTGGATCAACCTCCATAGTAATTTCAGCACCATAGTCAATTCCATAATTTTCTTTAAAAAGATCAATTAATTCTTTGATTTGGGTAGGATCTAAAATTGATGGTGTACCACCTCCTATATAAATTGTCGATAGAGGCGCCTTATACTTAATTGACAATATTTCTTTATATAAAAATTGCAAATAATCTTGAACAGTTTTGCTTCCATAACCTTTTAAGGTTTCTACTTTATTTCCAAGTGGAATAACTGCAAAATCACAATAAAAACACCTTCTGTGGCAAAAAGGAATGTGCACATAAGCACTTTTTGGAAACTTATTCATAATCTAAATTCATTTTTAAGCTCCAAAAAGGTATCAAGGATTGAAAAAAATAAAATCCTTATTTACTCAATTAATAAATCCTAGTAGATTATAGATATGACAGATACCTTAGTATTAATTTTATTTGTATTGTCTGGGGCCGCTTCAGGGTGGCTGGGTGTTGATTTATTGCCAGTAGACATACTTAAACAGGTATCTAATGTAGAAGGTTTTAGAATTGTTTTATCAATAATTGGTTTTTTTGTAGGATTAGCAGCTGGTTTTGTATTCCTTCAACTTAGAAAGACTTTTCTTGATCAAATAAGAACAATGCCAACAGACTTACTAATCAGTAGGTCCGTTGGTTTAATTTTAGGATTACTTGTTGCAAATCTCTTACTTGCTCCAATACTATTAATTCCATTCCCTAGGGAGGTTTTTTTCGCAAAACCTCTAGCAGCCATATTAAGCAACATTTTTTTTGGTGTGCTTGGTTATAAGTTGGCAGATACCCATGGAAGGACATTATTAAGATTATTCAATCCAAATAACACTGATGCATATCTAGTCAATGAAGGAATCCTCCCTGCTGCAAGTCCAAAAATTCTAGATACCAGCGTAATTATTGATGGAAGAATCAATGGCCTATTAAGTTGCGGCTTATTAGAAGGCCAATTAATTGTTGCTCAAAGTGTAATTGATGAATTACAAACTTTAGCTGACTCAAGCAGTAATGAAAAAAGGTCGAAAGGCAGAAGAGGTCTCAAGTTATTAAAAGAATTAAGAGATTTATATGGGAGGAGACTTGTAATAAACCCAACAAAGTATGAAGGTAATGGGGTAGATGAAAAGCTCCTTAAAATTACTGAGGATATGACAGGAACTTTAATTACGGCTGATTATAATCTTTCTCAGATCGCTGAAGTTAAAGAATTAAAGGTTATGAATTTGAGTGATTTGGTTATTGCTTTAAGGCCAGAAGTACAACCAGGAGAGTCACTTAATATAAAAATCGTCAGAGAAGGTAAAGAAAAAATGCAAGGTATTGGATATTTAGATGACGGCACAATGGTTGTTATTGATGAAGCAAAGAATTTTGTGGGAAGCAGATTAGACATTGTCATCACAGGAGCACTACAAACTCCCACTGGAAGAATGGTCTTTGGAAAACTAATAAATAATCCTGAGTCAAACAAATCTTTTAAATCACCAGCGACACAGGGCTAAATCTAGCTAGAATCAAATCAATCTTAATTTTTTGTGATACAAATGACTGTATCTGCTCCTTATTACGGCGAAAACACCGTTATGAGGACCCCACCACCTGATCTCCCCTCTCTTTTACTGAAAGAGCGAATTGTTTATCTTGGTTTACCATTATTTTCTGATGATGATGCGAAAAGACAACTAGGAATGGATGTTACTGAGCTAATCATTGCTCAACTACTATATTTAGAGTTTGAGGATCCAGAAAAACCAATCTATTTCTATATCAATTCAACTGGTACAAGCTGGTACACCGGTGATGCCGTTGGTTTTGAGACAGAAGCTTTCGCCATCTGCGATACAATAAGCTACATCAAGCCTCCGGTACACACAATATGTATCGGACAAGCAATGGGAACTGCTGCAGTCATCCTTTCATCTGGCACTAAGGGGCAAAGGGCGGCTCTTCCACATGCTTCTATTGTTTTACATCAACCTATAAGCGGTGCGAGAGGACAAGCAACCGATATCCAAATAAGAGCTGAGGAAGTTTTGAAAAATAAAAAATCAATGCTGGAGATTCTATCTCGTAATACTGGAAAGACTATCGAAGAACTCTCAAAAGACTCTGACAGGATGAGTTATCTCAATCCCCAAGAAGCCCTAGATTATGGAGTTATTGATAGAATACTCACAAGTCAAAAAGATTTACCAAATAAAATTTAACCTCCACAAAACTACTTTAAAATCATGCCAATAGGAACTCCAAGCGTGCCTTACAGACTTCCAGGAAGTCAATACGAAAGGTGGGTTGACATTTATACAAGACTAGGTGTTGAAAGAATTCTTTTTCTTGGACAGGAAGTGAATGATGGAATTGCTAATAGCCTTGTTGCACAAATGCTTTATCTAGATTCTGATGATAATTCCAAACCTATCTATCTGTATATAAATAGCCCAGGAGGATCAGTAACTGCTGGCTTGGCTATATATGACACTATCAAATACGTAAAAAGTGATGTAGTAACAATCTGCGTAGGCCTAGCAGCCTCAATGGGAGCCTTCCTATTGGCCGCTGGCACAAAAGGTAAAAGAGTTGCTTTGCCTCATAGCAGAATAATGATTCATCAACCTCTAGGAGGAACTTCTCAACGTCAAGCAAGTGATATTGAAATAGAAGCTAAGGAAATTTTAAGAATTAAAGATATGTTAAATATGTCTATGGCAGATATGACAGGCCAATCATTTGAGAAAATTGAAAAGGATACTGATAGAGATTATTTTCTAAGTGCGGAAGAAGCAAAAAACTATGGCTTAATTGATAGAGTAATCACACATCCAAGCGAAGCAAATCAGTCTTAGATTTTTCTTAATATATATTTTAATTTTAATTTTTAAATTAATAATTTTTTGGTTTATTTACACCTTTAATGTCTAAAATATTAATTATCAAATGCTAAGAAGCTACAACTAATGACCCAACTCTTTTACGACACAGATGCAGATCTAAGTCTTTTAAATAATAAAACAATAGCGATTATTGGATATGGTTCACAAGGTCATGCACATGCTCTAAACCTTAAAGATAGCGGTATGAATGTAATTGTTGGTTTATACAAAGGAAGTAAGTCTGAAAGCAAAGCCATTAGCGATGGTCTAGAAGTATTTAGCGTTTCTGAAGCTTGCGAAAAAGCAGACTGGATTATGATTCTTCTCCCAGATGAGTTTCAGAAAGATGTTTACCTTAAAGAAATAGAACCAAACTTAAAAGAAGGAAAGATATTAAGTTTTGCTCATGGCTTCAATATAAGATTCGGACTTATCAAACCTCCTAGTTTTGTGGATGTTGTAATGATTGCCCCCAAAGGACCTGGACACACTGTTCGTTGGGAATATCAGAATGGTCAAGGAGTTCCAGCATTGTTTGCAGTAGAGCAGGATTCTTCCGGAAATGCAAGAGCATTGGCGATGGCTTACGCTAAAGGGATTGGCGGAACGAGAGCTGGGATTCTTGAAACAAACTTTAAAGAAGAAACAGAAACTGATTTGTTTGGAGAACAAGCGGTTTTGTGCGGAGGATTATCAGAACTCGTCAAATCAGGCTTCGAAACTCTTGTAGAGGCAGGCTATCAGCCCGAACTTGCTTATTTCGAATGCTTACATGAAGTTAAACTTATTGTTGATTTAATGGTGAAGGGAGGCTTATCTCAAATGAGAGATTCCATTTCAAATACTGCAGAATATGGAGATTATGTAAGTGGTAAAAGACTAATCAATAGTGATACAAAAAAAGAAATGCAGAAAATTCTAAAAGATATTCAAGATGGAACTTTCGCTAAGAATTTTGTGGAAGAATGCGATAAAAACAAACCATTAATGACAAAATTAAGAGAAGAGAACTCAAAACATGAAATTGAGAAAGTAGGTAAAGGTTTGCGCTCGATGTTCAGTTGGCTGAAATAAATTTATTTGTAATATTCCTTGGATCGATAGGTTTTGATTTATTAATTGGCGATCCAAGATTCTTAATCCACCCTGTTCAAGTAATTGGCTTTTACATAAAAAAAATATCTGATTATCTCATAAATAATTTTGAGGAAAATAAAAATATATTGTTTTGGGGAGGTTTAATAGTAGCTATATCCACCATAGGAATTAGTTTTGGTTTAGGTAAATTGATAGAACTCAGTTATGTTCAATCAAGAAATAATTTTTTTGTTGGATTACTAATTTTTTTTGGACTTTCAAGTTGTATTGCGACTAGGGGACTTATTTCAAGTGTGAAAGAGATTGCAGAGCTTATAGAACGCGAAGAAATTAATGACCAAAATGAGAGAATAATCAAAGAGAAGGTACAAAGGATAGTTAGTAGGGATGTAAGTTCATCTTCTTTAGAACATCTTTTGAGATCAAGCACAGAGAGTCTTACCGAGAATTCTGTTGATGGAATATTTGGGCCATTATTTTGGATTTTTATTGGAATTTTTTTTATGAAATTTTCAATTTTTCTGCCAGGGCCTTTATCACTTGGTTTTTCTTATAAAGCCATAAGTACTTTAGATTCAATGATAGGTTACAGATATGATTATTTTAGATATTTAGGTTTTTTCAGTGCAAAAATCGAAGATATTTTTACATTTGTTCCTTCAAGATTAGTTTTAATTACATTACCTTTAGTTAGTCCCAAAATTAATGAGTATGGATCAATCATAAAAAAAAGCTATCTTGATGGTAAAAAATATGATTCTCCTAATGCTGGGATTTCAGAAGCTATATTTGCTTATATTTCTGGAATAAAATTGGGAGGAAAAAGTAAATATAAAAATGAGATTATTAAAAAGCCAATAATCAATGCGAATGGAGATAATTGCACTGGAGAGAAAATTAAATTAATTTGTCAATTAATTTTGAGATTACAATTTTTATGGATAATAATTTTTGTCTTAATTTTTTTTGTAATTTCAACTTTAATTTAATAATAAATTAGTTTTAAAATTACTAGAATCAATTGTAAAAATCTATGCAAGAAAACGACTCTCCAATAGAAAATCAAAATGATGATTTTACTGATACATCATCAACTGATAATGAATACTCAAAATGGGTAGACAATCAGGGAGATGAAGTAAAGAATGTTTTTGGATTTAATAGCAGTGCTGAACTTGTAAATGGTAGAGCAGCAATGATCGGATTCTTAATGCTCATATTAACCGAGTTAGTTTTTAGCGGCAGACCTGTTACTTCTTCAATTTTTGGTATTAATTAAAAATGGAAGAAAAAAAATCAAATCCAATAAAAGTATTCTTATACATATCTCTTTGGGTAATTATTTGGGGTACTATAGGATCTTTAGTCGATTTTCCTCTATATAAAAATAAAATCTACTTAGAAGGAAGCATATATCAATATCTTACTTTCACAATTACAGCAGTTATTTCAATTATATCTGCAAAGTTTTTTTATAAGAAAATTGATTTATAAAAACTTGTACCTAAATTTCTTAATAATTTTTGCTGGTTCTTTACTTTCATTGGACTCGTAAAGTATCCACTGATGAGTCTCAGTATCATGGTCACAACCATAATTTCCAGATGAGTTATCGTAACTTGAAAGATATGAATGACAATTTTGGTCTGCCTCAAAAGCAGAGTCATAACCTGTTAGAAAATATATCAAAAATAGAATAGTTATCAACAAAAAAAATACTTGAGAAACTAAATTAACTACCTTCATAAGATGTTCTAAAATTTAAATATATCATCTAATAAAATCTTTCGATCTAAAAATATAGCTAACGTCCAACATTAAATACAAAGTCATGGAATTCTTGATTCTTTAAATACAGAATGACTAGCAATACTAAAATGATATTTAAGCCTATTACTATTGATCCAAAAATATTTATTTGTTTTTTGCCTGGCAAAGTGTAAGTGAATTTCTTGCCTTTAAGAAAACCAGCTAAGCCTTTTTTTTCTTTTACTTGAGTACTTTGAGTATTATTGTTAACTTCATTATCAGAAAACCCTTTTACCATTGCAAACTAAATAACAAATTTATAATATTCCAAAAAAATAAATTATTTGAATAATTAACAATTTTTAATCACATATGGGATCAATAATGAAATTTTCTCGTTTGAGAAATTATTAAAAAAATAAGCTTCAATAATTTCCGTTTGCAGCCCCAATAAACTTGATTGACATTTGAATCTATTTTGGTCAAATACTACTAATTGAAGTTTTTCTATTTCAGAAACTAACTCTTTACATATTTGGGCTCGAGAATCTTTAAAACAATCACTAGATTGTTTTAAAATCTTAGACTTTGTTGGTATTGTTTCAGCCATAACAAAATTAGATAACAACAAAAATTTAAGGAATAAAATAGTTAAACATTTCATTACTTCTTAAGATTTCAAAATTTTGGATACCTCGTGAAGAGTATTGGGTATTGGGCTAATTGCATCTTTTTGCGATTTAAAAAAAAAGATGCCCTAAAAGAGCACCTTATTATTAAAGGAAGAAATAGATTAAAAAAATTACCCTTGAACTCTATCCTTAAAAAGTTTACCTGCAGAGAATGTTGGAACTCTTTTCGCGGGTATTGCTATTTTTTCGCCTGTCTTAGGGTTTAAACCCTGTCTTGCAGAACGATCTCTTGGTTCAAAAGAACCAAATCCTAGTAAAGAGACTTTTTTGCCTTCCACTACTGAATCAACAATAGTTTCAATAGCTGCATCAACAACTAAAGAAACATCAGTTTTTGTGAGCTCTGTACGAGCTGCAACAAGATTTACTAAATCAGCTTTGTTCATTGAAATTTAAATTAAAGCTAGGGGTTAAAAAAAGATTTAAATCAAGTTTAAACCTCGAACTTTCACATCATATGGAGCAAATACAAATACGGCAACCGAAAATGCCGGCGGCGCAAAGCTTTATACAAATTTTAGGGACATTTTTTGCAACATTATTTATTTCTTATAGCCGCGCTTTTTCATTTATAAAAAATAGTCTCTTAAGTTAAAGAACAGCAAAAAGCATTGGTGGCACTAGATTTAGCATTAAAAATCTTACTACATTTAGCAAAGGGAGAAAATGTCAAAGGGGGGTGAATTTACGAATTTGAGCTATTTATTATGTTTTATTAATTTTCAGATATATTTCCTTCTCATCACATGAAAAAACACAATTTGTATTTTGAAATCAAGAAAAATCTAGTTTTCTCATTATTAAACTTTCTCTATAAATCGTTTTATGCACTGAGCAGATGGATGAAGAAATTGTAATTAATTAGAAAATTAATACTCTCCAAGATCTAATAAAGTTGATTAGTGAAGCCTTAAATTTGAGTTTTTTTTTAAATTTTGCATCTATTATTCAAATATCAGTAATTTAAATAAATTATCTCAATATTTAACTAATCAATGATAAAGAAAAAGTGATTCATCTCAATAAAGGTAAACCATTTCCTTTAGGGAGTTCTCTAACTTCACAAGGGATTAATTTTTCCTTAGTCGCCACAAATGCAGAATATGTAGAAATCTTATTATTTGAGAAAGAGGACTCTATCTCCCCAAAAAACACATTCAAATTAGATCAGACTCATAATACAGGTCCATACTGGCATGCGGAAATAAAAAATCTAGATGAAGGTTGTATTTATGCTTTTAGAGTAAAACAAAAAAATAATGAGATTAATAATAACTATGAAAAAAAAGTATTACTTGATCCATGTTCAAGGGGTATTACCGGATGGAGAAGTTATAAAAGAGAAAATGCATTAAAAAATCAAGAAAATACTAATTCTTGTCTTAAAAGTGTCGTTTGCGATAGAAAATTATTTAATTTTAAGGATTATCCAAGACCTAAACATACTTGGGAAGAAACAATTATTTATGAACTCCATATCAAAGCTTTCACTGAATCAACTGATAAAGATGAAAGTTGTTTTAAGAAATTTTTAAAAAAAATTCCTTATCTCAAAGAACTGGGTATTACAACAATTGAATTACTTCCAATTTTTTGTTTTGATCCTACTGATGCCCCAAATGGTCTAAAAAATTTTTGGGGATATAGTCCAATTAATTGGTTTACTCCGCATTTTGAATATCTTTCGAATGAATCTGCCGAAAAGAATAGAGAGGAATTTAGAAGATTTGTAGAGGAATGTCATAAAGCAGACATTGAAGTCATCTTAGATGTTGTTTACAATCACACTTGCGAAGGTAATTCAAAAGGGCCTGCAATTTCTTGGAAAGGTATAGATGAAAATCTTTATTACTTTATTGGAAAAGATAAAAATTATCAGGACGTCTCCGGATGTGGTAACACTATTGCAGCAAACAGAGGATTAGTAAGAAAACTAATAATTGAATCTTTAAAATGTTGGGCGAGTGAATTTGGAGTTGATGGTTTTAGATTTGATTTAGGAATTGCCCTATCAAGAGGAGAAAATCTTTCACCGCTTGATAATCCTCCAATTTTTGAAGATATAGAATGTGAACCAGAACTTATCGATATCAAGTTCATAAGTGAGCCATGGGATTGTGGCGGTTTATATAAATTAGGTGATTTCCCATCTAAGAATACTTTCACTTGGAATGGTCATTTTAGAGATGACTTGAGGAGATTTTGGAAGGGGGATAAAGATACAGCTTGGAATATGAGCGATAAAATAAAAGGGACGCCATCTATTTATAAAGAAGATAATATTTTTCCAAAGTCGATAAATTTTATTACTTCACATGATGGATTCACTTTAAAAGACTTAGTAACTTTCAATAGAAAACATAATTTTGCCAATAGAGAACAAAATAGAGATGGAGATAACCATAACAATTCTTGGAATCATGGTACTGAGGGACCAACTACGAACTTATTAATAAATGATTTAAGAAAAAGACAACAAAAAAATCTTATTCTTAGTTTACTCATCTCTAAAGGTGTTCCAATGATACTTATGGGTGATGAAATAGGAAGATCACAAGGCGGGAACAACAATTCTTGGTGCCAAAATAATTTATTGGGCTGGATGAATTGGGAACATGGTCAACAAGATTTGGAATTATTAGAATATTTTAAATACGTTATAAAAATCCGAAAAAAACTAATAAACATTTTCAATCCATCATTCTTCCCTAATAGTCAAACCAATGAAAATATTCCAACATATCATTGGCATGGAACAAAGTTAGATAGCCCCGATTGGAGTAGTTGGTCTCACACAGTTGCCTTTAGTATTAACAAAGATAATACTAGTCCGCTGGTTTGGATAGGTTTAAATGCATATTCAAAAAGTATCAATTTCCCCTTGCCGAAATGTAAATATAATTGGTTAAAAGTTATCGACACTAGCATGTCTGAGATTTTTGAACCCTTAACTATTAATGAAAGATCTGTTTCAATAAAGAGTAGAAGCTCTTTACTAATCATTTCAGAAGAAGTATTTGGGGCAAAAAATAATTTATTCTAAAAGCGGGCGGCGGGAATCGAACCCGCATCTTCAGCTTGGAAGGCTGAGGTTTTACCACTAAACCACGCCCGCATTAAGTAATTGAATTACCATTGCAATAATACATTATCAAACAATAAACAAAGTAAAAAGATTGGAAAATTCACACTCGAAAAAAAATATTTCTAGATCAACAACAAGATTAATGTTCTCTTATGGGCTAGGAGATGCAGGCACAGGTTTAGTCGCGACACAATTTGGTTTTTTTCTTTTCAAATTCTTTATTTCTGCTGGTTTACCAGTAATAATTGCAGGATCATTATTAATGTTAATAAAGATATGGGATGCAGTAAATGATCCGTTAATTGGATGGTTAAGTGATCGTACCAAATCAAGATGGGGGCCTAGAATCCCTTGGATGGTAGCAGCATCTGTTCCCCTTGGTTTCTCTTTAGCTGCGATATGGTGGACACCCAATGGTTCAGTGCTAACCAAGACTATTTACTATGCCATAATTTCTATAATCGTAATGACTGCTTATACAAGCATTAATCTTCCTTTCGCAGCTCTTTCTACTGAAATTTCTGAAAAAACAGCAATAAGAACAAGACTAAACGCATCTAGATTTACTGGCTCAATAATCGCAGGACTAACTGGTTTAATAATTGCTGGAGTTTTATTAGGTTCCGAAGGATCAGCAAATAATGAATATTTTTTAATGGGTAAAATAAGCGGATGTATTGCAGTTGCTGCAACATTAATTTCTTGTTGGGGATTAGCTCCATTCGCAAAAAAAGCAAGAAGGCCTTCAGGAAAAGTTGAAGCTATAACACTTCAATTCAAAAGGATCTTCAGAAATAAAAAATTTTTAAAAGTTATTACGCTATATATTCTTCTCTGGTGCGCCTTACAATTAATGCAAACAGTAGCCTTAATCTATGTCGAGGATGTACTGAACGTACCAACCTATATTGCGAAGTGGATCCCGATACCTTTCCAAATTAGCGCTTTAGTGGGTTTACAGCTATGGACCAGGGTATCAAATAAATTGAACAGGATTTCAGCGTTAAACTATGGAGCGATTATGTGGATTATTTCATGTACAGCAGCTTTATTTTTACCTTCTTTATCAAAAATTTCAGGAGCTGGAGATAGTTTATTCCTAAATGCCAGCAACATATTTCTGTTCATTCTTTTAATTTTCATAATCTGTCTTATTGGCATTGGAGCTTCAACCGCTTTTCTTATCCCTTGGTCATTACTTCCTGATGCAATAGATGAAGACCCAGAGAAACCAGCAGGATTATATACTGCTTGGATGGTACTTATTCAGAAGATTGGTATTGCGTTTAGTGTTCAATTATTAGGATTTTTATTGTTTTTATCAGGTTATCAAACATGCTTTGTTGATAAAGATGGCCTAAATATTATTGAACAATGCTACTCAGCACAATTAACTATTAGATTATGTATTGGTTTTATACCCTCAATATTGGTAATCATTGGTATTTTAATTATGAGAAAATGGGATCGAAAATTAATTACAAACTAATATAAAAATATGTATTACCTTGATTTTTTCAAAAGACTTCTTAGCAGCCTAGTTATTGGCGGGCAAGCAATTAATTTTATCTTTAAAGGTAAAATTTCCAAAAATGATCTCTTTGAGCAACTTATGGAGTCAGGTCCTGGCAGTTTGTTAATTGTATTAATTACGGGAATTGCCGCAGGTACAGTTTTTAATATTCAAGTTGCATCACAACTTACAAGTATGGGGGTTTCAAGTGAAATTGGAGGTTTATTAGCAGTAGGCATGGCAAGAGAAATGGCTCCTCTTCTAACTGCTACTTTAATGACTGGAAAGGTTGCAACTGCCTATGCTGCTCAACTGGGTACTATGAAAGTTACAGAACAAATTGAGGCAATAACTATGTTAAGGACCGAACCAGTCCAATATTTGGTAGTCCCAAGGTTACTATCGATGGTAATAATGTCTCCAATACAGTGTCTTTTGTTTTTATCTGTAGCTTTATGGAGCGGACAAATTTGGAGCACAATTTTTTATAAAGTTCCTCCAATAGTTTTTTGGACATCTGTAAGATCAGGCAATGTGAGTTTAACCAGTGCAGACTTAACTTCAATGTTAATAAAATCTGTAGTGTTCGGATTACTTATTTCAATCATTGCTTGTGGATATGGACTTACAACCAAAGGAGGTCCAAAAGAAGTTGGAACAAGTACAACAGGTGCAGTTGTAATGACTCTCGTTACTGTATCTTTAATGGATGTATTACTAACGCAAATTTTATTTGGATAATCCTATGTTTAATACTAAATCAAAAAAAGAGGAGCCAGTAATAATATCTCCTTCATTTCAGTTGCCAATCATTCTAATAGTTTTAAGTTTTATGCTTTTGTTTTTGAATATTGGTTCTTTGCCAACAATAGTTTTTGCTTCTTTTAGCTTTTTTTTATTACTTCAGTCATTCACGTTAAGAATAAAAATAACAAATGATGATTTTATCGTTTTACAATTAGGGAAAGAGATTAGAACTTTTCCATTCAAGAACTGGATATCATGGAAATTCTTTTTCCCTATTATCCCAGGTATTTTTTATTTTAGAGAGAAGTCCAGTCCTCATTTATTACCAATTTTATTTAATCCAAAGCAATTAAAAGATGAGCTCATAAAAAAAGTTGATTCCCTGGAAATTAAAAATTCTTAAAATTCAGACTCTGCCTAATCATCAAAATTATTTAAATGACCAATACAGAAATTTCCGACAATAATCCTGAAAAGGAATTAAAAATAGATAAGTCAAATTCAGTTGATAAAACAAAACAAATTAGTAAGAAAAATACAACTCAAAATAAAAAAATTACACCGAGAAACGATAAATCAAATAAATCTTTTGATGAAATTTCTAATGAAATTTTTAGAGATCTTTTTTCAAAAAAAGATTCTTTAGTTAAAGAAATAAAAGAGTTAGAAGCAAAAAAAAATGAAATAGAAAAAGATATTGAGTCTAATTTTAAAGGACAGTCAGATAATATTGCTAAAAGAGTTAAAGGCTTTCAAGAGTACTTAACTGGAGCTTTGCAGAATCTTTCACAAAACGTAGATAAACTTGAATTAGTTTCTCAACCAATAATCGTAAAGCCTTCTCCCCTTGATGAGAAAAAGCAAGACATTAGCACAAATAATGTAGTTAATGTCCCTGCTCTTTCCGAGACATTTAAGCCAGATGAAGAGATTATAAAAAGTTGCTTTTCAAGTTTCACAGAACAACCCGACTTTTATGCAGAACCTTGGAAATTAAGACGAAGTCTTGATTCCTCAGATATAGAAATTATGGATGATTGGTTCTTTAACATGGGAGGAAGAGGTTCTCTTGAAAGTAGAGGATCTCGACAAAAAAATGCCTTGTTATCAGCCGGCTTAATATCTATTCTTGGCGAATTATATGGAGATCAATTTCAGACTCTTATTTTAGCTTCGCAGCCTGAACGATTAGGTGAATGGAGAAGAATTCTTCAAGATTCACTTGGTCTAACAAGGGATGACTTCGGACCTAATAGTGGGATTGTTCTTTTTGAAAGGCCTGAAGGTGTCATCGAGAGAGCTGATAGATTAGAAGCGAATGAAGAATTGCCATTTATTATCATTGATGCAGCAGAAACCTCTGTTGAAATTCCAATACTTCAATTCCCATTATGGGTTGCATTTGCTGGTTCAGATAATGAAATTTACGATGATCTTGAACTAAACTAAGCTTTATGAATATCTTAATAATTTTTGCAAGTTATCTTTTAGGTTCACTTCCGACAGGTTTTTTAATTGGGAAATATCTCAAAAATATAGATCTGAGAACTATAGGTTCTGGATCTACAGGTGCCACAAATGTCTTAAGAAATGTTGGGAAATGGCCAGCACTTTTTGTATTTATCATTGACGTTGGGAAAGGCCTTATTGCAGTTAAAATTGCTCAATATTACACAGATCAAGGATTAATAGAAGTTATAGCAGGGATATCTGCTATCTCAGGACATATTTGGCCAATATGGCTTAGAGGTAAAGGAGGGAAAGCTGTTGCAACTGGATTAGGTATGTTTTTAGCTCTTTCTTGGAAAGTTGGACTCGCATCTCTTGGCATTTTTTTAATAGTCCTTACAAAAACTAAATTTGTTTCTTTATCAAGTATTTCAGCTGCAATCTTACTTCCTATTTTTATGTTTTTTTACCTAGGTAAATTTATGCACTCATACTTTTTTATAAGTTTAATTGTTGCATTATTAGTAATCTGGAAACATAGAACAAACATAACAAGATTGCTTAAGGGAGAAGAATCCAAAATTAATCAGGATCAATAGATTTAAATATTTCTATTAGAGCTTTATTAGGATCTATAGCGTTTGAAATTGATCTGCCAATGACTAACTTAGAAGCACCATTATCTATAGCTTCATAGGGAGTCATAATTCTATTTTGATCATCTTTATTGTCAATATTTAATCTGATACCTGGTGTAATAAGTTCAAAATTATCCTTATAAAAAGATCTCAACATTTTCACCTCCCAAGGGGAACAAACACATCCATCTAATCCGGCATCAAAAGACAACTTTGCAAGTCTTAATACATTTTCTTCAATTGAATTATTTCTATCAAGATCAGTTTGAAAATCTTTAAGAGAAAAGCTTGTTAAAACAGTTATTCCTACAACCAATGGAGGTTTTACACTGACTGAGGTGGCTCCTTCTAAAGATGCTTTTTTCGAATCTTTAAGAGCTTTTAAACCTGCTGAAGCATGAATAGAAATTATATCAACCCCTAATTTTGAAACTTGGAAACATGCTGCACGCATGGTATTTGGAATATCATGAAATTTTAAGTCTAAAAAAATTTTTTTATTTAAACCTTTTAATATTTCAATAACCCTTGGACCTTCCCTAACAAAAAGTTCTAAACCAACTTTAACCCACTTAATTTTAGGACATTTTTCCATAAGTAATTTTGCTTGACTTACATCTAATCCATCAATTGCCAATATTATTTTATCTGCTGAATTAAATCTATTATTCATCAATTTTCAGTTTTCAAACCTCTTAATTATTTTTTTTCCAATTTGCAAAATTTTTCCTTCCAAATCATTTTTTGAATTAAAAACTAAATCAGGATTTATTACTTTTTGACTATCAATTTTTACACCCCCACCTTTAATAGATCTTTTTGATTCGCTGCTAGATTTGAAAAGTTTTAGAGCACTCAATAAGTAGAAAAACTTTACTGGAAAAACTATTTCTTTTAGAGAAATCTCTGGAATTTCTCCAACTTTTTCTTTGTGTCCAAGGAATAATTTTTCGCAGTTTGATTGAGCCTTTAATGCTTCTTCGGCTCCATGGAATAAAGTAGTAACTTCTAAAGCCATTCTTCTCTGTAATTCACGAGGATTTGAGTTTTCCAGAAAACTTAAATCTAATTCAGTAAGTAATTCAAAATAGTTGGGTATTATATTATCAGGTACTTTTTCTAATTTTGAATACATTGAAAGAGGATCTTCAGTTAAACCGACGGTGTTGAATTCAGATTTACTCATCTTTTTAATTCCATCTAAACCTGTCAAAATTGGCAGCAGAACACCAAATTGAGGGTCTTGTTTAAAATGCCTTTGAAGGTCTCTTCCTATTGCAATATTAAATTTCTGATCAGTACCTCCAAGCTCAATATCTGATTGAACAACTACCGAATCGTAACCTTGTAATAGTGGATATAAGAATTCATGCAAAGCAATTGGGACTTGCGAAGTGTACCTTTTATTAAACTCCTCCTTAGCTAACATTTGACTAACTGTTGCACTCCCCATCAATTCAATTATCGAATTAAGATTTAATCCTTTTAACCATTCGCTGTTATATCTAATTTCTATTCTATCTTTTGAATCAAAATCTAAAATAGATTCATTGGCTGGCTTTCCCATCCCTAGTTGGGTTAAGTATGTTTTTGCATTTTCCTTAACTTGTTTTTCCGATAACTGAACTCTTGTTTTGTTTTTTCCGGTTGGGTCTCCAATTTGAGCAGTAAAATCCCCAATAATTAAAACGGCAATATGTCCATTATCTTGGAATGCCCTAAGTTTTTTAAACAATATGCTGTGCCCAAGATGAATATCGGTTCCAGTTGGATCGATGCCGAGTTTAACTCTTAATTTTTTATTATTTTTTTTCGCATGATCAATTATCTCCGAAAAGGTCTGATCTGTTCCCTTAATTGGAAAATATTCTTCTATTCCTCTTGACAGCCATGATGGCAATTTTAAATTATCTGTCATGAAGCTTTAACCGTTAACTTTAAGAAGTTTTATCAAGTTCATCCTTCATTCTTATTAAGGTTTTATTCATTTGATCGAACATTTGATCAGGAGTAATCCCAAATTGACTTAACTGTGTCTTTAATTGTTCTACTGTCATTTTTGCTTGAAAATCTTCAGACAATTCAAATCTCTTCATAAAAACCTTATAACGATCCATAAGAGATTCCATTTTTTTTATAAACATTTTTTTCCCTTCTCTATCAAATTTTCCATAATCAGAGCCAAGTTTCATAAGTTCTTGGTAATCTGTAAAAAGCTTTTTAGCTTCTTCTTGAACGATGTCTGACTCAAAGAATCCCATTTCTATTTTTTTACTTCGCAGATTAAGGCTCAATTACAAGATAACAAGAATCTTTTAAATTGATTAGAAGATTAATAAATTTTAGTTTATAAATAATTCTTTGATTTATATTTTTTCAGAATTAAATTTAGTAGACATGTTTCATAAATATTGGAAAAATTTAACGTAAATAATATTTCAAACCAAAATAGACAATTTGAATTATTTGGTTCAAATGTAAATACATCAATTAATTTTCAACACTCAAATAATCTTAAAATCAAAAGCGAAATTCTAACCGAATGGAGGGAAAGAATATATAACCACCAATTCAAAATTTCAAAAGATACTCAAAATAAAACTTTGCACCAAACAAGTCTTCCTATAAATACAATTTCCGATGAAAGAAAAATTGATCCGTTTTCCTTGCAGCCATTATCATTGAACTTTTGGAGAACCAATCAATATATACACAATGGGCCAGCAATGTATTTTGTAATTGACTCTATGGAGAGTTCTAAAATAATCCTTTATATAGGCGAAACAAATTCAGCAAATAAAAGATGGAAGGGAGAACATGACTGTAAAAATTACCTCATGAACTATAAAGAAGCCCTAGCACATAACAAACTCTCAAGTCACCAAGATATTCGTTTCTTCTTAGATGTACCTAAAGAAGTAAAATTAAGACGTAAATTAGAACAGCAACTGATATATTTATGGTTACCACCTTTTAATAAAGAAACTCGAGATAGGTGGGCAACTACTTTCACAAACAATTAAAAGTTAATTAAATCCATTTTACAAATGCAATTTTCCACATTCCAAAAAAATCTAGATAACTGGCAAGGTGCTTCATTAATTTTTGGAGTTTTAGAGGAAGATATTGCAGGCCAACTTGAAAACATAAAATTTGTTATTGACCCAAAAATATTACTAAAAAAAGTTACTCAAAAAAAATTTAAAGGAGAAAAAGGAAAAACTTTAAGCTTTGAATTTTTAGATCAAAAATTAGAAACTTTATTCATAGTTGGTCTTGGTAAATCAAAAGACCTAAATAAAAGTGATATAGAAAACTCTATAGGAAATCTAGTTAGGAAAACTGTTGATAAAAATGAAAAAATGAGCATCTTACTACCTTGGGAACTTATAAATTCACAACTAGAAATAAATCAACTAGCAGAGTCAGTCAGATTATCTGCCTATAAGGACAATAGATTTAATAAGAAAAAAGATGAAAAGAAAGTTCTTCAAGAAATAGAGTTTTTGAATCTGAAAAAATTTGAGAATATTAGCTTTGAAGAGACAGCTCAAATATGTGAAGGTGTAGAACTAGCAAGAAGACTTGTAGCCGCACCTCCAAATAGCCTTACTCCTCAGGAAATGTCTATGCAAGCTTCTCAAATAGCTAAAGATCATGGTTTGGGAGTAAAAATTTTAGAGGCAAAAGATTGTGAAGATTTAGGCATGGGTGCATATTTAGCTGTAGCAAAAGGGTCTGATCTAGATCCTAAATTTATACATCTTACTTTAAAGTCAGAGGGGCCTATAAAAGAAAAGATTGCGCTTGTTGGGAAGGGTTTAACCTTTGATTCTGGAGGATACAATCTAAAAGTGGGAGCCTCTCAAATTGAAATGATGAAATATGATATGGGTGGAAGCGCTGCAGTTTTAGGAGCAGCAAAAGCACTTGGGGCAATAAAACCAAAGGGATTAGAAATTCATTTTATTGTGGCATCTTGCGAAAACATGATAAATGGATCTGCAGTACATCCTGGGGATGTAGTTAAAGCATCTAATGGTAAGACAATTGAAATAAATAACACTGATGCAGAGGGTAGACTCACATTAGCGGATGCTTTAACTTACGCATCAAATTTAAAACCGGATTCAATAATAGATCTCGCTACTTTAACAGGAGCTATTGTTGTTGCATTAGGGAATGATGTAGCTGGATTCTGGAGCAATAATAATGATCTAGCAAATGACCTAAAAGCTGCATCAGCCCAGTCTGGTGAAGAATTATGGCAAATGCCTTTACAAAAATCTTATAAAGAAGGTTTAAAGTCTCATATAGCTGATATGAAAAATACAGGTCCTAGAGCAGGTGGGTCAATAACTGCTGCTTTGTTTTTAGAGGAATTCTTTGATAAAGAGATTAAATGGGCTCATATTGATATTGCTGGGACTTGTTGGACTGATAAGAATAAGGGAATAAACCCATCAGGTGCAACCGGTTTTGGAGTTAAAACTCTCGTGCAATGGATTAAAAATAAATAATTATATTTAAAATCATTCAGTCCAAAGATTTATTGATCTAGCATTATCCCCCCATAATTTATCCAACCTCTGATCTCTCCCACATGAGAATCTATAGAACTTATATTTTAATTCATTTCTCTCAGCAAAATCTTGATGATATTCTTCAGCCAACCAAAATTTACCTTTTGATTTTAGTTCTACTGATATTTTTTCTAATGGCACACGCAATTCTTTAGAGGCGGAAACAATTGCATCTGTGGTGTAACTTTCTTCAGTTGCATCTTTGAAAAAGATCACTGGCCTATAAGAATCTCCACGATCACAAAATTGACCCGTGCCATCCAGAGGGTCAATATTTCTGAAATAGAGCCTTAGTATCTCGGGTAAAGTTACCAATGTGGAATCATAGTTCACCAAAACCACTTCCTGATGTCCTTCATGATTTTCGTATGTAGGATTTTGTAAATCTCCGCCTGAATAGCCACTTTGTACAAAATTTATCCCCTTTAATGACTCTAAATCATGTTCTAAACACCAAAAACAACCTCCTCCAAGAATCAATTCCTCTGCGAAAGCGTTTAAAGGATTAAAAAATATTGAAAGAGCAATTATTAGAAGAAAGAAGTATTTCA
Organism: uncultured Prochlorococcus sp.; assembly: GCF_902616385.1. GTDB lineage: Bacteria > Cyanobacteriota > Cyanobacteriia > PCC-6307 > Cyanobiaceae > Prochlorococcus_A. Next base: position 76,655 of record NZ_CACMSM010000003.1, on the reverse strand, counting down.
TTTTTTTATTATAAAGTTCAAATAATAGAATTAATAATCTCTTCAGCAGCTCTCTGGACTACGCCCTTTTCTCCTAATTCTTTTTTTAAAAAAGCATAACCTTGTTTTATTTTTATATTTTCTGACTTCACTTCAAGTATTCTACAAGATTTATAGAAAATTTTCTTTTCATCAAACTCCTTTTGTACAAACTCAGGGATTATAAATTTATTAACTAACAAATTCACAGGGGAAATAAATTTTACTTTGAAATTAAGAATTTTTTTTGCAATAAAAGCAGTTACCCTACTTACTCTATAACCAACAATCTGTGGGATTCCATATAAAGCTAATTCCATATTAACTGTCCCAGATTTACAAAAGGCAATTTTGGTGAGGGAATAAATGTAAGGCTTTAATTTTGCACTTTCTTTTTGAGAAATAACAAGTCCTTTAACTTGATATTTTCTAAAGGCTTTTTTGAATATTTCATCAAAAGAATCTCGACAGGAAGGAATATAGACAACCAAACTTGGATATTTTTGTTGTAATTTTTTAGCCGCCCTCATAAAAGTAGGTAATATATATCGCAATTCTTGAGATCTTGACGCGGGCATTAAAAGTATAATGTTTTGATCTGGGCGAAGATTTAAAATAGTGCGGGCATCCTTCTTTAAAGGAAGTTTTTTTGTGAAATCAATCATTGGATGTCCTACCCAAAAAACATTTCCACCCCTCTTTTTGTAAAATGCTGCTTCTTTCTTGAAAATCGCAAAAATCTTATCAGAAAACTTTATTAGATTTGTTGTAGTATTATTGCCAACCTTCCAAGCCCACTCTTGAGGAGCAATATAGTAAAAAATTGGAATTTTAGTCTTCGATCTTTTTAATTTAGTACCAATTTTTATATTGGGACCCATGTAGTCAATCAAAATTAAGCAGTCAGGAGGATATTTTTTTAGTAATTTGTAGAACCTTTTTTGAATTATTATTGTTGGGATAATAAGAGGTAAAGCCTCCCAAATTCCTATTGCACTTATTGAAGTAGTATCTTGAAGAATTTTTACACCTTCTTTCTTCATCCTTTCCCCACCTAATCCGCTAATTTCTAAATCTATAGAGTTTTTTTTAGCTTCATCGAATAATGCTTTTGATAACAAACTTCCGTGCAAATCTCCAGAGACTTCTCCAGTACTTATAAATATCTTTTTATTCATACATTCATTACAGGCATTGGTCCTCTTCTTTCTTTAGATATTGACTCTTTTAAAAAACTACATAATCTTGAAGATGAAATATCTAATTCTCCTTTCATTACTTTTTCTAATGAATTTGAAATCGCATCATTAGATTTAAAAAGTATATTCCAAATGCTTTGAAGTAATTTTAAGTCAAAATCTTTATTTTCCATTAAATCACTTCTCTTAATTCCAATTCTATTTAAACCTCTCAATCTTCCTGGATGCCCTTCGGCCAAACAAAAAGGAGGTACATCTCTATCTACTCTAGTCATCCCTCCAATCATCGCTAAATATCCAATATGTACAAACTGATGAATACCTAAACAACCGCCAATAATAGCTTTATCTTCTATCTTGACATGGCCTGCAACTTGAACACTATTTGATAAAACTATCCTATTTCCAAGTTCACAATTATGGCCAATATGAGTGTAAGCCATCAACAAATTATTATTTCCAATAATTGTTTTTTCTCCTTCATCAGTTGCCTTATTAATAGTTACACATTCTCTGAAAGTATTATTATCTCCAATAATTACTTCAGTAGGGGCTCCTTTATATTTAAGATCCTGTGGATCAAGACCTATAAAAACACTTGGGAAAACTTTATTGTTCATGCCAATTTTTGTTCTCCCTGAAATAACAGAATTCGGTCCTATTTCGGTTCCTTTCCCGATAATCACATCAGGACCAACAATAGCTCCTTGAGAGATAACAACGCCATTATGTAATTCGGCTCTTGGATCAACAAAAGCATTTGGGTGCACTTCTACACTATTAAAATTTGAGTTTAATTCGGTATTTTTATTATCCATATCCCTAATCAACTAATGAAAACATTAATTCTCCAGCGCAAACCAAATTCTCACCAACATGAGCCTCACCTTTAACCTTCCCAAATCTTTGTCGTTTAATAGACAATAACTCACAAGAAATTATCAATTGATCTCCAGGCACGACTGGTCTTCTGAATTTAACATTATTGATTCCAGCAAAGACGAAAAGTCCTTTAGGAAGATCAGGCATTTGAGTTACAATTATTCCACCAACTTGAGCCATTGATTCGACAATAAGAACCCCAGGCATCAAGGGTCTCTCAGGAAAGTGTCCCTGAAATTGAGGCTCATTTATAGTCACATTTTTTACTGCAACAGCTTTTTCCCCAGGAATATGCTCTATGACCTTGTCAACAAGAGCAAAAGGATACCTGTGAGGTAATAAACCTAATATGTGCTCAGATGAAAGTTGATTATTTTCACTAGATAATTTCTTTTCCAAAACAATTAAAGATAAAGTTAATTTTTTAGCGATGAGGCCAATAAAGCATTTAAAGAATGTGATCCTTTATAAACTAAAATTTGAGCCTTAGGTAACCCTACCAAAGCCAAGTCCCCTATTAGGTCTAAAATTTTATGTCTTATTGGTTCATTATCAAATCTTAATGGTGGATTAACCCATTTTTCACCATCACAAACAAGAGCATTTTCCAAACTTCCTCCTTTTATTAATCCAAGTTCACTTAACTCTTGAAATTGGTCTTTAAAACCAAATGTTCTGGCAGGAGCTATCATTTCAACAAAACTTTTTGGATTTAAATCAATCACAAAAGTTTGATTTCCAATCGCTTTATAGGCAAAACTTATAGTGGATATAATTGTAGTTTTTTCAGAAGGAGTTGCTGCTATAACCGAGTCTTCTTTGTTTAAAATTATTGATTTATTAATCTCTCGAAAGAAATTATCTGGTCTAGGTGCCTTTTTTATCCCTACTTCTTCAAAATCTCTTACCCACTGGATTGCCGATCCATCCAAAAGAGGTATCTCTTTCCCATCAACCTCTATATGTATATAACTCAAGCCACATCCTGCCATTGAAGATAATAAATGTTCGATAGTATACAAATTTCTACCCCCTAATTTAACAGCCGTACAAAGCATCGTACTTCCAATTAAATCTTGAGTTAACTTAAAAATCTTGTCAGGTTTATCCTTAAAAGATACATAATATCCTTCTCTCTCATAGGAAGAAATTGTAACTTTTGTTTTCTCTCCACTGTGTAGGCCTATACCTTCTCTAGAGATAACACCAGCTAGGGTATAACAATTTTCATAATTAGCAGGCCAAGAAAACACTTAAAACTTCCATCCAACTCCAAGTGTATATCTCCAATCTGCACTTAGGTCCTTGCTAGCGACATCTAATCTCAATGGACCTATTGGTGTTTTAACCCCAACTCCCCCTCCAAGGGAGAAACCAGAACCTGATTTCTGCAATAATTTGCCGGGTTTTCCAGGAACTTCCTTTTGAGAGCCAAGATCACTTCCTCCATCGACGAATAAAGCTCCTGATATCATTCTCCAAACAGGAAATCTATATTCTGCTGTGCCCTCAACAAAACTTCTACTTACAGCTAAATCACAAGATCCCCAACCTCGTACAGACGATGTTCCTCCCATACAAAATGCTTCATAAGGAGGTAATTCTCCAAGAATTGTTCCAGCCTTAAGTTGAAACCCGATAGCTTGAGGACAATCTTCACTAGTAGGATTCTTAGACTTACACGCTTTCGTTAAATTTATTAATTTTGTTGGTATAAAAAATGAATATGATGCTCTCATTCTATTAAAAGATGGAGAATTTTTCCCCATTGAAAAAAATTGTTCAGTACCAAAACTAAATTTATTTCCTGCAGTTGGGTTGACGGAATTGTTCAAATTATTTCTAGAAGTACTAGCAATAACACTCACTAATGTATTTTCTTCAGGGCATGAATCATCATTTGGGGTAAATCCAATACAAATAATATCGCTTATATTATTTCTGGTTGTGGTTGGGGTCCTGTCACCATAGGGTTTTTTGTTCCCATCACCATCGATCATCTTCACTTTCTTAAAATTCATTCCTGCAAGAACTCTCCATTTAGAGACCTTAAATGGATCTCCACCATTAAATGGCCTTGAGAAGGAAAATCCACCTCCTGTTTTTTCTAAAACTATTGATGAAAAAGTATCAGAACTAGATGGAGTTTGATCATTTACTGCATATAATTTCCCATTTTTTTCACTTTTAAATTCTTGTGGATAATCTCTACTTAAAAAAATATTTGTTCTAAAAGATGTTTTATGTTTATCTCCTTTAATCCATGGATCAGTTAATGAAAAATTATAGGTAGTTGAATATTCTCCAAAATTTAGATTTAAATTTGTAGACCATGCTCTCCCTAGTGCATTGGTTTCCTGCAATCCAATTGTGGCAAAGATACCTGAACTATTGCTATATCCAAGTCCACCAGTTAGTGAACCTGTTCTTTGCTCACTCACGTCCAAAAAAATTATGACTTGATCAGGATTTAAATCATCAGGGCCAAGAGAAACCTTTATGTCATCAAATAATGATGTGGCATAGAGTCTACCGATATCGGCTTCTAAAATTTTTCTATTAAATATTGAACCTGGTTGCGTTTTTAATTCTCTCTTTATGACCCAATCTTTTGTTTTCCCTTTTCTAGGTTTTCCATCGATTACAAATTCACCATCAGAATCTGGGAATCTTATTTTTACATCAGATATAATACCCTCAGAAACTTTTAATGTTATTAGTCCGTTATCGGAGATTCTATCAGGGCCATTAACTCTAGCTAAAGAATAACCCTCTTTTTCATAACGTTTTTTTATTATTTCTATCTTATTTTGAAATTCATTTAAGTTAAGAGTTGTCCCATAATAATTTTTAAAAATATCATCTAAGTATTCATTAGAAATCAAAGAGTTTTTTGGTTTAATTTCAACTTTCTTCAAGATTGGATTAGGCACTACATTTACTATCAGCCTCACGCCTAGTGGCCCTTCTTGAGACTTTATTTTGACTCCTGAAAACCAACCACTAGCAAATATTGCATTTAGGTCTTGATTTAAAATTCGATTATCAACGATACTTCCAGGCTTTATGCTCATAGAGTCATATGCAGCCAATTCAAGTTTTCTGCCCTCAGGATGATTTTCCCAACCTTCGATAATTATTTCTGAGATAAGAACACTTTCTTCATTAATATTATTATTTTCTGCAAGAAGAAATATCTTCTCTTGTTTAGTATCAAATTCTTGAAATAAACTATTATTTATATTTTTTATTTCTAAGGATGTTGTTGTTTGATCAATTTCATTTGGCAAAAACTTCGCAGCCAGTTCTGAATTATTTGAAATCAAAATCAAAGGTGAACATGCAACATTTGTGAAAACCCTTCCAAATTTTAAAAAATGTTTTTGCATAGTACTCTTTTTCAAGATAAACAAGTCATTATTTATTTAATTAAGTAGGAGAAAATCGTTCATTCTTCGGTGAATTTCGCTATAGGCTTCAATTAGACCACCTAAATCATTTCTAAATCTATCTTTATCTAGACTTACAATTGTATCATTTTTTTGCTTTAAATCCCATAATCTACAATTATCAGGGCTTATTTCGTCCCCGAGAAGAATATTATTTCTAAAGTCATAACCAAATTCCAACTTGAAATCCACAAGCTTAAGGTGAATACTTTTAAAAAAACTTTTCAGGATTACATTAATCTTTAATGTTAAATTTATTATTACCTCTAAATCATGAGGGCTTAAAATGTTCATTAATTCAATCCTATCTTTTGTGATAAGGGGATCATTAAGTTCATCATTTTTAAAATAGATATCAATTAAAGGTTTTGATAGAGAAGTTCCAGGTTTAATAGTCGTTTGTTTACACAAAGAGCCATAAGCAGTATTTCTTAGAACAATTTCTAATGGAATTACTTTTATTTTTTTTGCAATCATTGTATTTTCATTTTCAAGTTCAATAAAATGAGTTGGAATATTACTTTTAATGAGAATCTCAAAAATTCTTGCACTTATTAAGCAATTAAGTTTGCCTTTACCTTCAAATTTTTCTTTTTTCAAAGCATTAAAAGCTGTAGCATCATCTTTAAATTCAATTTTTACTTTATCTAAATCATCATGGGTAAATACTTTTTTTGCCTTGCCTTCATAAATTAATTCATATTTATTATTCATTAATTTAAAACCTTATTATGATTACTAAATTAATTTTTGTAATTAACATAATTACTAGAGATCAATTTTAAATGATTTTGTTTCATTTTAGCTGATTATTCATCGAAACCTCAAAACCTTAAAAAAACAAATTTATGGGATTTCATTCAACAAGTTCTAGGAGCTTTAATAGATTAGAAAATGTATTAATAATTGGAAATGGCGGGAGAGAAAATTCTTTGGCTTGGGCTATACAAAAAAATGAATTAGTTAAAAAAGTTTATTTAGTACCTGGCAACGCTGGATCAGAAAGAATACATAAATGTGAAAGAGTAAAAATTGATATTAAAAATAAAAATGAACTAGTCGAAAAGATTGATCAGTTTAAGATAGATTTAGTTGTAATTGGACCAGAAATACCTCTCGCAAATGGATTAGCTGATTTTCTTCGCAAAAAAGATTTTAAAGTATTTGGTCCTAATAAAGATGGAGCAAAATTAGAATTTAGTAAATCTTGGGCCAAGGAATTTATGCAAGACGCAAATATTCCAACTGCAAGCTTTTGGAAAGTCAATTCTCTAGAAGAAGCTAAAAAAGTCATCAATTCATCATCAATTCCACTGGTAGTAAAAGCTGATGGTCTAGCTTCAGGTAAAGGAGTTTTTATTCCTAATTCAAAAAATGAATGCTTTGAAGCTGCAGAGTCAATTTTTAATGGTAGATTTGGCGACTCTGGGAATATAGTTGTTCTAGAAGAAAAAATTCAAGGGCCAGAAGTTTCAGTTTTTGCTTTATGCGATGGGAAAAGATACACATTACTTCCAACCGCCCAAGATCACAAACGACTTAATGAGAATGATAAAGGGCCAAATACAGGAGGTATGGGGGCTTATTCTCCTGCCCCATTATTAACAGATGATTACCTTGATAGAATTATCAAAGAAATAATTGAACCTACAATAAATGAACTAAATAAAAGAAATATTGACTACAGAGGAGTAATTTACTTTGGGTTAATGATCACAGAATCTGGGCCTAAAGTTATAGAATATAACTGTAGGTTTGGAGATCCAGAATGCCAGACAATAATGCCTTTAATGGATCAGAATTTTGTACATCTTTTAGAAAAATGTTCAATGGGCAACTTAACTAGTGGTGACAAAATTAATACTTCTGATAAAGTTAGTGGTTGCGTAATAGCGACCTCCAAAGGTTATCCGCTTGAATATAAAACTGGATTTCAAATAAAAATAGGTAAGATTGATTCAAATGATTGTCAAATTTTCGACTCAGGCACTTCTTTTAGTGAAAATGGGAATTTATTAACCAATGGAGGCAGAGTGTTAAGTGTTGTCTGCCAAGAAAAAGATTTTGATTTGGTTTTTGAAAAAGCATATAAGAATTTAAAAGAAATTCATTTTGAGGGTATTTACTTCAGAAATGATATAGGCTATCAAGTCAGAAAAAAATTTTCTAAGGAGAATTAAGCATATGGTGGATTCCAATAATCGAGAAAGTAGAAAATATAACATTACTGACAATGGAGAAATGAATAATAACTACTGGATTAATGGACTCCTCGCTTGGTGGAGTGGATTCAGTTTAAGAACAAAGTTATTAGCTATAGCAACTCTTGTAGTAAGTCTCCTTATGACAGGAATAACTTTTTTTGCACTAAATAGTATCCAAAGAGATGCTGGAATGAATGATACAAGATATGCTCGAGATCTTGGGTTATTATTATCTGGGAATGTTACAGAATTAGTCGCTAATAACCAAAAAAAAGAAATTTCAAATGTAGCTGAAAAGTTTTGGAGATCAAGTCGAAACTTACGTTATATATTCTTTACTGATGCTGAAGATATTGTTCAACTTGGGATACCGATCAGTGCAACACCGACTAGCTCAGACAGTCAGTTTCAGCTCACTCGAAGACTAAAACTACCCACAGAATTAAAGAAAAGGCCTCAATTCCCATTAGTTAGGCAGCATGCGACACCTCAAGGTCAAGTAACGGATGTATTTGTCCCAATGTTGTGGAAAGGCAAATATCTTGGAACTTTAGCTTTGGGAGTCACCCCTAATAAAAAAGCATTAGCCAGTGCCGCCTTAACTAGAGAAGTAACCATTGCAGTTTTTATCTCTATTTGGGTTTTAGTAATACTTGGAGCTGTATTTAATGCACTAACTATTACAAGACCTGTAAGAGAGTTAGTAAGAGGTGTTAGAGAAATCTCAAAAGGAAATTTTAAATCTAGAATTTCTTTACCTATGACAGGTGATCTAGGAGAACTTTTAAATGGATTTAACCGAATGGCCACTCAGTTAGAAAATTATGATGAGGCTAATATAGAAGAACTTAAAGCGGCACAAATCAAGCAACAATCCCTGATAGCTACTATGGCTGATGGTGCCATATTATTGGATTCACAAGGGAAGATCGTACTCACTAATCCAACAGCAAAGAGATTATTTCGTTGGGAAGGAAGATTCTTAGAGGGTAAACATTTTTTAAATGAAATCCCCGAAATTTTATCTAACGACTTACATTCGAATATTGAATCTATTTTAAAAAGAGAAAAAGAGAAGGACGATTTAAGATTTAGTTTAGGAGAACCAGCAAGAACCCTAAGAATTGTCTTGCAATCAGTTTTAGATACAAATAAAGTTGAATTAAAAGGAATTGCAGTAACAATACAAGACTTAACTAGGGAAGTTGAACTTAACGCGGCACAAAATAGATTTATTAGTAATGTTTCTCACGAATTAAGAACACCACTTTTTAATATCAAAAGTTATGTAGAGACCTTACATGATTTAAAAGATCAGCTTTCTGATGAAGAACAAATAGAATTTTTGGGAATTGCGAATTCAGAGACTGATAGGTTAACAAGACTTGTAAATGATGTATTAGATTTATCAAGATTGGAGTCTGGGAAAATTGTTCAACTAGAGCAAATGGACATAAAACCTGCAATAGAGCAGACTCTTAGAAATTATAGACTTAATGCAACAGAAAAAAATGTTTCATTAGCTCATGATATAGAAGAAACTATTCCTCCAATTCTTGGAAATTTTGATTTGCTCTTACAGGTTTTTGATAACTTGCTGGGTAATGGATTGAAATTTAGTCCAAAAAACAGCTCCCTAATTATAAGAGCTTATACTTGGCCAGATTCCTGTCCTGCTTATCCGCCAAGTATTAAAAATGATGCAGCCCCTCAATGTGAATTAGTTTCACCACTACCAAAAGTAAGAATTGAGATTGCTGATACTGGCTCAGGAATATCTCAGGCTGATCAAGAGAAGATATTTGATCGTTTTTACAGAGTTGAGAATGCCGTCCATACTGAGCAAGGTACCGGTTTAGGTTTATCTATAGTTCGGGGAATAATTGAAAAACATGGTGGGGAGATTCGTATGGCTAGTGAATTAGGAGTAGGGACAACTTTCTGGTTTGATTTAGCCTTAGCGCAATCTGATAAAGATGAATTATTGACAAAAGCCATTAATAATTCAGATTCTTTTTCAGGTTCTGAAATTAAAGAAATTATCTAATTATTATCTAATCCTTTAAAAACATTTTGAACATTTTGATCAGGCACAACTCTATGAGGTGCACCACTAAATATTTGTTCAAAATTAGAAAAAGAATCTTTTATTTCCGGGCCACAATTTGTAATGATAAATTCCCTTATTCGTTTATCATGCCATGATCCCCGCATTTTAAAAACATTTAAAGCTCTTGCCATCTCACCTTTTATTTCAACATATTGAAGCAACAATATGGTATCTGTAATTGTTGAGATATGAGAATCAGTTATTGAATGGCTCCCCATAAATTCTTCTGCAGTATTGGTAAAAAAGCCTGCTATCTCTTCTTGTTTTGTATAACCAGTAACAGCAATTACAAACTGTCTAAATGCATTCAAACTTACACCTCTGGCTAATGCAGAGAGAGAATCAATTGCCATTCTTTTTGGTTTAAATTGATTAATTTGTGTTTTTATAATTTGCAAGTGATCTTCTAAACCAGTTGATTCAGGATATGCACAAATAATTTTCAATAACCCATCACTTTCCATTTTTTCAAAATCTATTCCCCAGCTAGTCGCATTCCTAAGTAATTGAGCCCTAGATTCTTCATATGCAAAAAGTATTGCTCTTTCATTATTGTTATAAGCATCTTCAACAAATTTTGATACAAGCATTGTTTTACCTGTACCAGTGGCTCCAGTGGCGAGGATAATGGAATCTTGAAAATATCCTCCACCACACATATCATCAAGATCTTTTACTCCAGAGCTAATCCTAATATTTGAGGATCTCTGCGTTAATCTCATTGCTCCTAAAGCAAACACGCTTATTCCATCCATTCCCATAGTGAATGGATATTCACCTTTCATATGTACAGTACCTCTTAACTTCAGAACTTCTAGAGTTCTTCTTCTCTTCTCTGACTCAAGAACATTTCTTAATAAGACAACATTATCAGATACAAATTCTTCTACACCATATCTAGCAATTGGCCCGTAATCATCTACTCTTTCAGTAGTCATAACTGTTGTCACACCTATTTCTTTTAATCTTGCTATCAATCTAAATATTTCCCTTCTAACAACGTAAATAGCATCATACTGTTGAAAGACAGCAGTTATTGAATCTATTGCAACTCTTTTAGCTTTATATTTTCTAATTGCATAACTAATTCTCTCAATAAGACCGGACAAGTCAAAGTTACCCGCTACATCCTGACCATCAGGATCAGGAGATGCGTCCAAAATAAAAAGTTTATTTTGATCAATTAATTCTTGTAAATCCCAACCAAAACTTGCAGCATTTCTAATAATATCTAGAGGTGATTCCTCAAATGTTACGAAGATTCCAGGCTCATCAAAATTACAAATTCCATGGTGTAGATATTGAAGAGAAAAAACAGTTTTACCAGTTCCTGAGGTACCACTAACGAGTGTACTTCGAGATACAGGCAATCCTCCCCGACAAACATCATCAAAACCTTCTATTCCAGTTGGTAATTTCTGTACTTGCATTTTATTTGATTTGCCAAATTTCTTATCATTCATAGTTTTGTGCTAATTAAAGAAAAATAAAATAAATTTTAAATTAATTTTTAATTATAAAAGGTTTATTTATATTATTTATCTCCACTATATTCAGTTTCAGTTAATTCATCAAAAAGTAGATCTAAACCAATTAAAACTTTCTCTCTATCTGAGAGATCACCTATTATTTTTCTAACTGGTGGCGGTAAAATTTTAGCTAAAGTTGGAGTGGCTAAAATTTTATCTTCTTCTGCAAGTTGCGGTTGCTTCAGTACATCGATAACCTTCAAAGCATAAACTCCTTTGAATTCATTATCTAAAATTTCTCTTAAGGTATTTAAAGCTCTCATCGAATTAGGAGTATTTCCAGCAACATAGAGCTTTAAAATATATGTTTTCCTTACTGCCATCGTTATAGTTCCTTAATTGATATAAAAGATTTAAAACAACCCTTGACTTATTACACTACAAAATAAGAAAATAAACAAACAATTATGATTGCTTATTAGGCTTAATCAAATTTTTAATTTGAGCCTAGTAGCGTCTTTAAGATATGACAAATTCTAAAAACTCCTCAAAAAATTCTTCTGAAAGCAATGAATTGTATGCAATAGCTGAAACTTCAGGTCAACAATTTTGGTTCGAAGTTAATAGATACTATGACATAGACAGGTTAAATGCAAAAGAGAAAGATAAGATCACACTAGAAAAAGTTTTACTATTAAAAGACAAAGATTCTATTACTGTTGGCAAACCTTATGTCAAGGATGCAAAAATTGAACTTGAAGTAGTCTCTCATAGACGAGATAAGAAAATTCTTGTATACAAGATGCGTCCGAAAAAAAAGACAAGGAGAAAGATGGGTCACAGACAAGAACTTACAAGAGTTATGGTAAAATCTATAACAATTGGTAAAAGCGCTCCCAAGTCTTCTGTAAAAAAGGAAACTGTCAAAAAAGAGACTAAACCAAAATCAGAAAAATCTACAAATTAAAAACTTCTAATGGCACATAAAAAAGGTACAGGTTCTACTAGAAACGGAAGAGATTCAAATTCCAAAAGATTGGGTGTTAAAGCTTATGGAGGAGAAAAAGTAACTGCTGGATCAATTTTAATTCGTCAAAGAGGCACCTCTTTTCTTCCCGGAAATAATGTTGGAAAAGGTAAAGATGACACCCTTTTTGCGCTCAAAGAAGGAACAGTAAGTTTCGAAAGCATTAAAAGAAATTTAAGAAATAGAAAAAGAGTTAATATAGTTATCTAATTTTCTTATAGGCTCTTGTAGTTATAAGAATAGGATGAAATACTTCTAAAAAATTTGATTGAAGAGTCTCAAAAAATTTTTCAACAATTTGAATTTCGTCGATATGAAACGGATATTCATTTTTTTCTCCTTTGAAAAAATACCAATTAAATAAAGCAATAGAATTAGGATCCATAAACTCATTGAAAATCTCAATTTGTGAAGCTGGATCAGCAAGATGTTCCAAAACATCAAGGCATACTATCGTATCAAATTTAGATATTTGTGTATCTTGAATTGTCTTGCAAAAAGTAAGTTTTTTTTCGACTCCTAATTTCTTTGCCCTGTATTCAACAAAGTTTCTATTTGTCTCATTAATATCTACAAAAAAAACATGCTCAACTTTTGAAGACATGGCGTTAGCTAAGGCATGCGTTCCAATTCCTCCTCCAAAATCTAAAACCAAATCTCTAGAAAATCTCTGCTGAAGTTTTAAAGTATCAGCGATGTAGTCCTTGCTTGTGATATGCCAAGCAGCTAAATCAGCTACATGCCGATCTCCAACTATTTCAGTATAAAAATCCGAAACATCATTCAAAGCATCGCCAGGATGTGAATTTGCCAAATTCATCTTTGCATTTGCAAGGAATCCATCTAAATCGCATTCTCTAATAGATAAGTATTCCATTAAATGTGATTTCAAATTAAAAGCATTGTCTAAAAACTCTTTTAAAATAAAATTATTGTTTTTCAATTTCTTTCTCTAAATTTCCAATATCAAAATCATAGGATGGTTATAAATCTTTCTCAAAGTATTCTTAATATTAAAAATGGAAACTAAAGATGGATTCTTAGTAATCAATAAAGATAAAGGATGTACTTCACATGATTGTGTTAAACAAATAAGGAAGTTACTCAATGCGAAAAAGGTCGGTCACACAGGAACTCTTGACCCAGAAGTTATAGGAATATTACCAATCGCGATAGGCAGTGCAACAAGATTTATTCAATATCTCCCTCAGGGTAAAACTTACATAGGACAAATTAAATTAGGAATAAGAACTAACACTGATGATATTCACGGAGAAATAATTAATCAAAAAAGTTGGCCTAAAATCAGTGATGAAAAATTAGATCAATACTTAAATAGATTTAGAGGAATTATTAAACAAATTCCGCCAAAAGTATCTAGTGTGCATGTTAATGGTGAGAGAGCTTATAAGAAATCTTTCAGGAATGAAGTTTTTGAATTAGCACCAAGAGAAGTAAAAATAGACGAACTTACTTTAATGAAATGGGACCAAATAAACGGAATCATAGAAATAAAAATCAAATGTTCAGCTGGCACATACATAAGAGCAATTGCAAGAGATTTAGGAGAAATTCTAAATTCCGAAGGTTGCCTTCTAGAACTAAAAAGAATTTCAGCTTGTGGCTTTGATGAACAACACTCAATAAAAATATCTGATATAGAAAAAGAAAAAGGAAAAAAAAACTCGAAAAATTTCATTATTCCAACAATTTCTGCTCTGAATCACATTTCATCATTTGTCTTAAGTAACGAAGAGCAAATCAATTTTTGGCAAACAGGAAGAGCAATTAAAGTGGATATTAATTACTTCAAGGAAAGCAAGTCTTTTGATTATAAAAAACCAATAAAAGTAATAAATAAAAAACAAACACTACTTGGGATTGGATTCTTTAATTTAGATCAATCTAATATAAATCCAAAATTAGTACTTAATGCTAAATAACTTCTAGAGGTAATCTTTTCTAAAAGGTTTAATCTGCACGCCCCTATAAAAATACTTTAATATTCTTTCAGCTTTTTGGCCTCTAGACGCCATATATTTAGCACCCCATTGACTCATTCCTACTCCATGTCCCGATCCCTGTCCAAAAGCTATCAAACCCTTTTTTATAGGAAATTTATTATTCAATTCTTCCTCAAAAAATTTAAATCTCACAAAATTACTATTGAGGCCTAATCTTTTTCTTAAAAGTACCCCAGACATTTGATCAGAGCCATTAGCCCCAATAAGTTTTACATTTTTTACCCTTCCAGTGCTTGTAATATCTAGAATCTCTAAATCTCTTAAACCGCCAATCTTGGGAAATAAATTTGTTAATTCATTACTCGAAAATTTTTTTTGCCATCTAAATTTTGGATTATTTTTATCAAAATCTTTCACGCTTGATAAATATGGATATTTATTCTTCCATACATCTTGACTGTTTTCTGTCATTCCACCTGAGCTACTATGGAACAAAGCATTAATTAATTTATTTTTATACGTCAAAACCAAAGATCTTGTACTTTTAACGGCTCTGATAGTTTTAAAAGTTCTTGATTCCAAGCCATTATAAACTTGATTTTTCTGGGTTGAATCTATATCAAATAAATTATTTCCCTTTTGCTTTAAAGCATAAGTTCTTGCGGCAATTGCTTGTGCTTTTAATGCTTCAATAGGCCATTTTGTTGGCATCTCGGAACCAACTACACTACTTAGATATTTTTCTATTCCTAAAACATTCACTACCAATACTTCAGAATCAAGTACAAAGAGATTAAGCTTACCAGGAAACCTCTTCTGACCAACCCATATACCTCTTCCATCAGAAGATCTAACTTGCAATTGTTGATTACTTTTTAAATCATATTTTTTTTGTTTATTTTTATCAAAATATAAAATTTTTCTATTTTTATCATTTTTCAAAGTTAAACCTTTTATTTTTTGACTTGAAAAAAGTTGCCCCTCTATGATTAAAGGAATTGATCTATCTGATCTGATCCTTAAATAATCATTTTTTGATATTAAAACCCTTATTATTGGCTCTCGAGATGCAAAAACACTTTCACTCTGAAAAACACAAATAAAAAAAATACTAATCAGGCAACATTTACTATAGTAATTTTTAAATTTAAGTATCACTTTGTTTAAAAAACAAATGCTCAATTTGCCTAAGTTTGACTAAAAGTCTAGATTTAATCCAGATATAAAAATAAAAATATCATAAATAAGTGAATATCACCTTCTTAGGAACAAGCTCAGGAGTACCATCCTTAACGAGGAATGTTTCTTCCTTAGCACTTAAATTATCACAGTCATCAGAAGTTTGGCTTTTTGATTGTGGAGAGGGAACGCAACATCAAATAATGAAAAGTAATATCAAATCTTCACAAATCAAGAAAATATTTATTACACATATGCATGGCGATCATATTTATGGTTTACCTGGACTTTTGGCTACCTTAGGTTTATCAGGAAATAGTAAGGGTATTGAAATTTACGGTCCTTCAGAGTTGAGAAGTTTTATAAATTCTGCACTTAAAAGTAGTTTTTGCAAATTATCGTTTCCATTGCATTTTGTGGAAGTTGAAAATTTTGCATCAGAAAATAAAATCCTATTTGAAAACAATAAAATAAAAGTAAACTGCGCCTGTCTTAAACATAAAATACCTGCTTATGGTTATCGAGTTAGTGAAAAAGATAAACCTGGTATATTTGATATCAAAAAAGCAGAGTCTCTAAAAATAGCACCTGGACCAATTTATTCAGAACTGCAAAAAGGCAAAAAAGTCGTATTAGCAGACGGTAGGACATTTGATGGGAAAGAATTCTGCGGGCCCCCTAGAGAGGGTGAAAGTTTTGTTTATTGCACAGATACAATTTTTAGCGAATCAGCTGTTTCACTATCAAAAAATGCCGATTTACTCGTGCATGAATCGACTTTTTCAGAGGAGGATGAAAGCATGGCATACGAAAAATTACATTCCACAACAATTATGGCTGCTAAAACAGCATTATTATCGAACGCAAAAAAATTAATTATTACTCATTTAAGTCCAAGATATACCAATAAAAACGCAATTACTCCAAGCGATTTACTTAAAGAGGCTCAAAAAGTTTTTCCAAATACTCAGCTTGCAAAAGATTTTCTAACGGCAGAAATAAAATAAACTGCAACAGTTCGTTAGCAGGAGCGTTGTAAATGACCAACCCGTGAAATAATAGTCTTAGGTTTTTCTATTTGATGTCGATCGAAATGGTCTCTATTTTTTCATCACTACATAAGTCTTGTAAAAGACTATTTATTTTTCTTCCATTAATTATTGGGTTACTTATTAATCCAATATCTGCAAATGCACTCTATCCTAGTGATCCTTCATCAGTTGACGTTCTAAAAGATGATCTTCACGGTGCTGACCTTCATAATACTGAATATGTTAAATATGATTTATCTAATCAAGATTTAGGTGAAGCTAATCTTCAAGGTGCATATATGAGCGTGACTACTGCAAAAAACTCTAGTTTTAAAGGAGCCAATATGACGGACCTCATTGCATATGCAACACGCTTTGATAATGCCGATTTTACAGATGCAAATCTTACCAATGGTGAGCTAATGAAAAGTGTTTTTGATGGAGCAATTATTGATGGTGCAGACTTTACTGATGCAAATCTTGATCTTTCTCAGAGAAAATCATTATGTGAAAGAGCTAGTGGAACTAACTCACAAACTGGAGTTAATACAATTGATAGTCTTGAATGCACCGGCTTAAAAGGTTACATGCCTCCAAAGCCAAAAGCATAATATTTAAAGCTAACCAATTTCAGAAGGGAAGATATTACCAGGCTCTTTTGAGCCTGGTTTTTTGCTATACCACCATTCTTGTATATCAGAAGAAAATTTCTTTGAAAAAAGAGTTATAACTGTTTCAACAGGTTTTGATCCAGGCTCCAAAATTTGAACTGAGTAAGATGGGCATTTTCTTGAAGCCATATCAGCAACGAACCTAGAACCTATTCTTCTCCAACTAGGCTCCTTACTTCTCCAAGCAAGCCTTGAGCAGGGCCAAGGTAACTCTTCCCTATCATAAAGTCTGCAACATGGGCCAATTACCTTATAACTGTATTGACCTCCATAACTTGATTGAACACTGCCAGTCTTGAAAAATTCAAATTTATTCATTTACAAAAAAAGCCACCTTACTAGAGGGTGGCAGAGAAATAATTAATAATCAACTTAGGGTAGTTAATTTTTTATAATTAATACAATTCTTCCTCAGCATGAGTTGTAATTGTTACATCAGATGTTGGATAAGCAACACATGTAAGAACGAAACCAGCTTCTAGTTGGTCATCATCCAAGAAACTTTGATCTGATTGATCAACACTACCTGAAGTAACTTTTCCAGCACATGTTGAACATGCACCAGCTCTGCAGGAATAAGGAAGGTCGATACCTTGTTCTTCAGCCGCATCTAGGATGTATTGGTCATCAGGTACTTCAATAGTTGAATTGAGACCTTCACCTTCGTTGATGAGAGTAACTTTGTAAGAAGCCATTTAAATAAAAAATTGTTGGTAATTAATACCTATCAAATACATTTTTAACATCGATTAGGTCGATATGTGAGATTTTGAAGTAAAAAATGACACAATAAAATGTATGAAAGAGTATCTATAAGAAAAACTTATACTTAGGTTGGGTTGCTGGCTTTTTGCGCAGAAATGCATGCCCAATCTTTTCTAGTTGATACATCCAATAATTTCAAGTCATTCTGAATTAATATTTTTATAATTTCATCCTTTTGTGAATTCAGAATTCCACTGAAAATGACTTCCCCATTGTTTCGCAAGCACTTATAAATATTTGGAATTATTCCTTTTATTACCTCGGCAAGAATATTGCATAAAACAAAATCAAATTGTGTGAGTTGATTTTTTAAAATTACCTCATTAAAGGATCCCAAATATGTATTTAAATTGTTTAAGTTACCGAAATTTAGTTGGAAATTAGATTTTGTTGAATTTATAGCTAAATAATCATTATCCACTGCATAAACCTCCTTAGCGCCAAGCAATCTTGCAGCGACACTCAAAATCCCACTACCACTCCCAATATCTAATATCTTTTTATCAGAAAAGAGAATATTCTCCATTTTTTCCAAGCAAAGATAAGTCGAAGGGTGACTTCCTGTACCAAAGGCTGCTCCAGGATCAATTTTTATGATTTTTTTATCTTTAAATTTTTCATTTAGATTCATCCAACAAGGCAATATTAAAAGATGATTTCCTACTAATTCAGGTGCCCAATATTTCTTCCAGCTTGTCAACCAATCCTCCTCTTTAATAATGCTCCAATCAAAAAATTGATTCTTAGGGGCATTAATATTTAGAAGTTTGCTAATTATTTTTTCAAAATCACACCTAGAATTCCCCCCCCAATCATCGACTGGAAGCCATATATTCACCTCTTTTTTATTTTCATTTTTAATTAAACATTCAAATGAAAAACTAAATATTCCCAGCTCATTTAATTTCCAAATAAGCATTTCTTCTGAATCACTTTCTATCAGAAAAGTTAGTTTATACCAATCTTTAATTGCCATTAATAGAGCTGGCCTATTTATAGAGTAACTGGATTAGCGCTGGTAATTCCCTCTACTTCAATAATGGTGTCAAGCAACTTATTAGGAATTGGATCATCAATACTTAGAACCATAACAGCTTCCCCTCTAACAATTTTGCGCCCAACTTGCATCGAGGCAATATTTACATTGTTGCTACCTAATAAAGAACCAAGCTTGCCAATAATACCAGGCATATCCCTGTGCCTAGTAACTAGCATGTATCTACTTGGCGATACATTAACAGGATATTGATCAATACTAATAATTCTTAATTCCCCATCAGCAAAAATGCTGCCTGCAACGCTATGATCTCCATTATCTCCATAAGTGGTCAACTGAAGCGACCCACTAGCAAATTCAGGTCGCGCCTCATCTTTATTCTCGACTACCGAAATACCTCTTGAATCTGCTTCTAGAGAAGCATTCACATAATTAATCCTATCTCCCAAAGCTTTACTTAAAAGACCTTTTAGACTAGCTATTATTAATGGCTGAGAAGGATGTTGAACAAATTCACCTTGAAGCTTTACTTCTAGTTTTTGAATCTGCCCACCTGAAAGCTGGCTTATAAGCAGACCCATTGTTTCAGCCAACTGCAAATGAGGTTTTAGACTATCCATAATATCAGGGCTCAACCCTGGAATATTTACTGCAGTTCTAGCAGATAAACCAAGCAAGACATCCCTTATTTGTTCTGCAACATCAACAGCTACATTTTCTTGTGCTTCCCGTGTAGATGCTCCTAAATGAGGGGTAAGTATAAGATTCTTTTCAACCTTCAAAAGTGGTGAATTAGATTCCAAAGGTTCTTTAGAAAAGACATCTATTGCAGCACCCGCAATCAATGATTGATTTAAAGCTTGTGCTAATGCCTCTTCATCAATTAAGCCTCCTCGAGCACAATTAATCAATTTTGCGCTACTTTTCATGCTTTTAAGTACGTCTATATTTACTAAATTCTCTGTCTCTGGTGTGCGAGGCAAATGCAAAGTTACATAATCAGATTGTTTGAATAAATCCTCTAGTTCAGACAATTTAACTTTTATTTGTTGAGCCCTTTCAGTTGATACAAAGGGATCATATCCGTAAACTTCCATTCCTAATGCATTAGCAACTTTTGCTACATGAGCACCAATTTTCCCTAAACCTACTACGCCTAATTTTTTCTTATAAAGCTCATTACCAACAAATTTCTTTCTTTCCCATTTACCTGACAAAGTACTACTATTAGCAATTGGAATATGTCTAGATAAAGCCAACATCATAGCTATCGTATGTTCAGCAGCGGCTATTGTGTTGCCTCCTGGAGAGTTAACAACAAGAACTCCTTTTTGCGTAGCAGCCTTAACATCTACATTATCAACTCCAACTCCTGCTCTTCCAATAATTCTCAGTTTACTTGAAGAGTTAATAATTTCTTCGGTCACTTTAGTACCAGAGCGAATCATTAAAGCATCATAATCTTTAATAATGGAAGCTAGCTCAGAGTCTGAGATTCCTATCTTCTGATCAACCTGAGCAACTTGTGAAAGAATATCGATTCCTGTTTGATCAATTGGATCTGTAATGAGAACTTTTGTCATTTAAGATTGGTTCTTTAATCTTTTACTTTAACTTAATCTATAGTGTATGTATCTTATTTTATTAATTTGAATAACACACAAACATTTGAGGATTGAAATTTGACTAAAAGTATCGTGATATTTGAAGACATTGATAAATGTATCCAACTATTTGAAGTGTTCAAAGAAAAATCAGTAATGCTCTCTGAAGCTATTTTGATCCCACCAATAAGTGAGAAAATATCATCAGACGAAACAGAATTACTAAATGCGAAAGCAAATATCTTATTCAAATCTCAAAATTTTGAAGATATAAGAATCTTAAATCCTAAACTTGATAGAAAGATCAGACAACAAGATATGAGTAGATGGCTAATGCCATTTGGGTTTATAGCTGGAATAGCTTTTTCTAATATGACTAATTTATCTACCTTCAGTTTTCTTGGTTTAAATAACATCGGGGAATCATTAATTGGAGGTCTTTTGGGAATGGGTTCAGGATATTTAGGAAGCATTGTTTCTTCTGCAAGTATCAACATTAATAGAAATAAAGAGTTAAGATCGATCATTAATTTTAATAAAGAGGGTAAATGGCTTGTTCTACTTGAAAATCAAATTGGAGCTGAATTACCATGGGCTTTGATAAAACAATCAGAAGCAAAAGATATAATTTTTTTAGAAGGCTAAATGATTGACCTAAAAGAGATCTTATTAAATTCAAACTACAAAAAAGAAACTGAGGAATTAATAAATATTGCTAACTTAGCTTACAAGCACTGGGAAACTTATTGGACTGGGTTTAATTCAACTTATGTTTGCGAAGAGATTTTAAAAGATTTTGAAAATTTAAATGATTTCAAATTTTTTATTTATGGAGGATTCTCCTCTTCTCAAAGATCTAGGATAGCTTGCTTTAGAGGAGATAACATTCCTGAGGAGGATGCGCTAAAAAGTAATTTTCCAGCTCAAGGAATAAAAATTATTGGAAATTTTTTATTTGATAATGCTACACAAGACGACTTTAGATCCCTCTTAATTGAAAATGGGGTTAATCAAATAAAAGTTGGAGATATATGGACTATTGGCGATAGGGGAGCACAAGGGATAATTGATAATTCAGACATTAAGCACCTAGATGAAAAGATTTTTTATTTAAGAGACGTAAAAGTAAAAGTTAATGTAGTAGGTATAGATGAATTACAAATACCTTCTGGAAGATCAAAAAAACTTGTCAATACAGTAGAAGCTTCAACAAGATTAGATGCTATAGCATCAGCTGGCTTTAGGGTATCACGAACCAAAATCATTGAAAGGATAGAAAATGGAATGCTCAGATTAAATGGAAGCAAAGTTAATAAGCCAACAATTAATCTAAAAATTGGCGACAAACTAGAACTTGAGAATAAAGGATTTATCGAAATTCTAAATTTAGAAATAACCAAAAGAGAACGATGGAAAGTTAAATTACTTAGAAAATGAAACGCAACCTGCTATTTTCTTATAAGGGGGATTAAAAATTCCTCAATTGGGGCGATTAGCTCAGTGGTAGAGCACTACCTCGACACGGTAGTGGCCACTGGTTCGAATCCAGTATCGCCCATTAAAACTTTTGACGACCTAGGTTATATCCACAAAAAATAATTTCATTTTTTAGATTATTAAAAAAGATGAAACTTAATCAGATAATTAATCTACATAAGGGGCTCACTGCATTTGTAGTAGTTGGTCTTATGATTTTTTTTGATAATTTTACGATCGCTCCCTACGTTTATTTAGCTCTGCATGGTACTTATGGATTACTTTGGCTTCTAAAAGAAAAGATATTCCCAGATCCTTATTTTAAAGAAAAAATCAATTTTTTAACTTCAGTTTCTGGTTTTATTTTCCTTGGAAGTTACTGGGTAGCTCCCTACATTCTTATCTCATCTCAGAAATCTGTTCCAAATATCGTAATAGCTGCATCTGTATCTATAAATATAATTGGTGTGTTTCTTCACTTTGCTAGTGATGCCCAAAAATATTTTTCTCTTAAATTAAAAAAAGATCTAATTAAAGAAGGATTTTTCAAAAATGTAAGGAATACAAATTATCTAGGAGAAATACTAATTTATCTTTCATTCGCCATACTTTCAATGAGTTTAATACCATTGGTAATTCTTGCAATATTTTTCTCTATAGTTTTTCTACCAAGAATGATAAAAAAAGATAAATCGCTCTCAAAATATGATTCATTCGAAGAATACAAAAAGAAAAGTGGTCTTATATTACCTAAATTAAATGCCTGATAACAACTTACCCAGTTGGAGGCAAGATTTAAAATCTTCTAGAAAAAAAGAGGGCAAATCACCCTCTAATAAATGGATACAGCTTGCAACAGTCAGCGAAGATAATGAGCCAAGATTAAGAACAGTTGTTTTCAGAGGATGGCATAAAGATAGTTCAATGATTATTTTTACTGATAGAAGAAGTAAAAAAATTGGGCATTTAAAATCTAACCCTAATGCAGAAATATTATGGTTCTTTTTGAAAACCAAATCACAATATAGATTCAAAGGAAAAATACATGAATTAAGTGATAACAAAAATTATTGGGATTTATTATCAGAAAAATCAAAATCTTCTTGGTTTTGGGGATCTCCTGGAGACAAAATAAACCTAAAAGTCCAATCTAATTATAAAATATTATCCAATCTACCCAAGTCAGAAAATTTTGTAGTCCTAAATTTTGAAATCGATTCAGTAGATCTTCTTAAATTAGAACAGCCTGTTCATAAACGATATCTTTGGGAAAAGATTAATAAATGGAAAAAGGTTGAAATTAATCCTTAAATATTTCTAAATTGTATATTTAGGTTGAAAAACATATAGTGATCAGTCAGTTTTAAAAAAGAAGTATTATTCAAATGAATTTCTCAGAAATTCCAGAAAACCCTGTTATATTTTTATCTTGGGTGACAGCTATAGGCCTATTTATAAGTCTTTCTGAAGCAACTATTAAGATAAAACTTGAGAAGAGGAACAGTTATCGAAAAAGGTTAGAGCTAATCAATAACCTTTATCCTAAAAAGCTAGCTTGAAGTATCTGAGAGTATGTTAGCTTGCAAAAATTGAAATAAGCCACCTTTACTTATCTCTTCTTTAACTTCAATTTGCTTGGAAGGTTTTGATTTTGTTGAAAGTATAATATCCTCCTCATCTTCTGATTTCAAAATTCTGATAATGACTTCATCTAAGGAGAAATTACCAGGACCTGTCAATGCAATTGAAGTTGCTGAAGCGAAATACAAAAGCAAAAGTTCTAGTAAGAAAATATTAAAACCTGAAGTAACTAGTGCATGGTATATGGCGACAGAAATTGTTCCAACAATTGCCAAAGCTCCGAATCTTGTGGCTAAGCCAATGATTAGTAACCAACTACCACCTATTTCTGAAAATGCCGCTATGTACGATAAAAATATTGGGAATGGAAGATGTAATGGTCTTACAAAAGCATCAGCGAAATTTTCTATATTTGCTAGTTTCTCATAACCGTGATGAATAAGAACAGTTCCTGTTATGACTCTAAGAATTAATAAAGCAGTATCTTTGCTAAACGACTTTGTAAGAATTGTTGAAAGCACTATTAAAAGTTTAACCTTAAGTAAAAATAACTAGTCACATTATCCATCGTGGATTAAAGAGCAAAAGTCGCACCTAAATAAGTATTTATACTCACTTACTAAAAGGGTTATTTTCTGATTTGGAATTCAACTAAGTTAAAAATTTATTTTTTGAAAAATTTTCTAATATTCTCTGATTTATTTTTGGAATATTTTCTTTAAATTTAAAAAACCCTCTTTTAGCAAATTTCCAAGCAAATAAATCTTCATCCCTCACAAGATTAAAAATTTTTTTATGGTGTAAATTTTTAAACTCAGTTATGAAATCATAATTTTCTCCCACTCCAGGATAAATAATGTCTATTTCGTTGGTATTTTTAAAAGTATTTTCCAGTGAATTAGGATCAATCTGTACAACATTATCAAATTGCTCTACAAATTCAGAGACCAAATCTTGTTTAAATTTCAAAACAGATTCAGACAATTTAATTTGTCTTTGTTCATTTTTTAAAAGGATAATAAATACTTTTTTATAGCTTGGAAGTAAATTTTTAAGGGTTGCAAGGTGCAGATCATTTTCAAACATAATAAGATTATCTGATTTAGGATCCATATCATTTTTATAAATCTCATCTTCAAATGGTATTTGATTAGATTCTTCAAGAAAAATTTGTTGATTACTTATTTTTTCTACATTAAATCTATTATTTGAAAACTTTTTAAGGTTTGATGATGAAAAAAGATATTGTTTTCCCTTCGTTTGCAATCCTCCGACCCATCTCCAGCTAAGGAGATTAGATGAAGCATCTCCATCAAAAAGATATTTAAAGAAAAACTTTGCTCCCAATTGCCATGGGAGGCCTAAATTAAATATCCAAGTACTCGCAAACCACATTCTTGTATGGTTATGCAAATAGTTGTACTGCTTTAATTCATGGACCCAAGAATTAAAAAAATCTAATTTTGTATTGCCATTAATTGCACTTTCATATAGCTCATAATCAAAATCGAAATTGTTTTCTGAAATAAAATTTCTCCAAACTTTAGGTCTATTTTCCATCCACCCTTTCCAGTAAACTCTCCAAAATATTTCTTCAACAAATTTAGTTGAATTTTTGATTTTGTACTTACTTTTAACATCATGAATTAGATCATATTCCGATAATATTCTATGAGTAATGAAAGGCGATAATTTTGAAACTGAACTTTCATTATTTGGCCCAAAATCAAAATTTCTTAATTTTGCATAATCATTAATTTTGTATTTCGCAAAATTTTCCCAGGTATTTTGAGCTTTTAATAAAAATGACATTTTCTCAATACTTTAAAAAATTTTTTTTTGTATTGATAGAAATTTCAAAAATTTGCCTGCAAATTAATCCTTAAAATTTTCTATTTCACTTTTAAGTAAATATGTTTGATTGAAGTATTTAATTTAAGCGTTTGATCTGTACATTTTATACTCTTAAATCGCTCTCTCCGTAGGAGGATATTTAGTTGTCAATTACTTTTTAGATCTAATTTTAATTTTCAAATCTTTATTTATTGATTTTTTCTAAAAGATTTTTAAATATTTATCAAAATTATTATGAATAATTTATTAGTGAGAGATGTTAAGTATCTGGATGAACAATACAGAATAGGTAAAGGTATAATTTCGGATAATGCATTTAAGCAACTTGAAAAACTCTTTATTCCTGTTGATCCAAAGCCTGACTACTTTAATCAAAAAAATAATAAACTTTTGCCAAAATTAGCTAAAGAAAACTATAAAGAATTTTGTGAAAGTTTATTATCAAAAACAAGATTAAGCATTCAACCAAAAATTGATGGCTGTGCTATTGCAATTAGATATATAGATGGCAAGTTTAATAAAGCTATTACAAAAAAAGGATTTGATGTCTCAAGCAAAATTAAACAAATTAAAAATGTCCCCGATTGTATTCCTATCAAACGAGATTTTCAAATTAGAGGTGAACTATACGCTACAAACCAAGTTGCCGGCATTTCCCAAAGAATTACAAGAAAATACCTCAATGATAAGAAAGGGATTGGAGAAAGTCTCCGCCTTTGCTGTTTCCAAATACTTAATGGAAGACTTAATCAATACGAAACCCTTAACTATCTTAAAAAATGTGGCTTTAGCACCCCTGACAGTTACTTCACAAATCATACAAGCGAAATCCAAATATATAAAAAACATTGGTTAGAGAAAAAAATATTTGCGAAATACCCAACTAATGGGATAGTTATAAAAATAAATAGTAGGAAATTACAGTTACTTAGAGAGAAAAGTTTATCTCAAAATAACGAATGGCAATATGCAATTGAAAAATAACATTCAATAGTACCTTCAATAAGAGCTCACGATACTGACTTCCAGTATTTACAGTGGAAAAGTAACTAAATTTTGGTTAAATTCCAAATCAATTTGCAGGATTACTAAATGACTGCCACTATTTCAAGACCTAAAATCTCTAACTGGGGAACATCTAATATTCCAAACCTTACAGGTAAAACAGCGCTAATCACTGGTGCGAATAGCGGCCTTGGATACTACACTGCAAAGGCCTTAGCAGAAAAAAATGCTCATGTTGTAATAGCTTGTAGATCGCTTGAAAAAGCTAATCAAACTATCAAAAAACTTAAAGGTCTTAATCCTGAAGGATTATTTACACCTTTAGAATTAGATTTATCAGATTTAAAAAATATTGTTGAAGTTCAGTCGAAAATTTCTGATAATTTTGAAAATTTAGATTTACTAATTAATAATGCAGGCATTATGCATCCGCCTAAAACTCTTAGTGCCCAGGGATATGAAATACAATTTGCAGTTAATCATCTAGCTCACATGCTTTTGACCCTAAAGCTACTTCCAATTATTGAAAAAAAAGAAGACTCTAGAATAGTGACGGTTACTTCTGGAGCACAATTTTTTGGCAAAGTTGGTTGGAAAGATCTTAAAGCTGAGAACTATTACAACAAATGGGAATCTTACTCCAATAGCAAATTGGCAAATGTAATGTTTGCTTTGGAACTAAATGAAAACTTAAAGCACAAAAATATACTTTCTTTAGCTGCTCACCCAGGAATTGCAAAAACAAATCTCTTTACTGCTCAAAAACCTAACCCTAGTCCATTAGAAATTTTCTCCTTGGAATTATTTAGCCCTATTTTTCAAACTGCTGAGATGGGTGCTTTACCTCAACTTTTTGCAGCTACTTCTCCAGATGCAAGAGGCGGCGACCATTATGGTCCTAGATTTAATTTCAGAGGACATCCAAAACTATCCCCTACTTCTCCTTTCGCTATGAGTAAAAAAGAAAGAAAAAATTTATGGGTAAAAAGCCTTGAAATACTTAGTAACTTCTTATAAATTTTTCATTTTTACTAACTTTAGAAAATACTTCAAGATATGTAATTCACTCTCTGAGAGCTTCATAAATTCTGTTAAGGCATCATAATTTTTTTCATCAATTTTTTTTGACAATTCAATAAAACTATCATGGTTTTCATTAACAAAGCGCTCAGCAATCTGAGACGGAGTTAAACCCTTTTCAATTAATTCACCTGGAGCATTTTCCTCCCACTTTTCATAAAACCAAGAGAACCAATATTTTGCAGTATTTTCTTCCATTAATTAATTTTTCTTTGGCGAATACTACAAATACTGAAGAAAGATCTCATGATTGAATTACCCCTTAAACACAATTAATATAAATTCAATTATAAATTTAATGATAGATAATCATCTTAATAAAGGAAACATTAATCTTGTAATTGGATTAGGTAAATCGGGATTTTGGGCTGCCAAGTATTTGAGAAGCATCAATAAGAGAGTAATTGTTTGGGAAAATAAAGATGGGATAGAATTCTCAGAAAGAAAAACAGTATTAGAAGAGCTTAATATACAAGTTTCTTTGAATAAAGAGTTTGTATTTGAAAAAATTCAACCTTTTGTGAAAGAGATCGAATCTGTTGTTGTAAGTCCATCAATACCTTATGACCATAAAACGATTATTAAATTAAAAAAAAAGGGAATTAAAGTAATTGGAGAAATTAATGTTGCATGGGAAATTTTAAAAGACACAAATTGGATAGGTATTACTGGCACTAATGGCAAGACTACTGTTACTCATCTACTAAGCCATATACTCTGTGATACTGGATTAAATGCTCCTTTTGCTGGCAATATTGGTACACCTTTATGTAAATATGCTCACTCCAAAAAACATGAAAAAATTGATTGGGTTGTAGCTGAATTAAGCAGTTATCAAATAGAAATATCCCCAGAAGTAACACCTAATATTGGAATATGGACAACCTTCACAGAAGATCATCTTGAAAGACATAAAACACTTGAAAACTATTTCAATATAAAAAAAAGCTTGCTAGAAAAATCTGATTTTAGAATTTATAATTATGACGATAAAAATCTTAGAAATCATTACAGTTCGCTATCAAGTGGGGTTTGGATAACAACTAGTTTCGATAAATCAAATTTTATTCAATGCGATTATTGGATAGATGATAAAGCATACATTGTTGAGAGAGGAAAGAAATTATTCAAACTTGAACATTTTTCTTTAAAAGGAATGCATAATCTTCAAAATCTTTTATTGGTAATTGCAGCAGCTAGAAAAGTTGGATTATCTGGGAGGAAGATTAAAGATTCTTTATCTAATTACAAACAATTACCCCATAGGATGGAAACAATTTATAAAAATAATGATCTGGAAATAATTAATGATAGTAAAGCTACAAATTTTGACTCATCTATTGCAGGAATAAATTCAATTGAAGGTCAAATAATAATCATTGCTGGGGGTAGATTAAAAGGGAATGAATATAGTGAGTGGATAAAAGTTTTAGAGAAAAAAGTTAAATGTGTTTTCCTTTTTGGAGAAAGCTCAAAAGTCCTAAAAATGGCGCTTATTAATGAAGGATTTAAAAAAAATATTTTTGAATTTTCAGAACTAAAAGAGCTTTTAAATTTTGTTTTTAATTATTTACGCAATAATAGGGTTGGAACATTATTATTCTCACCTTCATGCTCTAGTTTTGATCAATTTAAAAATTATGAAGAGCGTGGAGATTATTTCAAGAAACTAATAAGTGAAAAATTAAAGGTTAATAAATCCATTTTTTGTTAAAGTATCATTTCGTAATTTTCAGGTCGGTCATCACAACCGTTCCCCCCTAGCTAATATTCACTTAATTAGTTAGATTTTGATTATAAATTAACTACTAGTAATGAGTGAATCTAACAATTTACCTCAAGCAATAAGTCATAAAAAATTAAGTTTCTTGATGCTTAAGGCACAAAAAGATTCTCATTTTTCTGATGAATTAGCAGAAATAGAAAGTCCCGAAAAAAGAGAATTTGAAGAGTTGATAAACACTTGGGAAGCTTCAACTAAGAAAGTAGTTAATGAGTTATCAAAAAGAAAAGAGAATTTACTAAAAGATAAATCACCGAATTCTTTAATTGCTCTTGGTGCTATGGAAGTTCACCTTAATATGGCTTTGCAAGCTTTAAATGCATTTAATAAAGGTTTTGATGGGTAAAGTTACGTATAAATTACAAAGAAGGCATCGAAAATAAGAGAAAATCTAGTTCTTTTTCAGTATCTATAGAGACATCATCATAATAATTAACTTCAAAACCCAAGCCATCTCCAGATTCAAGACATATATTTGAATTAGAGTCTTTACTTTTTAATAAAAGATTACCTTCTATTATTTGTATCCAATTATATTTATCGATTTTTAATGGCAATTTTTTTTCTTTAATTGGCTTATATTTACAACGCCATAAAGAGATACTTTGATTTAGAAAAAGGTTATTATTTTTTACGTCTTTGTAATTAAAAATAAGATTATCCCACAACTTTTCATTTAATGAAATTTGATCATACCGGGGTTTGATATTTTCTTTTTGAGGATATATCCAAATCTGGAACAATTTACATGTCTCATTTTCTTCATTCTTCTCGCTATGAGAGATTCCTGTACCTGCAGACATAACTTGTACTTCATCTTTGTGAATTTTTCCAAGATTATTTAACGAGTCTCTATGAGTTATTGCTCCTTTTGTTACAACAGTAATTATTTCCATATTTGCATGAGAATGTGTATTAAATCCTGCATTAGGAGAAATAATATCTTCGTTTATAACTCTAATTTTCCCAAAATTATCCCATTTTGGATCTCTATGCTCTGCGAAAGAAAATGAATGCATCGAATTTAGCCATTCTCTAGTCGATTTAAATCTTTCGTGAGATTTCCTTATTTTAATTATTTTAAAAGACATTATTACTAGTAAATAAATATGGTGTATTTGTTTAAATTAAATATTTGAATATTATAAATTATAAATAAGTGAAATTACTTTTTATTTATTTGTTAATTTTACTTTGTGCTTTATTTGCTTTATTAATTATTTTTTTTGCTTCTTCTCTCGTAGAACATTTTTCTGCCTCAACATTCAAGTTTTTTAGTTTATTTAGTTGCTTTGAAATTTTCATATAAGGTTAACTTAACAAATAGAAGTTAACACATATTTAATGGAATAGCTAAAAATGCTGGTTTGCATTTGAGCCTTACTACCTAAAAATAAGATTGGAGGATGGAATTATCAGAACAGTATAGAGGATGTATTGGATTATCTTTGATTGTTTTCTTAATTAAAAGCGGTCCCAGAGAATTATCAAAATTATTTTTCCTAATTAAGTTATATTGCATTATTTTTTTTGATATTTTTTTATTTCTATTCAGAAATTTCCCTTTGTTACCCCAACCTAACCATAAATCACAATTTTTATTTTCAGACCAGTGTTTTAAGTTTTTATTAATATGATTATTGTTTAGATTACCCACAGGATTTTTGTGATTAAAAAGTTTTTCTGGTTTGCTTGAAATAAGAGCAAATAGATTTATTAATTTTACTTTGCCATAATTATTGTTTTTCGAAATTTTGATTATCTTTTTTGTTGTATTATCTAAGAAAACTTCATCCGATAATGAGGGATTTAAACCAATAAAAATAATTTCCTTTGTAGATTTAGAAATCTTATAACTTAAACTCCATCTATATAGTTTGTTAGTACTTATTAAACAATTTCTTTCTAGAAATAAATTTTTCAACCTAAACCTACACCTCTAGCCATAAGAGTGGCAAACAACGGTATTGTTGCAAAGCCTACTAATTCAGTAGTAATGATGAGTCTGAACCTCTTAACTAGATTCTCAGATATTTCAGGTAATTTATTTTTACTTAATGGAATAGCCCATAAGATATATGTTGTTGTTGGGTATAAAGAAAGTAATCCCACCAGAATGTAAAGAGAAACTTTTATCCAAAACACAGGGTTACCTGTATAGAAATCACCTCCTTGACCAAAATACTTAACACGCAAAATCCCAGTAACTAATATTGCAACTCCTGCCAAACCATAAACCACATCTGCAATTATCATTGAGATCGTCTCATTTCTATTAAGACCTACTTTGAGAGTCAATCTTTCAAACAAAAGAGAACCGAAACACAAAATAATTCCTAAGTAATGAACATATGCTACTAATGCACTTTTAGCAATTTCACCTGTTAATAAAGTTCCTAGTAACATGTTTAAGTCAAAATTTTTACAATCCTAACCACCAAATGAAGAATTTGTTTAGAAATAAATTAAAAACTTAAAAGCAAGGTATTAAATCTAAGACTCTAAATACCTTTTCTGGCCATCTTCAAAAAAATCCTTTTTATTCCATACTTCGATTACATCTGGGAAATGTTTTTCCATACAATTATCACAAACCCCATGACTGAATCTAATATCACTAATTTTCGAAAGATATTTTTCTAAATGCATCCAATCGCCCTCCTTATTTTTCACTTCTCTGCAATATGAACAGACAGATAAAATACCTTCCTGTTTGTGCAAGTTAGACAATGCATCTAGCAAGTTCAATGACTTTTTTCTAAGCTCTAAAAATGAAACTATTTGCTTGGATAATAATTCCATAATATTGAATTGTTGTGTAGTTAGATTTCCTGGCTTTCTATCTATTACACAAAGAGTTCCAAGTTTATTACCATCACTATTTCTAAGGGGAAAACCTGCATAAAAACGAATCTTGGGGTCTCCTATTACCAATGGATTATTTATAAATCTTTCATCTTGGAAAGCATCATGAATGATTAATGGACTATTTTCTTTTATTGCATGGGTACAAAAAGACCAATCTCTTCTAGTTTCTGATATTTGAAGTCCTATTTTGGATTTAAACCATTGTTTATCTTTATCTACCAAAGTCATTAAAGAAATAGGCACATTACAGGTTGTAGCAGCAATTTTTGTAATATCGTCATAACATGATTCTGGCTTGGTTCCCAAAATCCTATATTCTGCTAAAGCTTTTAATCTTCTTTCCTCTTCTTTTTTTGATACAAGATTCTGCATTAATCTTCACCAATAATTAAAACTTTAAATTAAAGTTTCTTCAAAAAACTTTTTCCGTCTAATACTTAATAAAAAAAAGATAAACTTATTGATTTGTTACTTACTGATTTATTACTTAATTAATTTACTATTTAATGATTTAACTTTGAGACTGCCATCCCAGCGATCCATCCACTTGTCCAACAATGTTGAAAATTAAATCCACCTGTGATCCCATCAACATCCAAAACTTCTCCAGAAAAAAATAACCCTGGACAAATTAAGCTCTCCATACTTTTAAAATTAACCTCATTAATTTTTACGCCTCCGGAAGTAACAAATTCCTCTCCAAATGGACCTTTGCCCGAAATTATATATTTATCCCTCATTAGAATATTTATCATTTTCTCCCTTTCATCCGCCAGTAAATCAGCCCACTTTTTCTCTTTATCAATGCCTATTTTCTTTAATAAAAAAATCCATAACCTTTTTGTTAATAGTGGAATAGGTCTACTGTTAATTAGATTTACCTTGCCTTTATTTAATCTTAAATAATTAACTTTTTCTTTTAAGTCCTTATAACTTAAAGAAGACCATTTAATGATTAGATTAAATTTATATTTTTGGCTATAAAGTTCCCTTGCTGCAATTGACGAAAGTTTTAATATTGCTGGCCCACTAAACCCCCAATGCGTTATTAGTAAATCGCCTCTATTTTGAAAATTCTTATTATTTAATTTAATTTCTATATCTATACCCTTTATCGATACCCCACTACATTCTTCCAAATTTGGTTCTTTTGTAGAAAAAGTAAAAAGCGATGGTACGGGTTTTACAATGGTGTGTCCAAGATTTTGAGCTAATTTATATCCGCTTGGATTACCTCCAGTTGAAAGAATAATATTTTTTGCAGTTACATTTGCTTTTTTAAGACTAAAAATATTGAATATATTATCTGGAGTTTTTGAAATTTCTTTTACAAAAAATTTTGTTAATATCTCTACGTCTTTTGATAAAGCACTTTTTCTTAAACAATCAATAACATCTGAAGAAGAATTTGATACTGGGAAAACTCTTAGATCTTCCTCAATTTTTAATTTTAACCCTTTTTTCTCAAACCAATCATATACATCTCCAGCAGCAAAACGATTAAATGATTCCAAGAGCTGAATTCCACCTCTGGGGTAATTCTCAACTAGTTCATTAGGTATCCATGTCGCATTAGTGACGTTACATCTTCCCCCTCCACTAATCCTGACTTTCTCCATAAGTTTTGAAGTACCTTCAAGAATTACTATTCTTTTTACTCCATTTTCAGCAGCAGTTATTGCTGTCATGAAACCGGCTGCACCGCCTCCTACAACTGCTAATTCAAATGGTTCCAAAAACTTATTAATTAATATGCTTCAATCTGATAATAGCAAGGAGTAAATAAGAAAAATTACTCCAAAAACCATAAAAAAAATTAATAAAAAACTTTAAAACTAAATAATAAATAGTTGCAATTTACTAATTTTTAAATTTTTAAAAAAATAAACGCAGTCGTTATTTTTATGCTTTAACTTAATTAAATGAGTCTAATATTTTCTTACGTTAAATATTCTGAGGCCAGTTTTCCTATGACTGGTCAATATACTGCTCTTCTTTTAATAACTTCTTTTATTTGGGTTCTACTTTGGTTTGGATATAGACAAAATAAGATAAATGATGAGATCAAGAAAAAAGAAAAAGAAGAAAGAATTAATGAGAAAGTTAAAAGAAGAAAGAAGTTAGAGAGTTTGTACCCTACTAATAAAAAAACAGTTTAAAAAAATTTTAGAAAATATGAAAAAAAATAATTTCAAATCACTAATTCAGTATTTACCAGGGATTTTAATTCTTATTTATGTATTCTTTTTAGCATTTACTCAATTTATAAAATAAAATTTTTAAAAATTATTCATTTTGATTGGAATCCTTTCTGCTTTTGGAGCTGCGACATCTTGGACTTATGCTTGCTTTATTTGGCGCGCGCAAACTCAAAAACATAAATCAATAGATATTAATTTGATAAAAAATATAATAGCTTTTTTAATTTTTATACCTGCTTTTTTTAATCTAAGTTCTACAACTGCAATAAAAAATATATTTATATTATTAATTAGTGGAATAATAGGTATTGGTTTAGGTGATACTTTCTATTTAAAGTCATTACAAACAATTGGCACAAGAAAAACTTTATCTATAGAAACTCTTTCTCCGTTAATGGCAGCTTTGTCGGGGGAATTTTTTATTAATGAAAATTTAACAACTAAATCATGGGTTGGAATAACTATAGTAACGATTTCGCTATTCATAATTCTCAGAAAAGGTAACGATTTTAAAGAGGGAAACTCCTCTTTCTCAGAAAAAAATAACTTTAAGATTTTTGCTTTTCCTTTTCTATCAGTTTTATGTGCTGTTTTTGGAGGCCTTTTATCAAGGATGGTTTTTCTTCAAAGCAATTTATCTCCTTTCCTTACAACTGAAATAAGATTATTAGGTGCAATAATTTTTTTGATTAGTCTAAAAGGATTTAAGATTAATTTTTTCTTAAAAAACATAGACAAAAAACAACAAAAAAGATTTTTTATTTCAATACTTCTTGGAACAAATATAGGAATATTTCTACAACAAGTTGTGTTTAAAACCCTTCCCATAGGAGTAGGATGGGCTTTATTAAGCACATCTCCAGTAATTTCCTTATTTTTTGCTAACAATGAGGAAAGAGAAATTACCAAAAAAATAATATTTTTTACTTGTTTTTTATTTTTTGGCTTGACATTAATAATTCTTTAATGTCTGAGTTAATGTAAAAAATACTCATGTTAATAAAAATCAAATTAAATAAAATTACCCTATAAACAATCAAAGCAATGAAAACATTAAAGAAAAAAAGACTTGGCACATTACAAGTTTATTTTATTTTTTTAAGCTGCATTTATGCAGGCTTTATAGGTTATAAATCTCTATTAAATGTTTTATTTACTTGGAATTAATTAATTCTTTCTAATGATTTAATCAACTTACCTCCATCTTGGTCATCATCATCATTTGAAGCGAAAAATAAAAAAAATATTCCTAGAGAAGCTATAGATAACGAAATTGACAATACAGAAAGCTCATCCATAAATTAGAAATTTTTTTTATGATAAACGAAAAAAAATAAAAGACAGTAAAGAAATACACATTCTCTAAAATAAATATTTCTTTTATTTGTAAAATGAAAAAACCACCCGAACTATTTCGTGAAAGTTCTAATATCTTCCCCCTGTAGTGCAAGCGTAATAATTCAGTATGGAATAAAAAGTTGGCCTATTTGGGAATGTGAGCCAAGCAAATTTCAATGGAATTACGATGATAAGGAAATTTGCTTAATTATTGAAGGTCAAGCGAAAATAAGTACCCAAAACGGTGACATTTACGAGATTAAAGCTGGAGATCTAGTTGAGTTTCCTGCTGGACTTAACTGCGAATGGGAAGTAACCAAAAGTATTAAAAAACATTATCGATTGGGTAGCTAAATCTAAGAAAAAAGATTTTTTCTTCTTTACTGTTAAGTCAATGTAGATAAAATATAGTTAATAAATAATTTTTAAGAAGGAAACTAATATTATGCCTTTTACTGATCAAGAATATTTTGAAGTTATTGAAAAAAACGAACTAGTAAAAAAGGCCTTCGAAAATATTAAGCAAATTTGCTTTGATTTACAAAAACAAACAAATTGTCCTGAAGAGGATCTAAAAGATTTTCTTGAATTTATTTCTAAACAATGGAATAAGTAGTAATTAACAAGCTTTTTAAAAACTAAATTTAAAATTTCAATTTAGTTTTCTGACAGAATAAGTTCTAATCTAATTCCTTTTTTGGTTTTGTATTGATACTGGAAGTTCCCTTAGCAGCAGAAACGAAGAAAAAGAAGCCTACAATTCCTGATATACCAAATATCGCAGCCAAAGGATCAAAAGTGAAAGAAAACATAGAATTTATAAAATTAAGATAAATAATAGTTTTTGAATCAAAATTGTATAATTTTTGTTAAGTATAAAAAATAACAATTACGCGATTCATTATGTCATTATTAGTTTCTAAGTAGGTTCAACAAAATTATTATTCAAATTCATATAGAAGAATAAAAACATCAATAAATGCCAAAGATTTATCGTGCGACAGATAAAGTTTAAAAAATATTTGGAGAAATATAGAAATAACTTAGGATCCACAATTGTTGTTTCTTTAGATTAATATTTACCCATGACAGAATTCTTCTCATCCTCTTCCGTAGTAAGTCCTTTTACAGCAATATTATGGTGTCTTTATCCAATAGCTGTACTTGTAATCATTGAGTTACTTCTCGGGGGAGGCTTTGATGATGATAACGATGATCAAGACGGCGGAATGCTAATACCTGCTTACTCTAGATCTGACGTTTGAAGTTTTTATGGATTTAAATTAAAACTTCTGAAAAATTTCAGTAAATTGATTAACAATATTGATACAACCCACATTTCCCTAATAACCCTTACAATTATTATTATTTCGTCTCTTACTTGGCTTGTCTTAAGAACCCTGAAGGAGGGTAGAAAAGCTTTAACAGAAATAAATAAGGATAGATCGTGAAATACAAAAACATTTAAAAGTGTAGAATTTGATTATATTTATAAAACTCTTAGATTTATAAGTTTTACTAACTAAATAGATATATTCCAAGAATTGAAAAAACTTTTCCTTCTCAAAGTTTGGGATAAAGCATAAAAAACTTAAATAAATACTAGAATTTGTTTGAATGCTAAGTCAAAAAATTACCAATCTGTTGAAATCCTATTTTTATGAAAGGCCCTCTTTGTTATTAAATTAATAAATAAAAATGCATCTAAATTCTTTACTTTATATTTGTTCTATATCTTTATTCATTTATATAATGGCGCTGTTTTGGAGAGACTTACCAAATCAAAAAAAGTAAATAAATAATTTATATTAAATTTATTGCTTATCAAAATTAATTGAGTTATTAATTTAATATTGGATTTAATTTTTTTATATAAATGCTGAAAGAATCTTCAAATAACAATAACAAAAATATATTCTCAGAAACTGCAAGTATTGAAAAAGAAAAAATGATTTGCAAAGACGGATTCTGTTCATTACCAAATCGAGATGAGCTCCCAAAACAAGATTCAAATGATATGAATTTATTTGATCCTATTTAGTAAATAAAAAACATTTTGAGAAATTTAAGATTAAATTGATAGTATTAAATTCTTTGATTTTTTAATAAATGCTTAATAACTTTTTTAATGCATATAAAGAGTTTTGGATTAAAGCTACAGAATTCAAAGGATTCACATCTCGATCAGACTGGTGGTTAGTTCAATTAGCGAATCTTATAATTTCTTTACTAACTATCCCAATATTTTTAAAAACGTTTGGATTCAATGCTTATGGATTAGTTTGTGTCATTCCTCAAATAGCTATTGATATAAGAAGAATCAGAGACTTTGGTAAAGATTGGAAATGGATCTTTATTAATTTAATACCTATCTTCGGATGGATCTTGTGGTTCATCTGGCTAGGGTTTGGTAAGACTGGTAATGGGAAAAATAAACTTATATAAAAATTAACTCCTCATTTTTTTCTTTTTTTAAAATCTACAAATCTTACCTTGTTTCTTAACTCTATTTGTTTTTCAAGAATTCTAAACACATGCATCTCGCATTCGGTTAATTTAAGAAACTGATCGAGTGTATCTTTATCTTCTTCATCAAAATTCTCGAAAACTTCTGAAATAGCAGTACTATTTCTAGAAATAAAATCCTCTGCTACATCTTGTGGATTCTTGCCTGATTCGAAATACTGAAAAGCTTCATAAGAATTAAGTTCTCTTGTTAACCATTTAAACCATGGTTCATTTTTATTACGTTTTTTATTTATGATTTTCTTCATGAAAAAATTTTTACTAGTTTAATCATTATTAGTTATTCATTCTTTGACAGCTGTACAAATACTTATTTTAAAAAAACAATTAAAGATTAACCTTATTTATTTTTTACAAAATAACTAGCATAATTACCATAAAGCTTTTTAAAGAATAAGTATTTATTACTCATTTTTTTGTTTATGAGATAGCTAGAATTTATTTTTAGTAAAGTACATTGTCAATTCCATTTTACGACTTTCCTTCATCTCCAATTTTAATAATTGGTTCTCTTGGCATTGCAGTAGCGATAGCAGTTTTTTTTGTCTCTTACCAAAAATATTTCAATTCTCCTTTAAACAAAGAGCGTGCAGAAAAGAAAAAATCCTTAATTGAAGAACAAAAAGAATTAAATGAAAGATTAGAAAAAATAGAACAAGAATTAAAAAATTTATAAAAATAACTCTTAAATAGAGATGAGTATATGATCTCGAATTCAAGACCTTAATTTTTTAAACAGGAATTTTGGTCTATAAGGAGTTATGGATAAAGATCATCTTATTGAGTTAATTTCTAATAGTCTTCTTTACGAGAGCAAAAATTCTGACTCTACTAAGAATCTTAGTGATTTTAAAAATTACTTAGAAAGATTAAATCTAGATCAATTGAGAACTATGTCTAAAGAATTTATTCTCTAGTATGATTTTTAAAAGTTTTATTGTTTATTAAATAATCAATACTTTTTAAAAGTTTTATTGTTTATTAAATAATCAATACTTTTTAAAAATTGTTAGTATCAAAAAAAATAAAAAGTGGAATATGCTTAAAGTAAATAGAAGAGATTTTTTAATAAGGCCATTTTTAAAAAGAAATAATTTTAGAGCTTGTTATCAAATTATTTCTACCATCTTCCCAATGATTTCTATTTGGTTAATTGTCCACCAAATAATAATTCAACCTTTTCCATTATTGATTAAAGGATTCCTATTGGTGCCTTTTATAGTTCTTCTAACTCTGTTCTCTTCTCGAACATTCTCATTAATGCATGATTGCGGTCATAATTCTCTTTTTACAAAACGGAAATTAAACCGCTTTTTTGGATTTTTACTTGGCTTGGTTAATGGTATTCCCCAGAAGTCATGGTCAATTGATCATGCATTTCATCATAGAAATAATGGAAACTGGGAAATTTACAAAGGGCCGATAGATGTCTTAAGTCTTGAAGACTATGAATCTCTTACAAAAAGAGAGCAAATATTTTATAAAGTAAGTCGAAACTGGATGATGCTTTTCCCTGGCGGTTTTTTTTACTTAGTTTTAAAACCTAGATTAGGACTATTTATTATTATTTTTAATTTCATTAAAGATATATTGGAAGAGACTTTTATCAAAATAAACAAAAGAGATATTTCTCAACTATTAGTTATTAATTCAAGAGTAAAACCACCTTTTTCTGATTATGGAGATAATTTTAGTGAACTATGTGAATTAATAATCAATAACCTAGTAGTAATAATGGGGTGGATTTTTATGTGTAAATGGTTGGGGTTAGTTTTTTTCTTATCGTTTTATTCCATTATATTAACCTTATCAGCAGCAATTTTAATATGTGTTTTTTTTGTACAACATAACTACGAAAATGCATATGCAAAAAATACAAAAAATTGGGATCTCATCGATGGAGCTATATTAGGTAGTAGCAATTTAGATATCCCTGATTGGCTCAATTGGTTTTTAGCAGATATATCCTTCCACAGCATTCACCATCTCTCTGAGAGAATACCAAATTACAACTTAAGAGCTTGTCATAAAGCAAACATTCATTTACTCCAACAATCAAAATTCTTAAAATTGAGCGATTTTTCAAACTGCTTCAAATATATTATTTGGGATAATAAAAATGAAAAATTAATTCCAATAAATTAATACCTAATTCAACCTTCTTCTAAATTTTCTTTTTAAAGGAACACTGCTATATGCATGAGTACCAATAGATGGAGGCATATCATTCTTTAAAGGATGCATAAAAGCATTTGCCATACTCTCTAACATTTTCGAAAGCCAAGTAATTAATGATTTCATTTGAAAATCTAAAAGTGTACTTTTTAATCATCTAACTAAATTACTGAAAAGTAAATCAGTCTTTATGCTGATTTTTTAAGAATATTACCTTATAAATTATTATTAAATAATCAAAATTATTTTTTACTTTTATGTTTTAAAAGAAGGATATTACTATCTTTTTCAAGGTAAACCTGTTGCAAAAATAATTTAGTAAATAATACTTATTTTTTCTGATTCACTTAATAAATTAAATTATTGAACATAAATTCGTGCTATATCTCTATTCCAAATAAATCCAAGAATATTATGAATGATTCATTTGTTTCTACCAACCAGAATACAGAAATAGATTCTATTAATTCATATTTCGAGTGTATTACTGAATGCAGTATTGTAGATGGTCATCAAGAATGTATTACTCGTTGTTTAGAAGTTCATTTAAAGGGAGGTGATCAAAATGAATAAAAAAAATTCACCTCAAAGGAAAACAACTTTAAAATGGAACTCGAATGGAGAGCTTTCCGAAATTGATATGTTAAGAATTTTAGATAAGATATCATCACATGATCTTAATCAATGTGAATTAACATGCGATTTTGATACAAATTAAGATATATTTCTCAATATTTTTAATACTGCTGATAAAAAAGCAACTTATTGGATTTTTGTAGGATTCTAATTAATCAGATTTCAATCAATATTTAGAACATTTTCATAAAACTATATTTTTATTCTAAAAATTAATTTTTAGAACCCCTACCTTTTTTTAAGAATGTTTTACTAATTTCTCTTTTTGTTAGTTGAATCGGTTTTACTAATCCTGAATCACCATGAGTTGGACAATAATAAGTCATAAGCATCCAATTTTTTTCTTGATCCATAACTAATCAATATTTAAATAATTTTTAATTAAATAGGATGAATTTTGAAAAAATTGCTTTTTTTTAAGCTTTTTTTCTTTTTTACTTAATAATTTATAAAAATTTTGAATCTATTCTCACAAAATAGATATAAATACGCATGACTTTAAAAAAAAATCCTGCTATTTATTAATAAATTCAAAATTATTCATGTCCCTAGAATCTATATTGATGGTAGTTGCTCCAATCTGTCTTTTTACAGTAGGAGTTACTGTTTTACCTATCCTAGTAAAGCCTCGTAAACAATCTGGTTTACCTAAGAGGTATATACGCGGTCTTTAAATTAATTAAGCTTTAAAAAAGAGCAAAGACAATCAGAATAAAAAAGAAAGAAAAAAAATTAATAAGATTGCGATAAAAGAAAGAAATAAAAAATGTTTGGTAAAATAGTTTTATTTAAAGATGAAATTAAAATCATAGAAACTTTACTGAATAAAAAATATTATGAATTCTTTTCATTATGAGATCCTGTGATAGATAATAGAACATATAAATTCATGTTTATTTAACAAAATTCTTAACCAAAAAAATTTGAGTAGTATAAATTTTTCAGGTCTTAAAGGCCAAGCGCTTGTAATAGAGGATAAAGATATTCCAAGCATAAAAGAATTTCAGGATGTCATCCCAGATCACTATTATAAGTGCAATACCAAAACTTCTTTGAGGTATCTTTTACAATCAGTTTTAGTTCAATCATTAGTAGTTGCGATAGGTTTATCTATTCCATTAACCCCAAAAATGATCCCAATTTGGATTATTTACGCATTACTATCAGGTACCACTGCAATGGGATTCTGGGTAATTGCCCATGAATGTGGGCATGGAGCGTTCTCTAAAAACAAGACATTGGAATCTATAACTGGTTATTTACTACATTCATTACTTCTAGTGCCTTATTTTTCTTGGCAGCGTTCTCATGCAGTTCATCATCGATTCACAAATAACATAACCAATGGAGAAACTCATGTCCCTTTAGTCATTAAAGGTAATGGAGTTACAGAAAAAGTTGGCGGAGAAAAAGAATTACATTTTTCAAATTCCTTAGGTAAGAAAAATTATGGAATTCTTCAACTTGTTTTGCATCTTCTATTTGGCTGGCCTGCTTATTTACTGACGGGAAGTACAGGAGGTGTAAAATATGGTACTTCAAATCATTTTTGGCCCATTCAACCATTTTCTAAAGCATTATGGCCATCAATATGGGCAAAGAAAGTTTGGATATCAGATATTGGTGTAGGTTTGACATTATTGAGCATTGTTTATTTAGTCTTCAACTATGGATTATTTCCAGTAATTTCTCTGTATTTTGGCCCTTTATTAGTGGTTAATTGTTGGCTGGTAGTTTATACATGGCTTCATCATACAGATTCAGATGTACCTCATCTTTCAAATAAGGAATTTTCCTTTATGAGAGGGGCATTTCTATCTATTGATAGGCCTTACGGTAGAGTTCTTAATTTTCTTCACCATAATATAGGCTCTAGCCATGTCGTTCATCATGTATGTCCAACGATCCCCCATTATCATGCAAAAAAGGCAACTGTCTTAATTAAAAAAGCCTTTAAAAAAGCATATCTATTTAATCCTGATCCAATACACAAAGCTTTATGGAATATTGCTTGCAATTGCGTTGCTGTTAAGTCAGACGTCAAGAGAAGAAGATATATATGGCAATCTTCATACAAAAATGATGGATTAAAAACACAGTAAGCATCAATTCTTTATCACTTTAATTTACGCAAATCTGAAAAAAATATAAAAGAATCAGCAATAACAAATTTTTCATCTTAGAAAATACTCACAAGCTTAGTAAT
Organism: uncultured Prochlorococcus sp.; assembly: GCF_902616385.1. GTDB lineage: Bacteria > Cyanobacteriota > Cyanobacteriia > PCC-6307 > Cyanobiaceae > Prochlorococcus_A. Next base: position 33,357 of record NZ_CACMSM010000003.1, on the reverse strand, counting down.
TCTATGAGTGGCGACAATCTACATGGTAAACAGCCTATTAAATTTTATTCGGAAAAAATAACACTTACAAAAGTTGAATTACTGGAAAGACAGTTGAGTTTAGGCGAAAAAATTTCAGATTTAGATCAAAAGCATAAAGAATGGAGTAAAAAACTATCAGGTTGATCATCTAATAAGATGAATTTTAAAAACTTATTGATATTAGTATTTGCCATGTCAATAAACTTTTCTGTAAATTATTGAAAAATTATTTGCAGGCATACTAATAATATCCTCTTGAGAAAAACCATTTTTCTTACTCTCATAACAAACTTCCTCAAGATTTTTAATACCCCAAAGATCATTTTGCATTTTTAATGAATTATCGAAAAAATAATTACTTTCACTTGTATGCTTATTACAAATTTTAAATGGCCCATACAAAATCAAAAATTGTCCCTTATTCAGTAATTTTCCTGATTCTCTAAAGAGTGCTACAGTACAAGACCACTCTGCTACATGAATCATATTTATAGAGACTATTCCTTGCAAAGAATTAGCTAATGTCAATGGAATTTTCCAAGGAATTTTTTCTACATCAATCTCAAGAGGCTGGGGCATTTTCTTAGATAGGTCTTCATACTCAATCCAAGAACTTATACTTTTTCTATGCACTAACTCTGGGTCACTTGTTTGCCAAATTATTCCAGGAAATCGTTTTTGAAAAAACACTCCATGTTCACCACTGCCACTTCCGATTTCCAATACTGAACCTTTTTTTATAATTTTGGATAGTACATCACCAATACAGTCTCTATTTCTCTGAGTTGCTGAAAAAAAAAGTCTATTATCCAAAATTATCAAAAACTAAGCGCTTCAGTAAAAAAATAAATCTCAAATCCTTGATTATTTAACCTTTCTCAATTTAGGAGCCTTGAAAAACATTATTTTAAGGCTAAAGAATAATATTGAAATTGTAAGAGCAGGCAAGACATAAAGTATTAAATCAGAACTCATTAAAGAAGGAATTCTTCCAAAAATTAAAAGCATGTAGTAGGTCGCGAATGACATGAATTCATATATGTATCTAATTTATTAATAGCAATTATTTAAATTCAAAAATTACTTTTAGTCAAAAACCAAAATTTCTTAATAAAAAAGAGTCAGCCTGTATCCCTACTAGCTGACTCTCATATAATATTAATTTAAATTACCTCTAAATGAGGACATACCTCTAAAAAAACAAGGTGAAAAGCTTATATTTTTTTTCAAATTTAAAAAATCAGAACAAAAATAAAAACAACGAAAGGGTATATTTCGACACATATATGTAGCAGTTTTTTACTTTTCACGACAAAAAAAAGAATAATCCCTGAGTTTCTTTACATTGCTAAATAAATATGTTATATTTGTTTACAAATTTAAACAAAAAAAAATGACCCCAGAAGCAGAACGTTTTAATGGTTGGGCAGCAATGTTAGGTTTCGTTGCAGCAGTTGGTGCCTACGTAACAACAGGACAGATTATTCCAGGCTGGTTCTAATGAAAAATAACGAACCAAAAATAGTTGAAAAAGAAAAAATTTTTGCTGAAAAGCTTAATGGCAGATTCGCAATGTTAGGTTTTGTTGCTCTAGTAGGAGCATATTTAACTACGGGTCAAATCATTCCCGGTTTTATCTAAATAAATTTTTTATTTTCCAAAAAGCCTAATTTAAAATTAAATTAGGCTTTTTTTAATGGATTTTTTCTAATTTAATAATCTATATTGGCGAAAAACGATTTAATCTTAAAGAGTAAAATTGTAATATTTACTAACTTTTTACAATAAAATATTAATTTAATAATTCCTCTTATTTAAAAATTAAATTTACTTGTAAATAATGCTATCTTTATCGAAATAATACAAGAATTTGATGAGAGTAAAGCTTGAACCGGAGACAGCATTCATTGGCAAGAAGTTCGCTTTTATATTTCTAGGAATAATATTTAGCTTAAATGCTCTAACTTTTATTTGGTTTTTCTTATTTTCAAATTTAAAATAAAAATCTAAATTTTTCTAAAAAGCAAAAATAAATTTAGATTAATAAAGAGTTTATAAAAACGGTTATTTGGGTACTAAAAAATTCCAGGAATGATTTGTCCTGTTGTTATGTAGGCACCTAATAGTGCAACAAAACCTATCATTGCCCATCTACCATTTACTTTTTCTGCATTTTGAGGATACCCATCGTAAGATACTGTTTCATCAATATATGGTCTAGTTTCTGATGGAAACATATTTTGTCTTCCACCAGATTCTGTAGTAACTCCAGACTTTGTCATTAAAAAATTGTGATTGTTAATTAATGTAACACAAATATTAACTTATGTAAATCAAAAGCTGCCAATGATTTATCTCTGACCATCTATTAATCAATATTTGGCATTTCTATTCAAAAAATAATTATCAGGTCGCATTTTTTAATAAGATCACCTTATAACTTTCAAGTTAAAAGATAAATCCTTAAAAATAAGCATTTATACTCACAGTGAGTAATTTTACTTATTAAAATATATTTAGCATTTAGGAAGTGCTTAGCTGGTTAAGTTACAAAACCTGAATTTAACTAGTTCGTCATGAGCTTGCCTGTGGGATACTTGCAAGCTCTTTCTATTTTCAAAACTAAAACATAATTAAAATTAGTAATTAAATGCTCTTTTAACCAGTAATAAAATCATAAAAATTTATGTCAAAAATTTGTTTATTTGCTAAATAGAAAATAGACGAAACAAAATGTATGTCTTTAGATTTCATTCTCATCCCTTCTTGCATTGTTATTATTCTTTTTCTTTTAAATAGAGAAAATATTATCTACAAGAAAAATCAAAAGGCGAAGTAAATGCATTTGTTTAAATAAGAGATAACAATAAGGAAAAAAAACTTTATTTTTTAAAATAAAAGATTTTTAAAATAGCTAGGAAAACTTCTTTCTTAAGATTAATTTTTCCCAATATAAAATTGAATTATTAATTTGATCTATTCTTTGTTGGCAGTGTTCACACTTACATTGGTTTATCAAAGTTTTATTTTTCATTAGTACCCCCTTTCTTCTTAAAGAAACCAAATCTTTTGTTTTACTGCAAGTATTAGCAAACTATTTTTTTTGAAAATTGGTAAATTGAAATTTAATTTTTTACAAAATTTTTATTGGTTTATAAAACATTCATATTTTATAATGTTAAAAAAGACAGTAAAAATCAAATAAATTTCTTTGAAAATTTTAAATCAATCACTTATTAAAAAAACTATTAACAAAATTATTTCTCCTTGGTATTTACTACCTTTAATAGATAGATGGTTATTAGGGCAAATAATACCTCCAATGATATTTGCAATTTCTGCTTTTACTGTAATTTCATTATCTGTTGGGGTAATGTTTGATCTTATAAGAAAAATAGTTGAATATGGTTTACCTCTATTTTTAGCATTAAAAGTTCTTTTTTTTAGTTTGCCAAGCTTTTTAGTTTTATCGTTTCCGATGGCAGTTTTACTTTCCACATTATTAGCCTATGGGAAATTATCAAGTAATTCTGAATTGTTGGCGCTGAAATCTTTGGGTATAAAAACTTCACGAATCATTTCTCCAGCTATTGCTCTTTCAATTTTTATGACAGGGTTAACTTTTTACTTTAATGATAATTTAGTTCCTGCAAGTAATAAGTTGGCTGAAACAACATTAAGAGCAGGCATAGGAAGTTCTTTTAGCGAAGAAAAAGGGAAAGAAAATATTATGTTTTCAAGATATGGTTCTAGGATAGATTCAGTAACCAAAAAACCAACAAAAAACAACTCTAAACTTACTCATATTTTTTATGCTCAATGGTATGAAAATAACATTATGAAAAAAGTAACAATATTAGATTTTTCTAGAAATGATATCCAACAAATCTTAAAGGCAAAGACTGGGAGATTTAACAAAAAAAGTTCTTCCTGGATATTTTCTGATGGGAGTATTGTATCAATTGATCCAAGCGGACAAACTACAAATATTCAATTTAAAGAATATACATATCCATTTGTGGAAGGGCCTATGGAGCTAGCAAAGGTTCCTAAGGATGCGACTGAAATGACTTTAAAACAGGCTTTACAAGCAGAAAAGATTTATAAAAAAACTGGAAACTTGAAAGAGGTTAGAAGAATTAAAGTCCGCATTCAAGAAAAATTCACGCTGCCTTTTGCATGCTTGGTATTTGGTTTAATAGGAAGTAGTCTGGGATCTAAATCTAATTTAAGATCTTCAAAAAGTCAGGGATTTGGATTGAGCGTAATTCTTATATTAATTTATTATGTAATGTCATTTATATTTAGTTCATTAGGAGTAAAAGGTATTTTACCTCCAATTTTTGCTGCATGGTTACCTGTCTTAATTTCTCTGGGAGGTGGAATTTATTTCTTAAGGAAATCAAGTTCTTTTTAATATTTTTAAACTATGAAAAAAATATAATTATTTAACATAATTCTTTATTAAGAAAATATTTTTAGATCTTTATTTACTGTCTATTTTTTTATAACCATACCAATCAGGATAATTGTTTTCTTCAATAAATTTATTATCTTGAGTTAATTCTATTTCCCAATTACCTATCTTTTTTATTAGTTGACAGTCATCGCAACTAATTAACTTTTCTAAAGAGGTAAGATCATCTTTATGCTTTTTTTTTTGCACCCGATAAGCCATTTAGATTTAGCTATATTTTTTGCTTCTATTTTACTTGGTGCTATGACTAATCCAAACTCATGTTTTTCCTGCATAGAAATTGGATCATAACCTCCAATATTAATGAACCATAAATTATTTTTGGTATAACTTTTATCAGAAAATTTGTTGTTTTTGATTTTTAAACTTTCAACATTTCGAAGATTTATTTTATAACCATCTATATATTTTATTTTTTTATAGCTATCAATATGCAATCCTTTTTGCAATCCAAACCAACCCCTTTTTAAAACATCATAAGTATCTTCAATTCTAGATCCAACAGCCCACCTTACATCATGTAATTCGATATTAGCCTTATCTGCTCTGCCACCAAGAACAACCAAATAAAGAAATTTTTAATGTGATTTTTGCACTTTTAATAAATAAAGTTAAATAAGACTTTAATGTAAAGTATCAAGAATTTTCTTGAAGATTATTTTTACTAGGTTCGTGATTACTTTAATTGAACCAACCTTTTTTCTTTGCTTTAACTTTTGGTGAAGTCTGAATCTTTGGAGCTTCGTCTACTCTCCCTTTAATAATCATTAAGGGAACTATTGCCCATAGAGCTAAAAATAATATCCAGAAGAGGTAAATGTTCATACTATTAAAATCAATTAATTCATAATAAAATTAATTAAATATGATTCGTGAGTTTCTTTTTAAAGTTATTATTTAGATGTATAATAAAATTTTTTTAAAGAAAGCTAAATAAAATTTCTGATAAATTGCATATAAAAAAAATAAGGTGTTGACAAAAAATTTTTTAAAGTAGAAGTTAGAAATTTTATCGGGCAATTAGAATAATCGCACTCAACAAAACCACTGCTTTGCTTCAGGATGTATGGAGTGCATATTTATAATGACACGATAAAAATTTTTTCGTGAATCTTTTTAAATCATATATTTACATATCTAAAATAAATTTAAAAATTAATAGATAAATGAAAAAATGTGATTTATGTCATAAGCCAGATAAAACTCATTACAGAGTTAAATCAATAATTCATACGAACTGGATATTTTGTTGTAAAGAATGTTGGAATCTAATTTCTAAACATAAAAATTATTCCTATGGTGGAACTAGAAAGTCAAAATAATTAATTTTCCAGCAAACTTAATCAAAAAAGAAAATCAAATAATTTGCATATTAGAGATTTATTAAAATATTTTAAATAAAAAATTAACAATTAATGATGATTTAAAAAATAAATAATGGAATTTGTCAACAAAAATGTCTTTCTTTTTTTATTTATCTTATGTTTTAAAATAATTTCTATAATAGAATTTCTTATTTTGCAAAGCCGAACTTCATTATTTATTATGAATGGTTTGATGATAATTTAGAAAAAACTAATTTTTATTTTAAAAATAAAAACTATTTCAAATATGCATGAATCCTTTTTTGAGAAATCAAATTACAAAAGTTTGGACCTCTAAAATCACTTAACAAATAGACAGTGATGAAAATAGGGAAGAACTATTCAATAATTATTATGCTGAAAACAATTCTGAAAAATATGATTCAAAATCAAATAAAAAATTTCTCTTCTTTGCAAAAATTACCAAAAATAAATTTACATTTTCTATCAAAAAGAAAATAATTTATTCATTATCAATTTTTGGACTTGTAATTATTTTGGGATTTCTAATATTTTTTATTTAGCAATCTAAAAAAATGAATTAAACGTAACAAATAAATTTATATTGTAAGAAAAAAGATTTTGATTTTCTAAAAAAAATCATTTATTTCTTTTTTTATAGATTTATATTCTAAATTAATTCCTTCTATAAATTTATCTACTTCTTTTTTTGTATTCTTATATTCATTTATTTTTTGTTTGGTTTTCTCAAAGAAAATTGATTCGAATTTCCCTGGACTTACCTCCTCTATCCAATATCCTGCTAAACAATAAATTTTGTTTGGAACAAAATTAATAATTAGTAATTTTTTGGATTTTTTATATTCATCAATTATCTTATTAGCTAAAGTGCCTTTAGTTTTTTTAGTCCCAAATATAGCAATTTTTTTTGCTAAAGGTCTAAAATTCGTAGATAGATTATTATTTTTTTCTACTGTATTTCTAGAAATTATTTTTTCTAAAGAATAGCAATAATCCAAAAAATTAGTATTTTCTTTTTTTGAAGGATATATAGTTATGAAGGAACTTAAAATTAAAAAAGAAGTGAAAAGAAATTTTTTAAACATTTATTTTAATTAGATTTATTATTTCATAAATATAAAAAGACAATTCATAAATTACTATTAATTAGCTTAATAAGATTCACATTAATTAAAAAGATTTCTATTAATTTAGTTAAACCTCTTTGAGAAAAATTTAAAATTATTTCAGACAAATTAAGTATTTAATAAACGCATAAAATTTTTTTCTTATAATAAGATTATGAAAAATTTTTTTTTGAAAAATAAAAGAATCAAATCTTTTTTAGATTTTTTTTCAAGAGTATCAATTTCAGCAATATTTATCTCAGCCATACCTGGCAAAATAAATGATTTTGAAAGAACAGTTGAATATATTTCTTCAAAAGGCATTCCTGAACCAATTTCATCTATTCTTCTAGTGGGAGCCATTGTATGTCTGATCTTGGGTTCTGGATTTTTTATATTTGGTGAAAAACAAAAAATCGGTTCAGTCTTTTTATTACTATTTCTTATTCCAACAACAATAATTTTTCATGTATTTCCTATCCATCAAAAAGCAGTATTTATTAATCTCGGATTGATAGGTGGATTAATTATTTCTGCGATAAGGGAACCAAAATAAAAAACTTAATTAAAGAATCCTAAATATTTTTTTTTCCCTCTCTTAATTCTGGAAAGCAATTCGCAATATGAATTAATTCATAAACCTCTTTGCTATCGTATTTTTTATTAGGAATTCCACTTCCCACCTCAATACCCCTCTCTTTCATTTTCTTTAATATCAATTCTTTTCTTTGGATACTTGACATAGACTTAAATTTTAAAGTTCGTTCTTCTTTATTCACTAGATTTTAATTTAGTTAAAATTTATTGTTAATGTTATATCAATTAGCGATTCATTAAATAAGTAAGAAAGCCAGTAAATGTGAGTAATTTAAATCCAATAAAAAAAGGTAAATATTTTTTTACTTTTTTGCCAACTGGCAATAATTTGTTTAATGAATTGATCATGATTTACATTAAAAATCTAATTATTTCAAACATCCTAACGAATTTTTTTTAGAATCATCCCATATTGATTTGTACATTTTAAACCGTAGATCTAAACTAGAAGGGTTACATCCTTTTTTTTTATGAATAATAAAGAAACAATAATTTCATTACTAAATGAGTTTGCTAATCCAAAAACAATGGCCTCATTCTTTGTCGACAATGCAACTCCAGATTTTCTATTCATAAGACCGAGTGGTAATCCTATAGATGCAAAAGGGTTCGAACAAATGATTACTTATGAAATTGTTCAAGAAAAGGCAGAAATAACTAAAATTCACCGATTCGAATTTTTAAGCGAAAATATAGTAATGTGCATTTTTACACTAGGTTCAAAATTTTCTTATAAAGGGACACCTAATGATGACTTACCAACAGTTACGTCAATTTTTAAAAAAGTAAATAATGTTTGGAAAATTCACTGGATGCAAAGATCTACAGGAAATTCGGATTTATCTTTATGGGATTAGCAAAGTTAATAGCACTTTTTATGGTGCTACTACTTGTAGGAAGTTCTTTTGTTGGTTTAATTATTTACTTTATAAAATAAATAAATCAAATAATGAATACCCAGAAAATATTTCTTTTTTAGAAAACAATTGCTTCTTTTTTACTAGGCAATTTGATTTTCAGGTAAAAATAAAAACTTTAGAAAGACTAACGCCTATATCCAAAGCTAATATAGCAATTAGTAATTTACTCATTTTTTAGAACTCTCAACTATTTTTTTGTAAAGTTCTTCAGAAATAGGTTGCATAACCGTTTAAATATCTAATTAAAAAATAGTTATTTTAAAATTAATTTCTCGTTACTAAATATACGAATATATGAATTTTTAAATAGGCAAAAAATATATTCACTATAAGTTCTTCTTATAAAGTATTAATAAATACTTAATCCAAAAACGTCAATAAATGTCCAAACTTTTTTAAAAAAGAAATTAGAAATCTTATTTTAAGTAAATAGATCCTCTATAAGTAAGCTTTATAATCTTTTCTTCTTGTTTTCTACAATATACGAATGACTTTCCATTGAAATACATGTTTACCATGATGCAGCTCCTGAACTTGCTCAAGTCCCCGTCCTATGGCTTGAGTCGTACTGCGGTCTATCAGATGGTAGATCGGACGATTTTGTAGTTTTCACTACAATCTATTTATAAAGTATTTATACTTAGATGTCAACAATTAACAGGAACTAAACTTCAATTTAAAAGTAGATTCGGCTCTCATAAACTCCCGAACAAGAATATAAAACATATAACTACGAGTAACTCCCATAAAAACTGAAACAAATGCTAGAACTATACAAATAGGGCAATGTGGGAATCCCATTATTTATTTTCCAATATAAATTTCAATTCAGTCTCTGCATTAAGAATATCGATTCTTCTCTTGATCAGTTTAAAAAATTTAATTATTTTTTTCAAAATTAAACCCTCTTTAGGCATCAATAATAATATTATTTAAGAATTAATATATCAATGAGCAAAAATACTGAAGCCATTGATATAACAAAAGTTTCGTAGCAAATTTATACAATAAATAACACCAAAATATGCTCAGATACTCTTGCTCAATTAGCTTATTCAGAGTCAAATATTAAATTAGTGATCTAGTCAGCTTGCAGTGCTATTTTTCTTTTGCTGAAAAATAGAGCGGACTAAAGTCCAATACTCCAAAAGGATTTAGTCCGCTGCCTAAAGCCTGAGAGTGCAAATTTTTCTTAATTTATATGCAAGTATGCTTTATGAGGGAAATATCTTGATTGCGTAATAAATTTATTTTGTATATTGCTATTACAAAAATGATGAGTTTATTTAAATTAGTTACTAAATCCTCGTGGAGAAAGCTTTAGTAAATTTCTTTTATTGGTTACTGATAAGATCAGCCGAATCTCATTATGGAGAATCATTTGTATCTGTAGAAGTTCCATCTAATTCAATCAAAAGTTTTTCTTGATTTTTTAGAAAGTTTTTAATACTTAAATTCATAGCTTTCTGAAAATTAAATAACTTATTTAAATTAAGTTGGTTAATTATCTCTATTGCAAATAAAGATAAGGTTGTTAATCTTGCACTTAAAGAAGAAACTTAATTTCTTAAACTGATGCAATTTGATCATTTAAATTTCAATGAAGATGATGGCCTCATGTCCATAGAAGATTTAAGGGCTCTACGTCTTCGAAAAAAGAAAATTGAAAGTGATAAGAAAGCTAGAAAGTATATCCTGGATATAAATCAAAGATATAGAAAAATGAGTACCCGCAAAAGTAATAACTTTTTAAGGAATATGAACCCTTTTAAAAAGACAGCTTAAATTTTTGCATAAAAATTTATATTTTCATTAAGTATAGAGAATATAATCCTGCTCATTTTTTGATCTAGATAAATTTGTATCAAAAAATCTTGCTTAAAAAAAATTAAATTTATCAATTGTTAAATTTGCCCATCTTACTATCATTTAAAGTAAAATTTATCTGATGTTTCTTTGGAAGAGTTTCACCAAGAGGGGCTATATCTTTAGCCCCTTCTTCTTTAAAGTATTCTTTTATTGCCAGAAACTATCTTTTAAAAATTTTACTTTTCTAAATTTTCAAGATTAGGAATTTCTCTATATTTATCTTACTCAAAGCTAATTAATAGTTAATACATTTATTATTTAAATAATCAATCCTTCTAATTAATCATCATTAATAATAATTACATGAAAAATCCCATTCTTAATTTTTAAAAAATATATAAACATCAACCTTCATTTAATAGAATAATTAATGGATAATGAATCTATTGTTTTAAATAATTATGAATTTAATAGAGCATAATATAACAATCAATAAAAAGCTTGTAATTCTCCTTATATCTATTCTTCTCTTAATATCTTTTTGTTCGTTATTTTTTATTGAAAATCATAGTTTAATTGCACATGATGAAAGTGCTTACGCTAACAGAGCAAAATTAATATTAGAAACAAATAATTGGTTCACACCTTTTGAAAACGCACATCACAAAACTATTGGTTCCTATTGGTTAATTGCATTGAGTTTAAAGATATTTGGACTAAATGAATTTTCAGCAAGATTACCAGGTTATATTTTTTCAATACTTTCTTCGGTAGTATTATTCAAAATAATAAAAAAAATAAGCAGTTTTGAAATAGGAATAATATCTATTTTTACTTTATCAACATCATTCCTTTGGTTCACTTACAACAAATATTGTAGTCCTGACACACTTTATATTTTTTTAAATTTGTTAGGTGTTTTATTTTTACTGAAGTTAAATAATTTTTTAAAAAGCCATCTTATAAATAGATATTTATTTATTATTGGTTTATTATTTTCACTTCCATTTTTTGTAAGAAGTTATCTACAAATACTACCTCTAATAAGTCTATCTCCTCTATTTTTGGTGAAAATTAAAAATCTAAATTATAAAAATATTAGATTTTTAATTTTTGGATTTTTTGTGGGTTTAATACCAATTATAATTTTTTACTTTATCTCTTATCAAACATATGGAGTTGATTCTCTAATAAGACCATATTTGCTATTTGAGCAAAAAACATTAACTGAAAATAATATATTTGAAGGATTTTTATTTTATCCACGTAATCTACTTTTATTATCTACACCTTTCTTTGTTTTTTTTATTAATGGAACTAGATATATCCTAAAGAATAAATCTAGAGAAATTAAAATATTATTTGTTTTTACTCCTTTAATAAATATTTTAATTTTGATGTTAACAGCTTCAAAATATTCGCACTATATGTTATTCACTATTCCATTTTTTGCTTCAAATGCCTCCTTCGGTATTTATGATACTTTTAAAAATAAATCAAATAACTCTAAATTAACGTTAAGAATATTTGCAGGGTTAATGATAATAATCTTTTTAGTAATTTTTTTAGGATCAATATTTAATTTAAAAATTTTTAGTGAACTTAGTTTAATAGAATCATTTGTAATTTCTCTTTTTTCTTTAATATCAATAGTTTTATCTTCAAATTTACTTTATAAAACCAATACTCAATCTTTTAATATAAATAAAATCTTATCTATATTTTTTATCGAAATATTAATACTTAATCTTCTTTTTTCTATTGGTATAGTAGGAAATCCAAACAATGACATTAAAAAATTTATATATCAATCTGATGTTAAACAAATAATAAATAATAACCCAATATTTCTTATAGGAAACTTAGATAATAAAAAATTATATTTATTTAAATTTTATATTGCAAATACTCAGTTAATTGAGACTAATCAAATACCCAATAAAAAAACAATTTATGGAATTATAAGTGATAAAGATATTTTTAAACTTAATGAGTCCAATAGGTCTAAATTTACAAAATTAAGAAAATTTAAAGATATTAACTTCATAAAGATTAATTAGTTATTAATATAAATTCATCAATTAGTTATAAATTTCATAAAGAAGATCAACCAAAGATTTAATTGGTAAATACTTTGCTGAAGTTTATAAGGAAATATCTATTTAAATTAAAAAATGTTTGAAGAGAAATTATACAGACTATAATATTGGCTCTAATCTTAAAAGCATTTTTTAAAATTAAAAATGCAAGTTGAGAAAAAGAGCACTCAAATTCTTCTTTGGTAAATATTGATGCAGAATATTTAATTTTTGCAGCTATTATAAAGTCAATAAATTAAGGAACAAATGAACTCTGCATTTACAAAAGTCTCAAATTTGAAAGTTAACAGGGCTTCTAAAATAGCTATTACTCTCGCATCATCAACTTTCTTTTTGTATGCCTTGGGTCAAGCACCAATTTTTAAAAATATTCTTGCAGGTGCCTTCTCTTGCTCTGGCTAAATAAAATACTGTTTTTTTAGAGAAGATAAAAAGCTAAAATAAACTGTGATTGACAGTCGATCTAAACTTAGAGGGATAAACCCCTCTTTTTTAATGTTTAATAGATTTATTGCTGAAAAAATATTGACTCTTCTTATTTCTCTTTTCAGCTGATGAATATTTCCCCGCACCTATTAATTGATGCTGTGATTTTAAGCGCTGCTCTTACGATAACTTTGGTATTAAGAGCAAAAGGTAATGCTGCCAGAAAAGAAAAAGAAAATAAATGATTACTAAAGAAGAAGAAAAAGAATTTAAAAAACCTAAATTATATAGATTTTGGAACTTTTTTATTTATGGAAGTTCCATAGCTATTGGAGTTTTCTTAGTTTATTTATATTCTGCTTATGTCTTTATAAATAAATGACTTACATGTACGGCATAGCAATAACTTATGGGGTTGTGAGTCTTTTATTGCTTGGTGGATTTGCATACTTTACTTTTAAAATGAGACGCTAATTTTTATATCTTTTCCAATAAAGATTTATTAGATAAATTTTTTAATTTTTGTAGAGAATATCGACAAGAAATTCCACATCAAAAGATGGCTGAGATTTTAAGAGAATATGGAGATAGATTAGATGAATAATAGATACTAGCAGACCTAAGAAGGTATTAAGAGAATAAAATTTCTAACAAAATTTATACAATTTTTTTTAAAGTTGGAATAAATTTTTTGAAGATATTTTCCTTGCAATTATTCATAATTTGAGATTTTTTTTGATCCTTAATCCGTACAATTTTGTTCCTCTAACCGCACACATAAAACTTGAAATTTACTATTCAAATGAATTAGAACATAGTTGTAGTCAAGAGGTAAGTCTTATGGCTCTAAATGACACATTTACTATCAAAGAAATTAATTTGGATAAAAAAAACCTTTTATTTGATAATGAGCTCAAAGAATTTGAAGCTTATTGGAATAACGAATGTGCAGAACATCCGAGTAACAACCATTGCAAGATTTTTTGTGATTGAAACTTTAACTTTTAGGTATTCTTACGCTTGATTTTTACCTAATACCCGTACTAAAGAATAATCAGATAGAAAGGAGGCCAAGCAAATGACTAATTTAGGTATAGAAATTTTATTTTGGACAATTTTAATTTCTTATTTAGGATTAAGGTTTTCTCAAACTTGGAATGGATTCAAAAAACAGTATTAAACAGTATTAATTAGGAGAATAGAAAATGAAACTACAAACTCAGTTCACGGTTCCAAACAAAAAATTAAAAGATCTTGATTATGTTAAAAAAGTAGATTTTTTAGAAGAAACTTTAAACAAAGAATGTATAGATTATCCAAATCAAGAAGATTGCCTGGTTTGTTGCAATTAAAAATAATAAAATAGCTGTTTTTTAAAAGTAAATAAATTTTTATTAGTATTTATAAATTTTCAAAAAGGGAGTTAGCACTATGGAATTAAGATTCTTCCCAATAAATATTTTTAGAGAGACTCCAAAAGTCACATTCTTCGATGCCGGCATAGATAGTTCTAATGGTTCTGATGTTGTGATCCATTCTGGAAAAGCTATATCTCCTCCAGATGATTTAAAAGATGAGCAATATTACGTTCACAATCATCAAATTGATCACAATTTAGTTATCACTGGAGAAAGGAAATTTGTTTTAATAAATCCTTCCTGGGATGAACCTCATCATGTGATTTATTTAAATAGATCTATGGGAGCATTAGAAATTCCTATAGGAACTTATCACAGATCTATCTCAGTGAAAGAAGGTAGTATTGTTTTAAACCAACCCAAAAGAGATAAATTTTTTGATCCTGCTAAAGAATTTATCCCTCAAAAATTAGACAAAATTAATTTAATTAAGGCAAGAAAAAGTCCGCCTGTTTATTGGATTTACGAAAATAACAAAATCAAAAGAGTCAATTTTAATCCTATAGAAAGAAAAGTAAAAACTCTTGTTTGAAATGAAAAAACATATATCCCCTAGTAATAATTTAAAAAACCTGAATTTAATTATTAATTCTGATACTTATAAATTGGCTCACGAAGATATTGGCCTACTAAGCCGAAATGAAATGCGTGGAGTTAGAATGCTTCTTGAAATTACTAAACCAGATTTAATCCTTGAAGAAAATAAAATTCTTTCAACCATAATTATTTTTGGAGGCGCAAGCATTGCAGAAGAATCAAATACAAAAAAGAGAATTGAAAATATAAAAGAATTAATTAAAAAAAATCATAAATCGATACTTCTAAAACGAAATTTAAATAGATTAGAAAATTTGCTTCTAATGAGTAGTTACTATCAATCTGCAAGGGAGTTTTCTAAACTTGCTTCAATTAATAATCAAAATAAAAACTGTAATTCTCATGTGATTGTTACAGGTGGGGGGCCAGGAATTATGGAAGCTGCTAATAGAGGTGCATTTGAAGCAAATTGTAAGTCTATTGGGTTAAATATCAGTCTCCCTAATGAACAAGTCCCAAATGCTTTTATAACTCCCGGTCTTTGCTTTAAATTTAATTATTTTGCATTAAGAAAGATCCATTTTGTTATGCGATCAGTAGCCGCCGTATTTTTTCCTGGAGGTTTTGGAACACTAGATGAATTATTTGAACTATTGACACTTTGTCAAACAGGAATGAAAACTAAAATCCCAATCATACTTTTTGGTAGAGAGTATTGGAATAAGATAATTAACTTTGAATATTTAGCTGATCTTGGATTAATTGAAGATGAACATTTAAATCTTTTCCAATATGCAGACACTGCATCAGAAGCATGGAAAATTATCAAATCATCAAGAAAGTCAGTCTAGAAAACTACAAGCTGACTTGATAACAAATGTAGAAGAATGATTAATAAGTATTTGATATTTTGTTTTTCATGCTTTCAATCTTATTGATTAATTCATCTAACCATTCTGTGTTATTTTGCTCTTGTCTTTTATGGCTTTGACTTTTTTGAGTACTCATAAATTTCTTTTATTAAGAATGTCCATTTAATGTACCTTTTGAACTTACAGGAATCAATAAGCAATATTACCAAATCGATTGATAAGACAAGCTTTAGTAGCATTTCATACAAACCTAACCAACACAAATTAACTAAGAAAATCTAAATCTCTTCAGTTAAGTATTTTCTACGATGTTTTTATTTGAAATTCTGATTTGAAGATTTAAATGTATAGAAGTTCCCATGGAAAAATCTTTTCTCAACTTTATTCATTGGATCCTATTAAAGTCAGCTGAAAGTTACTACGGAGATTCATTAAAAACAGAAGTACCACATACACCTTATTTTTAGTTTTGGTGGACCTTAATTTTTAATATTAGATCTCTATTTTGAGAGTTATTAGTTTGTAATTAATTTATTAAAAAACACAATATGGGTTACTTTTAGATTCACTACAAAATAATTTCTTACGTTGAATTTCTTTTACTGATTGTGAATAAATTTTAGCGGTAAGGATCGTTCCAAAATTAACTAAAACTATAATTAGAAGAAGTAGTTTAATTGCAAGGTTAGTCATAAGATTACGCTCCTTAAATTTATATAAAAACCTTATAAAGGCAGAATAGATATTGAATAGAGTTTAAATTCCTATTTTTAGCCATCGAGATTCTTTGGTAATGGACTAGGTTCACAATTTTCGACGCATTCTTCTAAAGACTTTTCAGAACTACGCTTAATTTCGCAACTACGAAGACAATCATAGAAGGCATACTTGGGATCTAATTCATTTTTGAATTGTTTATTTCTAAATGTATTCATGATCAAACTCCCTTTGATTTTTTTTCAAGTTGATTAATTAATTTATCCAACCAAAGAGTGTTATTGATCTTTTTTGTGTTTTTAAAGTATTTCGTTTTGTAAGTACTCATGAAGTGAAACCTCCAATCAGTGGATCTAATTTAAAGGTGATGATTCAAATTTCCTAGAGCAAAAATACTGATTATGAATTTAGTGAAATATTTTAAAAACGATTAATTTATATTTTGTACTTTTAGGTATTAAAACTCTTGATTATTGAATATCACTAATCCTAAATAACTTCTTAAAAAAGGGGGTTAATTATTACTTACGGAAATCTAATTAAAAATAAAATTCAACATGCATTTGGTGGTTTGTTTGATACGTTATCAATTGAGAGAAAACTAACTGATGCTCAAATGGAATGTATGCAATTCGGAATTTGTGATTATGCTCCAAGACAAGTTGAGGAGGTTCCCTTTTTTCATTATTAATTTGAATTCATTTTAAAATAAGGGCAATTAGCTCCTCCTAACCCAATCAGGAGATCCACTAAACCAATCAGCGAGATCATCATTTTTGGGATCGAAATGATTTTCAGTTTCTAAACCATCAAGGCCAAGATTCTGGATAAGTCCATTTATTCCATCTGATTTTTGTTTGCCATATCTCCTCAAGCTATTAGCTTTCTTAAGCCATGTCCATATAGTTGAATTATGTTTTGCAAACTTTTCTACATAAATTCTTTCTTCCAACGCGACAGGTTCATCTAGTGAAATCCTCTTTACAATATCTTTAATTTTTAGGCGAGTCTTGTTGGTTAAAAACATATTCATAAAAGAAGTTAATGTTTTATAAAAGTTTTTTTTATGAATGTCTTGTCAATCTTTATTTCAAGAAAAAGTATTTTTTAGGGGCTTTTCAAGGACAAATATATTTATTTAGCAACAGGTGTATTTAATTGGTAAAAAAGACTACTTAATTTGATTTATATAACTTATATAAAAATGAATTCTGTATAAGTTTCTCTACATTATTTAAGATTTAATTTATAAAGTTGAATAAGGAAAATTTACATTGAAAAACAATCTAAACTAAGAGGAACATAATCCTCTTTTTTCTAGCAAAAACTTTTTATGTAATCACAAATGAAAGGTCAATGGACAAACGTTTATAGTGGTGATTTACCTCTTAGATCTTGGTGGGTAGATTCAGATAGTGAGTGTGAATATACATATCTATAGTTTTACCAGAGGTGTTTGGGATAAATCACTGGATAAGGAGTTTTTCTGAAAAATTAGCCAGACATAATATACCCGTATTAGCCTTACCTCTTTCGGTAGAACAGCTCCAAAATTAGATTTAGCATATAGCAAAGAAGACTTAAAACTAGGAAGGTATCATAAAAATTTAACTACTTCAAAAAATATTATTAAAGATATTTCTGCATCACTAAATTGGGTTAAAGAAAAATATCCAAAAAAGAAAATCTCAATTGTTGGATTTTGTTTTGGGGGTCATGCAGCAGTTATAGCTTCTTCGTTAAAAGGAATAGATAGTACATTTTGTTTTTATGGGGCAGGGTTAACTGCGCCAAGAAAGGATACTAATTTTGTACCTATAGATTTACTGGAAAAAGTTTCCGGAAAGTTAATCTTCATATGCGGTTCTTCAGATGATTTAATTCCCTTACAAGATAGATTAGATTTTAAAAAAAGATTTAAAAAACTAGATCCTTTAGAAGAGAGATTTATTTATGTCGAAGTTAAAGGAGCTGATCATGGTTTTATGTGCGAGGAAAGAGAATCTTTCCATAAGAATGCATCATCAATTGGCTGGAATTTATTGATGAAAGAATTAAATTATTAAATTCATGAGAATAATTTTGATCAGTGTCTGCACTAAAAATTTTTAAAAATTCAATACCTTTACAAAAAACTTTTAAAAAAATGGTTTTAGATTAAATAACTTGAAAAGTCAAATTAAGTACTGCCAAAAATGAAAAAAATAAATAATATTAGGCTAAATAATTTTCTAGAAATTCAAATTCATGATTAAAAAAATTTTCATAGCATTTGTTGTTGCATTAATGCTTATCAATCCTAGTATTTCTATAGCTGCAGAATCTCCAGTTGATGTACAAGAAGTCTTTGTAGGTTCTGAGACTATGGATGGAGATGCTCTTAAATACCCAAAAGGAAAAGCAGAAATAAGATTACAAAGAGTCGAGTTAGCTGAAGGAGGGATAGTTCCGCTCCACTCTCATCCAATTCCATTACTAGGCAATGTTGAGCAAGGTTCTATAGTTGTTAAAAGACAAGGGTTGGAAGATCTTATCTATACAGCAGGGGATACTTTTATAGTTGGTCCAAAGACACCAAAACATACGATGGGCAATGCAGAAACTGATAACGCAATAGTTTGGTTTGCAGCAATAGGAGCAAAAGATGTTCCAATTTTAATTCCTGCTGAGGGATAAATTTTTTACCTTGAATCAATTATTTTTATTGTTAGTCAAAATAAAGAGCAAAAAGCTCCTTTTTTAATAGCAAAGTACGCTATCCGCTTTAATTGATTCTTCAACTAGAACATCTGGCATAACAAACTCTGCGGTGTATCCATCTAGAAGCTTCTCATCGTAACCCCTAGATTTAGCAGACATTCCTGAGACATATATGGTAATTTTTGAATTCTTTAAATTTTGAAGATGTTCGTATAAATCTCCAGTACCTTGACCAACTATTTCACCAGCTTTTTTGCAATTTAATATTTGTACTCCATCTCCTGCCAGAAAAAGTGTTACTTTATGATCGTTTTTTTCTGCAGTAAGGGCAACCAATAAACCTAAAGTTATTTTATTTTTAGATTCTAAACCGCTGTAAATATGTACTAACACTGTATTGTCGGTAATGATAGACATTTAATCCTCCCTAAATTTTGTTTTTATATCCTAAATAAAATCTATTTTCATTAGCTGTTTTTTTATGAAACCCTTACTACTTGCACCTCTTTCTTATTGGTAGATGGCTATTAAGTATTAAAATAAGCTCCTAAATATAGAAGTCTTCTTCCAACCTTTTTCCATAAATGATTGCGAATACTAGATTTATACACCTCGATTTTTCGCCAATTTTCTTGCTTTTTCCTTATTTTTTCGTAAGAATGCGTATATAGTCTCTAATTTGCTCTAAAAAAATGTCACATGTGGGGTTACGATTATGGAAATTCCAGACGAAATGTTGAAAGAAATTAGAGAAAGTGGATACGATCAAGAGCTTGTATATAACTACATAAGAGAACTATTAAACAGCGATAAACAAATTAATGAAAATAACAATCTAGAGCTTATTGACAATTACTTATTAGACAAAGATCTACAAGAACCTGCTGCTGAGATACAGATGGCAGCAGAGCTTATAGACAATTACTTATTAGATAAAAGATTTATGAGAGAGCTTGAAGATGATAAAGAATATGATGCTGCTTAATTAGATAAAGTACCTATTTTTTCCTATTTATTTAAAGGTTATTCTTTTGAGCAAATAACAGGATTAAAACAATGATGAAACTTGCAATCATTTTTTTACCAATTTTATTTGCAGTTATTTGGGCTGCTTTTATAGGGTTAAGAATAAATAAAGTAGAAACTAGAGATGGAAAAAGAAAATTAATTAATTACTAATTGATTGGCAGTCGATCTAATATAGAGGGATAAAACCCTCTTTTTTATGAATACCTTAATAGTTTCTACTTTTGATTGTTCTTTTGAAGATTTCGATAAATTTGTAGCTGATTTCCATGAAAAGGAGGGACATCGATATGTTGAAGAATATGAACTCATCAAGGTAAATGAACATAAAAGTCACTTGATACTTGAAGTCAAAGATTTAGAAGGATTTGCTGCTGCTACAAGTACTCCAGAGATGAAAGATTGGGATAAAAAAAATGGTTATAAAGATACTTGCTATTCACTAACTCCAGTTGAATAATGAGTTCTAAATGTGATGAAACTTCTTGGCAGAAAGACTTCTTGAATATGAAGTCACATTCTCCCTCAGATGCAAAACTCCTAATGGGAGGTGTAAAAGGATTGAAAGATGCTTGGCGTTTAGGTGTTCTGCACGTTGAATATGAGAAACTGAAGAAAAAACAAATGCAACAAGATCAACAGCAACAATAGGCTCTATAAAAAAGAGGTAAATGGCTAAAGAATTATTCCCAACCCATTTATGTAATTGGGAATGAATATACCAGATCTGAAATAACAAGCAGATTAACTAATTCCACTATTGGAAGAGAAGGAGTTATTAACTTTGAAACCAATTGAATATTTTTTTATACCGGATACTTAGTAAAAATGAAACTCAAACTACTCCAACCACTTTTCAAACTATTAAACAAAAGTACTTTCTTTTCATCACTTAATCAAAATACCTGCCCTGTTTTAGATATTGAGGAGATCAAAAAGCAAGAACAGAAAGAAGCTATTGATAAGTTATTTCCGGGGAATTACAACTGAAATTTCTTGGGACAATATAACTTGTTAGCACAATCATGAGTACCCATACCACCTATCACTTTCCTAAACAGTTAAATTAATGGATAATAAGTAAAGAAAATGGTGTAGAAGCTATTCCATCCACACCCCATACACACTTCGCAATATTCTTCTAATCCCTTGTTATGAATGAAATAAATTACTGGCTAATGAAAAGTGAGCCTGATGCTTATAGCATAGATACTTTAAAAAATGACGGTGTAACTTTATGGGACGGAATAAGAAATTATCAAGCTCGAAATTTTATGAGAAAAATGAATAAAGGAGATAAAGTCTTTTTCTATCATTCGAACTGTAAACCCCCAGGTATTGTTGGGCTTATGGAGGTAATAGATCTAAATATTGTTGATCCTACTCAATTTGATAAAGATTCAAAATATTTTGATCCAAAATCGAAACCTGATAATCCGAGATGGGATTGTGTAAAAGTAAAATATAAATCAAAGTCAGATAAAATTTTAAGTTTACCTGAATTAAAGATTTTATTTAATGAGGATGAGTTATTAGTTGTAAAAAAAGGAAATAGATTATCCATTTTACCTGTCAGAAATGATATCGCAAAAATACTAATAGAAAAAATTTAAAAAATTTTTAGTCCTTAAAATTCATTGAAAACATATTGCCAATATAGAGTCTCGTTAAATCCCTATTTTGAAATCCGTTTTGCATCAAAAATCCTGCAATAGCAGCTTGTAGTATCCTATATTGATCCCAATTGGGATGCTCCTCAACAAATTCTTTCATAGCCTTTTGAAGATTTTCTTGAAGTTCACATTTGAAACTTATTACTTCATCTTTATCATTTAAAACTTTTGAATTTTTTTCGTAGTTGAACTCTTGCATATTAAAAAAACTTGTTGAAATTTAAATCTACAAAATGTAGTTTTCTCCAAAATCACTAAATCGTCAACAGGATTTATAAATGAACAGTCTCAGGTCATAGAATAATGAGAATCCAGTCATATATATGGGTGTCATGGAAAGTAATTTTGTAAAATTAAATCTTACTGAAATATAAAGATTTATATAAAATCAGGAGTTTTCCACAAACTTTAGATCAGTAGATATTTTTAAAAAAATTGTTGTGGAAAAGTTGTGAAAAAAATTTTTTTTGAAGGGGAAATATTTTCTAAAATTTCCAATTTTTTTTATCTTTTAATCCATTGATTCCCACATGTTTTTTATTTCATAAAATAAATTTTGTGCGATTGGTATCGGCCAATACATTTCGAAAGATCTTGTTTGGTCTTGACTTTCAAAAACAAGCCTTAAACTCCACTCATTCTTTTTACCATCTAACTCGATATACCAAGGTAGTTTTTCTAATTCTAAAGTAATAGACTCTTCATCCATTAGTTCATTCTTGATATCTAATAGTTGCTTATTAATTCTTGTAAGTAAAAAATAAAGTGAATGAAACTCACTTTTTTGTAACTCGATTGACCAATTATCCACACCAATCAAAAAGCAAAATTTGCCTTTTTTAAAATCTTTAAGTAATCTCCACCTCTTTTGGTTTTTTACCAAAATTAGCCAGGAAGTAAATCTGGTTGGTCTTGTTCATCGCTTAGTTCAATAATTGACCTTTGAACGGGTTTAATAGTTGACTCGTCTAATAAACCATCAAAATCATCAAAACGTCTTTGTTTAGCTCTGAAAGCAATTTTCACTGTGGTTAAGTATCTATTAGTTGATTTTCTTATCAAGCTCTCACCTCTCTTTGCAAGGTCATTAGAATCTACTCCTGCATTATTTGATATGTTCATTAAAAAAATTTTTTACTATAAACCATATATTACAATTAATTCGACCGTTTCAAAACATAAATTACAAAAAGAACTTAATTGATTCAAATAATTTCTTATGGAAGAAAGTTTATCTGGGACACTTGCTATTGATTTAGGGAACACCAATACAGTAATAGCTTTTCAAGATCAAAAAGATATAAATTCTGTTTTAGTTGAAATACCGAATATAACATCGTCACCAGGAGTTATTCCGACAGCAGTCTGGTTTGAGGAACCTTCAAAGATTCCTAAAATTGGCATTAGTGCATTAAATATGAGGGACAACTCAAAATCTGATTTGTTTTTTCATTCGAATTTTAAAAGATTAATTGGAAACTCTATTGAAACAATTAACCGAAAAAATATCTTAAACCCAAATGAATGTGGCGAAAAATTTTTTCAAATTTTATGGGCGAGCATTCCTCACAAATATGAGATCAAAAGACTGATTTTAACTGCCCCAATAGATACATATAAGGGTTACAGAGAATGGTTAGTTAACCTTTGCAAGGAAATATCAGTTGATGAAATAGCCCTAGTTGATGAACCTACCGCTGCAAGTTTAGGAATAAATATACCATTTGGCTCAAAAATTATGACATTAGATATTGGAGGAAGTACAGTCGATATGAATATAGTCAAAATAGAGGGAGGTGAAGGAAAATCTGGTCCAATAGCTGAACTATTAAAATTTAAAGGTAATGATGTAAGCTCAATTTCAAAACAAAAAATTAGGTGTGCTGAAATAATTGGCAAAACAGGATCAAAAATTGGTGGGAAAGATATTGATCAATGGATAGTTGATTATTTCATTCCAGGTAATAACTTTGCTACTAATCTTTTTAATGCAGAAGCGATAAAATGTAAACTCAGTTTATCTACAATCAAATATGAAGATAAATATCCCATAAAATTATTTACTGAACAATCTAAAGAAAGAGAATTTTATCTAAGTAAAGAAATATTTGAGAACATACTCATTGAAAATAATCTTCTTAATCACCTTAACTCTTTGCTCAAAGATTTATTAAATCAAGCAAGAGGAAAATTTTGCACAGTTGACGATTTAAATGCAATTATTTTGGTTGGTGGAGGAACTCAAATACCATTAATTAAAGAATGGGTAACAAAAAAAATTTCAAAAATTCAAATAAAGTCTCCACCTCCTATCGAATCAATAGCTTTGGGAGCTTTAGCAATGACCCCAGGGGTAAAAATTAAAGACATATTAGACAAAGGATTATCTATAAGATTATTTAACAAAAGAGAACAAAAACACTTTTGGCATCCTATTTTTTGCAAAGGTCAAACATGGCCAACTGAAAACCCATTTAAACTAATCCTTCAAGCCAGTAAAAATAATCAGAAAATATTCGAAATCATAATCGGGGAAACAAAAAAAGAAAGATCATATGATGTTATTTTTGAAAATGGATTACCAAAGTTATCAGAGGTTCAAAATGAAGAAGAAATTATAAAATGGGACAAAAAGCCACTCAAAATAGTCCTAAAAAATATATCTAATATTGGACAAGACAACTTAAAACTTTTTTTTAAAATCACGGAAAGTGCTGATTTGTTAGTTAAGTGTTTTGATATTAAAGATGAATTTTTAGGAGAATATAATTTAGGAAATATCTTCTGAAAGCAAGCTATTCAAGAAAACGCCCTCTTCATTATCAACATTATTTAAACGTAAACTAATACTTTCAATTTTACTAGTAGGAACTTTTTTACCACAAAAATCTGGTTGAATAGGTAATTCTCTATGACCCCTATCTACCATTACTAATAACATCACTCTTTGAGGTCTGCCCCATGAATATAAAGCATCCATTGCAGCTCTAATTGTTCTGCCTGTATAAATGACATCATCTATTAAAAGAATTTCTTTTTTCTCAATAGGAGTAGGAATATCTGTAATTTTTATTAAACGAGTTCCAACTCTATTTTGGTCATCTCTATAAAAAGTTGGATCAATTGTTCCTTTGCTAACTCTTAAACCTGTCTTAAAGAATAATTCCTTTTCTAGCACTTCGGCCAGCTCAACTCCTCTAGTCGGTATGCCAACCAATAGAAGGTTATCTAGTTTTTTTACTTTTTCAATAATTTCGGAAGTTAGACGCGAAATGGTCTTTCTAAGCTCAACTTCAGAAAGTATTACGATCTTTTTTGTTTTCTTGGACATGAGATATCAATAAATAAAAAAGTCATATAATATTTCCATAAATTAGCAAAAGCTAACTATGTTAAATATAAATTGTTAAAGAGTAACGTTTGAAGCTAAATTGAAGGTTGGATCAGTAAAAATGAATTTGATCTAAATATGTCAAAGATTAGCAGCAAAAATATAAAAAAATTAAGTGTTCCTCAGAGCCCTGTAGTTCTTGCAATATTAGATGGATGGGGATATCGAAAAGAAAAATCAGATAATGCTATAAAGAGTGCTAGTACACCAATCATGGACTCTTTGTGGCATGCTTATCCCCACACCTTAATAAGTGCTAGTGGAGCCGATGTAGGCCTGCCAGATGGTCAAATGGGAAATTCAGAGGTAGGGCACCTTACCATTGGTTCGGGAAGAATAATACAACAAGAACTTGTAAGGATTTCAAATATTGTAAAAAATAATCAGTTAGGCTTTATTAATGAGTTCAAAGAGATGGCTGATTCATTAAAGAAAAATAATTCTACTTTACATATCACAGGATTATGTTCGGATGGAGGAGTACATAGTCATATTGATCATCTATTAGGTTTAATAAAATGGGCATCTGATAATGAAATCAAAAAAGTTGCAATCCATATCATTACCGATGGAAGAGATACTCCTGCAAAAAGTGCCTCTAAATATCTCAATCAAATAGAATCTTGTATAAAAAAATTTAATACAGGTGAAATAGCTTCCATATGCGGAAGATACTGGATAATGGATAGAAATCTTTTATGGGATAGAACAGAAAAAGCATATGCTAATTTGACTGATCCAGATATTCCAATAACAAATATTTCTCCTCAGGATTATATAGAAAAAAGTTATGCCAAAAACATAACCGATGAATTTATTGAGCCCATACGAATTTCTGAAAACTATCTTAAAGATGGGGATAGTTTGATTTGCTTTAACTTTCGTCCAGACAGAGCAAGACAAATAGTAAAATCCCTCTCAATGCAAGAATTCTCAGACTTTGAAAGAAAAAATTATCCAAAACTAGATTTTGTCACTTTTACTCAATATGATGAGAACTTTCCTGTTAAAGTTGCATTTCCTCCTGAATCGCTCAATAACTTTATAGGCCAAATAGTTTCAGAAAACGGACTTAAGCAATATAGAACCGCGGAAACAGAAAAATATCCCCACGTAACATACTTTTTCAATGGAGGAGTTGAAATTCCTTTACCTGGAGAAGAGAGACATTTGATTCCATCTCCAAGAGTCGCAACTTATGATATGGAACCCGAAATGTCTGCGGAGGAACTAACTATTAGTTGCTCTAAAGCAATTAAAAGCGGAAATTATTCTTTTGTTGTAATCAATTTTGCTAATCCTGATATGGTTGGTCATACAGGCAACATGAATGCAACAATAAAAGCTATAGAAAAAGTAGATAAATGTATTGGTCAAATAGTCAATGCGACTGGAGAAATGGGTGGAAGCATTCTTATTACAGCCGATCATGGCAATGCAGAGGTTATGAAAGGACCTGAAGGAGAACCATGGACAGCTCACACAATAAATAAAGTTCCATTAATTTTGATTGAAGGTGAAAAAAGAAAAATCCCAAATATGGGAAATGAAATTAATTTAAGAGATAATGCTGGTTTAGCAGATATTGCTCCAACTTTATTGCAACTGTTAAATCTCCCAATACCAGCAGAAATGACAGGCAAATCACTTATTCAAGAAATTGAATTAAAAGGTTATAATAAGGTTGTTCAACACGTTTAAAGTTAATAAAAGTTTTTTAAGCAATGATTCAGATTATTAGTTGGATATGGGTATTATCTGGAGTTCTTCTCATTCTCTTGGTTTTACTTCATAGTCCTAAAGGCGATGGAATGGGAGGAATAGCTGCAAGCGGAAGTTCTATGTTCAACAGCGCAAGTAGTGCAGAAGCCTCACTAAACAAAATAACTTGGACTTTTTTAGTGATATTTTTGTCTCTCGCGGTTATCCTCAGTGCTGGGTGGATTTCATAAAAGTTGAATAAAAAAAAGGGACCTTTTTAATGATCCCTTAAAAAAATAATTAAATAAATACTGTTTAGTTAGTAATCGAAGTCACCGCCCATACCCGGAGCACCTGCAGGAGTAGCAGAGTCTTTTTTCTCAGGTAAATCTGCAACTATGCATTCTGTGGTTAAAACCATTCCTGCTATTGAAGCTGCATTTTGTAATCCTGAACGTGTAACTTTTGCAGGATCAACTATACCAGCAGAGGACATATCTACATATTCTCCAGTAGCAGCGTTAAATCCATCATTAAATGGTTTAGTTTTTACATTTTCAGCAATGACAGCTCCATTAGAGCCTGCATTCTCAGCAATTCTCATAAGAGGAGCAGTAAGTGAAGCTTCTACAATGTTAGCCCCAATTAATTCCTCTCCTTCTAAATTTTTATCAGCCCATTCTTTTAGAATAGGAGATAAATGAGCGAGAGTTGTTCCTCCTCCAGGTACAATCCCTTCTTCAACAGCAGCTTTTGTTGCATTAATAGCATCCTCAAGACGAAGCTTTTTATCCTTCATCTCAGTTTCAGTAGCAGCTCCAACCTTAATTACTGCTACACCTCCAGCCAATTTAGCTAGACGCTCTTGAAGCTTCTCTTTATCGTATGAGGAATCGGTTTCGTCCATTTGCTTTTTAATTTGATCACATCTAGCTTTAACTGCTTGCTCATTACCTTCAGCCACAATAGTTGTAGTCTCTTTATTAATAGTTATTCTTCTACCAGTTCCAAGCATATCTAAGGTAGCATTCTCTAATTTCAAACCAGCATCTTCAGTAATAAGTTGTCCATTAGTTAAAACGGCCATATCTTCGAGCATAGCTTTTCTTCTATCACCAAATCCAGGTGCTTTTACTGCAGCAACATTTAAGACACCTCGTAATCTATTAACAACAAGAGTTGCTAAAGCCTCTTTTTCGATATCTTCTGCAATGATGACTAGTGGTTTACCAGTTTTAGCTATTTGTTCCAAAACAGGAACTAAATCTTGCACTAAGGCAATTTTTTTATCAGTCAGAAGGATATATGGTTCATCTAAAACAGCTTCCATTCTCTCGGTATCTGTTGCGAAATAAGGTGAAATATAACCTTTATCAAAGCGCATACCCTCAGTAACTTCTAATTCAGTAGTCATTGATTTTCCTTCTTCTAAGGAAATAACACCTTCTTTACCAACTTTATCCATAGCATTGGCAATCATTTGACCTACTTCGTCGTCGTTACCAGCAGCAATAGTTCCACATTGAGCTATAGCATTACTATCACTAATAGGTTTGGAATTCTCCTGAATTTTACCAACTAGAAATTCAGTCGCTTTATCAATTCCTTTTTTCAAGGTAATTGCATTAGCCCCTGCAGCAACGTTTCTCAACCCTGCTTTAACCATTGCATGAGCTAAAACAGTGGCGGTAGTAGTGCCATCTCCAGCTGCATCATTAGTCTTAGAGGCAGCTTGCCTGATTAAAGCAACCCCTGTGTTCTCAATGTGGTCCTCTAATTCAATCTCTTTCGCGATAGTTACACCATCATTAATAATTTGTGGAGCACCAAATTTTTTCTCTAGTACAACATTCCTTCCTTTTGGTCCAAGCGTTACAGCCACAGACTCAGCAAGGATATCGATTCCTCTCTCGAGCGCTCTACGAGCTTGCTCATTGTAAATAATTCTTTTAGCCATGTTTAGGCAGTAATTTAGTAATAAGTTTTAATAATTTTTGAAACAAATATTTTAGCTTACTACAGCCAAAATATCTTTTTCTGAGAGCAAGACATATTCATCTCCTCCCAATTTAATGTCTGTGCCAGCATATTTGCTGTACAAAACTTTATCGCCAATACTCACTTCTGGAGTTTGACGAGAACCATCGTCATTGAGTTTACCAGGGCCCACCTGAGCAACTTCTCCAACTTGTGGTTTTTCTTTAGCTGAATCAGGCAAAAGAATGCCCCCAGCAGTTTTTTCCTCAGATGCGGAAACTTTAATAAATATTCTATCTCCCAGTGGTTTTACTGTAGAGACTGTAAGTGAAACAGCTGCCATAGATTAATGGAGGATCATGATTGAGACGCTTTGCGTCATAAAAATGGAAAGAGAATTTCTCCATCCGTATCATCAACAACATAATCTGCAAAGAGGCAATTAAACCATACTTAAACTGTGCGGGTGGCCGAACCCATTTAACGAATCTACCCATGAGGTGGTAGTATTTTCGGATTATGAGCTGTATAAAATCAGCTATTCATCACCAATCAATAAAAAATGGTAGCAACTCCATCAACTTCCTCACAAACAAAAGGCGTAGTTCGTCAGGTAATTGGCCCAGTTCTAGATGTAGAATTTCCAGCTGGGAAATTGCCCAAAATATTAAATGCTTTAAGAATTGAAGCAAAAAATCCTGCTGGACAAGATATAGCTCTTACTGCAGAGGTCCAACAACTCCTTGGCGACCATAGGGTAAGGGCAGTGGCAATGAGTGGCACAGACGGCCTTGTAAGAGGCATGGAAGCAATAGACACAGGCGCACCGATATCAGTACCTGTAGGCGAGGCAACTTTAGGAAGAATATTTAATGTTTTAGGAGAGCCAGTAGATGAACAAGGTCCAGTAAAAACTAAAGATACTGCTCCAATTCATAGAGCTGCTCCAAAGTTAACCGACTTAGAAACTAAGCCAAAAGTATTTGAAACTGGTATTAAAGTTATCGACCTTTTAGCTCCTTACAGACAAGGAGGGAAAGTCGGATTATTCGGAGGTGCTGGTGTTGGGAAAACTGTTCTTATTCAAGAATTAATTAATAATATTGCAAAGGAACATGGTGGAGTTTCTGTATTTGGTGGAGTAGGGGAAAGAACTAGAGAAGGGAACGATTTATACGAAGAATTTAAAGAGTCAGGAGTTATCAATGCGGATGATTTAACTCAATCAAAAGTTGCCTTATGTTTTGGACAGATGAATGAGCCACCTGGTGCAAGGATGAGAGTAGGCTTATCAGCACTTACAATGGCCGAACATTTTAGAGATGTAAATAAACAAGACGTTCTACTTTTTGTTGATAACATTTTTAGATTCGTACAAGCTGGTTCTGAAGTATCTGCATTGCTTGGAAGAATGCCTTCGGCTGTTGGATACCAACCAACTCTTGGAACTGATGTTGGCGAATTACAAGAAAGAATTACATCTACATTAGAAGGTTCAATAACATCTATCCAAGCTGTCTACGTTCCTGCTGATGACCTAACAGACCCAGCACCAGCAACAACCTTTGCCCATTTAGATGCTACTACCGTGCTTGCTAGAGCTCTTGCAGCTAAAGGTATTTATCCAGCAGTTGATCCATTAGACTCAACGAGCACTATGCTTCAACCGTCAGTTGTTGGAGATGAGCATTACAAAACAGCTAGAGCTGTCCAATCAACTTTACAAAGGTACAAAGAACTTCAAGATATTATCGCAATTCTTGGTTTAGATGAGCTTTCTGAAGAAGATAGATTAACAGTCGACAGAGCCAGAAAAATTGAAAAATTCCTCTCACAGCCTTTCTTCGTAGCAGAAATATTTACAGGAATGTCTGGTAAATATGTAAAATTGGAAGATACCATTGCTGGTTTCAATATGATTTTGTCAGGTGAATTGGATGATTTACCAGAGCAAGCATTTTACTTAGTTGGTAATATTGATGAAGTTAAAGCAAAAGCTGAAAAAATAAAATCAGAAAAATAAATATTTAAATATATATTTAACCTTCAATAATCTTAAATTAATGGCAATTTCTCTAAAAGTTTTAGCTCCTAATAAAAATGTTTATCAAGGCGAGGCTGAAGAAGTAATCCTTCCAAGTACTACTGGTCAACTTGGTATACTACCAGGACACATCTCTTTAGTTACTGCTATAGATATTGGCGTTTTAAGGCTAAGAATGAATTCCCAGTGGAAATCAATAGCCCTTATGGGAGGCTTCGCTGAAATTGAATCAGATGAAGTTATAGTTTTAGTAAATAATGCTGAAATTGGTTCTGAAATTAATGTTCAAAATGCTGAACAAGATCTTAAAGAAGCAAAATTAGCAATAAGCAAATTTTCTGAAAATGAAAAAAATCCAGAGAAAATTAAAGCTTTGAAAGAGATTTCAAAGGCTGAGGCTAGAATTCAAGCTGCAAAGAACTAATATTTAAGCGGTTCCACAAAAAGTTACTTCGGGAAACTTTAATTTGGCTTCTTCTAATTTTTTTGTTTTACCTTCTTCTTGCCAATAATTTATCACTTCAGTAGCTTTATTCAATATTTCTACTCTCTCGTTATCTGTAATCCAGCCTTTATTCTCAAGTTCACTTTTTAATTTTTCCCAAGCATCATCTCTTGGCCAAAAATAATAAGCAGTAAGAGGACTTGGGCCTCCACCTACTATTTGATCAACTGCTAAAGCCACATTATCAGGTAACCACAATACTTTAATGATGAACCTTCCTTCATCAGGTTTAGGGGTATAACCAGTAGGTACCCCATCTTCATCAATTGTGGCAGCTGCCAATACAGCTGAAGCACCCATCATTCCTGAATTAGGAGAAGAGTTTTTAGATTTTGGAGAATCACTTTCTTTTTCCTTTTTTTCTGTTGAATTTTGATTT
The DNA here is from genome assembly GCF_902616385.1 of uncultured Prochlorococcus sp. Classification (GTDB taxonomy): domain Bacteria; phylum Cyanobacteriota; class Cyanobacteriia; order PCC-6307; family Cyanobiaceae; genus Prochlorococcus_A. Next base: position 1,616 of record NZ_CACMSM010000003.1, on the reverse strand, counting down.
AACTTATCAGATGAAGTCATTCACTTACTTTATGTTTAATAAATAATTTATCAGTTTGTGGTCACATTTTGATTGATTTACTCAAAATTTCTTGATTTTAGTTATTGATACTTCCATACAGATTTTTTATCTATCATGGGGAACTTGATAAAAATCATAAATTGTAGCTTCTAATGAATCCCAAAGATCTTTAGGGATATCGTTTTCTTCTGCAAACATTCCAAGCTGACTAGCCAAGCCTCTTGCTTGAGATAGTTTCGAATCATATGAATCGGACTTATTCATTTTTGAACTTTAAACTTTATAAAAATAAATCTAATGATTAGATAAGTCAAATTTTAGAATTCTAAATCAGAAATTTCTTTTAGTGCAGCAATACTTAAAACTTCCGGGTTTGCATCTTTGACCAGAACATCATCTTCAATTCTTATCCCTATGCCTTTCCATTTCTCATCTATAAGAGGTTGCCCCTCAGGGACAGGGATCCTATCACTTATATAGATCCCAGGTTCTACAGTAAGAATCATTCCATTCTGTAATGGCACTTCATAGTCCCCCATTCTGTATGCTCCAACATCATGAACATCTAAGCCGAGCCAATGTCCAGTTCTATGCATGTATAGATGTTTATATGATTGATTCTCTATTATCTCCTCAGTGCTGCCCGATAATAAACCAATTTCCTTCAATCCTTCTATCAGAATTGTCAAAGCAACATTATGAACAGTACTAGAATTAGATCCAGTTACAGCACTTTTAATTGCATTTTTCTGCGCACTTAATACAATCTCGTAAATAACTCTTTGCTCTTTAGAAAATTTTCCACCTATTGGGATGGTTCTTGTTATGTCTCCATTGTAGTAATCAGTCAATGAGCAACCTGCATCTACCAACAATAAATCTTCTTTCTTCAATGGTGAGTTATTTGAAGTGTAATGCAAAATACAGGCATTATCTCCCGAAGCAACAATAGAATTATATGCAGGTCCTCTGGCCCCTTTTTCCAAAAAGAATCCCTCTAGAAGACCCTGAATTTGCCTTTCATTTTTCTTTGAAGAGATAGATTCTCTTACTAGTTCATGAGCTTCTGCTGAAATTTGTGTAGCCTCTCTCATTCTGCTAATTTCAAAATCACTTTTAATTAATCTCATCTCATTTAAATAAATTTCTGGAGATTTTATGGAATTCGCACCAATCCCTGATCTTGATCGATTTTCAAGTTGTTCTGAAAATATCTCGAGAACTATTTTCTCAATCAATGGATACTTACCTATTGAAAAAACAAGCTCATCGGAACCATTTATATAACCTGGAAGTAAATCTCTTAGTTCGGATATCGAGTGAGCCTTATCAGCCTTAAACTCTTCTTCTGCGCCTTCCAAGCCCCATCTAAAGCCATGCCAGACTTCACTTATAACATCTTTGGGAGCGACAAACATAATAAATCTCTCTCCCTTTGGCTTATGCGACAAGAAAAGAGCAATTGCATCCGGCTCATCGAAACCAGTTAAGTACCAAAAATTACTATCTTGTCTAAAAGGGTATTCACAATCGGCATGATGCTTTACGAGATTAGCTCCTGGGATAATGGCAGCTTTTCCATCTAATTTATTTAG
>NZ_CACMSM010000002.1 GCF_902616385.1 uncultured Prochlorococcus sp. | reverse complement strand
ATCAAGACTTATATCACTTATAGCCAACTGGATGAGAGTTGGTTATTGCCAGGGTAATTTCAATAGTGATAATTGTGCTGCTGGTGGTTATACCTTGGATTATGGCCCCTTTGGATTCTGTGAATTATTTGATCCAAGATTTCAACCATGGACAGGTGGAGGTGAACATTTCTCATTTTTTAACCAGCCTTCTGCAGCGGCAATCAACTTTAAAACATTCTGTTCATCTCTTAGTCCGTTACTTTCACGAAGCAAACAAGATCAAGAAAAATTAGATCAAATCGAAAAGGATTTTTCTGAATTAATGAATAAGGAATTGATGAAAATGTGGGCAAACAAGCTTGGTTTAGAACATTACAACGAAACTCTAATAAATGATTTTTTTAATCTCATGGTCATTTCAAAAGCAGACTATACAATTTTGTTCCGCAAACTCTCTGAAATCCCTGATAACTTAGATTCTTTAAAAGACTGTTTCTATCTACCAATTAATGACGAGCTCAATAATAGGTGGGAAGTATGGCTTCAAAACTGGCAATCAATCTTGAAGAAAGAGGGAAATATTAAAGCGAAATCAGCATCAATGAAATCCCTTAATCCAGTCTATACTTGGCGCGAATGGATGGTCGTTCCCGCATATGAAGAAGCTGAAAAAGGAAATTACAAAAAAATAAAAGAGTTACAGGATGTCTTTAGCAATCCATATATAGAACAATCCTCAGAAATAGATCAAAAATATAATCGACTAAAGCCAAGTCAGTATTTTAATTATGGAGGAGTATCTCACTACAGCTGTTCTTCATAAAAGTTTAATCCTCATACTGATAGAACAACTTTGAGAAAATCTTATTTATTTATGGCCGTAGGCATTCCAACTACTGATACAACTCCCACGTGAAGTATGGCCGGCTTCTTCCCAACATTTTTCACATAGTGGGGGCCCCCATTATTACTCTCTATAAATGCATCACCTGCTTTAAAGAAATTAATTTCATCACCCCTCACATGCTTTAATCTTCCTCTGGTGACATGAATCAGCATTGGGGAAGGATGAGTATGAATTGGAGTTTTCAAGCCAACTGGAATTTTTACTTTTAAGAGTCTTAATCCAGGCTTACCCTCGAGATAATTAAAATTTTTACCACTTAGTCCTTTTGAACTTTGAATAATGGGTATAACTTCAATCTTTTCTTCCGCAAGAGAAGGTTTTGGTAAAGCTAAAGTCCCAATAAAAAGGAAGCAAACTGGAATAAATTTTTTTAATTTCATTAGATATTTGAGTTTCACTAATAAAATAAGTAGTTTGCAAAAATAATAAACTAATTTATTTTTTATATAACTTTTCTAATTGCTTAATTTCCTCTCTTAAATCCTTACCTCTATTATTTAATTTATTATTCTTAATAACTATTGGGATAATCCACCAGGCTTGAAGACCTAAAAAGATAAATACTAGGATCAATAATTCAAAAGTACCAGGCTGCATTTGATAAATAACCCTTCTTTGTTAATAACATTATTCTAAAAGTTATTAAACATTCATGAGATATTAAATATTTCTAGGCTGCCTCTAATTCAATGTTAAGTTCAATTCCCTTTGAAATGATTGCTTCTTTAAATTCAATAAGTTTGGAAATTATTCTTTGCTTCTCAGGTTCAGTTTTATGGATATCATCTACAACTTCCTGCATTGCAAGTGTTACTTTTTGTAGTTTGATTTCTAGATCTTCCCTGTAATTCATAAGCTTAAAGAAATTATCTTATTTATTAAAAAACAAAATTATTATTAGTAAATAAGTACTTAACCTTAAAAGGATTGACAGCAAAACAAGGAGGATATAATTTATAGTACAAACGTATTAATAATCAACCGGTCGATTAAAGGTAAAGTATGGATCCTAAGTACTCATTTGGTTGTAGCACTAGCAAACCTAACGGATGCCTACTAAATCCCGAAGGCAGCAGAATTATCTTTTTCGAAGAATGCAAAAACTCTCCTAAACCTAATTTAAAAATTCATACTCATCTTTTCTACACAAATCACCTCGGAGAACCTGGAGGGTACAAATCCTCTGAAAAACTCAACATAGATTCAGCCTGGGAAAAATGGCACGAACTACACCAAAAAGGATGGACAGAAGTATCTCATAATTACGGATAAGTGATCCAGCCTAAAAAAAAGCCTTTATTTCTATGAGCTTAAGAGTTTCCAAAAATATGGAATTCGGTGTCAAAAATAAATAATCAATATTTATTGACATTTGTATATGAGGAAACATTAAATTGTCTAAAATCTCCTAAGAATAAAAGAAAAAAAATTAATATGCAATATTATTTGAATGATAAAAAATTAAATAAGATTGAAAAGCAAAAGGCTGAGAAAGATGGTCTGAAAATTTTTGAAGAGTTAGATGATTACGCTCTTAAAGGGTGGGAAGAGATGGATGAAGTAGATTTGCAAATGCGTTTAAAGTGGTATGGCCTTTTTTGGAGACCAACTTGTAAGAACCCAAAAGCCTTCTTTTCAATCTCAACCATTAAAAGTTCAACCAGTTATCGCTCATCAATCAACTTTATGGGCAGCTTTAGGAGAACAAGATACTCCTATTGTTAAAAATAAAGTTTCTAATGCAAAAACTACAAGAATTGTCCCTGTTATAGGTTCTGAAGCAACTCTTTGGGCTCCTCTAGGTTTAGGTAATTAGTAAATTAGGTCTTTTATTAATTGCGTTAAAAATATGATTAAAAATCTCCAATTCAATTCATGGATAACTTTAAATTAAATCAGGGTTTGAAAACAATGTAATCGTAGATACCAACAGCTTTTTTATTGATTGATTATAAATTAAAAACACGAGTTAACCCGTTCCAATTTGTTGACTCTGAGGTTTTAACCGTTGACTCCTTATCTACTTCTAGTTGTGACTCGCTAGTTTCAAGATTCAAAAACGGTATTTACATATCTTAAATTATGGAAAAAAATCGCAAAGAAATACGCCGATCTTATAGTCCAGGCTAATAATTCAATTGGAAGAAAAGAAGCTTTGTCATTGATTAAACAAGCAACAAAATTAAAAACCAAACTTGATCAATACGAAATGATGTAGTCTATTAAAATCTACAGGATATTCAAGATGAGGTAGAAACTAGTTCCTCTTTTTTCCTGCTATAAAAAATACTAAGAGATTATTTAACTTCTCTGCTTTAATAAAATATCGTGGAATTAACTGAACTAATTAAGGATTACGTTGCTACAGAATTATTATCAAGTATTGAAATTGATTTTCTTGAAGGAGAATTATGGGAAACCACTCAACATATTGCAGAAATAAATACAGTTATCAAAGCTCCAAAACATATATGCACGAAATTGGGACTAGATGAAAAATCTTGCTGGCAATTATGTTGTGCAGCCGTTCTTGACTCCTCAAGACCATTAAAAAATGGACAAAATAGAGTAGATGATTTTAAAAAATTAATTAATCAATATGAAATCAGCTACATATAAACTAAAGACTCAATGATACGTTTACTTATTGCATCAATTCTTTTTTTTACTCCCCTAGGAGGTTTTGCTGATGAAAAGCAAAGAGAAATTGAGAATGAAGCTATAAATCTTGTTATTAAAAAATATGGAAAAGGCTTAGAAAATAGATTAAAAGGAACGGGAGTAACTCCCAGTTATCGAAGTTGGTATGAAAATGATTGTTTTGTAAGTATTGCAGCAGGTACATACCAAGAAGATACTTGGTCGGCAATGAAGTGGTTTAGCGTTAATGTCTGTTCTGAATCAGCTGAAATAATGGAAAGTGAATGAAGGAAATAAAACGCCTATTAGTTTTGCAGCATTTAGAAATAGAGGGGCCTGGTCTTTTTGAACAATTTGCTAAAGAAAGAGATTTAAAAATAGAAATTATTCGTTTAGATAATAAAAACGCCCTGCCGCAAACAAAAAAAGGTGACTTAATTTTAATTATGGGTGGACCAATGGGTGTTAAAGATATTGGAAGCGTAAAATATCCATGGCTTAAGTTAGAAAGAGATTTTATAAAAAAAGAATTAGAAAATGAGAGACCTATAGTCGGTGTTTGCTTAGGTGCTCAGTTGCTTGCGAGTGCTGCAGGGGGAGATGTAGAAATTCTTAAATATGGATCACCTCCAAAAGCATTACCAGAAATTGGATGGTCTCAAATTTTTATAGACAAATCGAATAAAGACTTTAAAGCACTGTTTGAAGACCCTTTTCATGTACTACATTGGCATGGAGATAGGATTTTATTACCTAAAAAAGCAGTACTCATTGCTAGTAGTGCACGTTGTAAGGAACAGTTTTTTAGAATTGGTAATTTTGCTTACGGATTACAATTCCATATAGAGACGACGGGGGGAATGATAAATAACTGGATTAAAGAAGATAAAGAGTTTGTCCTTAAAGGATTAGGCTTAAATGGTCAGGAAATTTTAAAGGAAGAGAATAAAAAATATATTGATAAAACTTTTTCAAAAAGAAAGCTTCTAATAAGTAAATTATTTGAATTATTAGATAATTAAAAAGTGCATAATCCAGTAAAAAAGGGCTTGATAAAGCCCTGAAAAAATTTAAAAAGGATTTTTATTAGAAAATACCTGGAAGAATTTGACCAGTAAAATAGTAGGCTCCTACAAGTGCAAACATTCCAAGCATTGCTGCTTTACCATTAAGCTTTTCAGCTTTTTCGGTCATGATTTTTTTTGCGAATTCCATAATAAAGTGAAATAAATTATATCTAAAAACTAATTATTCAAATTTCAGAATGATGTAGTGTTTTCTACCATTTTGATATCTTTCTAAGGATTTAAAAATAAATACTTAAACAACAAATTGAACTCTCAATAGTTTTCGAGCCAATCTTTAAAGCGTAGCAAGCCTTAAAAAACATCTATTTAAATGTATATGGCACGATTCTGTGACAGCTATGTAGTAAATATTTTGAAAATAACTTAATTTCGGCTTAATACTTTACATTTGTTAATAGTAGTGTTACATTAATTAACAATTACACAACTTTAATGGCTAATTCAAACGTTACTACTGAGTCAGGTGGCAGACAGAATATGTTTCCTACTGAGACACGTCCTTACATAGATGAGTCTGTTTCTTACGACAGCTACCCACAAAATGCAGAAAAAGTTAACGGTCGTTGGGCAATGATTGGCCTTGTTGCGTTAGTAGGTGCTTACGTGTCAACCGGACAAATTATTCCTGGCATTTTTTAATGAGTCCACTTTCAGGTTTCTTAGCCGTAATTGTATTCTTTACAGCCATCCTCGTTGCTTATTTAACCAAGCAATTTCAAAACGAAAATTTAAACTATTCATCTTCTAATCAAATGAAAAACACAAACACAAAAGTCAAAACAATCGAAAAAGAAAAAGTTGTTGCTGAAACTCTTAACGGCAGATTCGCAATGCTTGGATTAATTGCTGCTGTTGGAGCATACCTAACAACAGGTCAAATAATTCCTGGTTTCGTTTAAAACCTACTATTTAAAATTTCTACAAATCAGAAAAATGGAAAATTCAAAAACAACTTATTGGCAAAACGCCGAGAGAACTAATGGAAGAATGGCAATGATGGGCTTATTTGCATTAATTGTAAATTATGGCTTATTCGGATGGATAATCCCAGGAATTTTTTAAAATGAATTTAGGCTTACTTTTTCTTAAAGTAAATACTTTGGGAGTTATAACTCTTTCTGAACTTGATTGGATAACTAACCATCAATCTGAATTTTCAAGATTAGATATGGCTTTAGTTGTTAAGATCGGCCGTCTTATGGATTCTGGAGTAATCGAAATTGACAATAGATTGCCTGTTTAATTTTTAAAAAATGATCGTCATGAGTGTTTGTCAATAGGGATGCTGACAAACACTTTTTTATGAGAAAAAATATTTGTAAAAAAAAAGAGATTGTTTCTTAGCTAAAAACAATCTCTCAATTACCTAATTCTTACATGAAAATTTCAAGTAAGCCTTCAGATCTTAACTGATTTATTTTTTTATTAAATCCGTAAAAATGCTTTTGTAATTTATCTTTTTAAACCGCCTCTTTTTATCCAAAGGAACCATGTAACCCAAATAGGAGGAAGGAATCTGATTAAAAAAGAAATTTTATACATATAAAATGGGGCATTTTCACTTTGAAATAAATTCATCAAAAAGGAAGATATAGTTACCCAAAGTAAAATTATTAATATATTTGCTCCCAACAAAGCGAACTTATTTTGTTTGAATATTTTTGGCATAAAATAAATTTTTTATATTCTTAATTTTAAATAATCTCGGGAAACAAATTATACATTTTCAAAAAAACTTCAAATTTAAAATCCATATCCAAATAAAAAAAGTACTAAATTTTAATCCCTCTCCAAATAACAATCCAAAAGCGATAGGAGGAGAAAATATTACAAAAAGAATAGAGAATAAACTAAATAACGCAAATGATCCTATAAGAAAAAAATTCTTTCTTTTTGTTCTTCTTAGATTTTTTAAAGTATTCCACTCCCATTCGATAAACTTATAGAACTTTTCTGATAATAAAAAAAAATACTTCATTAATATTATTAATTTCTATCGGCTTTTCTTATTTATAAAATTAATTACACCTGTTAGCAATAAACCTTATCCCCTTCTTCAGAAAGATAGTAAATTTTATTTTCTGAACTTACGAAGAAAGTTAATCCCTTATATTGTGATCTTTTAAATTTATCTAATCTAAGTTTGTGTAAATCCCAATTATCAGTACTTATATCAGGATTAAATTCTTGTTCTTTTAAGAAAGGTACATAAGTTGGACTAATTGTTGTTTTTTGGGCTAATCCTCTATTTCGTTTTGAATAAAAAAGTAATAAAAATAAAAGTACAAAAAAAAAGAATTAATAATATATTTGTCATTGTCAATTTTTATAATTTGAAAAAACTTTATTTTGAGAATCAAGAACTTTTCACAATAAATTTCTTAGTAAGTAAAAAATCCTATTTTTATATTCTTGTATTTTTGAATACTTATCAAGGGGTTACCTAAATCAGATTATAAAATGAGTCGCATTTTCAACATGACTCAAAATTCCATGAATACTCCTTATGCAAAAAGAGTAGCTGAAAAATTTAGAGAGGCTCAAAACTATTTAAAAACTAATGGTTTTAGTAGATCAACTAAACATTTACTGGAAGATATTGAAAATTCTGTTGAAAAATAATGCCAATACCCCCTCACTTACCACAACTACAATATGGCTACGATGATGGCTTTACAACCATTGTTTTTGGGTTAATAGGAAGTTGCTTAGGATGTATCTTAATTTTATTAATTTCATTTTTTGAATTTAAATTCAAAAAGCAAAATAGCAAGCCTTAAGAGACTTTCTAAACGTTAAATAAGAACTCCATTACATCACCTTCGTTAACAATATATTCCTTACCTTCACTTCTTAAAAGACCTTTAGTTTTTGCATTGGCAATTGAACCTGAATCAATTAAATTTTGATACGAAATTGTCTGAGCTCTTATAAATCCTTTTTCAAAATCAGTATGAATTACTCCTGCTGCCTGTGGCGCAGTCATCCCATCTTTTATTGTCCAAGCTTTTGTCTCCTTTTCTCCAGTAGTGAAATAAGTTTTTAATCCCAATAATTTATATGTTGATCTAATTAATGAACTTAATCCCCCTTCTTCTACTCCTAAGCCAATAAGGTAGTCTTTTTTATCTTCTGGTTCTAACTCTATTAATTCAGATTCGACTTGCGCTGATATTTTTATACATTCTGTATTTTCATTGCTTGCAAAACTCTGAACTGTTGATGAAAAATCATTACCTTCAGCTAAATCATTTTCATTCAAATTAGTTGCATAAATAATTGGTTTAGCAGTAAGGAAGCCTAATTGCTTAATTATTAAATTTTCTTCTTCATTCAAAGATATTGATCTAACTGAAAGGCCTTTCTCTAGCTCTTCTTCAATTTTTTCTAGTAAGGTATCTTCTTTAGCTGCCTCTTTACTAGTTCTAACCTGTTTTTTAATTCTTTCTCTTCTTTTTTGGAGTTGAGATAAATCAGCTAAATTCAATTCCAGATTAATTATCTCTATGTCATCCAGGGGATCTACCTTTCCAGAAACATGAATTACATCACTATCTTCAAAGCACCTTACAACATGAACTATTGCATCAACCTCCCTAATATTTGATAAAAATTTATTTCCCAAACCTTCGCCTTTACTAGCTCCTTTTACAAGTCCTGCGATATCTACAAATTCAATTTTTGTTGGGATAATATTTTGGCTAGAACTTAAATTGCCTAACTCTTGCAACCTTTGATCTGGGACTGAAACTATGCCTTTATTAGGTTCTATAGTACAAAAGGGAAAATTAGCCGCTTGGGCCTTAGCATTTTCTACAAGTGCATTAAATAGAGTTGATTTTCCAACATTTGGTAATCCAATAATACCTGCTTTTAACATTTGAAAAAACTTATGGAAAAATTATCAAGAAAACATCTTCTAGTAATATAGTATTTACTTAACCAATCTTGGATAAGTTAATTATAATCGTCTTGATTATTTATTTAGTTCTTAAATATTCTCTACTTCTGCTTTTAAAAAGAAATGTTTGATTTAATAAAAAAAAATATAAATCTAAGAAGTGGAATTATATTGCTTTCTCTAGCTATATTTTTCATTTTTATAACCAATTCCTTCAAGAAAAATAAGTCAAAAGATATTTCTGATTTTGTAGTTCAAGTTGAAAAAGGAATCCTCTCAGATTCAATTAATACTAGTGGTGAAGTAAAAGCAATAAGGACAAGCAATATTGGGCCTCGGAAGCAAGGCGTAATAAAAGAAATCAAAGTAGATGAGGGCGATCTTGTAAAAAAAGATCAGGTTTTAGCTTCTCTTGATGATGAAGACTTTATCTATAAAATTGAAGAACTTGAATTAAATGTAGAAAAACAAAAATCTGAATTTTTAAGAAGGGAATATTTATATCAAGAAGGCGCAGTAAGTAAAGAAGACTATGAAAGTTATAAAAATAACTACAACATTAGTAGCGCAAAACTTAATGATGCAAAAGCTGAAAAAAGTTTCTATCTAATTAAAGCTCCTTATGGAGGAAAGATAACTGCAAAATATGCTGAGATAGGATCTTATGTCACACCAAGTACAAACTTAAGTTCAAACCCTAAAACCAAAAACTTTATTTTTGAACTATCAGAGGGCCTAGAAATTGTTGCTAAAGTTCCTGAGAGTGACATTGGCAGAATAAAAATAGGTCAAGAAGCCTCAGTAAGAATTGAGGCTTATCCCTCAAAAAAATATAGTGCCATAGTTAAAAAAATAGCTACAAGAGCTGTAAAAGATAATAATGTAACCTCATTCGAAGTAACTTTAAATTTTAAAGATATTTCTGAAGAAATTAAAATTGGAATGACTGCAGATCTTGAATTTATAGTCGAAGGTAATGAAGAAAAAATCTTAGTACCAACAGTTTCTATAGTCACTGAAAAAGGTGAAAAAGGAATTTTGAAAGTTGATAAAAATAATTCTCCTAAATTTGAAAAAATCGAGATTGGTATTAGTAGTGGAAATAAAACTTCAGTCATTGATGGATTAGAACCTGGAGAGCAAATCTTTATTGATATTCCACCTTGGGCTAAGAAGAGAAAATGAGTTTAAAATCTGAAAACTCTAAAAAACCAATTTTACTTTTAGTTGATGGCCACTCACTTGCTTTTAGAAGCTTCTATGCATTTAGCAAAGGGATTGATGGAGGTTTAACTACCAAAGAGGGATTTCCAACAAGTGTCACTTATGGATTCCTAAAAAGTCTTCTGGATAATTGCAAAAATATTAGTCCTGAGGGTGTTTGTATTACTTTTGATACCGAAAAACCAACTTTCAGACATGAATTAGATCCAAATTATAAGGCCAATAGAGATGTGGCACCAGATGTTTTTTTTCAGGATATTGAACAACTAGAAATCATCTTAGAAGAAAGCCTTAATTTACCAATTTTTAAATCTCCAGGATACGAAGCAGATGATCTCTTAGGCACAATTGCAAATGATGCTTCTTCTAAAGGATGGTGCGTGAATATTCTTTCCGGAGATAGGGACTTATTTCAATTAGTAGATGATCAAAAAGATATTTATGTACTTTATATGGGTGGTGGTCCATATGCGAAAAGTGGAAATCCAACTCTTATGAATGAAAATGGAGTAAAAGAAAAATTAGGTGTTGCGCCAGAAAGAGTAGTTGATCTTAAAGCCCTAACTGGTGATAGTTCTGATAATATTCCAGGTATTAAAGGGGTAGGCCCAAAAACTGCAATTAATCTACTAAAAGAGAACGACACGCTTGATGGAATCTATCAGGCTTTGGACAAGATTCAGCAGAACAACGATAAGAAATATAAAGGATTCATCAAAGGTTCAGTTATAGAAAAGCTAAGAAACGATAAACATAATGCTTTTCTTTCCAGAGATTTAGCAAAAATAAATACTGAGGTGCCTTTAATTTTAAGTAACGGTTATGAATTAAAAAATATAAATCAAGAACTACTTTCAGACTCACTGAAAAAATTAGAACTATCAACACTACTTAGACAAATTGATATTTTCAATTCAACTTTCAGCAAAGGTGGTTTTGACAAAAATAATGTAGCTAAAGAGGAGGAGAAAACACCAAAAGTCGCAGGCATTAATGAATTAGAAAATAGTGAAAATAAAATCCCTAAAATCAATGTAACTGTTGTGAATGATTTCGAATTACTTGATAAATTAATTCAAAGATTAGACAAGACTAATCAAATAGTTTCTTTAGATACAGAGACCAATAGTTTGAATCCAATCGATGCGGAACTTGTTGGGATAGGGTTATGTCTTGGAGAAGAAAATGATGATTTATTTTATATACCTCTTGGTCATCAAACAAAAAAGGAGACCTCCAATCAATTATCAATAGAAGATGTTTTCTCAAAGCTAAGAAATTGGATAGAAGATCCAAAAAAAGAAAAGGCACTCCAAAATTCAAAATTTGATAGGCAAATATTTTTTAATCATGGACTTGATCTTAAAGGCGTAACCTTTGACACCTTGTTAGCAGACTACCTTCTTAATAATCAGGAGAAACATGGGTTAAGTGAAATTAGTTTTAGATTATTTGGATTTAAGCCTCCTTCATTTAAGGACACAGTTGGAAAAAATAAAGACTTTTCATTTGTTGATGTTGATGAAGCAAGTATTTACTGCGGTTATGATGTTTTTCTAACTTTTAAGATTGTCAAAATTTTTAAAGAAAATTTTTTAAAGGAAAAAGATGAATTAATCAAATTGTTCGAAGAAATCGAGCTGCCTTTAGAGCCGGTATTGTCGCAAATGGAAATGAATGGCATAACCATCGACATCCCTTATTTGGATAAACTCTCAAAAGAATTAAAAAGTACCTTAGAAGATATTGAAAGTAAAGTTTATGAGTTAGCAGATGAGAGTTTCAATCTATCTTCACCAAAACAACTTGGTGAGATTTTGTTTGAAAAATTAAATTTGGATAAGAAAAAATCACGTAAAACAAAAACAGGATGGAGTACAGATGCAGTAGTTCTAGAAAGATTAGTCGACGAACATGAAATAATCCAACATCTAATAAAACATAGAACTCTTAGCAAATTACTTAGCACCTATATTGATGCTCTTCCAAATCTTATTAACGAAAAGACAGGAAGAGTTCATACAAACTTTAATCAAGCTGCTACAGCTACTGGGAGACTAAGTAGTAGCAATCCTAATCTTCAAAATATCCCGGTTAGGACTGAATTTAGTAGGAGAATCAGAAAAGCATTCTTGCCCGAAAAAAATTGGAAACTTTTATCAGCTGATTATTCTCAGATCGAATTAAGAATACTCGCTCACTTAGCTGATGAAGAAATACTAATAAATGCATTTCATAAAAATGATGACATTCATTCTTTGACTGCAAGATTAATTTTTGAGAAAGAAGAAATTTCTTCTGATGAGAGGAGAGTTGGGAAAACAATAAATTTCGGAGTTATCTATGGTATGGGGATAAAAAAGTTTGCCCGTTCAACAGGAGTAAGTACTCCAGAAGCAAAAGAATTCCTAATAAAATATAAAGAAAGATATTCAAAAATTTTCAAATTTCTTGAACTTCAAGAAAGGCTTGCCTTATCAAAAGGTTATGTAAAAACAATTTTTGGTCGAAAAAGAGAATTTAAGTTTGATAAAAATGGACTTGGAAGACTAATAGGAAAAGATCCTTACGAAATTGACTTGCAATCAGCAAGAAGAGCTGGCATGGAAGCACAGTCACTAAGAGCCGCAGCCAATGCCCCAATTCAGGGTTCAAGTGCAGATATTATTAAAATTGCAATGGTTCAACTAAATAAAAAATTCATAGAAATGAATGTTCCAGCAAAAATGCTTTTACAAGTACATGATGAATTATTGTTTGAAGTTGAACCAGATTCTTTGGAAATTACGACGAAATTAGTAAAGAAGACTATGGAAGATTGTGTAAAATTAAATGTGCCTCTTTTAGTTGATATTGGAATTGGAGACAATTGGATGGAGACAAAATAAACCTTATGAAATACTTATTTTAAGATGATCAAACTTTTTAATACTTTAAGCAAAAAAGTTGAGGTTTTTAAGCCTATTGATGATGTAGTAAAAATTTATTGTTGTGGGGTAACTGTTTATGATTTATGTCATCTTGGTCATGCCAGAAGTTATATCGCTTGGGATGTATTGAGAAGATTTTTAATTTACAGTAATTTCAAAGTGAAGTATGTTCAAAATTTTACAGATATTGATGACAAGATCTTAAAAAGAGCGAAAGAAGAAGGCAATTCAATGAAGGAAGTATCTGAAAAAAATATCATTGAATTTCATAAAGATATGGATTCTTTAGGGATAATGCGTCCGGATAGCATGCCAAGAGCAACGAATCATATATGCAATATCTGCTCCTTCATAACAATTCTTGAGGACAAAGGTTATGCATACTCTAGGGATGGAGATGTTTATTACTCTGTTTTTAAAAATAAAAATTATGGAAAACTAAGTAATCAAAATATACAAGAACAAAATATTAATCAGCAAGGAAGAATGGCTAATGAGGAAAATAGCAAAAAACTAAATCCGCAAGATTTTGCATTATGGAAAAAAGCTAAAGATGATGAACCATTTTTTGATTCGCCATGGGGTAAAGGTAGGCCAGGATGGCATATTGAATGTTCGGCGATGGTTAAAGATGAATTAGGAGATACCATTGATATCCATTTAGGTGGTTCTGATCTAATTTTTCCACATCATGAAAATGAAATCGCCCAATCAGAAGCAGCCAATGGCAAAAAGCTAGCGAACTATTGGTTACACAATGGGATGGTCAATGTAAATGGACAAAAGATGAGTAAATCCCTTAAAAATTTTAAAACTATCAGAGAGCTAATTAAGTCAGGTATAAGCCCGATGACTTTGCGATATTTTGTTATGACTGTGAATTATAGAAAACCACTTGATTTTACTGAAGAAGCTTTAAGGAGTGCTTCAGAAGCTTGGAAAAACATTAATGTAGCCCTTTCTTTTATGGACCTTACAAAAGGTGCTTTTAGATCTATTGAAAAAAATGAATCTCTCGAAGTAGAATATAAAGAGAAAATAAGTTTTGAATTATCTCAAAAAAAGCTTAAATTTTCTGGGGCTCTTGGAAATGACCTTAATACAGCAGGTGCTATTGCAATTATTTACGATTTAGCGAAACCATTAAAAAACTTTTTAAACCAATTTCAAAGGGTTGAAGGTTTTAAAATAGAACTAAATGAAAAATTCTTTCTACTTGAGAATTTTAAAACTCTTGAAGAGTTAACCGAGGTACTTGGTCTTAAAAAAGAGGTTTTAGTAAAAGAAAGTAAAATAAAAGAAGACGAAATATCATCGCTTATTGATGAAAGATTGAAAGCAAAAATGGAAAAGAATTATGCGAAGGCTGATGAAATCAGGAATTTGTTAAAAGAAAAAGGTATTGAACTTATTGATCAATCAAAGGAAATAACAACATGGATAAGGGTTTAAATTTTAAGAAAAAAACCAATTTGAAATTTTTGTTTTTTAAATACACCTTTAAATGGGAAGATATTAGAAATATTAGAGAAAATTGAAATACATTACTGTGCTAGGTTCTACTGGTTCAATAGGGACTCAAACTCTCGAAATAGCTAGTGAGCAGCCTGATAAGTTTAAAGCCGTAGCTCTTTCCGCAGGAAGAAATATTAATTTATTAACTCAACAAGTTAAAACACATAAACCAGAGGTAGTTGCAATTGAGGATGAAAGTCTTTTAGAAGATTTAAAAGATAATATTAATAACTTAGATTTGGATGATGCTCCCTTGGTTTTAGGTGGAAAGCAGGGGATTAACGCAGTTGCAGCATGGGATAAGGCAGATACTGTGGTAACAGGGATAGTAGGCTGTGCAGGCTTAATCCCGACAATGTCAGCAATTAATGCTGGGAAAAATATTGCACTTGCTAACAAAGAAACTTTAATTGCTGCAGGACCAATTGTTATTCCTGCATTAAAGAAAAATAATAGTAGGCTTTTACCTGCTGACTCAGAACACTCAGCTATCTTTCAATGTTTACAAGGATTACCTAATTATGAAAATGCAGATTTTTCAACAGGAGAGCTGCCTAAGGGTTTGAAAGCCATACATTTAACAGCTTCTGGTGGTGCCTTCAGAGATTGGGCCGTTGAGGATTTAAAGCATGTCACAGTGGAAGATGCGACTTCACATCCTAATTGGGACATGGGAAAAAAAATAACTGTAGATTCTGCAACTCTTATGAATAAAGGATTAGAAGTTATAGAAGCTCATTATTTATTTGGGACCTCATACGAAAATATCGAAATAGTTATCCACCCTCAAAGTATTATTCATTCAATGATTGAGATGGAAGATTCTTCAGTATTAGCTCAATTAGGTTGGCCAGATATGAAACTACCCATTTTATATGCGATGAGTTGGCCTAAAAGATTTAAAACAAAAT
Source organism: uncultured Prochlorococcus sp. (assembly GCF_902616385.1). Classification (GTDB taxonomy): domain Bacteria; phylum Cyanobacteriota; class Cyanobacteriia; order PCC-6307; family Cyanobiaceae; genus Prochlorococcus_A. The sequence continues at coordinate 105,828 of NZ_CACMSM010000002.1, read as the reverse complement.
GGAAAAGATTAAACCTAAGTGAAATTGGAAAATTAACTTTTAAAGAGCCAGACGAGTTTAAATATCCATGCATGGGACTTGCATATGCTGCAGGAAAATCTTCTGGTACTATGCCTGCAGTCTTAAATGCTGCTAATGAAATGGCTGTTGAACAATTCCTCAAAGAAAAAATTTCTTTTCAAGAAATTCCAACATTTATAAGTAAAGCTTGTGAGTCACATATGGAGAATTTGAATTTGAGTCCAGAATTGGAGGATATTCTTGAAGTAGACAATTGGGCCAGACTTTTTGTTAAGCAAGAAATTAAAAAAGGGAAAAAATACGTAAGTATTGGATAAAAGTGAATATAAAAAAACATCTTCTACTATGCGCAACACCCACAAAACAGAAATGCTTTAAAGGCAATGAAGGTCAAAAAGCATGGGAATGTCTAAAAAAGACTTTAAAAAAATTTGAGAATGATCCCTCTACAAAAAACGTTCATATATTAAGATCAAAAGCTGACTGTTTAAGGGTATGTAAGAACGGCCCAATTCTTCTTATTTGGCCTGATGGTATTTGGTATGAGAAAGTTTCTCCAGAAAAAATTTCAGAAATTTTTTCCTCACATATTATTAACGGAAAGCCAATAGAAAAATGGATTTTTAAAAAAACGCCATTTTTAAATAGTCCTAGATACTCATAAACCAGTTCTTTACGACTTCGTCTGACCAGCAGCCATTAATCGAATGAAAACCATTATGACCTCCTTTTTCAGTTATTAAAATAGTAAATTTATCAATAGATTCTTTTCTTAAATTCAAAGTATCCTTATGTGGAACCCAGGGATCATCCTTGGCATGAATAAAAAGCATTGGAGGTAATTTTTTTATTAAGTTTTGGATTCTAAATATTGGAGAGGCTTTAATATAATAATCTTCTAAAGAATTAAATCCCCAACTAGGAGCTGTAAATTTCTGATCAAATTCTCTTATACTTTTTAAATTTCTAATTTTTATTCTTAATTTCTCGTTATCAAGGAGTTTGCCTTCATCATTAAACCCATCCCATAACTGATTTTTTAAGCGGTGAAGTAACCATTTTTGGTAGATATAATTTCTAGGTTTTTCAATACACAGACTGCATGAAGATAAATCTAAAGGGGTACTCACGCAGGCAAGGCCATCTAAAAATTTTTCTTCTTTGTTTTTATCGTAATCTAGGCAGGCATTTAAAAGAATTGTTCCGCCTAAAGATAATCCAACTCCGTAAATTGGAAGATTATTATTCCTTTTCATAAGATCTTTGAATTCTAAATTAATGAATTTTTTAAAATAATTAATTGCTGAAATAACATCACTGGAGCATCTAGCACAATAATTTCCTTTAGCTAAATATCTCGCTGATCCAGATCCTCTTAGATTTAATTTAAGAACTCCAAAACCATTTTTTGCTAATTTCCTAGATATTCTTCTTAAACCAAACCGTTTAGTTGAGCCCCCTAAACCATGTGTAACGATTACAAAACCCCTAAGTGAGTTTAAGTTTTCAGGTAATTCTAAAAAACCTAAAAGATAATCACATTCAAATTTTTTTGAAAGAATTTTATTAATCGGAAAGAATATTTTTTTATTTTTTTTTGATTTACCAAAATCAATAACAAAAGTATCTCTCAAAGTTTGTAAGTCGCCACCTATCCAAGGTAAGACTTCTCGAAATGGCTTATTTTTTACGTAATCTGAAAAACTAAAAGATATACTATTATTTCTCCCCAACTCCAAGATCCTTTAATTCTCCAATCAAATCATTCAGTACCTTTTTTGCATCTCCAAAGACCATTGAGGTATTTGGAAGATCAAATAAATCATTTTTTATTCCGGAGTAACCTGCACTCATACCACGTTTAATTACAAATACCGTTCTTGCTTCCTGCACATCAAGAACTGGCATGCCATATAAAGGAGAAGAGCTATCATTTTTAGCTTGAGGATTAACCACATCATTTGCTCCTAAAACTAAAACAACATCCGTTGCTGGAAAATCAGGATTTACAACGTCCATCTCTTTAAGTTGTTCGTAAGGAACATCTGCTTCTGCTAAAAGTACATTCATATGTCCGGGCATCCTCCCTGCTACAGGATGAATTGCGTAAACAACTTCAATACCATTTTGCTCTAGTTTTTTTGTCACTTCCCTTAAAGTATGTTGAGCTTGAGCTACTGCCAGACCATAACCAGGAACAATGATTACCTTGTTGGCTGCCTCTAAAGTCAATGCGCATTCTTCAACACTGCAAGAAGTTATATTTGTATATTCTCCTGAACCAGAAGAGGCTGTACTTTGTGCCGATAAAGATCCTCCAAAAAGAACTGAGACCAATGATCTATTCATACCCTTGCACATTACTTGAGTAAGTATTAGACCTGCCGCTCCAACCATTGCGCCTGCTACTATCAAAAGCTGACTATCTACAACGAAACCTGCTGCTGCTGCTGCAATTCCTGAATAGCTATTTAATAAAGATATAACGACTGGCATATCAGCTCCACCAATTGGCAAAGTAACTCCAATACCTAATAAAGAAGACACTATAACTAAAAGCCAAATAGAACTTGTATTGCCGTTTATCAAATCAAAAAAGGCTATCAAGGAAGCAACTGCAAAAACAATATTTACAAAATGTCTAACTTTGCTCTGAGTCCATCCTGGAGTTGACAACCAACCCTGTAACTTTGCCATCGCCACAATTGAACCTGTGAAAGTTATGGCACCAACAAATATAGAAACAGATATTGAAACTTCATTAATAAGTGACTTAAAAAAATCAAGATTTTCTACACTATTAGAAATAGGGAATATAGCTACTCCTAAGGCCACCAAAAGTGATGACATTCCTCCACAACCATTGAACAATGCCACTGTTTCAGGCATGGAGGTCATAGGTACTTTTTTCGCAAGAATCGTTCCGAATAAACTACCTATTGTTGATCCAATTATTATCCAAATCCAAGACTGAATAGCAATTCCAGAAGTGCCTAAATAATAAGAAAGTAATCCTACTACTGATAGTGACATTGCAAATGCAGCTAGTCTATTGGCATCCCTTGCTGATTTTACTTTTGACAATCCTTTTATTCCCAAAGCCAGTAAAAGTACTGCTAGAAGGTCAATAACGAATTTAATGATTACAGGTAGATTCATTTTAAAAATTACTTCTTATTTGATGGTTTACGACTAAACATCGCGAGCATTCGATCAGTTACAAAGAAACCGCCTACAACGTTGAAAAGAGCAAATCCAAGAGAAACTGAACCAATGATTAAAAGTGGTACGTTACCTTCTGCTTTTACAATTAAAGTCAAGGCTGCAAGCATTGTTATTCCCGAAATTGCATTTGCTCCACTCATTAGAGGTGTGTGAAGAGTAGGAGGAACTTTTCCAATTAACTCGAGGCCTAATAAACTACCAAGTAAAAGAACCCAAAGAAGACTTATAAAAGACATAATTTTAAAACCTCAATTTTCAAAAACTTTATTTTGAAGAACAACTCCTTCATCGCTTAATAAACATCCAGAAATGAGTTCATCCTCTTTATCTAATTTAATTAGACCATCTTTTATAAATGGTGTAATCAAAGATGTTAAGTTCTTAGCATAAAGTGAACTTGCATCATAAGGAACTGAAGAGGGTAATTCCCCCGCTCCTATAAGTTTTACCCCATCTTTGATAATAGTTTCATTTGATTTTGATCCTTCGCAGTTCCCTCCCTGAGAAACTGCTAAATCAATAACTACTGCTCCAGATCTCATTTTTTTAATCATGGGGGAGTCTATTAAAACAGGGGCCTTTTTACCTAGAACTTGCGCAGTACATATAGCAACATCAGCTTCAGATAAATATTTAGTTAAAGTTGCCTTCTGTTTTGAGAGGAATTCGGGTGTTACAGCTTTTGCATAACCTCCTGCCTCCCCTGGCTTTTCCTCAACTTCAGGAAGCTCTATAAATCTTGCTCCGAGGGACTCTACTTGTTCTTTAACAGCAGGTCTAATATCAGATACAAATACTATTGCTCCGAGTCTTTTTGCTGTCGCAACTGCCTGTAATCCTGCAACGCCTCCACCAAGAACCACTACTTTGGCAGGTTGAACTGTCCCAGCTGCAGTCATAAGCATTGGGAAATATCTATCTAACTCACTTGCAGCCAAAAGAACTGCTTTATATCCAGCAATATTAGCCTGTGAAGAAAGAACATCAGAAGATTGAGCTCTACTAATCCTAGGAAGCAACTCTAATGATAAAGCTGAAATTTTATTACTATTTATAATCCTTAGAAGCTCCTTATTACCATATGGGTTAAGAAGACCGAGAAGAACAGCGCCTTTCTTTAACTTAGTTAAATTATCCTCTGATGGAGTTTGAACACAAAATATTAAGTCCGCTTCACCCCAAATTTTTTGATCTAATTTGTTTATTATTATTCCGCCCGATTCTTCATATGATAAGTCACTAAATCCTGATAATTTCCCTGCTGAACTTTCAATATAAACATCACATCCAAGGCTTTTTAATTTCTTTACCGCTTCTGGTGTAGCTGAGACTCTTCTTTCACCAGAGCTTTTTTCGGAAGGAATAAGTATCTTTGTCAATTTATTTATTTTTTTAACATACTAAATATAAATTGAAGAAAGTCAAAAGTCTTGGATTTTTGTTAAAAATATATTTTCTTTTCTGTAAAAAATAGCTATCTAGAATATATAAGTACTAAATAATCCAATGAGTATAAAAGCAATCGAATGTCCTGATGGAGTGTGCCACAGTCATCATGGTGGTCATGCTGTTCCAAGGCAAGCTATGCAGAAAAATCTAGAAAAGCATGGTAAAGACTGGTGCGAGAAATTAGCAGAGAGAATTTATGAAATGTCAGTTGATACTTATTCACAGACAGTCATGCCCAGTCTCCACTCGGCAGGTTGGCAAAGAAGACATTTAGATTGGGAATTTAAGCTTGCAGAAAATGATTCTGAACCTGATGAAGCTCTTGTTGAAGGAATTATTAATGCCACAGAAAGCTTTCTGAGGAGTAGCGAGGTTCATCGATTATTTATTCAAGAATTAGTTCAGGGCACATTCGAGGAAGCAAATGATAAAAAAATAATTTCTAAAGCTATAAAATCTATCATTGAAGAAGAAATTGTTAGTTCACTAAGAGAAAAGAAAGAAACTCTTTTAAAGAAAATATCCGCAAAATTAATATCAGAAGAAAAAGTTAGCGAGGAACTTGCAATAAATTCAGCTAAAGAGGGTTTTGAGGAAGTTGAAAGGCTACTTGCAAATCACAGCGAGGCAGTCTAACTCAATTTTTTTATATTTTCTTTATATTTCACCCAAAAATTGGCTCAAATATAAATTAAAGATTAAATTATTGTTTGGAAGTACAAAGTTGTAACTTATTAGACAATACAAACGTTCTCTGATGTGTTTATCTATATACAACTTAAATTTTTCAATGGACAATTTCATTAGAAAAAGGATCGACATAGCTACTTGTTGGGCAACCAATAGAATTTCTGCAATGGACACTTTAGAAAGGTATGAAGACAGTTATGCAATCGCAGAAGAATTTAGAGAGTGGATTTTACATATTGGAGAAAAGAACGAAAATTTAAAAGATTCTGTATTAAACTTCCCAAAGGAATTAAAAAAGTTATTAGACCAAAAAGTCAACGATTGAGTCTAAATATATCGAGTGAAATCCGCCCTACATTATTTGGGTTAATTTATTATTATAAATAGTGAAATTAGCAAATAAATGGAAAATAAAGAGAAGATTTCAAACTTGGAAAATGTTGTAATTATAGGTTCGGGACCTGCAGGTTACACCGCTGCAATATATGCCGCACGAGCAAATCTTCAACCATTACTTGTAACAGGATTTAATTCTGGTGGAATTCCTGGTGGGCAATTAATGACTACAACATTTGTTGAAAATTATCCAGGTTTCCCAGATGGAGTTCTGGGTCCTGAATTGATGGATCTAATGAAGGCTCAAGCAGAAAGATGGGGTACTAATTTATACGAAAGTGATGTTATCTCAATAAATACTGATTCACACCCATTTGAATTAAAAACTTTAGAAGGGACTATAAAAACTAACTCAATTATTATTGCAACTGGAGCAAGTGCTAATAGATTAGGAGTAATAAATGAAGATAAATTCTGGAGTAAAGGAATAAGTGCTTGTGCAATCTGTGATGGAGCAACTCCACAATTCAGAGATGAAGAACTAGCTGTTATAGGAGGAGGCGACTCTGCATGTGAAGAAGCCGCATACCTCACGAAGTATGGCAGCAAAGTGCATTTAATTGTTAGATCAGAAAAATTAAGGGCTAGCGCTGCAATGGTAGATAGAGTAAAAGCTAATCCAAAGATAGAAATTCATTGGAACACGAAAGTTGATAAAGCTGATGGTTCTGAATGGCTTGAAAGAATAGAAACTATTAACTCTCAAGAAGGTAAAGGGGAAATCAATATAAAAGGTCTTTTTTACGCGATAGGTCACACACCAAATACGAAGTTTTTGGACAACAAAATTGACCTAGATAATAAGGGATATATTGCTTGTAAATCAGGAAGACCAGAAACATCTATCGAAGGCATCTTCGCAGCAGGTGATGTTGTAGATTCTGAGTGGAGACAAGGAGTTACAGCTGCAGGAACTGGTTGCATGGCAGCATTAGCTACCGAGAGGTGGCTAGCCGAGAAAAACTTAGCAAAAATTATAGTTAGAGAAACACCCGAACCAGAAAAAAAACTTAATTCATCAGATTTTAATGAAGATGAAGTTAATGAAGATACTTTCGATTCAAATTCTGAATGGCAAAAAGGCAGTTATGCATTAAGGAAACTTTATCACGAGAGTAAAAAACCTATCTTAGTAATTTTTAGTTCTCCAAGTTGCGGCCCATGTCATGTTTTGAAACCTCAGTTAAAAAGGGTAATTAAAGAACTTGATGGTGCAGTTCTTGGCGTTGAAATAGATATTGATAAAGATCAAGATATTGCAAAACAAGCTGGTATTAACGGCACACCAACAGTTCAACTTTTCAAAGAAAAATTATTAAAAAAACAATGGCAAGGTGTTAAGCAAAGAAGTGAGTTTAAAGAAGCGATAAAAAATATTATCTAAAGTATCTTCTTATTTATTATTTCTCTTAGGGTTATTTTTATTAGTAGTAGGTTTAGCACCACCTGCATTTCTTTCTCTATAAGTTATCCTCCCTCTAGAGAGATCATAAGGACTAATCTCAACTAAAACTTTATCTCCAGCTAATAATTTAATTCTAAATTTAGTCAATTTACCTGCAGCTCTACATAAACATTGATGTCCTTCAGGTTGTTCCAAGGTAACCAAATAAAATCCATTCCCCTGCTCTTTTTCTATTACACCTGAAGTTTCAATCATTAATTAATCTTTTACTAAGTACATATTATCAGAAAAAGATTGGCCATAATTGATTTAAAAAAAATTACATACCTAAAAATATGCAATTCAATTCAAATTGAAAATTTAATTTCATTAATTATTTGAAGTTGTCCATAGTAAAAATTTGCTTTTGCAATTTTTTCAGAATCTTCTAATTGATCAAAAAAAACAAACCCAAGGCTTTCCCATAATGAAGATCCGCAAACATTATTTAATTCATTTTTTGCTTCTTTTGCAAAATTTTCTAGTTTTCGTTCAAGGTTTTTAGACTTAGAAACAGACATAGGTCAATACTATTTAATATAGTACAAATATACTATCTTATTCTAAAATTGCAATATTAAAAAGGTAATCTCTTTTTTTCTTCAATATTAAGATCCGCTTCCATTTCCCTTAATCTTTTAAGTATTTGTTGATAGTACTCCTTTATATAACTTTCTAGTGAGGTCATATCCTCTTTTTTAAGTTCCAATATTTCGTAAGTTTTGCTCATGTCAGCATCTAATGATTCGCCACTACTAGTTACTTCAGCAAAAGCCAATCGCTCAGCAACATTAAGAGAATCTTGGAAAAAGGAAACTACTTTTTGAGTGACACTAATAAGGAAGGGGGAAACTCTAAAAATTTTCGCCTTTTTTTCACTAAATTTTTCACATAAAGATATAACTTCATTTGAATCCCATGCTTTGGGACCTACTAATGGCAATGATGTTCTGTGAGTTTTTGGATTATTTACTGCTGCTATAACAACTTTCGCCATATCTTGAGTATTCATATAAGCAATTTTAGTTGGATTCCCACTCATCCACACTGCTTGACTATCCAAGATTGGGATTGCGAATTGACCAATAACTCCTTGCATAAAAGCTGCACATTTGAAAATGGTATATTCTAGATCAGATTTCTCAAGAAGTTTTTCAGTACAATATTTAATGTCCATTAAAGGAACATTTCTAAACTTTTCTGTTAGGAGGATAGAGAGGAATATTACCCTTTTTACGTTTAAAGATTCGCAAGCATTGAATAAGTTAAGTTTTCCATCCCAATCAATTTCATAAATACTTTTAGGATCATCTGGCCTACCAGTCGCTGCATCAATAACTACTTCAATATCTTGCAATGCATATTCGATATCAGAATAATTTAATAAATTGCCTTTTGTTAGCTCACAACCCCATTCTTGTAGAAAGGAAGCTTTTCTTGGATTTCTTACAAAGCATCTTACTTCATGTCCCTCTTCTATAGCTTGCTTTGCTATTTGTCTACCAAGTGTCCCTGTTGCTCCTACTAAAAGAATCTTCATACTTAAGGTTTACTTAACTTTAAGACCATAACTCAAATTGTGATGTATCCGTGAGAATCAGTCTCCCTGAAACTTTAATAACAAAGCACCACCAACTAATCCTATTGGTATTAGTATCCAAAAAACTGCTGCAATACTAAAAATCTCTTTAGCCATAGTAAAATTGAATGATTACTATAATTTACATACAAAATACAATTATTTGTTAAAAATGTAGATAATTCAAATATCTTGAAAATTTTTGAATATATGAATAATAATTTTAAAAAAAATATAAATATTCCTAATTACTGGAATTGGAATGGTTTTAAAATTTGTTGGAGTGTTACAGGCGAAGAAAATGAAATTCCAATTATCTTTCTCCATGGATTTGGAGCAAGTCGAAAACATTGGAGAAATAATTTAGAGTATTTTGCGAAAAAGAATTTTGCCTCTTATTCTTTGGATTTAATAGGATTTGGGGATTCAGATCAACCTGGGATTAGACAAATTGGAAAATTAAATAATGAGATTTGGTGTGATCAAGTGAAAGACTTTATTGCACAGGTAATAAGACCAAAGAATTCTGGGAAAGTAATTCTTATTGGCAATTCTCTTGGTTCACTAGTTGCTTTAACATGTGCTGTTTCATTAGAGGATCAGATTTCAACAGTTATTGCATCGCCTTTGCCAGATCAAATTCAAGAAAATAAAAAGTCCATAACAAAAAAATCATCATTTAAGAAATTTCAAGATAGATTCATAACAATATTTTTTTTGTTTTTCCCTTTGGAGATAATTTTATTTTTAATAAACAAATTAGGGGTTATTAAACTGGGATTAAATTCTGCCTATTTTAAAAAAGATAATATTGATCGCGAACTAATAGATTTGGTAACAAAACCAGTTTTAAGGAGAACTTCAGCTAGATCATTAAGAGCAATGTGTATTGGAATGTCTTCTAGAGATGAAAAATTTAAAGCTTCTCACCTTTTGAGAAAACTTAGCGCCTCAAAAAAAGTTCCTTTTTTATTGATTTGGGGCGAAAAAGATAATTTCATACCTTTATTTGTTGGTAAAAAGATTGCAAATTTCCATAGATGGGTAAAATTAAAAATAGTATCCAATTCAGGGCATTGTATCCATGATGAAGACCCTTCAGTATTCAATAGAATTTCTTATGAATGGATTAGAGATTTAAAAACTTTTTAAAATATGAAACATACATTATCAGTTCTTGTAGAAGATGAATCTGGAGCCTTGAGTAGAATCTCAGGTCTCTTCGCTAGAAGGGGATTCAACATAGATAGCCTTGCAGTAGGACCTGCAGAATCTAAAGGGATTTCAAGGTTAACAATGGTAGTAGAGGGTGATGATGAAACTCTTCAACAAATGACTAAGCAACTTAATAAGTTATTTAATGTTCTGGGAGTTGTAGATTTTACTAATCTCGCAGCTGTTGAAAGGGAATTGATGTTACTAAAAGTTTCATCGAAAGAAGATACTAGGAGTAATATCCTTGATATAGTACAGATTTTCCGTGCAAAAGTTGTTGATGTATCAGATATGGCTTTAACTCTCGAGGTAGTTGGAGATCCTGGGAAGTTAGTTGCTTTAGAGAAATTACTGGAGCCATACGGCATCCTTGAAATAGCGAGGACTGGTAAGGTAGCTCTTAAACGCTCTTCAGGAGTTAATACAGAAATGTTGAAAATAAATAAATATTCTCTAGAAATTTAATTAGATATCTGTACTGCCTTGATGTAGTCTTCTTTATTGATTTTTTCGAGTACGTCTAATCCTTTAATAATCTTTCCAAAAATCGAATATCTTCCATCTAGTTCTGGGATCTTAGTCGTTACAAAAAAAAATTCAGTAGATGAAGACTTACTCTTACCGCTTTTAACCATAGCGATCGATCCACTCTCAAAAGTATTAACTAAATTAAATCTTTCACTAGGATTTTTTATTTGATAGTTATATCTTGGTTTTATTTCTTCTTTGAATTTTATTTCTAAAGGTATTGTTGGACTTGTCTTATTAAGGTTTTGTTTTCGTTCGATATAAGATTTATTTTCTGGATTAACGCCGCCATGTATAAAACTAATTTGGGGATAATTTATTATTTTATAAAATTTTTTATTTTCATAAATATTATTGTCTATGTTTTCCAGAAAATTTGATACTGTTACTGGATAATCTTTCCCAAATAATTTTACCTCAAAAACACCTTTTGAAGTTTTAAAATTAACTACTTTATTGCTCTGAATACAACTAAATTTAAGTTTTTGGCAGTAATAATTTGGATCAATCTTACTTTTGTAACTACAAGCTTGAACCAAAAACAAAATCTTTATAAAAGATAATGTTATGAAAAAATATTTTTTTTTTATTTTAGGCCCTCCAAATTAACATCTAAAAATTTAGCTAAACGAGCTCCTTCTTCTTCAACCTGAAGCAGTGGTTTTAGTTCACCTGCTCCGCTTAAAGGGAGAGGTTTTTTTCTACCTTTTAATACTAAGGCAATTCTTCTTCTAGGATTAAATCCCTCACTTATATCTAACTTAACAGATTTAATTTCATCAAAATTTAATTTAACTTCAACATCTTTAAATAGTCCCTTTCTTTTTATTTCTACAGATTTTGAGGATTTATCAAAATAATTACTTCCTGAACCAAAGTTTATGTAAACCAAATACCACAAATAAAAATTTAATAAATTAGCTATTACTCCGTATGCTCCCATTATTATTCCTTGAGGGATAAACAACAAAGTTGAAGGATTTCCTAAAGGTAATAAATCCCTTCCTGTGTAGCTAGATATAGAGGCCAAAAGAAAACCAATACCTCCTATAGTTAACATTCCTCCAATAATATAATTTGAAATTTTTCTTGATCCACCAATTTTTTGTTCGATTTTATCGAATGACGTGAGGTCTGAATTCATTTTTATCTTTTTTTTAGAGCCTAATTCAGATAATTTAACAAACTAAGGGAGTATTCTTACCTAATTTTTAATAAAAAAGTCAGGAAAGCTTTACAAGGCATTTCAGATATACAAATATTTCCCCACATTACTCTCAATCTTTGTTACAGTCACTGCGTATCCCGAAGCTAAAAACGATTTCTCATGACGATCGCAGTTGGTAGCGCCCCACAAAGAGGATGGTTTGATGTCCTTGATGATTGGTTGAAGCGCGACCGCTTTGTATTTATTGGTTGGTCCGGACTACTTCTACTTCCTTGTGCATATCTTGCTATAGGTGGTTGGTTCGTCGGAACAACATTTGTTACCTCTTGGTACACACACGGAGTTGCAAGCTCATACCTTGAAGGTTGTAACTTTTTAACAGCAGCTGTAAGCACCCCTGGTGATGCCATGGGACACAGTCTTCTATTTTTATGGGGTCCTGAAGCCCAAGGTAGCTTCGTAAGATGGCTACAGCTTGGTGGACTTTGGAACTTCGTTGCATTACATGGAGTATTTGGCCTAATTGGTTTTATGCTTCGTCAGTTTGAAATTGCTGGCCTTGTTGGAATTAGACCATACAACGCTTTAGCATTCTCGGCAGTAATTGCAGTATTTACAAGTATTTTCCTTATTTATCCTTTAGGACAGCATAGTTGGTTCTTCGCACCTTCATTCGGTGTTGCAGCAATCTTCCGTTACATTCTGTTCATTCAAGGTTTTCACAATATTACTTTAAATCCATTCCACATGATGGGTGTTGCTGGAATTCTTGGTGGTGCTCTACTTTGCGCTATTCATGGAGCTACAGTACAAAATACTTTGTATGAAGATACAAGTATTTATACAGATGGTAAAGTTCAAAGTTCAACATTTAGAGCTTTTGACCCAACTCAAGAAGAAGAAACTTATTCAATGATTACAGCGAATAGGTTCTGGAGTCAAATCTTCGGTATTGCTTTCTCAAACAAGCGTTTCTTACATTTCTTGATGCTATTCGTACCAGTTATGGGTATGTGGACATCTTCAATTGGTATTGTAGGCTTAGCACTAAACTTAAGAGCTTATGATTTCGTAAGCCAAGAAATCCGTGCAGCAGAAGATCCAGAATTTGAAACTTTCTATACAAAAAATATACTTTTGAACGAAGGTATGCGAGCATGGATGTCTTCTGTGGATCAACCACACGAAAACTTTGTATTCCCTGAGGAGGTTCTTCCACGTGGAAACGCCCTTTAATAATTTATTAAGAGCTCCAAACCAAAGTATTGAGGAAACTGGTTATGCCTGGTATGTAGGTAACGCTAGATTAATCAATTTATCTGGACGTTTATTAGGAGCTCACATTGCTCACTCTGGATTAATAGTCTTTTGGGCGGGAGCAATGATGCTCTTTGAGGTTAATCATTTTACTTTTGATAAACCAATGTGGGAGCAAGGTTTAATCTGTATGCCACACGTTGCAATGTTTGGCTATGGAATAGGCCCAGGTGGTGAAGTTACTGATATCATGCCTTTCTTCCAAGCAGGCGTGGTTCACTTGATAGCTTCCGCTGTACTTGGTTTTGGTGGTATTTACCATTCATTAGCAGGTCCAGAAAAACTTGAAGAAGATTTCCCATTTTTCTCAACTGATTGGAGAGATAAAAATCAAATGACAAATATCCTCGGATATCATTTGATTGTTCTAGGTGTAGGTGCACTAGCATGGTCAGTAAACTGGTGTTTTATTGGCGGTGCATATGACACATGGGCACCAGGTGGTGGTGAAGTCAGACTTGTAAACCCAACCTTAGATCCAAGAGTTATTCTTGGCTATCTATTCAGGTCTCCATGGGGCGGAGCTGGTTCAATAATCGGTGTTAACTCCATTGAAGATATTGTTGGTGGACATGTTTACGTGGGTATTACTGCAATTATTGGAGGAATATTCCATATCTTTACCAAACCTTTTGGATGGGCAAGAAGAGCTTTTATCTGGAATGGTGAAGGACTATTAAGTTATGCTCTTGGTGGAATTTGTGTAGCAAGTTTTATTGCTTCAACTTTCATCTGGTTTAACAACACTGCTTACCCTTCAGAGTTTTATGGCCCAACAAATGCTGAAGCTTCACAGGCTCAAAGCTTTACTTTCCTAGTGAGAGATCAAAGAATTGGAGCTAACGTAGGCTCAACAATGGGACCTACAGGTCTGGGTAAGTATCTCATGAGATCTCCTACTGGTGAAATTATATTTGGTGGTGAAACAATGAGATTTTGGGATTTCAGAGGCCCATGGTTAGAGCCTTTAAGAGGACCTAACGGATTGAGTCTTGAGAAAATTCAGAATGATATTCAGCCTTGGCAGGTAAGAAGAGCCGCTGAATATATGACTCATGCTCCTAACGCTTCTATCAACTCTGTTGGTGGAATCATTACAGAGCCTAATGCTGTTAACTTCGTTAACTTAAGACAGTGGTTAGCTGCAGCTCAATTCTTCCTAGGATGGTTTACATTCATCGGTCACCTTTGGCATGCTGGACGTGCTAGAGCAGCCGCTGCTGGTTTCGAAAAAGGAATCGACAGAAAGAGTGAACCAGCTCTAGAAATGCCTGATTTAGATTAATTTCTATCTCAATTAAAAAACCCTATCCTCGGATAGGGTTTTTTTTTGCTCAATTTTATTATCTACATAAATTTTCTCTGAGCCATGGCAGACTCAAACCCATTACATTACTGAAACAACCCTCTATTCTTTCTATATATTTACCGCCTATCCCTTCCAAGGCAAATCCTCCTGCACAATATAAAGGTTCATTTGTATCTACATAACTCTTGATTTCCCAATCTTTCAAATTAGAAAAATAAACTCTTGAACTTACTGTTTTTTTTCTTATTTCTGTGATTCTAAAAATTTTGGAAGTTGAATCAAACCTCCCAATTATTAGAGTATGACCAGTATGTAAAAATCCAAATTCTCCAGACATTTTTTTCCATCTAAAAAATGCCTCCTCTTTATTTGATGGTTTTCCGTAAGCTTCTCCTTTAAATTCAAAAATTGAATCGCACCCAAGTATTTCCAAAGGACCATAAATAAATTCTTCGGGCAAGGATATGTTTTGAATATTTTCAGATAAACTATTAGCCTTCTGAAAAGATAATTCCAAAGCTAAATTAAATATATTCTTTTCTTGAATAGTAGTTTCATCAAAGTCACTTGATATTTGGATAAATTCAATTTGACAATTTTCTAGTAATTTCTTTCTAGATTGTGAAGCAGAGGCTAGAATTAACACAAATTTTTTACCAAATTATAATTCAATTTAATAATTAATAAATTTTAGAATTAATATAAATTACTAATGGATTTAGAAGCAAAATTACATGAAATAAGGAAACCAATAATGGTTCTAGGTACTTCCAGTGGAGCAGGAAAATCGTTAACGGTTACTGCTATATGCAGGATTCTTAAAAATTTAGGAGAAGAACCAATACCTTTTAAAGGACAAAATATGAGTAACAACGCTTGGGTTGATTGGGAAGGTGGAGAAATGGCATATTCACAAGCACTTCAAGCTTTTGCTTGTGGTATCAATCCCTCTGCAGAGATGAATCCCATTTTATTAAAACCACAAGGAAACTCAATAAGCGAGGTGATTCACCTTGGCAAAAGTATAGGAATAACAACTGCCAAAAATTACTACAAAGATTGGTTTATTCCAGGTTGGGAAGTTATTAAAAAAAGTCTGAGTTCTATTTATGAAAAAAAACCAAATTGCCGTTTAATTATCGAAGGGGCTGGAAGCCCGGTAGAAATGAATTTAATTCATAGAGATCTTACTAATTTAAGAGTTGCAAAGTATTTAAATGCAAATTGCATTTTAGTTACTGATATTGAAAGAGGGGGGGTATTTGCCCAAATAATCGGAACTCTTGAATTAATGAAACCTGAAGAAAAAAAACTTATTAAAGGGATAATTATAAATAGATTCAGAGGAGACCTTTCATTATTTACAGAAGGGAAAAAATGGATAGAAAGTAAAACTCAAATTCCAGTTATTGGAATAATTCCATGGCTAAATGATACATTTCCTCCAGAAGATTCACTAGATTTATTAGAAAAAAAATCTCGTTACACAAATCCTGAGATAAAAGTAGGAATTATAAAGTTACCATCTATAAGCAATTTTTCAGATTTTGATCCATTAGAAAATGAAAAATCAATATCAATTGAATGGGTAAGAGAATCCCAAAACTTAAAAAAGTTTGATTTTATTATCCTTCCTGGAAGTAAACAAACTATTAAAGATCAAATTTATCTAGAAGAAAGTGGTTTATCTCAGGACATAAAAGAATACTCAAACAATAAAGGAAATATTATTGGAATTTGTGGAGGTTTACAAATGTTAGGGACAACACTTGAAGATCCTTTTTTCAAAGAGGGATCTAAAAGTTGTTCAGAAAAAAACATTAAAGGCATTGGATTACTGCCAATAAGAACTACTTTCTTTCAAAATAAATTAACAAGACAAATCAGCTCTGAATCTTTATGGCCGTGCCAATCAAAAATAAATGGATTTGAAATTCATAATGGTCAGTCTGAATTAGAAAATGCTAAAACCTTTGTAAATATTAAACCCATCTTTAAAGATTTAAATCTAGGTTGGTACAAAGAAAATAAAGAAGGTGGAACAATTGCAGGCACTTATATTCATGGGATTTTTGAAAATGATAATTGGAGAGATCAATATATAAATTTAATAAGGAAGAGCAAAAATTTACCTACTTTAAATAAAAAATCAATATCTTATAAAAAGAAAAGAGAATCAATTATTGATAATCTTGCCAACGAATTTGATAAACATTTAAATATCACATCAGTACTAAATTGAAAGAAACAAAAATTAAAATTAGATGGCCGAACAATAATGAGACCTATGCTTCGGAAGGGGATGATTGGTTCTCTTCTGCTGAAAAAGCTGGTTTAGTAATACCGACTGGCTGCCTTACAGGTAGTTGTGGGGCCTGCGAAATAGATGTAAACGGTGAAACAGTAAGAGCTTGCATCAGTGAAATTAAAAATAATAAAAAATGTCCTTTAAGGGTTTCATTAACTGCAGACCCTTTTTGGTAAATCTAAATTTTCTTTTTTTATAATAAAAAATTAAACCTAAATCCTAATCTATAATCTTTAACTTTAAGAAGTTGTCCGATGTCTTGGACTCCTGCGGCATTAGAATAATACAAATCTAATGATTTTTCGGGAGAGAAAGAGTATCTCAATGCAAGAGTTGAATTTAAATCTGAATCGTTTTTAATTGAAGTATTTATTTCTGGGATTAGCATCAAATTTTCTGATAAATTTATATAACTTGAGAAGCCTATGCCACCAAAACTTTCCACCCCACTAAAAAAGTACTTAGGACTAATATTAAAGGCTAACCAATTATTTAATCTAAAAGTATTTATAAATTCTGTAAATAAATAACCTTGATTACTATAGTTATTTCTTCCAACAGATGATCTTAATGAAACCCAATAAAGATCATTTTTTTGTGGACTAAATATTAAAAGTTTTCCTCCCAACCTGAAGTTGAAATTATTATCACTTAAGTAAGTTGAATATAAATGTGAGTTTTTACCCCCTCCAAAATTTAAACTTTATATTTGTTTTTCAAAATCTGAAATTAACTCAAAGAGCTGATTCTTCAAGGGTACAAAATAATTGTTTGTAAGTGAAATAGTAAGATTTGAAATCGTACGGAGAGGGTGGCATTCTGAGTAAACTCCAAAATACCCAAATCGAACTGGTATTTTTATGGACTACATGGGGTTTTTTATACCACATCTAAAAATAATCTAACGACCTTTTTGTCCTACCTATTCTCCTTAGATATAACCTATATTTCAAAATCAAAAAGTTATCTTACCATAAGATATTTTCTGAATTATCCTGTGATTGCAGTCTATTTGGAGATCTTATAACACCATAAGTCTGCATGCAAAATTGGTGTATTACGGAGAGGGTGGGATTCGAACCCACGAATAGTTACCTATTAAACGATTTCGAGTCGTTCGCTTTCGACCACTCAGCCACCTCTCCCATATTTAAAATATAAATTAAAAAATTTATACTAAAAATATATTTAGATTTTTGTTAATTCCAACCAGTTTCTTTCATTATTTCTATTGCCTTACTATTGAATTTGCCAATTTCTTTTATAGTCACATTATCTGGAGTGAAATCTCCAAATTTACTAACAATTCTATTTTGACTTGATTCCTTTAAAGGGTGCTCATAAGTTTTATTAGCTAAACCTTGACTACCTTCACTAGAAGCTAAATATTCAAGAAGTTTAATAGCCTCAGTCTTGTTTTCTGCATATTTATATACGCCCCCAGCAGTTATATTTACATGCGCAGGATTGGGTATTATTAATTTTATTTTTTCTGCTAAAGAAGCATCTCTTGGGCCTTTAACTCCATCAAGCATCCTTGCGACATAATAATGATTAACGATTCCAATACCGCACGTTCCCTGCCCTACAGCTCTTATTAATGAAGAATCTCCAGAAAAATAGGGAGTGGAGACATTTGATATCAAACCCTTAAGCCAAATTTTTGTTTGGCCAACGCCTTTCTTTGCTATTTGATTAGAAACCAAAGATTGATTATAAGGACTTTTTCTATTTCTTAGACATACTTTTCCTTTAAAAGAAGGATTGGTTAGATCCTCAAAATTTTTGATTTTTGTAATATCCACAATATCCGGATTTGTGATGATTACCCTTAATCGCCTAGTAAGGCCAAACCATTTATTTCTAGGATCTCTTAAATTATTTGGAACACTATTTTCTAGAATATTTGAATTAATTTTTTGAAATAAATTTGCCTTTGATGCATTTTCAATTCTTGCTGCATCAACAAGAATTACTAAATCAGCCTGAGAATTTTTACCCTCTCTTTTTAAGCGCTCAATTATAGCTTTTCCATCTGTTTCTATATATCTAACTTTGATGCCAGTTTGTTCTTGAAATTTTTGATAAACCTCTTTATCTGTATTGTAATGTCTACCAGAAAATAACCTAACCTCTTTCTCTGCAGAATTTACAGGTTGATTATTTAGAAGTAGCGATAATGTCACTGAAGTAAAAAATAGCTTTTTTAAATAATTCTTTAATTTCATTTATTAAAATTGTTGTTTTTGTTACCTTACAACAAAAATTTGGTAGAAATAATCCAAAAATAAAAAATCACTTTGTCATGTATATTTCTTTACCTTAGGAAATAACATTCTGATACTTTCGAGATATAAATCTTACTTTACTAAGGGAAAGCCCATGCGTTCCCTCTCTAGTATCCATGAAGACGCGACTTCTCTAGCTAACTTTCTGATTTTTTCTATAAACTGGGCACGATCAGTTACTGATATTACGCCTCTAGCATCAAGCAAATTAAAGCTATGACTACACTTTAAAACATAATCAAGCGCGGGGTAAGTTAGCTTCTTTTCAATTAATGAATTTGCTTCATCTTGATATATCTCAAATAATTTTCTGAGATTTTCAGGATTTGATTCAGAGAAATTATATGAACATTGACCTTTTTCAAATTGAAGCCAAATATCGCTGTATTTCAGATCTTTATTCCAATTTAAGTCCCAGATACTTTCTTTATCCTGCAAAAACATTGCAATTCTCTCTAAACCGTATGTAATTTCAATTGGTATTGGTTGACAATCAACTCCCCCGCATTGTTGAAAATAAGTGAATTGAGTAACTTCCATTCCGTCTAGCCATACTTCCCAACCTACGCCCCAAGCTCCAAGAGTTGGCGACTCCCAATTATCTTCTACAAATCTTATGTCATGATTTTTAGCCTCTATTCCAAGAGATTCCAGAGATTTCAAATATTTTTCTTGGATCCCATCTGGGGAAGGCTTAATTATTACTTGATATTGAAAATAATGTTGTGCACGATTAGGGTTATCACCAAATCTTCCGTCTGTGGGTCTTCTACATGGCTCAGCATATGCAACAGACCAAGGTTCGGGTCCAATTGCCCTCAAAAAAGTATGAGGACTCATTGTACCAGCACCCTTTTCAGTATCATATGGCTGCATAATTAAACAACCCTCTTTGGACCAAAAATTATTTAAATTTTGAATTATATCCTGAAAAAACATCAAATTTTAAGAAGTTTAGAATTTAGATCAATGCCATTAAACATAATAACAAAACTTAAAACAAAAAATATTTTTAACTCTAATTTCTGAGAAGCATTATCTGGTATTTGGATAGCATAAAACTTAATCCAATATAAACATAAATTAGAAATTAATCATGAAAAAAAATCTAATGGCAAAGGTCCAAAAGTATTAGATTCTTCTGCATCTTCATCATATTGGCAAGTTATTAAAATTCCTTCTCCCAGACCATTCTCAGATCTAACAAAAACATTACCAGTTTTTTGGTTGCCTTTTAAAAAAACATATCCATCAGCATGAAGCGAATCTAAATTACCAAATTTTATTGAGGAATATTTATTAGAAATTGATTTCAGTGCTTCAATAGCTTTGGTATCAGAAGCTGCCATTATTCCTATTGTTATCCAATCGGCATTATAAATATTAGTTTCTAATTCTATTAATAGTTTTTTTTCTTGACAACTGCTTAAATGAGGAGCAGTTCTAAGACTGTTTAAATCAGCTAATTTATTTATTTCCATTAAATTAGTACCTAAAATAATAAATTATTAACCAAAGGTTCTTCCATTCCAAGCCCATAATGAAGCGGGCACATCCTCGAAAGAAATATAAATTTTATCTATTGGAATTCCAATTTTTTCATAAACAAAATTAGATATTTGCTTTGCCATCTCTGAAGGATTTAAAGAGCCTATCGACTTAATTTCTAAAAAACAACAAGGTCTTTCATCATCAAAATACATTTCTAAATTATCATCTAACTTAGCCATAACAAATCTTTTTGATTTATTTGTTAAAGACGCGACTAATATTGAAATTTCTTCAAGTAATTTCTTCTTATCCTCTATTTTTGCTGAAGTAGAAACATTAATATAAGGCATATTTATGCAGCTAAATTATCTTTTTGAAAATCATTTTGTACATTAAAAGTTTTATTTTTTAAAACTTTTTTTGATGAAAGATATGCCATATCGTATTGACTTATTCCGTTTTTATAGGGATTGAAAAGGGCATTTTTAGATCTACTTTTTTTGCTCCTTTTGAATTCAATCATTTTTACAAAATTATTAATTATTAATTTAACTTTTTTTTAATAGATGTCTAGCTTTTTTAAAAATCTTTAATTAATTAAATGCAAAATATATTTCTGAATCACAATATGAATAACTATTTATTAAATTTGAATTAGATCACTTAATAATCGTTTTGGAAGTTCTAAATAATTATCAAAGAAAAAAACTTGATGAGAGCAATGATGAAGAATTTTATTCTGACCCAAAATTTGTTTATCATTTAGATGCGAACTTCAGGCAATATCTATCAAATGTTTATAAAAAAGAAATTTCAGACAATTCAACTGTCCTAGATTTAATGTCCAGCTGGGATAGTTACTTACCTCAAGAGAAAAAATATAAAAAAGTTATTGGGCATGGATTAAACAAACAAGAACTTGAGAAAAATAAAATTTTTGATACTTATTGGATACAAAATTTCAATTTAAATCAAGAAATTCCTTTAGGTAATGAAAGTGTTGATTTCTGTTTAATGGTCGCAGCTTGGCAATATTTACAATACCCAGAAAATTTATCTAGAGAAATCGTAAGAATTTTGAGTAATGATGGCAAGTTTATAATATCTTTTTCAAATAGAGCATTTTGGCATAAGGCTCCCAACATTTGGACTTCATCCACTGAAGAAGAGAGAATTAAATATGTAAGAAAAGTCTTAATATCAAACGGATTTAATGAGCCAAGAATAATTAAAAAGTTTAATGAACCAGTCCAAAATATCTTCAATTTTTTTAGTAAAGACCCATTTTATTGCTTGATTGCAAGTAAAAAGTAAATAACACCTTTACTGCATTTCAGATAAAGCTTTGAACAAAGATCTATAGCCATACTTTTTAATTTTTACTAATATTGGATAGATAATATTAAAAATATGGGCTCTAAAAGAGAAAAATATCCTGAAAAATGCCCTTGGGATCTAGGACCTAATCAACACTTAGCTAAAGAAGAAAACTGGACTTTAAGATTAGGTGAAGCAAACGTGTGTTTTAGCAAAAACAAATTAGACAATAATTATTTTCATGTAATTAGTAATGAAAATGAAGAACAAATTTTAGCCTTCAGAGCAAGACTTCTTTATCAAAAACTACTTGATAAAGGATTTAGATTGGTTGAATAAAAAACTTATTTCAATAAACTTAAATCCTCGAAAACAAACTTTTGTATTTCTTCTTCTTGATTTTGGTTTAAATATTTTATTGATCTCGAATTTAAAATCCAATAATCTTTTTTACCTATATTTATAAATTCATCTTTGTATTCAATTTTTTGAGAATTTGATTCTAGGGTTTTTGGATTAATTTGTTGACTAGTATATTTCTTACTAAGAAAACCAACTCCAGTATCAAAAAATTCCTCAACAAAAATCTCAATAATTGTTCCATGAATTTTTCTATAAACCATATTAATACAATCATCTTTAACCCTATACTTATCTCCTTCATTTCTCCCAGAAACTTTCATTTCAATCCCATTTTCAGAACTTTTAAGTAAATTAAAATTATTTTCTGAATGAACTGAATTAAATTCTCTTTTTACCCTGTGAATACACACTTCAAACAATTGAGAAGCAATACTTTTCTTTATGTTTTCTTCATCTATATTTTTAATCTCAGGTTTAAAGTCTTCACCTAATAAGAACTCACCCTCATAAGAATTATCTTCAAATAAATAAGTACACTTGCCTTTATAGCCTTTGAAATCAGTATTCCATGTATATCTTTTTTCATAAGCATTTTTAAAAATATCTTTGCAACTCTGTTCTTTTAAATTTTTCATTATTTTTAAGATTTACAAGCAATCATACAAAAAGGCATCTTTAATTGAAATAGAAAGTTTTAATTTATTAAATTGACTATTTTTTTAGGTTTTTTGTCAAAAATTTAAGCCAAAGAGGGGATTTCACCCTTGAGCTGAGAAGCCCATGTTTCAAGTCGCGAATCAGTCAAATCTGATTCACTATCCTCATCAAGAGGTAATCCACAAAAGCTTTCTCCTATAACACTTTTAGACTCATCAAAAGTATAAGTAGATTTATCTACGTAACCGACCATTTCGGCGCCTGCTTTTGTGAAATAGCTATGAAGTTCTTCCATTGCATCACAATAGTTTTCTGTGTATGTAGAAGAATCTCCTAAACCAAAAATTGCAACTTTTTTTCCTGATAAACTTAGTTCACCAATATCCTCCAAGATTGAATCCCATGCAGTTCCCGATCTTTCTTCATCTGCACCTGTATTCCAAGTAGGTATCCCGCAGATAATTCCATCAAGACCTTCAAATTCGGAAAGATCATCCACATCAGATACATCTTTAGGTGCTTCTGCTGAAGAGATAAAGTTGTGAAGACGATCAGCTACGTCTTCAGTTTTTCCAGTTGTAGTTGCGTAATAAATTCCTACGGTCATAACTTCAAAATGTTTACATTAGAATAATAAAATCTAAAAACGTTAAATTAATTTCTTTAAAAACTTTTTCATGTAAAATTTTATACTAGTCAAGGTAAGAAAAATTTTTTGAGAATAATTTATAAAATATTTAAACCATCGTGACTGACAAATTTCAAAATGATATCAAAAATCTTGTTGAAGAATTCAAATTCAATGGGCAGAAAGAGTTCAAATTAATTGTTTTATTTGGTTTATTGGGAGATTTTGATAGCTTTGAATATGCAATAAATTTAAAAAATTTTATCGATAATCATCAAGATAAAAATTTAGATATTTTTGCCATTGCTATTGGTAACCAAAATGGAAAACAAAAATTCTGTAAATTTACTGGCTTTCCTGAAGAAAGTTTAATAGCAGTTGCTGATAATCAAATCCACAATGATCTTAAAGTCTCTGGAGGCTTAGATATAGGTTTAGGCGGTTGGATCAATATGCTTTTGATGTTGTCAGGGATAAATTCCTTTAAAACTATTAAAGAAGTTATTAGAGGTTATACCGGCGACCGAAAAGCAAAGCAAATTTATTCAGAAGTTGACATAATTGATGTTTTAAAATTTTTAAAATTTTCAGGTAATTCTTTTAAAAAGGTTTTCGGGGATGGTTATTTGAGACCATTTGAATTAGCAACATTTAGACTAAATAATATGAATGAAATAATTCAAAATTGGAGTGATTATATTCTTAATGAAGAATACCTTCCTCAAAGAGGTGCTTCTTTTCTATTGAATAATAAAAATCAAATTATTTATAAATTTTTTTCAAACGATGTGCTTGGATATTCATCAAATATGAGGGATCCATTAGGATTTCTCACTAATTTAATTAAAGAATAGTTTTTAAATTATTTTTATGAATGTAGATATATTTGGATATTTTGCAGCGATTTTAACAACAGCAGCATTTCTACCTCAATTGATAAAAACTTTAAAAACAAAAAAGGCAGATGATGTTTCTTTGACAACATTAATAATGTTTATTATCGGTGTTTTGTCTTGGATTATTTACGGCTATAAAATTTCTTCTAAACCAATATTGATAGCAAATTTAATCACCCTGATTTTAAATTTATTGATATTAATCTCTAAAATATATTTTTCAAAAAAATAAATTGAATAAAATTTTTTTTAAAAGTAATAAACTTTATATTTAATAATTAAATCTTGATTAAAATAAAACAAAAATTTACTGATCTTGAAAACTTCAAAATGCTGGGTTTGGTTTAAAGGAAGCCTTAACGATGGTGGATATTGGAAAGAGGGGTTTACTTGTACTTTTGATGAGAAACCAGGAGTTTTAATTGAAAGTCCTGCTTACGTAACTTGTCGGGTTCCTTCATGGAGAGTTTTGACTAAAGAACCAGAAAATTTATATGAATCTCCTTTAATTCCTGAAAAAGCAATTTGGAAAATAATTTAATTTCTAAATGAGTTAGAAAAAACTTTTTGCCTGCACTATGGCGAGTTAATATTGCTTTAATAAATATTTAATTAATACCATCTACTCTCTTTTTATTAATATTATCCCTTTTTTAATCTTAGGTTTTCTTCTAGGGAAAAAGAATCCAAAGATTTCAAAACACATAGCAAGACCTCTGATAAGATTTGGCATTCCATTAAGTGTAATGGGTCTCTTATTAAAGGAAGGTATAGATATAAACCTAATTAAAAGTGCATTTTTAGCATTTTCTGTAATTGGATTTTTAATAGCTTTTATAAATATAATCCCAATATTTAAGAAGAGGCTTCCAAATTACACATTGCAGCTAGCAGGCCTAATAGGTAATACATCATTTCTTGGAATACCAATTGCGCTAGCTCTTCTACCTTCAACAACTATAAATTTCACTATTGGATTTGATTTGGGAACAACACTTTTCGCTTGGATATTTGGACCTTTTTTTCTTCAAGAAAGATCCAACAGCAATGACATCCCAAACATCAAAGGACTATTAAATGCATTGATAAATAGCCCTGCATCAAGAGGGATTATTGGTGTACTTCTTGCATATCTTTTTCAAATAGATGAAATATTAGGCAATTATCTGTGGATTCCTGCAAGAATAGTTATTGCTTTGGCAATTATAGTTGTGGGATCAAGACTTGGAATAATCACAAATCAAAATGAGAGGATTTTGGATCTAAATGAAGAAATTAAATTTTCAATTTTATTAAAGTTATTTATTCTTCCCTTTATTATTTTTTTATTTTGCAAATTCTTAAATTTTAACTTCTATCAATCATCCGCAATAATTCTTCAGGCAGCAACCCCAACGGCAATATCCACAATATTAATGGCAGAGGCTTATGGCGTGAAACAAAAAATAGCTTCAAAAATTCTTTTTACTACAACCTTAATTTCAATAATTACAATTCCTCTATTAAAAATGTTTATGGATTTATTTATTCAAACAACTTGAATGAACCCTAATTAGATGCATGATTAATGAATATTGTAAAGATTATATCCTGATAACTAAATAATGTCTTAAGATTTAGATTATGAAGTCAGCAAACCCTGAAAATGAATATATCCCTTTAGATCTAAGGATTTCGGTTAGGAGGGATACTCTAAGGCTTATCTCAGAGATGGCTCAAGATATGGGAATAAGCATTAATGAAGTTTTTAGTTTTTTAGCCGAAGATTCTGTCATCGATCTCGAATTAATGGAAGATTTAAATAAAATTGATATCCCAAGCAAGTGCAGCATTGATGATTTAAAAAATGCTCTTCTAAAAAAAAGACTTTGTTAAAATTTTTCAACTTTTCTATTTTCCCAGTCAGATTTATAACCACTTTCAACTAAAAATCTCGAATACTTGATTAAATCACTTTTTTGAATTCGCCATAAATTATAAATTCCAAAATTGCCCAATTTTTGATGATTAATTTTTGACCATTGCTGTCGGCGAGTAGAGTATTCATCTATCACGACCAATAGAGATTTGTATTCATAATCTGGTTGATCTTCATAATTTCCTCTCCTATCAGTATTTAGCCTTTCTGAAAGATTAATTAATCCCTCTTCAGTGTTTGGTTCATAAAAAACTATTTGTCTCGAATAATAATGTAATGAAGGTTTTCTTATCCCGATCATTGCTAAAGTTTCCCTTCCCTCGCGAATATCTAAAATTAATTTTGAAATATTCCTTATAGGTAGTTGCCTAGAAGTATCTGCTAATTTTCTAATTGGCGACATCAAATAAGACTGTCCAATTAAAAGTAAAATTTGGAGATAAAGAAGAATATTTCTAGATTTTAAAGAAAATAAAATTATTGCAAGAAGGGTAAACGAGGAGAAGAACAATTTAGCTTTGAAAATAATCCCAGAGCTTATAAGTTCTGATGCAAGATTAGGCATTTCGGGATCATTAATTGAACTCAACCAAATATTTGAGAAAAAGAATGCTAGGGATAAGCCAAACAAAATTAAAATATTAAAAATCCAGCAATATAAATAACTTTTGTTTATATTTTTTAAGCTTATAAAGCTATTACTTGTTAATAATGCCGCTGCTGGAATTGCTGGTAGCCAATAGCTTGGTAGTTTTGTTGCAGAAAGACTAAAGAAGATTAAAACAGATGTTAACCAACATAGAGAATAGGTATAAAGGGTGTCAGTGATATTGCAACTTTCTTTTGAACTTCTCAAAAAATCCTTAAAAGCCTTGAATATACCGTGATACAAAAAAGGAGTGAATGGTAATGAAGCCAATATCATTATGTAAAGAAAAAACCAGAATGGTTCGGCATGATTATTTACAACTGAGGTATATCTTTGAAAATTATGGTAACCAAAAAAATTGTCCCAAAAAGGCTTTCCCTCTTTTATGAGCTCTAATATGTACCATGGAATACTTATAAGTATTGTTATTAAAAAACCTTTCTTAGGGTTGATCTTACAGAGCAACGTTTTCCAATTATTCTGACTAAATAAGAAAGATGTAATAGTCAATAATGCCAAAACAAATGCAACAGGTCCTTTAGTTAAAATTGCAAAACCTAAAAATACCCACGCTGAAATACATTGGTCATTATTTTCGCTTGCCATTCTTCTCCAAAACAAAAGGAGGCTTATCCCCAAGGTCCCAGTTAAAAGAGCATCACTCACGGCAGTTCTACTCCAGATAATTATTATTGGAGACAAAGCAAAGGCTAATGATGCAACTATTGGAGTAAAGAATTGCCTATCACTCTTCTGTGGCCAACAAAACAACGTATCTCCAATCATCAACATTAAAAATAATGATCCCAAAGCTGAAGGGAGCCTTGCCGAGAGAGTCCCGAAACTATCCCAAATCTCGTTTTTGGGTAATGAGTAAAAAAAACCCATTAGCCAATAAATCAGTGGAGGCTTATCAAAACGGAACATTCCATTGACCTTTGGAGTTATCCAGTCACCAGATTCACTCATAGCCCTTGCCGCAGCAGCAAATAAAGGGGGCGTTTCATCC
Source organism: uncultured Prochlorococcus sp. (assembly GCF_902616385.1). GTDB lineage: Bacteria > Cyanobacteriota > Cyanobacteriia > PCC-6307 > Cyanobiaceae > Prochlorococcus_A. The sequence goes on along the minus strand of NZ_CACMSM010000002.1, from coordinate 77,963 downwards.
ACCAGTCCTGTATTACCTAAACCTAAAATAAAAATAATGATCCCAGAAACTAAAATTATTACTGCGTTTAAAAGCCTTTTTTTTGAGTTCAGAAGAATCATTTAATATTATTTATATGCATGCATTACCTTATTAAGCCAGTTCACAACCTTGTTAGCAAATATATCTGCGGAGGCATTTTTTTCTACCCATTCTCTACATTTCTGACGCTTTATTTTTTCAATAATCTCTACATACGAAAGCATATTTTTTTTATCGTCAGGATCAGCAAGATAACCTGTTTGGCCATGCTGAATAATTTCACTAGGACCTCCCCTTTTATAAGCTACAACTGGCACCCCGCAGGCTAAGGCTTCAACAATAACGTTCCCATATGCCTCATTCCATTTCGGAGTATTTAACAACCCTCTGCATTTACCAAGTTCTTTTTGTAATTCGTCGGTTGATAAAAAACCCATCCATTCTATAGCTCCTTGAGGGAATAATTTTTCTATCTTTGAGGCATACATCTCATCTTCAATAAATCCCCAAACTTTTAATTTTTCGCCAAGTTGATTTGCCACATATACTGCATCCTCTAACCCTTTCTCCGGAGCCACTCTTCCAACCCATGCTAATGGTCCCTTCACTGAATCTTGAAAAATATAATTATCTAAATTAAACCCATTTCCAATAATTGTTGGTTTTTTTATGAATGGATAATCATTAGCCTGCATTTTCGAATGAAAAGCAAAATTATTTGGATATTTAGCATATACCTTAGAGATTAAATTACTAATTACTGAACTTTCAGAACCCATACTAATAATATGGGCAATGGGTATCTCCAAATTTAGAGTCATCCAAATAGGCAACCAATCATAAGACATGTTCAACAATACATCTGCATGTTTAGCGATATCTAATCCTTTTTCAAGCATTCCTGCTAAAAGAGAATTGTCTGGGATACTCACTGGAGAATTATAATTTTGATGCTGCCAACTAATTTGATCTTCACCTTCCACAAAATGTAATTTTGCTTTTACATTACTTTCATGTAACTTAGAATTCTTTGGAGCTACAACCTCAACAGAATGTCCTAAAGAAATTAAACCTGAAACTAAAGAATTTATAGTTAATTCAACTCCACCACCTTTACCACTCCCTAAAAACCCTATTGGAGTACTAATCAATACTATTCGCATTATTAGACTTTTTACAAAAATAAACTAATTAAATAGTAGTATCAGAAAATTTATTTTCCCATAAACTCTTTCTCTGGCTAACAAAAAATACTGAGATAAGAACAAACACTACTCCTATCCACTGCACAATAGTCAGTCTTTCATCTAACCAAACACCTCCACTAAGAAGAGCAAATACAGGTGTTAAAAATGCAAGAGTACTAAATCCAGTTATTTCTTTATTATTAGCAAAGTAGAAAAACAATCCATAAGCTATTGCACCTCCAAAAATACTTGCAAATGACATAAGTCCCCAATCAAATATTGACCAATCTGGAATTATTGTGAAATTTGATTGTAAGCAGTGCTTGATAATTAAGGGCAAACTCCCTAAAACCATATGCCAACCTGTAACTGCCACTGGATCACTTTTAGTACAAGTGAATCTAATTAAAATTGTTCCTAATGCCATAGCGAGAGAAGCTGCAAGCATCCAAAGTTCTCCAAAGTTAAAAGCAACATCATTTATAGACTTATCTGACATCAACCACCAATTCCCTAAAAATTCTTGTGGAACTCCTAAAAATACTATTCCTCCCAAGCCAAAAAGTAGTCCTAACCATCCTATTGGATTAATTAAATTCCCAAATATTGCCCTCGCTAAAATAGCTACCAAAAGCGGTTGAGAATCAATTAAAACAGAACCTAAACCTGCTCCAGTCTTTTCAATACCATAAGTTAAAAACAACTGAAAAAAAGTGGCATCAACAATCGTAAAAACAAAAAACCACTTCAAATCGCACTTATAAATTTTTAAATCTCTTTTAAACAAATATGTTGTTATTAGAACAAGAATCCCTGCAGGAAGTAATCTTAAAGAAGCCACAAACTCAGGCCCAGCACTAGATACTAAAGGAGTCATTGCCGCCATTGAAGTCCCCCAAAGTGCAAAAGGGAGTATCATTAAAAACCAATTTAGGATTGAATTCATTAGGTCTGCTGATAGTCTTTTTAAAGTAGTTTTATGAATTTACCTTAAAAGAATGATTTGGCCTTTTAGACGAAAGTCAAAAAAAAGAATAGCTCGTATAGTAATTGATGAGCCTATTACAAGTTCAACAAGAGTTTCAGTCCTTAAAGCTCTTAAACAAATTGAGGATAGAGAATTTCCTGCTTTAATCGTGAGAATTGATTCTCCAGGGGGTACTGTTGGGGATAGCCAAGAAATATACTCTGCTATTAAAAGACTAAAAGATAAAGGATGTAAAGTCATTGCTAGTTTTGGGAACATCTCAGCATCAGGAGGCGTTTACATAGGTGTTGCATCTGACAAAATAGTTGCTAATCCAGGCACAATTACAGGATCCATTGGTGTGATTATAAGAGGAAATAATTTATCTGAATTATTAGATAAAATCGGTATTAAATTTGAAACTGTTAAAAGCGGTGTATTTAAAGATATACTTTCTCCAGACAAACCTCTAAGTGAAGAAGGTAGATTTCTGCTTCAAGGATTAATAGATGAAAGTTATAAACAATTTACTGAAGCTGTTGCTGAAGGAAGAAATTTACCTGTTGATGATGTAATAAAATTTGCTGATGGAAGAATTTTCACTGGTACTCAAGCGAAAGAATTAGGACTAGTTGATGAGGTAGGAGATGAATTTGTTGCTAGAGAACTAGCTGCAGAAATGGTTAATATTGACCCTAAAATACAGCCCTTAACATTTGGGAAGAAAAAGAAAAAAATACTTGGACTAATTCCTGGGGGTAGAATGGTTGAGAAAATTATCAATAATATCTTTTTTGAGTTTGACTCATCAAATAAAGTACTTTGGTTATACAAACCTTAAATCGATATGTTTGAAAAAATGAAGGATGATTATAAAATTACATTTATTCGTGGTGCTACAACAGCATCTGGGAATTCTGTTATGGAGATAGAAGTTGCCGTAGTGGAATTAATTGATGAATTAATTTCACGTAACAATTTGATTAAGACAAACATATTATCAATTACATTCACAGCAACAAAAGATTTAAATGCATGTTTCCCCGCCTCAATTGCAAGGAAATTTAATGGACTTGATTCAGTAGCCTTTATAGACTGCCAACAAATGCACGTATCAAATGATGTTGATTTTTGTATAAGAATAATGGCTCAAGTTTTAATGCCACCCAATTATCCAATAAAGCACCCATATTTAAGAGCTGCTGCAAAATTAAGGGCAGATAGATGTTAACCTTAGTGAAATAATTCCTCTGCCCCAAATTTTAATACTACAAACTCAACCTTTAAAATTTAATTCCTTTAATGTTAAAAATCACAAAGAAACTTACATTAAATCTTAAAATTTTGAGATTTTTTATTCTCCCCGCAATTTTAGTTTCAACTCCTTTTTTTAATGACATCCAAGATGCAAGAGCTGGGTTGGAATTTCAGTGGGATCAAGACTCTAGTTTTAGACGATTAAAGTGGTTTCAAAAAGAAAATAAAAAGAGATTGAGAAATACAATTTATTTTTTCTTGAGGCCATCTGATAGAAGAACTGATCTCTTAAAAATTAACCTAGCGATCCCCAAAACCTTTAAATCCACTTTAAAAAACGAAAAAATTAGTTTTTGTAAAGTAAGAATAGGCGGTTTTGATAATAGAACAAAATGTTTAGAAGACATTCCATCTGATATCGAAATCAATTCTGATGAATCAGGCTTACGATCACTAGATATTTACCCCTACAGCCCAATTCCTTCAAACAAAGACAGTTATGCAATAGTCTTAAAAATCTTTAATCCAAAAAAATCAGGTTTATTTCAATTTCATTCATATGGTCAACCTAAAGGGCAATCATTTTCAAGTTATTTAGGAAGCTGGACTATATTGATCGATTAAATGATAAATTAAATAAGGATTAATAAACAAATGACTAAAAGAACTTTTGGCGGAACTTCAAGAAAAAGAAAACGTGTATCTGGTTTTAGAGTAAGAATGCGTTCTCATACAGGAAGAAGAGTGATTAAAAGCAGAAGACAAAAAGGTAGAGAAAGAATAGCTGTATAACTTCAAATTTAAATGGCCTTACCCAAGGATATGCGTTTAAAAGGTCATAGGACTTTTAATTACATTCATAAAAATTCCAAAATATATCATGGGAAATTAATGACTTTTAAAGTTGCAAGATCAAATCCAGATATTCTCTTAACCCATAGACTCGCAAAAACCTCAAACAAACTTAGGGTTGCAATCGCTATTAGTAAAAAAGTTTCAAAAAAAGCTGTAGAAAGAAATAAATTAAGAAGAATCCTGCAAGAATGGTTATTAACAAACATTCAAAAAATTAATAACCACAAACCATATTGGTTACTTGTTAACCTTAAATTTGGGGATTTCTGCAATGATAAAAATAGACTTTTGGAGGAATTTCAAAACTTAATGTTCAAATCTCATCTAATCAAATGATTAACATAAATGAAGAAATCTTTTATGAAGGTGGTCCTGCAAAAAGCGATTTATTAATAAATCTTCTTGGGGGTATAACCATTCTTGGATTACCATTTACCTTTGCCGCGATTGTTAGAGCATTGTGGTTGAGGTATAAAATTACGAACAAAAGAATCACAATAGATGGAGGATGGTTTGGCAAAAACAAAACACAAGTCTCATTAAGTAATATTGAAGAAATCAGATCTATCCCAAGGGGGTTTGGTTCATATGGTGATATGGTTCTTATCCTTAATGACGGATCAAAGGTTGAAATGAAATCATTACCTTTATTCAGAGAAAAGCAAAAATTTATTGAAGAGAACATAAACAAAAGATCACAAATCCCAAATCTCAATGAGGTTGAGGGATTTGCTACTAAATCCTAAACATATTAATTACAAAAACCTTTTTTTCCTGTAAAATAAAATGTCTAGCAAAATTACACTCCTTTTAATATCGTGATAGGGTTCATTTCTGAAAAACTACTTATCCCGATTCTAGATTTTTTCTACGGTTTAGTCCCTAGTTATGGTTTAGCAATTGTTGCATTAACAGTCGTAATTAGAATTGCACTTTTTCCTTTAAGCGCTGGTTCCATTAGAAGCGCTAGAAGGATGAAGATTGCTCAACCAGTAATGCAAAAAAAGCAAGCAGAAATAAAATCTAAGTTTTCAGGTGATCCTAAGAAACAGCAAGAGGAACTTGGAAAACTAATGAACGAGTTTGGAAGTCCCTTAGCAGGTTGCCTTCCATTGATTGTACAAATGCCCGTATTATTCGCATTGTTTGCAACTTTAAGAGGCTCTCCATTTGCTGATGTCCCTTATAACATAAACCTCAAGGTTGTTCCGCAAGATCAGATAGCAGCTATTGACCCAAAACCTTATAAATCCCCAAGACACTCTATATTTATCACAGAAAAATCACATTTTCCTGTGATAGCTACAATCCCTAATGGAACAAAATTAGGAACGGAAGAATCCGTGAAAATAAATTTACAAACAACAAACGGTAACAGTTATTCGGAAGTTCTATCTAATTACGACAATGGATCAAAATTTCTTCCCACTTGGAAGGTTTCTAAAGGATCCGAAAATCTTAAAGTTTCTCAAGACGGCACAGTAACAGCAATTAAACCTGGGGATGCAACAATAGAAGCAAAAATCCCTGGTCTAGCTGCTAAAAGTGGTTTTCTTTTTATAAAAGCTCTTGGCCAAGTTGGTTTTTATGTAGATGGGGCAATTAACTGGGATATTGCAGCACTAGTTGGGGCCTTTGGATTAACCCTTCTTCTTTCTCAAGTTTTATCTAGTCAGGGGATGCCTGCGAATCCACAGCAATCAACAGCAAATAAAATCACACCAATTATGATTACTGGAATGTTTCTGTTTTTCCCACTCCCGGCAGGAGTATTACTTTATATGGTTGTTGCTAATATATTCCAGGCATTCCAAACTTTTCTTCTTAATAAAGAAGCTCTTCCCGAGAATCTACAGAAAATTTTGGATCAACAATTATCGGCCAAAAATGAAGTAATAACTACTTCTGCTTCAACTATTTCAGAAAAAAGATTACCTTTTGAACCTAACAGCAAAAAATAATCTTAATCTTTAATAATGAATTCTTGGTGTAGAAATTTAGAATTACTCATAAAATCAAGAACTTCATTAATTTGGATCAGGACTAAAGAAGAGGAAAGATTAGAAAAATTGGTTAATTTATCTTGTGAAAGACTAAATATAAAAAGATTCATTTGTTGGGATTGTGTTAGCGGTATAAAAGGATTAATAAATGAAGAAGGTAAATTTTCAAACAATCCGTTAGGAGTTCTGAATTGGCTTAAAGAACAAAGTTCTGAAGTTTCAACAGTTTTATTAGTAAAAGATTTTCATAAATTTTATGACGATCCATCTATTAATAGAACTATTAAAGAACTATCTTCAACACTTAAGAAAACTAGTCATAATTTAATTATTACTTCTCATTTATTTCCATCATCAGAAGAGCTGGATGAATTAATGACAATTTTAAATTTACCTCTACCTGATCAAAAAGAATTGAAAAATCTAATAAAAAAAATTGCTATTAATACTAATTCAAATCTTGAAGAACAAGATTTAAACGAACTTTCTATAGCTTCAAGCGGACTTACCGAATTAAAAGTAAAACAAGTCACTGCAAAGGCCCTTGCTCAAAGAGGTAAAATAAGCAAAGAAGATATTAAAGATATTCTCGACGAAAAAAAACAAGTGATTGCCCGAAGTGAAATTTTAGAATTTTTCGAAGCCAAATCAAGTCAAGATGATATTGGTGGTTTAAACGTTTTAAAAATTTGGCTGAATCAAAGATATAGAGCCTTTTCTAAAGAAGCTAGAGACTATGGACTACCAATTCCAAAAGGAGTATTGCTTGTAGGGGCGCAAGGTACCGGTAAATCACTTACTGCCAAATCTATTTCTAATAGTTGGTCAATGCCACTTCTTAGGTTAGATGTAGGAAGACTATTTTCAAGCCTTGTTGGTTCAAGCGAGGCAAGAACAAGAGAAACAATATTGAGAGCAGAGGCCATGTCACCTTGTATCCTTTGGATCGATGAAATTGATAAAGGCTTTGGTGGCGATGCTAGAAGTGACGGCGGAACAAGTCAAAGGGTTTTGGCAAGTTTATTAACTTGGATGGCTGAAAAAGAATCTGCTGTATTTGTAATTGCCACTGCGAATGCAATAGATAAACTTCCTGCTGAATTATTAAGGAAAGGTAGATTCGATGAGATATTTTTTCTTGATTTACCAAATTCAAAAGAAAGATTAAGCATTCTAGATTTGCATTTAAAAAAAAGAAGGCCAAGTTACAGTTTCCCTCTTACTACAATAATAGACAGAACAGATGGATTCTCCGGGGCAGAACTTGAACAAGCAGTAATAGAAGGGATGCACATTTCATTCTCTGAAAATAGAGAGCTTATGGAGAAAGATTTAATAAAGGCAGTTTCTGAATTAGTTCCCTTATCAAGAACAGCTAAAGAGCAAATTGATTTACTAAAAGAATGGTCATCTACAGGGCGTGCTCGATCTGCATCGTAACAAAAATATATTTAAAAAATTTTCAATAAGTTAGGAATCATTAATTTAGTTAATTTTTTATCAAAAATCCCAAATAATGAATTGAGATTAACTATCTTAATTAATGTATAAAAAAAAAAGAGTGTTAGATCAAAAATTAATACGAGAAAATCCAACATCTGTTGAAGAGAATTTATCTTTAAGAGGGAAAGTTTATAAAATATCCCACGTACACGAATTAACTGTAAAGAAAAAAGAAATTGATATAGAAATATCCAGTATCCAATCCAAGAGCAAACAATTAAGCAAATCAATTGGTAATTTAATTGGAAAATCACAAAACAATAATTTAAAAGAACTAAAAGATTTAAAGAAAAAGGGAAACGAATACAGAATTAAAATTTCTGAACTTGAAGAGAAACAAAGAATATTAGAAAAAGAAGTGGATGATGAGATTTCTAATTTGCCAAATTTTCCTAGCAAAGATGCTCCTATTGGAAAAGATGAAAGTGATAATGTACAAGTTAAAACTTGGGGAGACCCTTTTAAAAAAGAAAATATTAAATCTCACTGGGAGATAGGTGAAAGTCTTAATATTTTTGACTCTGTAAAATCAACCAAAATTTCAAAAAGTCGATTCATTACTCTTGTTGGTAATGGTGCAAGATTAGAGAGGGCTTTGATTAATTTCATGATCGATACGCATACTAAAAATGATTATTTAGAGTTAATGCCCCCAGCTCTAGTAAATTCAGAAAGTTTAAAGGGATCTGGACAATTACCTAAATTTTCAAGTGAAAGTTTTAAGTGTTCTAATGACGATTTATGGCTTTCTCCAACTGCTGAAGTTCCAATTACCGCTTTTCATAAAAATGAAATAATTGATCCCAAGCAATTGCCTCTTAAATATGTTGCATATAGCCCATGTTTTAGGAGAGAAGCTGGCAGTTATGGAAGGGATACAAAGGGTTTAATCAGACTTCATCAATTTAACAAGGTTGAGCTTTATTGGTTTTGTGATCCCAGCAAATCTACTGAAGCACATGAAAAAATTACTTCTGATGCGGAAAGTATTTTAAAAAAGCTAAACCTACCCTATAGATTAGTGGATATTTGTACTGGAGACTTGGGATTTTCTTCTAGTAGAACTTTTGATCTCGAAGTCTGGCTACCTAGTAGTAAATGTTATAGAGAAATATCAAGTTGTAGTAACTGTCTTGACTTTCAATCACGCAGATCATCAATTAGAGCAAAAATTGATAAAAAAAATACATATTTACACACCTTAAATGGCAGTGGCCTTGCCATTGGACGAACTATGGCAGCTATTCTAGAGAATGGCCAACAAACTGATGGGAGCGTAAAAATACCAGATGCTCTTGTTCCGTATTTTGGATCAAAATTTTTAAAAACTGCTTAAAATAATTGAATGAACGTTTTAACCTCAATAACAGTTCTGGGATTTCTCATTTTCTTTCATGAAATGGGGCATTTTCTTGCAGCAATTTTGCAAGGTATCTATGTTGATGGATTTTCAATTGGTTTTGGACCATCAATAATTCAGAAAAAATATAGAAACATAACTTATTCACTTAGAGCATTTCCCCTAGGAGGCTTTGTTTCTTTTCCTGATGAAGAAATAAATAATATTGACTCTAAAGATCCAAATCTTTTAAAAAATAGGCCAGTTATTCAAAGAATAATTGTTATATCAGCTGGGGTATTCGCCAACTTAATTCTTGCCTATACTATTTTAATTATAAATGTGACTACTATTGGGATTCCATTTGATCCCGATCCTGGTATTTTAGTTTTGGCGACTCAACCAGAGAAGGCTGCTTCTCTTGCTGGATTACAAGCAGGGGACAAAATTTTAAAAATCGAAAGCAGTACTTTAGGATTTGGCGACCAAGCAGTTTCTGCTTTAGTTAAAGAGATTCAAAATTCATCAGAGAAACCAATTTCCATAACAATTGATCGAGATGGACTTCTGAAAAATTTAACCTTGATACCAAGAAATATTGATGGGAAGGGAACAATCGGAGCTCAATTACAACCGAATATAAAAAAGGAGACTAAAAAGACAAAAAACATATTCGAACTTTTTAAATACACCAATAATGAGTTTTCATCACTTTTGGTAAAAACAATACAAGGTTATAAAGGATTAATTACAAATTTCTCCTCAACAGCTCAACAATTAAGTGGCCCTGTCAAAATTGTTGAAATCGGTGCACAATTATCTCAACAAGGTGGAACAGGCATATTATTATTTGCGGCTTTAATTTCTATTAATTTAGCAGTACTTAATTCATTACCTTTACCATTGTTAGATGGAGGACAACTTGTTTTCACTTTAATTGAAGGTTTTAGGGGAAAACCAGTTCCAGTAAAGGTACAAATGGTTGTTACTCAGTCCAGTTTTTTTCTTTTAGTTGGACTAAGCGTTTTGCTTATTATCAGAGATACTAGTCAACTATTAATCGTACAAAGATTATTAAACCAATAAATAAACTTTTAAAAACTGTTCTCCAAGCTGTTAATATATTAATTAGTTTAAAGTTTATTTTAATGGCCAAGAAGTCCATGATTGCGAGAGAAGTTAAACGCAAAAAACTTGTGGAGAAATATGCTGCAAAAAGGAAAGCATTATTAGATGAATTTAATGCCGCGAAAGATCCAATGGAAAGGTTAGAAATTCATAGAAAGATTCAAGGTCTGCCTAGGAACTCTGCACCAAATAGAGTAAGAAATAGGTGTTGGGCAACTGGTAAACCTAGAGGAGTATATAGAGATTTTGGTCTTTGCAGGAATCAGTTAAGACAAAGAGCTCATAACGGTGAACTTCCTGGAGTAGTTAAATCAAGTTGGTAGTATAAGTTTTTAACTTAAGTACTATATTTCTCAAGAAAAAATAATACTATTAGGAATTAAACTCATTTTTAGGACATTTTTAAAAATTTTTATAGCTTATCTAAATAATTTACTCAATATGTCCCTATTAAATGTAAGAATAAATTATGTATAGATTTATAATTTAAAAAGTGGAAGGACAAAATAAGTCGATCACGTTTGACGGACGAGAGATACGACTAACTACAGGACTATATGCTCCTCAAGCGAGTGGATCAGTAATGATTGAGTGTGGTGATACCTCACTATTAGTTACAGCGACAAAAACTGCCAAAAAAGACCCATCAGACTTTCTGCCTCTGATATGCGACTATGAAGAAAAACTTTATGCTGCAGGGAGGATTCCTGGTGGTTTTATGAGGAGAGAAGGTCGCCCACCAGAAAGAGCAACTTTAATAGCAAGATTAATTGATAGGCCAATGAGGCCACTTTTCCCCACATGGATGAGGGATGAGATTCAAATAGTCGCATCATGCCTTTCTCTAGATGAAAGAGTTCCAGCAGACGTTTTGGCTGTTACTGGGGCTTCAATAGCAACTTTAGTTGGAGAGATTCCATTTTATGGGCCAATGGCTGCGGTAAGAGTTGGGCTTATAGGAGATGATTTCATCTTAAATCCTAGTTATAGAGAGATTGAGAAAGGAGATTTAGACATTGTTGTAGCAGGATCACCAGAAGGTATCGTAATGATTGAAGCAGGTGCAAATCAATTATCAGAGCAAGATACAATCGAAGCTATAGATTTCGGATATGAGGCTGTTACTGAACTTATTAAATCGCAAGAAGATTTACTAAAAGACTTAGGAATAAAACAGATTAAGCCATCTGACCTTGAAGAAGATAAAACATTGCCCTCTTATTTAGAGAAAAATTGCACAAAACCTATTGAGTTAGTTTTAAAGAAATTTGACCTTTCAAAGGAAGAGAGAGATCTTGAACTCGAAAAAATTAAAACTGAAACTCAAAGCAAAATTGATTCACTTAAAGATGACAATCAAGTAAAAGTTCTAACCTCAGAAAATGAAAAATTAATTGATTCCGACTTTAAAAAATTAACAAAAAAATTAATGAGGTCACAAATCATAAATGATGGGAAAAGAGTTGATGGAAGGGAACTCGATGAAGTTAGAAAAATATCAGCCTCTGCAGGAATTCTTCCAAAAAGAGTTCATGGCTCTGCACTTTTTCAAAGAGGCCTTACTCAAGTCTTATCTACTACTACTCTTGGCACACCCAGCGATGCTCAAGAGATGGATGATTTAAATCCAAGTACTGAAAAAACATATTTACATCACTATAATTTTCCTCCTTATTCAGTTGGAGAAACAAGGCCAATGAGAACTCCAGGCAGAAGAGAAATTGGCCATGGAGCATTAGCTGAAAGAGCAATAATACCCGTGCTGCCTGGGAAAGAAACATTTCCTTATGTATTAAGAGTAGTAAGTGAAGTTTTAAGTTCTAACGGATCAACTTCAATGGGTTCAGTATGTGGAAGCACGCTTTCATTATTAGATGCAGGAGTTCCTCTAAAAGCACCTGTAAGTGGTACTGCTATGGGATTAATCAAAGAAGGTAAAGAAGTTCGAATTCTTACAGATATTCAAGGAATTGAAGACTTTCTTGGAGACATGGATTTTAAGGTTGCTGGTACTGATAAAGGAATTACTGCCTTACAAATGGATATGAAAATTACAGGTTTACCAGTCTCTATTATTTCTGATGCAATTAAAAAAGCTCGGCCTGCAAGATTACATATTTTAGAAAAGATGCAAGCGGCAATAGATAAACCTCAAGAATCCCTCTCTCCACACGCTCCAAGACTTTTAAGCTTTAGAATTGATCCTGAGCTTATAGGAACAGTAATTGGCCCTGGAGGAAGAACTATTAAGGGAATTACTGAGAGGACCAATACAAAAATAGATATAGAAGATGGAGGTATTGTAACTATTGCATCCCATGATGGAGCTGCAGCTGAAGAAGCTCAAAAGATAATTGAGGGATTAACACGCAAAGTTCATGAAGGTGAAATCTTCTCTGGTGTCGTAACCAGAATAATACCTATAGGTGCTTTCGTAGAAATATTGCCTGGCAAAGAGGGGATGGTTCACATTTCTCAATTATCTGAAGCAAGGGTTGAGAGAGTCGAAGATGTAGTAAGGCAAGGGGATGAAGTAACTGTAAGAGTTAGAGAGATTGATAGCAGAGGGAGAATTAATCTTACTTTGAGAGGAGTGGGTCAAAATAGTGGAATGTCTTATCCAGAGCCAACTCCTACTCCAGTCGCTCCGCTTAATTAAAACTAAAGAGGATAAATTCCATAATCCTCAATTATTTTCCTTATTTCAAAGCAAATACTTCCGTGAGTTTTCTTGTTATTTGTGGCAACTATAATTCCCCCCTGCTCAAAACTAGTTTTCCCGTAGGATAATTCTTGATTATCTAAATTTGTAATTTCTCCACCAGCTCCTTTTAGAATAGATTCTGGTGCAGCAAAATCCCAATCTTTTGGTGAGCTTTTTCCCGGTAAACTTAGACAAATATAAATATCACTGTCTCCTCTAACTATAGATACAATTTTGCAGCCAATGCTTCCCATAATTTCTACTTTGCGAAAATTAATTTTTTGAATTAAATTTCTCAAAATGTCATTTCCGTGATTTTTACTTGTTACTAAAGTCATTTCTTGGAGGTTTTTATTATTTAAGAGATTTGGTTTATATTTTGTACCATCTCTTTTTTCGCACCATGTTTTTTTTCCATCTGTTATCCATAATTGATTTTTGTCTGGAATCAAAACAAACCCAATATATGGTTTTTGTTTAAAGTTCAATGCCAAATGCATTGCATAGTTGCCTGTTCCTTGGATGAAATCCTTTGTTCCATCAAGAGGATCTAGAATCCAGATCCAGTCGTTCTTACTATCAAAAATTTTTGATGGAATTTTTACATTTTCTTCGCTCAAAATATCCCATTTAGTATTTTTATATTTTTCATTTATTCTTTTAATAATTAATTCATTAACTTTTAAATCAGCCAAAGTAACGGGGTCGTCTTCGTTATTATTTTTGAGTATTTTTCTTTTATCATCTGATTTTTCTAACAATCTAGAGTAATAAAGCAAAATATCTGCTGCTTGCCAGCTGAAAATTCTTATATCATCGATAAGATTATTAATATCTACACCAGACGGTAATTCAATCATTAAATGAATAATAATAATTCCTCATTATCCCATAGAAAAGAAGAACCGGAAAACGGTATTTTATATATAGTAGGTACACCAATTGGAAACTTAAATGACATCTCCCAAAGAGCATTAAATATTCTACAAAATGTTTCTTTAGTTGCTTGTGAGGATACAAGACAAACAAAAAAAATAATGAACAAGTTCAATATTTCAAATAAACTTATAAGTTTTAATAAACATAATTCTTTAATAAAAACTCCAAAAATAGTAAAAGATCTCAAAGAAGGAAAATCAATTGCCCTCGTAAGTGATGCTGGCATGCCAGGGATTTGCGATCCAGGGGAAGATATTGCTAGGAGCCTAAAATATGAAGGCATTGATATGATTTGCGTTCCTGGAGCATGTGCTGCAATAACAGCTCTTGTTTCAAGTGGGTTACCCTCTTCAAGTTTTATATTTGAAGGATTTCTCCCAAAAAAGCAAAGTGATAGAAACAAAACACTTCATGAAATAAGTAAAAATAAGAAAACAACAATAATTTATGAGTCTCCTCATAGATTAAAAAAATTACTACAAGAACTTTCTGTTTTCTGTGGAGGTGACAGAGAAATAATGGTAGCAAGAGAATTAACAAAAAGGTTTGAAGAGCATATTGGACACAAAATAGATGATGCAATTGATTTTTTTAAAGATAAGGAAATAACTGGAGAAATAACAGTTATCCTAAAAGGGATTGATAAAAAGATGAGTATATTTAATGAATCAGATTTAAGAAAAGATCTTAAAGAATTAATGAATGCTGGATTAAGCTTATCAGCCGCTTCTAAATACTTGGCGAAGAAAAATGGTCTTAAAAAAGGTTTCATTTATAATTTAATTAAACGACAGATATGAATTTTGATCTTAAAAAGATTTTTTTTTCAACAATTTTCAATTCTTGTTTATTTACATTATTGATGATTGGTTTACAGAACAATTCAAACAAAAGTAAAGTCAATTTGATGTTTGATGAAACCGTAAAATTACCAATAGGTTTTATTGTTGGGACTAGTTTTATCGCCGGATCAATAGTAGGAAACTTCTTTACTTTGAGTTTGACAAATAAAAAATGAATCTTATAACGCTATTAATTGTTCAGAGCATATTATTCTCGAGATCCCTCTAGCAACTAAAGTAGGAGCTACAATCCTAAAAACTTCAGTGTTTGGAACTTTAATAACTTTTTGCTCTTTATTACAGAATCTTTTTGCAACTTTAATATCATTATATATTTCTATCGTTTTTCTATTTAAGTCACTAATAGGCAGAAAATCCCACTGTGGATAGTCTTTTAAAAGTTTAATTTCCAATTCAATGTTTTTATTAACAATCATGTAAACAATTTTTGGGAAATCAATTTCTGAGATGGAAACAGAAGATAACTCCTTTCTTGATGAATTTTCTATGTCATAGTTTAAAGGTGCGATTTCAAAAAAAGATTCATTTGGCGAAAATTCTGCTTGTAATATGTTTTCATTGCCATTTGATATATCCAAAATTTCTTCATTAGTAGATTTAAGATTGATCTCTTGGGAAAGACTATCTACTCTACTGTTCTGTATGGAGTCTTTTTGATTAGAATTTTTATTTTTTTCAGACAATTCTTTATATAAATTTTCTCCAATACTCTGCTTCAAATTTCTTATTATGGTTAATTTTGTGCAGCTAAAGTTTCTAGATAATTCGTTTAAAGTTGCTCCATTAGTAAAAGAATCGACAATATTTTTTTTATCATCTATTGAAAGTCTTTTTGCCAAAGTTAGGAATTAATTATTACACTATGAAAATTTTACATTAATAAAAGCTTTTTATAAATAAATTTTTTAACCATTCATACCAAACTCTAAGAAGTACAATTGCTTCTAATATTTAAATAAATATTTATTCAGTTACATAAAGAGTATTTCTTTTTAAAAATTTACTTGTTGAGATTGCAGGGCTGTTTTAAAATAAAATGGTTATTTGGGTTACTTATTTAGAGAGCTGTAAAAGTTGTATGATATTTCATCTCTGCCAACAGTTCTGCGAGCAATACCTCGAAAAACTTCAGCTTCCTTAGCTCAGCTGGATAGAGCAACTGCCTTCTAAGCAGTGGGCCGCAGGTTCGAATCCTGCAGGAAGCGTATTATTTTTTAAAAATGTTAGTAAAAATAACCTTAATTCAAATAAAAATGAATTTATTTTGAAAAATTTATTATTAGAAAGAAGCCAAATTTTAAGGGCCGTAGGACAATATAGTTACTATACGGGTTTGTTTTTACTTCCATCAGCTTTTTCCATTTCCGCTATAATCCTGCTTTTTGCATCAATTTTGAGTTTTTTTTATGTAAGGCAAAGTTTATTTCATGATAATTTAAATAAATTTTTTCTAGCTTCAATTTTCCTGTTATTGATAAGTAGCTTATTCAATTCTAATAGTGTAAATGAAATCCAAGGATTAGAAAGTATAGATTGGTTTACAAAAAATATTGGTTTATTAAATTGGTTACCTTTAATATTATGTTTTTATAGTTTTCAAACTTATCTTAAAAGCCGATCCTTTCGAAGAAATAGTGCTGTTTTACTTTTTCTTGGTACTTTACCAGTAATTTATTCTGTAGTTGGCCAAGCATTTTTTGACTGGCATGGTCCTTTACAATTTCTCAATGGATTAATAATATGGTATCAAAGACCAATAAATGGGATAACCAGTGTAACAGGCCTTTTTAATAACCAAAATTATTTAGGTAGCTGGCTTACAATAATCTGGCCATTTGGATTAGCACTTTTTTTAGAGAAAGATCGAGCTATATTGCGTAAAATATTTATTTTTGCATTTCAGGTTTTAATTGCATTTTCAATAATTTTATCTGCATCCAGAGCCGCCTGGTTAAATTTATTAATATCAATACCGATTTTCTTTGGATCAAAAAGCTTAAAATTTTTTATCCCTTTATTGATTTTAATTCTTACAATTTTTTTATTGATTTTTATTCCAATTTTTGGAATAGAATTTCAAAATTTAATGAAGCAACTCATACCTTCTGGAATTTGGGAAAACTTTAATCCATCAATTTATGAATACGATGGAAGTATATCTCGATTAGGGTTATGGAAAGAAGCATTAAAAATGATTTCAGAGAATCCATTGTTTGGAACAGGATCTTCTACATATGGATATCTACTTGAATCAAAGATTGGAATATGGAGAGCACACTCTCATAATCTTCCTCTTGAATTAATGGTTAGCTATGGGATTCCAGCTGCAATATCAATTTTAATTCCAATAACTTTCCTAATAAAGAAATCTTATGAAGAAATTTTTATTAATCGTTATCATCAAATCAAAGAAACACTTTTTGATAGGGCTTGGATCACTTCATTAATTCTTTTATCAATATCTCATTTAGTTGACATTCAATATTTTGATGGAAGGATAAGTATAGCTGGCTGGTCATTATTAGCTGGAGCTTGGGCAATAATCAGGAATTAAGTAAAGACTTTAAAAAAGTAATTAATTAGAATAGGTAGATGAATTATAATTAATAAATGAATAACGTAATATCAAATATTTGTTGCATAGGTGCAGGATATGTAGGAGGACCTACTATGGCTGTAATAGCTGATAGATGTCCACACATTGAAGTTAATGTTGTAGATATAAATAAAGATAGAATAAATTTATGGAACAGTTCAAAATTAGAAAATCTGCCTATTTATGAGCCTGGACTTGATAAAATCATAAAAAGAAGACGGAATAAAAATTTATTTTTTTCAACAGATATTGAAAAACAAATAGCCAAGGCAGATATGATCTTTATCTCAGTAAATACACCTACCAAAACTAAAGGAATAGGTGCTGGTAAAGCAAGCAATTTAAAATGGATTGAAGCATCTGCCAGACAAGTATCTTTATTTGCTAAAGGTCATACTATAGTTGTAGAGAAAAGTACTTTACCTGTTAGAACCGCTGAAGTAATAAAAGAAATTTTAAAATCAAAAGAACATTCCTTGAAAAATAAGGAAGAGTCAACAACTTTTGAAATCTTATCAAATCCTGAATTTCTATCAGAAGGTTCTGCTATTAACGATCTAGAAAACCCCGATAGAGTACTTATTGGAGGGGAAAGTCATCAAGCTATGGATGCACTATCAAAAGTTTATAAAAATTGGGTTCCAGAGGAGAAAATACTTAAAACTAATATCTGGAGTAGTGAATTAGCAAAGCTAACTGCGAATGCCTTTTTAGCTCAGAGGGTAAGTTCAATAAACTCTATAGGTGCATTATGTGAAGCAACTGGTGCTGATGTTAGAGAAGTTGCAAAAGCCATTGGTTTTGATAGTAGAATTGGTTCAAAATTTCTTGATGCAGGACCTGGTTTTGGAGGTAGTTGTTTTAAAAAAGATATTTTAAATCTTGTTTATCTTTCTGAATATTTCGGCTTACCTGAGGTTGCTTCTTTTTGGAATAGTGTAGTTACTTTAAACACTTGGCACCAGCATAGGATATCAAAGTTGATTACAAAAAAACTTTTTGGAACTCTTTCTGGTAAAAAAATAGTTATTTTAGGATTTGCTTTTAAAAGTAATACTAATGATACTAGGGAATCTGCAGCTATCCAAATCTGTAAAAACCTTATAGAAGAAGGTGCTTATTTACTTATTCATGATCCTCAAGTAGGTTATAAGCAAATTGAGCAAGACCTTAATTTAAGACCATTTAATAAAAATAAAAATAAAAATTATAGTGAGAAAAATAATGAAGGTTATTGGGAACCAATAGATACTGTTGAAACAAATTTTAATTCTGCAGATGCAGTTTTAATTCTTACCGAATGGGAAGAATATAAAAAAATAAATTGGAAGAATGTCTCGAAGGTAATGCGAAAACCATCTTGGCTCTTTGATGCTAGATCAATCATAGATCCTAATAAAGTTCGTAATACTGGTCTAAATTTCTGGAGAATAGGTGATGGAATTTAGATTTAAAAATATGATTTTTTAATTTTTTTTTAATTACAAAAGTTTTTTAAGTGCCAACACCATCCATCACGGCACATAGAATTAATATTTCTTCTTGGGACAAAATTAAGTAGAGATTTTGCTAGAGAATTATCTGCAACTACTATAGCGGAATCTCCCTTCCTTCTATCAACAAAGCTATAGGGAACCTTAACTTTATTTATTTCTTCAAAAATATTTATCAACTCTAATACAGAAGTACCTTTACCAGTACCTAAGTTAATATTAAATATATTTGGTTTATTTGAATTCAAAAAGGAGAGTGCACTCAAGTGTCCATCAGCCAAGTCCATTACATGAATATAATCTCTTATTCCCGTTCCATCAATAGTGGGCCAGTTTTTTCCATAAATTTTTAACTCTCTTATTTGTTTAGATGCTGCTTGTATAATTCTAGGGAAAATATTATTTGTATTAACTGATGGATCTTCCCCAATCAGTCCTGATTCATGTGCCCCAATTGGATTAAAATAACGTAAGTTAGCTACTCTCCATTTATTTGGATCACTTATAAATACATCATTAAGTAATTTTTCGAGAGCTATTTTTGTATTTGCATAGGGATGTAATCCAACAATTTTAGTATTTTCATCTATTAGGTTTTTTTTATTTTCATAAATAGATGCACTACTACTAAAAACAATCGTAAAACAATTATTTTTTGCCATAACATCAACTAAATTTATTGTAGAAATTAAATTATTTTCCCAATAACTTAATGGATTTAATATTGATTCATAAACTGATTTTAGTCCTGCAAGATGAATAACACTATCAATTGATTCGCCACAATTATTAGCAAAATTAAATAGATTTTCAATTGATTTTTTCTCTCTTAAATCTCCGGAAAATATTTTTAGTTTATTTTTATATTTTATCCCATTAATGTTGCAAATTGATTTTATCCTTTTTATTGCCTTAGGATAACTATTTAAATAAGAATCCAAAACATATAGACCATAATTATTTTCTAAAAGAGTTATGCATAAATGACTTCCAATAAATCCTGCTCCACCAGTAACTAAAATATTTTTCATTAAAAAACTAGAATAATTTTTTTAAAAATATTATTAAAATTCCAACAATTGAAGAAATTAAGAAGGGAAGAAAAAGCTTAAAGTCCAAGAATAATAGACTTACAGATAGGCTAATACAAACCAAAAGAAAAATTATCATCAACACTTCTTTTTCATTAAACCCTTTTTCCAAAAGTTGAAAATGCAAATGATTCTTATCAGGTAGGAAAGGAGAATTTCCTTTCTTAATTCTTAAAAGTATAACTTTAGACATATCAAAAATTGGAACTAGAAAAATCAAAATTGAAAAAGGAAGAATAGCTAAATTTGTATTTTCTTTAAAAAGGATAATACTAGTTAAAGCCAAAAGGAAACCTAATAAATTTGATCCTCCGTCCCCCATGATGATTCTTGCAGGCGGCAGATTATAAAATAAAAAACCCGAGCAAGAACCAATAATGGATGAAGTAAAAAGTATTGCTATGCTGTTCTGAAAATAAAATCCAATTATTAGCATTCCTAAAGAAATTAATAAGCTCGTACCTGAAGCCAAGCCATCAATACCATCTAACCAATTAATAGCATTTATTATCCCGACTATCCAAATAATAGTCAAAAAATAACTTATTATTCTTGGTAATTCTATTAAGTCATAACTTTCAATCAAAAAATTTAAATCTAAAAACTCGATCCTTAATCCCATTACCCACATGATTGACGCAGATGAGAATTGGATAACAAGCCTTAGGAAAGGAGATAAAGGAAATTTATCATCATAAAATCCAGTACTGAAAATAATTAAACACGCAAAAGAAATTACAGGAATTGTCAAAAAAATATCATCATAAATACCTACAAAATTTGATTTAAAAAGTAAATATATAAAGAAAATTACCGAAAAAAATCCTACAAATAATGAAACTCCCCCAATATTAACAAGAGCATTATTATTTTTTTTTATTTCTCTTACAGATGGGGAATCAAAAAAATTATATTTTTTTCCTAGTTTTATAAGTATAGGGTTAAAAAATAAGCTTATAAATGTTGATAAACTAATACAAAATAATGAAGAATATAAATTAAAATTTATAAAACTACTTCCTAAAGTCATACTCATACTTTAGTAGTTATTTAAGTAAAAAAGAGAAAAATGATACTATTCATAATCTATATAATTTTTAAATAAATAATTAATTTTTAAGATCAAAGTTTTATTTTTGAACAGTTGAATACTACCATAAACTGTACATAAAAAATAAAAAAATGACAATATTGATTACTGGTTCTTCAGGTTTTATAGGATATCATCTTTCAAGAAGGCTTTTACAAAATGGCGAAATAGTAATAGGGGTAGACAATATGAATAATTATTATGACAAGAAATTAAAAGAAAAAAGATTAGAAGAGCTAAAAAAAATATCAACCAAATCAAATTTTATTTTTAAAAATTTAAGTATTGAGGATAATAAAAATCTGAGTATTTTATTCCAAGAATATCAACCTTCTATAGTAGTTAATTTAGCAGCTCAGGCTGGAGTAAGATATTCTATTGAAAATCCTAGTGCTTATATTCAATCAAACATTGTGGGTTTCAATAATATCTTGGAGAATTGTAGAAGAAATAAAATAGAACACCTTATCTACGCTTCAAGTAGTTCGGTTTATGGAGGTAATGAAAAAATGCCATTTTCTGAAACTGATAGTGTTGATCATCCTGTAAGCCTTTACGCTGCAAGCAAAAAATCGAATGAACTAATGGCACATTCTTATAGCCATTTATATGATTTACCCTCAACAGGCTTAAGATTTTTTACCGTTTACGGGCCATGGGGTAGACCAGATATGGCTCTATTTCTTTTTACGGATGCAATTATCAACGATAGACCAATTAAAGTATTTAATAATGGCAATATGATTAGGGATTTTACTTATATTGATGACATAATAGAAGGCTTGTACAGGGTTATTTACAAAAAAGCAAAGCCTAATAAAAATTTTGACAAAACCAACCCTAATCCATCAAACAGTTGGGCTCCATATAGAGTTTTTAATATTGGGAACTCTAATCCAATAAATTTAAGAAAATATATTTCAAGTATTGAAGAAATATTAGATAAAAAAGCAATTAAACAATTTCTACCTATGCAGCCTGGTGATGTAGTTTCAACTTCAGCAGATACTACTCTTTTAGAAAATTGGATCGGTTTCAAACCAGAAACTGATATAAAAAAAGGTATTCAAGAATTTGTAAAATGGTACAAAATGTATTACAAAATTACTTAAACCAAATTATTAAATTACTAAATTATTAATCAATATTAAAAAAAAATTCACAAGAAGTATGCTTAAGTAGTCAATTATTTTTTTCAATGATATTAAACAAAAATGACTTGAAATATATAATTAGAGCCATTAATGGAAAAACAAAACTTTTTTTTATTTTGTTTTTTTTATTAGTAATTTTTGTAGCAATTGGGGAATATTTTACAATCGGTGAGTCAGGTATATTCGCAAAAAACCTTCTTGGATTAGACATAGAAAAAAAAGCTATTTCTTTTTTAGGAATCAATCACTCTTTAACTTTTTTATTATTGATATTAATTACTAATTTAGGTAGAGCTTTTGTAACCTACTTAGGAATAAAGCTATCATATGTTTGCTCATCACAAGTTTGTCAAAAAGTTTATAAAAATCACCTTGAACAAGATTATTTGGATTTTTTAAGTTCAAATAGTTCTGAATTGATTTCAATAGTAACTACTAAAATTGAAATTTTATCTACAAATTTAATATTACCCCTAATAACAATATCTTCATCACTTTTAATGATGTTTTTTATTGGAATTTCAATTTTTAGAAAGTCACCAATTTTTACTTCCTTTTCCTTTTTAGCAGTTTTCCTTGGATATTTAATAATATCAAAAGTTTCGACAAAATCTATGCGAAGAAATTCTCAGATAATTAGCAAAAATAGCTCTAAAAATATAAAAATAGTTCAAGAATCAGTAAATAGTTTTAGAGAAATAAAATTAGCCGGCTTTGAAAAAAGAATTCACGGCATATTCTCGAAAAATGAAATTTCTCTACGAAATGCAAAAACTAATGTAAGGGTTTTAAGCGATCTTCCTCGTTATATTGTTGAAACTTTGATTTTTACAACAATAATTATAATAAGTTTATTTTTTTCATACTCCAGCAATAATAATTATTCTATAGTAATTGGCTCATTGGGAGCTTTTTTATATGGGAGTCAAAGATTATTACCATTAGCACAAATTACTTATAGATCTTTTTCTACAATTAGATCTTCAACTTTTAGTGTTAAGGACATAGTCAAATATCTAAAAATATTTAATAGAAATATCAATACAAATCAAACAAATCTAGATTTTTCAAACAAAATTGAGCTGAAAGGAATAAGTTTTATTTATCCAAACACAAAACGCAAAGTTATAAATAACTTAAATTTAAAAATCAAAAAAGGGGAAATAGTTTGCATAATAGGAGGCTCAGGCAGTGGTAAATCTACATTGATAGATATTATGATGGGCCTTATAAATACATATGATGGAATATTGTTGATTGATAATAATGAAATTAAAAGAAATAATGTTTATTCATGGACAAAAAAAATAGCCCATGTCCCTCAAGAGATTCTTCTTTTAGATGATACTGTTATGAAAAATATTGCATTTGGTATACCAGAAAAAGATATAAATAAAGATTTAGTAAATTACGCATTAGAGGTAAGTGCTTTAACTGAAGTTATCAAAGGATTAAAAAATGGTTTAGAAACATTTGTAGGTGAAAGAGGTTCATTATTATCAGGAGGACAAAAACAACGAATAGGAATTGCAAGAGCAATTTATCAGAAAAAAGAAATAATTTTTCTTGATGAAGCAACAAGTGCTTTAGACAAAAAAACAGAAGAAGAAATCCTTACAAATATAATTAATATTAAGCCAAGACAAACAATAATTATGATAACTCACAGGCCAATTGTAAAAATTAAATATGATAATATTATAGATTTAAATACATAATCATAAAATTTTTTTATTCAAAATAACTTTAAATTAATTTTAATTTATGAGAATTGTACATATAATAACAGGATTAGAAGATGGAGGAGCTGAAGCTACTTTATATAATTTTGTAAATAATTCAGATACAAATAAGCATTTTATAATTTCTTTAAGAGGAGAAGGTAAATACGGTAAAAAATTCAGAGATAAAGGTTTCGAGATCTTTTGTATAAATTTATCTTTGGATTTTTCCTTTTTAAAAAAAATAATTAATTTAGCTAAAATCATAAAAATGCATGACCCGGATATTATTCAAACATGGATGTATCATGCCAATTTAATTGGAGGAATTACATCATATTTAGTAAATAAAAGAAATATTGTTTGGGGTATTCATCATTCAACACTAAGTCCTAAATTAAATAAAAAAACAACAATAATAATTGCTAAACTAAATGGCCTATTGTCACATATAGTTCCAAAAAAAATAATTATGTGTGCAAAAAGATCAAAGATAGAACATTTAAAATATGGCTTTAATAAAAGAAAAATTGTTATAATTAATAATGGGATTGATACAAAAAAGTTTAAAAGGTCTTTTGAACTAAGAAGAAGATATAGAGAAAAATTAAATATAAATATTAAAGAGAATTTGTATGGTACTGTTGCTAGACATGACCCGAGTAAGGATCATATAACCTTATTTAAGACAATTAATCTTATAAAAAAAACAGGCTTAAAATTCAAATATTTATTGGTTGGCAAAAATATTGATAAGAAAAATCTTCAACTTAAAAAGCTAATAAACAAATATAGTTTACAAGAAATAATTATATTGAAAGGGATAGAAAATGATATTTGCGCTGTTATGAATGCAATTGACCTTCATATTACATCTTCTCTTAGTGAAGCTTTTCCTTTAGTTGTTTTAGAATCTATGGCTTGTGGAACACTCTGTATTAGTACTGATGTTGGTGATGTGAAAGATATTTTAAGAAATAAAAAATTTATATCTAAAATTGAAGATGAAAATAGTCTTTTTAAAGCATTTCAAGAATTTAATAAACTATCTATCAAAGAAAAAAATACTATTTCAATAATTAATGAAAAAATTGTAGATAAAGATTTTTCAATAAAAAAAATGAGTGATAGTTACTTAAAAATTTATAAAGATTTGATTTAATGAGAAAAAATAAAGAGATACTTTTTATTCTACCAAATCTAAGAACGGGAGGTGCACAAAAAACATTTATAAGACTTGCAAATATTTTCTTTGCTAATAAAAACAAAATTGAAATATTAGTAATCGGTAGTCCATCTGATCTTAAAGATGAAATTAATTCTGAAATTAAATGTACATTTTTTCGAAAGAAAAAAATTACACATTCTTTCTTTCAATTAATCTTTTTTTTAGTAAGAAGAAAACCATATGCGATAGTAACTTGTTTAAATTATTTAAATATTTTTGTAATTATATCTTCAAAAATAGCATCTCCAAAAAGCAAGGTTTTTATAAGTGAAAGAGGTGTCTTTTCAAAGGAATTAAAAAAATCAAAATTATATAACTTTTTTTTCAAGAAAATTGCTTCGATAACATACAGATTTGCAAATAGTGTTATTGCAGTTTCGCATGGTGTAGCTAAGGATTTATCTGAAACATTAAAATTACCATTAAATGATATCGAAGTAATTTATAATCCATCTTTTTCTAATAAATTAATCAAGCAATCAAAGTCTAAGATCAATATAAAATATAAAAAAGTATTTGAAAAACCTACAATAGTAAGTGTTGGCAGACTTGAAGATGTTAAAGGATATGACATATTAATAAAATCATTTGCAAAGGTATCAAGACAAATTAATTGTTCACTAATAATAATAGGAGAGGGAAGCCAGAGAAAAAACCTTGTTAACTTAATTGAAAGACTTGGACTAAATGACTTAGTTTATTTGCCTGGCATAATATCAAACCCTTACCCATATATAAGAGAAGCAAATGTCTATGTATTATCATCTAGGCATGAAGGGTTGCCAAATGTATTGATTGAAGCAATGGCAATTGGGACTCCATTAATAGCTACTGACTGTATTGGTTCTCAAGAAATTATTGGGGAAAATGAATGGGGATATCTCATAGATAAAGACAATCCTGATGAAATGGCAAAGACTATTATTAAAGTTTTAAAAAACAATGAAATTATTGATCCAAAACCAAGATCATATATATTTCATGAAAAAGTTATTTTTGAAAAATACAACAATTTGATATTTAAATAAATATGGATACAAAAATTATTTTACGATTTGATGATATTTGTCCAAATATGAATTGGGAATCTTTTCTTTATATAAAGGAACATTTAATTCAGCTTGGGATAAGATCACTTCTTGGAGTTATTCCTGATAATCAAGATAAAAAGTTATTAACTTATGAATATAAAGATAAATTTTTTGAGATCATTAATACCTATAAAGATTATGGGGATACAATTGCACAGCATGGGACATTTCACAAATATACTTCAAACTCTTCAGGACTTCTAAAAATAAATAACAGATCAGAATTTGCCGGACATAGTTTTAAATATCAATATTCTCTTCTTGAAAAAGGAAAATCAATTTTAAAAAAAAATAATTGCTGGCAACCCGTATTTATGGCTCCATCCCATTCTTTTGATGAAATAACATTAGATTGTTTAAAAAAATTAGGTTTTAAACAAATTACTGATGGATATGGCTTTTTCCCATATCAAAGAAGTGGAATTGAATTTATTCCTCAAAATTCATCGATGCCTTTTAATTTAGGTTTTGGTGTTACTACATTATGTATTCACTCAAATTCATTAAATAAAAAGGATATTAATAAAATAATAGATTTCATTAAATTAAATAGAAACAGAATTATACCTTTCGAAGAGTACATTTCTATACCAACTCCATCACCATTCGTAGTAAAAACATTAGAAATTTTTACTGCTAAATCAATACAATCTCTAAGAAAGATTAGAAATTATAAGAGGTCAGCAAATCAATCATTATGAAAAAAAAAATAAAAAAATTATTATCTATAAAGAAAAGATTCTTATTTCTGGGTTTATTCCATTTATTTAAAAACTATATTTTATTCAAAATTTTTAAATTTAAATCATGGCACATTAAATCAAATTACTTTTTAAGACCCTACAAAGAGGAAGTGGTGAATTTGGTAAATTCTTTTGAATTTGATAATGCTATCGAAATAGGTTGTGGATTATGTGAAATTATAAGCAGAATAAATTGTAAGCAGAAAATAGCAATTGACTTAGATCAAAATATAATAAATGCCTGTAAGTTTATTTTCAAGGATAAAATAAATTTAATAAAAGGATCTATTTTTGATAATGATTTATATATAAAAGAGTTTGAAAGTAAAAAATTTTCAAGAAATATTTTGATATGTATTAACTGGCCACACGAATATGAATTTAATAAATTTCAAAATGCAATAAAATTATTTTCTATTAAATATAAAGTTAATTACTTAATTATTGATCTTATAAATAATAACACTAATAATCATTACAAATATGTTCATACTAAAAATGATCTCTTTAAGATTGGTAAAATTTTAAGTAGCAAAAAAATATCTAATTCATTGCGATCAATATATCTAATAAAAATAAATGAATAATAAGATGAATAATATAAATTATAGACCAATTATTTTAATAGCTAATAGTAGTTGGTATTTATTTCATTATAGAAATCTTCTTTTAAGAAAATTTAAAGATGAAAAAAATTATTTAGTAACCTTATCTCCGATTGATAAAAATACTCTAGAACTATCAAAAATATCATTACATATACCTTTGAGGGTTTTTAGATCTGGCAACAAAAATTTGATAATGTTTTTTTTAAGCTTATTAAGAATAATATTAATCTTCAGAATATTTAAGCCTAGAATTGTACATTCACATACTTTAAAGACAAACTTTTTAACTACGATAGCATCATTTATATTTGGGATACCTTGCATAATTTCATTTGCGGGATTAGGTCAAATATCTAGAACAAAAGGATTAAAAAAAACAATATTTATTTTCATAATAAAAATAATAGGTTTTCTCTCATATAGAAAAATTGGCAGAAATTTTTTAGAAAAATCATCAAAAAGAACTTCATTTATTTTCCAAAATAAAAATGATATGAAATTTATAGAAAATATAATTAAAATTTCAAGTAATAAAAACTTTTTGATAAATGGATCTGGAGTGCCAGATTATTACTTTGTTAAATCTAAAAATAATAGATGGGAAAAATCTATAAAATTATCTAAAAATAAATTAGCAATAAATTTTCATCTAATATATCTTGGTAGACTATTAAAATCAAAAGGTATATTGAGATTCATCGAAATATCAAAAAATTTTAAAAATTTAAAA
Source organism: uncultured Prochlorococcus sp. (assembly GCF_902616385.1). Taxonomy (GTDB): domain Bacteria; phylum Cyanobacteriota; class Cyanobacteriia; order PCC-6307; family Cyanobiaceae; genus Prochlorococcus_A. The sequence goes on along the minus strand of NZ_CACMSM010000002.1, from coordinate 49,652 downwards.
TCTTCAGTTTATGGTGGTATTGATAAATCTTCAAGAGACTCATTAAATAAAGATGAAATAATTCAAATTAAAAAAAATAATGAAAATATAAAGTTTCATGGAGTTAAGGAAAACCCACTTTTAATACAAAAAAATAATTTTCCAATTCTAGTTCTACCATCAGTATATGGAGAGGGTTTACCGAGAGGAATAGCAGAAGCATTAACTTTAGGTATCCCAGTTATATGTAGCAAGGAAGCATCATGTGATTATTTTGACGAATCTCTTGTATATATTGCTAAAGATAATTTTTTGAATTCATATATTAATTGTATAGATCAAATAATTGATGATTATTTAAAAGATAACTTAAAACAGAAAATAAAAAAAGGAAGATTATTTGCGAAACAAAATCTCTCAGAACACCAAATAGTTATGAAAACCTTGATGGCTTATGAACATATAGAAAAGGTAAATCGAAATCTTACTAATACAAATTTCAAAAATAAAAACTCAAATAATTGGATTACAAATTAAATAATATTTTTAATTACTTTTATAACTCTTAATGGGAATTCTGAAGGTGGTAAAGGACCAGCATATTTTTCAATCCAAATATTTACTTTAGTTTTATTAGAGTAGATTTTTTGTTGATTTAAAAAATTCTCAAGTTCTGAATATGAAGAGAAATTTTTTCTATTAGGGTATTCATCAAATATTTGACCGTATCTTTTTTTATTAAAAGGTTTTATAGTTGGTGTAAGGATTGGGATCCCAGTCAAACCAACTAATGATGTCAAACTACTTGGTTCGCTAATAACAAATTTAGAATTCATTAATTCTGATATAAAATCTGCATCAAAAATGGTTTTTATATGATAATTTGCTAATTTTTGATTTAAACCCCTATTAATACCATTTGGATGGAGTTTAATGTTAAGTTTATAGCCACTTTTATTTAGTATTCTTTTTATTCTATTTATATAATCAAAATATAATTTTAATTTCCCATCAAAAGTTCTAAATACACAATCAGAGTCAATATATAAAACTGTTTTACTAGAATTATTATTGTTATAAGAATTAAAATTTTCAGTAGCAATATCAAATAAATTTAAATCATAATTTCCTACGACATGAATTTTACTTTTATCTATTTTATTTTTTAGTTGATGCATTAATTGCAATCTATCTGAATCTAGAAACACACAATAAGCTGAATAATTCCAATCCTTTGAGGGTATATCTTTTCCAATTAATTTTGCAAAACTTTCTATAGAAAACAAACTCCAATCTTTTATAGATGAATTGGTTAGAAATAAATATCTAATGTAGAAAAAATAATCTTTTATTAATTCTCCCTTTATGATTCTTTTAAATCTTTTTAAAATAAACTTTTTTGAATTAAATCTTTTTGAATTTGTTAAACCAGATGCGGAAGTAACGCCATGTTCTAATAACATGATTGGTATCTCTAGAAATTTACAGCATCTATTTAAAGCTCTAATTTTCAAATTATTTATTCCTAATACTATTACCAAAGATGGGGTTTCATAATTTAATATGCTTAAATAGTTTTTTGAAGAATAACTAGAAATATTTTTGATTAATAATCCATTAATATTTTCATTATTTTTTTTAAAAGCAGCATCATCGCAAATTAAAAATAGTTCATAATTATTATCTTTAAAAGTTTTATAAAGTGATACAAAACGATAATTAGCTTTATAGTTCAGATCAAAAGCTAAAATCTTTGTATATTTAGTCATAGAATTATATTTTTAATTCAATATTAATTAGATCTTTAATCACGATAGCAAGAAGTAGGAATAATATTCATATGCTAAAGTTTTAAAAATAATAATATTATGAATCCTTATTTAATAGCTGAAATTGGCTGGAACCATATGGGGAATATGGAGATTGCAGAAAAAATGATTGTAGAGGCAAAAAAAGCAGGTTGCCATATTGCAAAATTTCAAACTTGGAAAGTAAGTAGGTTAGAAAATGGAGAGTGGGATAATGATGGTAGGAGAGAAATCTATCAAAATGCAGAATTATCTGAAGAAAGTCATTATTTTTTAAAAAATAAATGTAAGGAAAATTCCATAAATTTTCTTAGTTCTGCTTTTTCTATAGAAGACGCAAAACTTTTAAAAAAAATTGGTTGCGAATCAATTAAAATACCAAGCTTTGAAATTTCAAATCTTGATTTGTTAAATTACTGTAAAAATAATTTTTATAGGATTTACTTATCTACAGGTACGGCTAATGAAGAGGAGATTATCTCAGTTCACGATCTTTTTGAAAATTGGGATAATGAATTAATTGTTATGCATTGTGTATCAGCTTATCCATGCAGCTCAAAAAATATTAATTTGCCACGCATAAAACATTTAAGAAAATATTTTGAAAAGGTAGGATTCAGTGATCATACATTAGGAATTAAATCCACATTATCATGTATTAATCTTAATCCTATAGCTATAGAAAAACATTTTACTACAGATAAAAATTTACCTGGAAGAGATAATAAATTTGCGGTTTTACCTGATGAAATGAAATTCATTACTGAATACATAAAAGAGAACAAAAATAGTATGATAGATCATGGAATTGATTATCAAGATATAGAAATACCTTCAAGAGATTCATATAGAGGACGATTTGATAAAAAATAATATACAGCAAAAATTAAATATTAAATTTGCAAACTTATAAAAATTACTTTAGTGATATTTGATTTATAATTAAAGAAATTTTATTTTTTATGCGTGTTATAGGAATAACACTTGCGAGAGGAGGATCCAAAGGAATCCCAAAAAAGAATCTAGCTCTCTTAGATGGAAAACCTCTTATTGAATATACTTTTAAAGAAGCATTAAAATCAAAACTATTAGATAGATATATACTTTCAACTGATGATGAAGAGATAGCAGAATATGGGATGAAAAGGGGAATAGATGTACCCTTTATAAGACCCTCCCATCTTGCTTCAGATACTGCAACTTCTGCAGATGCTCTAAAGCATGCTGTTGAATATTGCGAAGAAGAAGAAAAAAACAAATATGATTTAGTAGTAGAACTAATGTGTACTAATCCTTTTAAGACTGCATTAGATATTGATAATTGTGTAAGATTATTTTTAAAAAATAAGGTCGATTCTGTTATAGGAGTTTCAAAATTAGAGGATCATCACCCTGCAAGAATTAAAAAAATAGTTAATGGTTACATTAGAGATTTTGCTGTTCCAGAAAACTCATCGCGCAGACAAGAATTAAAGCCAGATGCTTATATAAGAAATGGATCAATATATTTGATTTCTAGAGATAAACTTGTTAAAGAAAGTTATAGATTTGGAGGGGACAAAAGTTTAGCCTATATTATGAAAGAACCCTCTAACATCAATATTGATACAAAGTGGGATTTGTTACTGGCAGATATAATCATAAAGAGTCATCTTCAGAAATGATCAAAAGAAAAATTCTTGTAATAACTCCTATCTCTCATTTACTAAATGTAGAAAAGATTCTGAGAAGTATTCCGGCAAGTAAGATAGTTTATTTGCCTGATTGCGAATATATTGATTTTAAAAAACATTCTGATAGCTTTGCAATCTTTACTAATCCAAATAAGTCGACTATTTTTTTAGGTAAAGATAATCTAAAAGAATTTGATACACTTAAATTTATATGCACAGCTTCAACAGGCACAGTACATATTGATAAAGATTTTTGTAAAAATAAAAATATCAATATCATCTCATTAACCGAGGAAAGAAATGTTATCAATAAGATATCTAGTACTGCTGAACACGCTTTTGCTCTAATGATTGCAAGTATTAGAAATATTCCAGAGGCAAATAATAATGTAAGTGAAAAAAATTGGGATTACGAACCATTTATCGGAAGACAAATAGATTCTTTAACAATTGGCGTAATAGGATATGGAAGATTAGGTACATTTTTCGCAAATTATGCAGAAAGCTTTGGAGCAAATGTTTTAGTCTATGACCCTTACAAATCGGTAATTCATACTAGGATTAGGCAATCTTTAACTCTAGAAGAATTAGCAATTAGCTCTGATATAATTTCTTTACATGTTCATGTGACTGAAGAAACAAACCAAATGATAAACTCAGAATTTCTTGCTTATTGCAAAGATTCAGTATTAATAATAAATACCTCTCGAGGAGAGGTGGTAAATGAGAATCATTTAATAAATTTTTTGAAGAAAAATAAAAGTGCAAAATATGCTACTGATGTTCTTTCTAATGAAGTTAATGACATTAGTAAAAATCCTATTATGAGATATCATAAAGATCATAAAAATCAAATTACAATTACTCCACATATAGGAGGTATGACAAAAGAAGCCCAAAATTTAGCTTTTGATCATGCTGCAAAATTGTTAAAAGCCTCAATTGAAAAAATATAATCGAATAAATGTATTCTGTAATAATAAGAGTAAAGAATGAAGAGTTGCATATTGGACAGGCAATCCAGTCTTGTATTGATTTTTTAGAAAACCCAGAAATTATAATAGTAAATAATAACTCTAATGATAAATCAACCTATATTTGTAGATTGTTTATATCAAATAATAATATTCAGAAAGATTCCAAATCAAATTACTGCAATCTTAAAATTGTTGACATTAATGAATACACCCCAGGCAAGGCTTTAAATATAGGAGTGAATCACTGTACTAGAGAGAACATTATTATTCTTTCAAGCCACTGCAGTATCACAAAATTTAATAATAAATTAATTCAGGAAAATTTAAGTGAATATGGTGTCTTATTTGGCAATCAAATTCCATATTACTATGGCAAAAGAATTCAAAAAAACTATATTTGGAGTAATTTTATAGAAAAAGAGAAAATTAATATGTGGTCGGAATCTGAAGGTAGATATTTCTTTCACAATGCAGCATCTATTTTCAAAAAAGAAATTTTAAAACAATATCCTTTTGACACAGAGCTTGCTGGCAAAGAAGATAGATACTGGGCAAAAGATTGGATAAATAAAAACAATAAGATTTTATATCAACCAGAATTCGAGGTTAATCACTTTTACACATCTGAGGGCCATACTTGGAAAGGTATTGGATAAATTTATATTTGATTAACATTAAAATAATAAAAATTAATTTTCGAGGAAAATGCCCTTTTAATTTTGATAATATAGAAATACATTAACCTCAAAAATTGTTTAAAGAACTTTTCAATTCACTAAATAATTATGAAAAAGAATTTATATATAATGCTCTAGAAATTGAAAATATTAGTAATAAATCTCAAAGCCCATTTAGATTCTGGTTTAAAGATTTAAGGGATAATCATAGTAAAAGGATAGGCGATATTTATGAATTTGGTGTTTATAGAGGTTCATCCTTATTAGCAATTGCGTTATTAGCAAAGAAAATTAAATCTAATAAACATTTTTGGGGATTTGATACTTTTTCTGGTTTTCCTAATTTATCTAAGAAAGATAAACTAATTAATTTCAATAAGAAAAATGGATTTGAAGATGAACATATAAAAGATGCAAAGATACTTGCAAAAATAAAAATGACCAATAAAGAAATTAATAAAGAAAATTTAAATTTATCACTTTCAAAACTTGGAAAATCAGGATTGTTTAGAAATACATCTTATGATTTATTGCTTGAAAAAATTGAAAATTTAGGTTTAAAAAATATAACACTTGTCAAAGGCGACTTTAAAAATACTGTCTATGAACATTTCGAAAACAAATCAAGAAAGATTTTTAGCGCTAATTTAGATTGTGATTTATATGAAGGTTATAAATTATGCCTGCCAATAATATTTAAAAATCTTGAAAAAGGTGGTTTTCTTAATTTAGATGAATATTATTCATTAAAATATCCTGGTGCAAAAATTGCAACTGATGAGTTCTTAAAAAATAATAAAAAAGCATTACTAAGAAAAAACAAAACAAGGGAAGGTGAATTTGAGAGATATTTTATAACTAAAGAATAAAAATAATTTTTTTATATAATTATCTTCAAAAAAAGAATATTATTTTAAAAATATTTATTATTTTCTTCCCATATGAGAAAGCACAAAATCGAATATATTATATTTGATTGCGATCCATCTATCTCCCATCTAATAAATATTTTTTTTAAAAAGTTATGATCCAAAATATTTGAATTACTATAAAAAAAATAGTCTCTTATCTCTTTATACCAAAAATTTTTCATCCAATTTTCTAAAGGTATCTCAAAACCTCTTTTTTTTTGGTTCAAGATACTATTTGGTAGGTAATTTTTAGCAAGCATCCTTAAAAGAATTTTTGTACGTCCATTTTTTACAGAAAGATTAGAAGGTATTTTTTCGTAAGCATATTTTATAATTTCTTTATCTAAAAAAGGAGTTCTTAGTTCTAGGGAGGAAAACATACTACTTCTATCAGTTTTAATTAAAATATCATCTGGAAGATATGTCAAAAAGTCAGCTTTCATTATAGTTTTTAATAAGTCACTCCCACGAAATTTATCAAATAAATTTTTTTTAAAATCTAATGCATATTCATAATCATAAATTACTTTTTCATCAAATAAATTACTTATTTGAGATGGAGTCAATAATCTATTTGCACAAGCATATGCATTTTTAATATCTCCACTAAGAGCATTAAAAAAATTAAATCCTCTTTGACCAGATATTAATTTACTAGAAGCAAATTTTGAAACTAAATTCAAAAAAGTCTTAGGGAAAATCCTACGTAATAAAATTTGTTTACGACACCATTTATAGTAATTATATCCCCCAAATAATTCATCTCCACCATCACCACTCAAAGCCACTTTATAATCCTTAGAAACATTTTTACATAAAAAATAAGTAGGAATTATTGATGAGTCAGCAAATGGCTCATCAACTTTTGAAACTATTTCCTTAAACTTCTTAAATTTAGGAGCTGAAACAGTAAAAATAGTATGTTTTACATCTAAATGTTTTGCTACCAATTTTGCATCTTCTGACTCATCGAAAAGGCTATCTTCAAATTTAACTGTAAAAGCTTCAATATCAGGCTTGTAATGACTTGCAATAGCAGTAATTAGTCCAGAGTCTATTCCTCCACTTAACAATACTGCAACTTTTACATCAGCTTGAAGTTGATTTTGTATCGAATATTTTAGTAATTTATCTATATTACTTAAATGATAATATTTAGAATTTTTTGATCTACTTACTTTAAATTTTTGGGAATAAGAAATTGGTTCCCAATATTTAAATAAATTAATTTCCTTTTTCTGAAGTGATATTTCTGCATATGATCCAGGTAAAAGCTTCTTAATTTTGCTATATGGTGTATTTGTCCTAGGGAAATATCCATAAGAGAAATAATAAGAAATAGAATCATAATCAAAATCTCTTTTATCTATCTGCAAAGCCTTAATTTCCGAAGCAAAAACAAGTTTTTCATCATCTAAAAAATAATAAATTGGTTTTTCGCCAGCGCGATCTCTAGCCATAATCAATTTATTTGTTTCAGAATCATAAATAACAAAAGCAAACATGCCTATCAAATCCTTAATAATCGAACTGCCCCACTTATGAAATGCTTTAATTAAGACTTCAGTATCAGACCTACCTTCAAAATCATAAGAATAACTTAATAATTTATTCCTAATTTTTTTGTGATTATATATTTCACCGTTAAAAATAATTGTAAGATTTTTATAAATATAAGGTTGCGAACCGTTTTTAGATAAATCTAAAATTGCAAGTCTTTTATGAGCTAAACATAAACTTCCAATATTGAATATACCAGTAGAGTCAGGACCTCTATAATCTAATTTTTCTATATTATTTTTTTCTATAAACCTTTGATTATTTTTAAAAAAATAGTGTCCATATATTCCGCACATAATAAACTAAAATTTAGATTAACTTAACTTTAAATATCGATTACTATAAATGAAGTCAAATATAGGTTTTATTTAACCATAAATTTTAATATTTCCAATGATTTAGATTTATTTTGTGATTTTACTGCATCTAACAATTCATCGAGTTTTTTTTCAAAATCTAATAACATTGAGAATTTCTCATTTGCTTTAAAAATTAATGGATTAATAGTTTGTGAAGCTTCTCCATCTATGAGTAATTCCTCATATAATTTTTCTCCAGGTCTTAGTCCTACGTCAACAATCTCAATATCACCTTCAGGGTTATTTTTGTCAATTATAGTTTTACCATTTAGTTTAATTAATTTCTCTGCTAAAGATTTAATTAAAACAGGTTTTCCCATGTCTAGTAGAAAAATCTCTCCACCTTTACTAATCGCAGCAGATTGTAAAACTAACTCTGCTGCTTCTGGTATTGTCATGAAATATCTATTTACTTTTGGATGTGTGAGGGTTAATGGCCCTCCTTCATCAATTTGCTTTTGGAATAGAGGAATAACAGAACCAGAAGAACCTAAAACATTCCCAAATCGAACCATCGAAAACTTTGTAAGTCCAAGTTTTTTAGAGTCATAATAAAGAAAAATAATTTCAGATAATCTTTTAGTTGCTCCCATCACATTTGTTGGTCTCACAGCTTTATCGCTAGAAATCAAAATCACTTTCTGAATATTCAAATGTATTGCTACATCACAAATGGTTTTGGTTGAAAAAACATTATTTAAAATTCCTTGAAGAGGATTTTCCTCTACAAGTGGAACATGCTTATATGCTGCTGCATGAAAGATGATATTAACCTTATGAAAACTAAGCAGTTTTTTTAAAAAGTTTTTGTCATTTGCACTTCCTAAAGCAGTAATGATAGTTAATTTCTTATGATTTAGTTTATCCATTTGATTTTTTATAGAATATAGATTAAATTCATTTTGCTCTAAAAGGATAAGTTTTTTAGGACTTAATTTTAATATTTGTCTAGATAATTCACTACCAATAGACCCTCCAGCACCTGTAACGCAAACAACACCATTGGATATGGCATTTTTTAACAAACTTGTTTTTGGTCTAACTATTTTTCTTCCAAGCAAGTCTTCTATTTTTACAGGTCTAAAAGAATCTATTTTTTTATTCCCTCTGGACAATTCCTCAATGGATGGTATCTGAAGAACTTTTATTTGATATGGTGATAATTTTTCTAAAATAGTGGATCTTTCATTTATTGTTAAAGATGGTATTGCAAGTAAAATTTCATCAATTTTAAAGTATCCTTTTTTTAGTATATCTGGAGAAAAAATTGGAATATTATAAATTCTTCTATCTAACAAATATTCTGAATCATCAATAAAAAACTTTACTTTATATTCAGTAGAATTTCTTAGTTGAGCAGCTAATTGAGCACCGGCAGAACCTGCACCATAAATAACAACAGATTTATAATTTTTAAATTCCAAACTTTTTATATATCTTAAAATATCTTTTATCATTACCTTAGTTATACAAGTTAAAGTAGATAATGATATCCACAACAGAATAGAAAACTGAATATCAAGAAATTCAAATCTTAAATAAAAATTCAGAAAATAAATAAAGGAAATAAGCAGTGCATTCCTAGCAAAAATTTGATAGAGAGAATTGCTTGAAAGGTAGAGACTTAAAACCTTATTTTGTCCAGTTCTACTATAAAGAGGAATTCCGATACCTATAATTAAAACTAATAAAAGTAAAAATTCATTAAAAGAATTATCATAGAAATCTATAGTATTAAATTTCAACCATATGGTAAAAGAAGTAGCAATAATTATATTAAAAAATTCAATTAATATATTAAAGTAGCTTCTAAATTTAGAGACAAAGTTTCTTATTCTAAATAAAATTTTATATTTATTAAAATTTTTATTATTAATCATTAATTAATTCACTTTTGTGCCATTTCAAGGACTTCCTTTATTACTTCAGCATATGAATTAATTTCTTCTAATTTGATTGTTGGATGAACTAAAAACATAATACTATTTTCTGATAAATCCTTAGCAATTGGTAATCTTTTTTTTGGGGCTAGTCCACTGTCTTGAAAACATTTCTCTAAATAAATCTCTCCACAGCCTCCATGAAATGCAGGATATTTTCTTTTGTTTATTTCTTCTATTATTCTATTTCTATCCCATCCATTTTTTAAAAAAGAATTATCAAGATATACATAAAATTTATACCATGCATGAATATATGATTGAGTTGGCATTGGGATTCTTACCAATTTTAATTTACTCAATTTATCTTTAATTATCATTGCATTTCTAACTCTAATTTTATGCCAAGAATCAACTTTTTTAAGCTGAATTCTACCTATGGCACTTTGCATTTCTGTAAGACGAAAATTTGTACCGAAATTATCATGTAACCATCTATAACCAGTAGGATGTTTTTTAGAGAAAACATTATAGTATGACTTACCATGATCTTTAAATGACCAAACTTTCTCCCAGATTTTTTTTTCATTAGTAGTAATAATTCCTCCCTCTCCTCCTGTACTTATAATTTTATCTTGGCAAAAGCTCCAAGTTGATATATCCCCAAATGTTCCCACTGAACAATATTTATCATCTACTAATATTTTAGCTCCATGTGCTTGTGAACAATCTTCTACAACCTTAATATTATATTTCTTCGCTAATTTACAAATTTCAACCATGTTTGCAGGCCAACCTGCCAAATGAACAACGACAATAGCCTTTGTTTTATTATTTATTAATGGTTCAATTGTATCGACAGTAATCAACCCTGAGTTTCTATTAACATCAGCAAATACAGGTTTTGCCCCCAATAAAACGAAACAGGATGTAGTCGCAATAAATGTTCTAGGAGTTGTAATTATCTCGTCTCCTGGGCCTATCCCAAGAGCTGTATATGCTGCAGTTAAGGCTAATGAACCATTAGATAATGCAACTGCATATTTAGAATTTGTCCAATTACAATATTCCTTTTCAAAATTTGAAGTCTCAGAACCCGTCCAATAATTAACTTTTCCATTAATAAGAACCTTATTAACAGCTTCTATCTGCTCATCATCGTAACTTGGCCATGAAGATATCATGCAGTTATTCTTCTTATTTTTTAATAGTTTAACTTAAGAAAATCTTATAATGCTTTAAATAGTTTAAAAACTATTAGATAAGAAAATTAACTTTTAAATTAGTTTTTGAGAGTTTTATTTTGAATAGCCAATTTAAAAATATCAATTAACTTTCTTGTCATCAATTCCTTTGAATATTTATTTTCTGCAATTTTTCTTGAGTTATTGGCGTACAACTTTAAACTAGATGAATCTTTTGAAAGTTTAATTATTGAATCACCAAAATACTCAACATTATTTGAGTCGCAGAATACTCCATTTTTTTCTTTGAGTATAAGATCAGTTAACCATCCTGGATAATTAATGATGATGGGTAAGCCTGAGGCGAGATAGTCAAAAAATTTATTAGGAGATGTTCCATAAAAAAAAGATGGATTTCTCTGAAGGCACATTAAGCCAACATCAACCACTTCCCTAAGAACAATTGCAAGATCATTTCTAGATATTGGATCAAAAAAATGACAATTTTTTAAATTTCTTTTCTTTACTAAAGAAATCAAATAAGGCTTCTGAGCACCATCGCCAATGAATATAAATTTTATATTTTTTTGATTCTTTAATCTTAAATAATTTGCAACTTCAATAATATTTTCTAAGCCATTCGCAAGTCCATGAGCACCAGTAAAAGCAAGAATGAAATCTTTTTTACTAATCTTATCTTTAAAATATTTTTCTATATATTTACTCTTACATTCTTTTTTTATTGATGGATAGAAAATATTTAAATTAGAAAAATTAGGAATAAAACTTATTGTTTCCTTGGGTATTCCCCTTGAATTAATTTCGTTACATATTCCAGGAGCTAAACCTATACAATGCGATGCATATCTATACCCAATATTCTCTAGCAAAGTTAAAAGCCAAATTAGAATTCTATTTTTTATTAAACCCATTTTTATTGGCAATTCAGGCCACAAATCTCTTACTTCAAAAATATAGGGTGTTCCTTTAAATAATTTACTTAATAAAGCTGGAATTAAAATTGTAAGTGGTGTTGAAGTAGCAAAAGTTAAATCATATTTAAGTGTTAAGCAAGCTTTAGAAGCTCTTATTAAATACCTAAGAAAAACTAAGCTTCTTTGAAAAAGATTTTGATAATTGGAATAATTTATTTTAAACTCCGTAATTTCTATTTCTTCAAAATAGCCATGTCTTTTACCATTTATAAAAGGTCCCTTTAAACCAGTTGCTTTTGAGTTTATGTATAGACAAATTACATGAACATGATGGCCATTTCTTATTAAAGCTTTAGCAAATTCAAAAGATCTTATACCACCAGAACCACTATTTGTAGAAAAATATTGATGAAGATAAACTACTTTCAATTTAAAAGATTTACGTTTAGCTATTATATATTATTCAGAGATACTTCAGTAACAACTTCTAAATAATTAGTTTCAAATAATGCTTCTAGTATAGGTGTAGTCTGTTTTGAATCATAAAATAATGATTCGAATCCATCTGATAATTTCAAAGAATTTAAATTATTCTTACTCTTTATTATTAAACTTGCTCTTTCTGATATTAATTTATTTTCAAACATAGACCAATTAAAATTAGCTAATCTCCACCTTAGAATTGCAACTTTTTTTATCCCAGTAACTTTATCTTCTATTTGCCAATTATTTCCATCTATTGATACTTTAATATTTCTTTTATGAATTATTCCATGATATTTATTTATGAATTTAAATTCATAGAAATTTTTTGTTTTATTTACAATTGGTTTTTGATAATTTTGAGACCAATCTCCCCACAAGAATGTGCCTAATTTAGTCATGGGTTCTTTTTCATCTATTTCTACTGTATTGTGACCTTTTATCCCAGAGAAATAATTACTGTAATCGGTTTCCTGTTTATATGAATAAGATCCCGAATCTTTTAAAATATTTTTTCCTTTTGACCACAAATCAAAATGGAAAACATCTGATTGAGAGGGCCTGAACTTAAAGTTTGGCAACCTTAATATTGCCCAGTTTTCTTTATTTGGTGAAATAACAAAATATCCGCCTTCATGAAAAAATTTAAATTTATCCCGTTTTTTATTTATTACTGAAATATCTTTTTTAAAAATCCTAGAAGATTCATACCAATAAAATTGTTCATCCCATGGACCAGATTTATATATTTTTTGATTATTTAATAACATATTTGCAATTTGAATAGATGGTTTAAAATTTTTATATTCGAGTGAGTTCAATTTATAACAATAAGCTCCATCATTGCCTCCTAAGTTAGGTACTTCTCCAGATTCATTATCAATAAAATAAAAAAGCCATTCAATTGCCAAGTTAAATTTCTTATAAAATTTCTCAGAAAATTTTTCAAGACCACTTATTTTCCTAAATATTTCTACTTGAGTTAGAGTATCAATAACAAGTCTGTGATAATTTGTGGAGTATTGAGAAAAGGAGCCATCCATCATTATTAGTTTATAAACATTCCTTTCTAATAACCTCCTACCTAAATCACAGAATCTTTTTTGACCTAACCAACCACCTCCAATATATAGAGCAGCAGCTTCTGAAATGGAATGATTATTATCTTGAGCTAAAGCATAATCTAAAGTAGATAGAATTCTTTCTAAATGCATTACTATAAAATCTTTTCTACTTTTTGTCTTTTTGGGGATCATATCTCCGCCTTCTAATATCTGCCATGACTGAAAAGCATGAATCATTCTAATGGAAACTTCCTGGGCACAAATCCAATTAGGGGATGAATTTAATTGATTATTTATGCACCAATCTTTTATTAAAAAATTTATTGCATCTATAAATTTAGTATCATCAGTATATTTAGCTGCCCTAGCCAATAAAGGTAACCATGACCATCTAGATAATTCCCATATTCTTTTAATATCGGAATTAAAATAAGAATTTTCATTAGACCAATGAAGTCCCTTAGGATATTTTTCTCCCGAAATAGGATCTTGATGCCAATCAGGGGGGAATTTAACAAAATAGCTTTTATTATTGAACCATTGGAAATATCCATTAACTATTTTATTTGCATGATTAATACAATTTTCTTTTATATTTTCAGCATCATTTTCAAATAATTTCTTTTTCGCCTTTGAATTAAAAAAAATTTCTGGAATTGGACAATTTTTTATAGGGAAAAATAATTGGAAATATCCAATTTTCAAAAAAATTCTATATTTAAAAACTCTTAGACAATTTCTAATCCCTAATTTTTTTAAAGTCTTTAAATAACAAATTAATTTTTTCAAATTCAATTTAGAAGAAATTTCTTACATTCTTCAACAATTTTTACACTTGCAGTTCCATCTCCATAAGGATTAATTGCCGTTGACATTTTTCTATAAATTTCTGAATTGGTTAGTAAATTATTTACTTCTTGGAAAATTCCATCCGGACAAGTCCCAATCAATTTAGATGTACCAGCTTCTATACCCTCAGGCCTTTCAGTATTATCTCTTAAAACTAGTACAGGTTTCCCAAAAGTTGGTGCCTCTTCTTGCAAACCTCCAGAATCTGTAAGAACAAAAATACAATCTTTCAAATAGAAAACAAGCTCAGCATAACTTAATGGCTCAGTTAAAATTACTCTGCTAATTGATTTAAAGTTTTCCAAAAAAGGATCTCTAACAATGTCGTTTTTATGCATTGGAATTAATATTGATATATCCGGATGTTTATCTAATATTCTTATAATTCCTTCAATGATATTATCTAAATTCATACCCCAGTTTTCTCTTCTATGGATAGTACATAAAATGAAGCTCTTATTAAGATTATTTAAATAATCATTTTTAAGGAATTTTATTTTTTCAGACATTATTATTAAGGCATCAACAACTGTATTACCAGTAATCAAGATTTTTCCAGCAGTATTTGATGCTAATAAATTATCAGCAGAAATTTGAGTTGGAGCAAAATTTAAACTAGTTATTTGAGAGATAATCTTTCTATTAGCCTCCTCAGGGAAAGGATAATAAAGGTTATTTGTTCTTAAACCTGCCTCTACATGAGCAATAGGTATTTTTTGGTAATATGCAGCCAAAGCTGCAGCTAAAGCGGAAGTAGTATCTCCCTGAACTATTACCAAATTGGGTTTAAATTTTGAAAATTCATTTTCCAGACTTTCTAATATTGAGGAAGTTATATATGTAAGACTCTGAAACTTTTTCATTATCTCTAAATCTAAATCAGCTTGAATATCAAAAAGATTTAATACCTGTAAAACCATTTCTTTATGCTGACCGGTCAAAATTACTCTAAGGTTAATCTCATTACTCTTTCTAAATTCAATAATAATTGGTGCAAGCTTTATAGCTTCCGGTCTAGTACCAATTACTAATGAAACTAGAGGTTTTGGAATCATTCCAAATTATAAAATCTCCTTAAAAATTATAATTCCTTAATGGTCCGGGATCTACAATAATAAATTATAACTTTATATACAATGAGTAAAAGAAAAGGGATAATACTGGCTGGAGGTACCGGGAGCAGGCTAAAGCCTCTTACGAACGCTATAAGTAAACAACTTTTACCAGTTTACGACAAACCAATGATTTATTATCCTCTAACAACTTTAATGTTTGCTAATATCAAAGATATTTTAATAATAGTAAATAAGAAGGATAAAGAAACTTTTAAAAACCTTTTAAAAGATGGTTCACAATGGGGAATTAATATTAATTACGCAATACAAGAGTACCCTTCAGGAATAGCAGAGGCATTCATAATAGGAGAAAGTTTTATAGGTGATGATAATGTTGCTTTAATATTAGGCGATAATCTTTTTCATGGGCATGATTTAATTTCCATGCTAAGAAATACCAATAATTCAACATCAGGAGGTAAAGTTTTTGCCTATCAGGTCAGTAATCCTGAAGAATATGGAATTGTAATTTTTGATAAGCATAAAAACGTTACTAGCATAGAAGAAAAGCCTAAATATCCTAAAAGCAAATTTGCAATTACTGGATTATATTTTTATAAAAATGATGTTATAAAAAAGGCAAAAGATATAAAACCATCTGAAAGAGGAGAACTTGAAATTACTTCAATAAATCAGAAGTATTTAGATGAAAAAGACTTAAAAGTTGAGATTATGGGTAGAGGTATAACTTGGCTAGATACTGGGACATTCGAAGGGTTAAATGATGCTAGCAACTATATTAGAACATTAGAGAAGAGGCAAGGTTTAAAAATTGGCTGTCCAGAGGAAGTGGCTTGGCGTTTAGGATGGATAAATAAAGAAAATTTAATTCAAATGGCAAATAAAATGATAAATAGTGAATATTCGAAGTACCTAATAAATATTGTTAATGAATAACGAATTAGAAAAATAGAGTTATTTAATTATTTACGCAAATGAAAATTGAATTTATCAAGAATAAGGATGGAATAATTATTAATGGACCTTTATTAATGACTCCTAAGTTATTTTTGGATCAAAGAGGTATATTCATGGAGAGTTGGAATAAAAAACTTTTTAATGATCTAACTGGAAATAAAAAAGAATTTGTTCAAGATAATTATTCAATTTCAAAAAAGAACATTTTAAGGGGACTTCATTATCAAATATCTCCAAAACCTCAAGGAAAACTAGTTAAATGTGTTAAAGGTAATATTTTTGATGTCGTTATAGATTTAAGAAAAAATTCAAAAACTTTTGGTCTTTGGTCAGGATTTTATCTTAATGATCAAAATCATAAACAAATTTGGATACCTCAGGGATTTGCTCATGGTTTTCTTACTATTTCAGATGAAGCTTCAGTTATTTATAAAGTCGATGAATATTGGTATAAAAATCTTGAAAGATCAATCAGGTGGAATGATCCTAATTTAAAAATTACTTGGCCAACAACAAAAGGAGAACCAATACTTTCCGCTAAAGATAAAGAAGCAAATTTACTTTATAATTTATCTGATTCAGACCTCTTTAATTTTTAAATTTTGAATAACTTAAATTTTGACTATTGTAAAAATATTTTAATCACTGGGGGATGCGGTTTTATAGGAGGCAACTTAATTATAAATTTACTACAAAACACTAATTCTCGAATTTTTAACATTGATAAATTAGGTTATGCAAGTGACACCAACAGAATAAATAATTTCCTTGCAAAAAATAATGAAAAGAAATCAAGATATCAATTTTTCAATTTAGATCTTCGAGAAAATGAAAAAATTGACCAGGCTATTCAATTAGCAAAACCAGATCTTATTTTTCACTTAGCGGCTGAAAGTCATGTAGATAATTCGATTAAATCCCCAGGAATTTTTATTGAGAATAATATAATTGGAACTTACAATTTGATTGACTCAAGTTTTAAATATTGGGATTCATTAAATTCTTCAGAAAAGAGTAACTTTAGATTTTTACACATAAGTACTGATGAGGTATTTGGATCGCTTGGGGAACTAGGAAGTTTTAATGAAAATTCTCCTTATGATCCTAGAAGTCCATACTCTGCTAGTAAGGCTTCTAGCGATCATTTAGCTAATGCTTGGTTCCATACTTATGGATTCCCTGTGATAATAACGAATTGCTCTAATAATTTTGGGCCTTGGCAATTTCCAGAAAAATTAATCCCATTAGTAACTTTAAGAGGTTTAAAAAAAGAATTTATTCCACTTTATGGAGATGGTAAAAATGTAAGAGATTGGTTATTTGTTGAAGATCATATAAATGCACTTATTTTGGTAGCTAGCAAAGGAGAAATAGGTAGCAGATATTGTATTGGGGGCTCAAATGAGAAAAGTAATTATGAAGTTATAAAAAATATTTGTAAACATTTAGATGATATAAATCCAAATCATTCGCCTCACATAGATTTATTAACTTATGTCGAAGATAGGCCTGGACATGATAGAAGATACTCTATAAATTCCAAAAAAATAAGAGAGGAACTTGGTTGGGAAGAAAAAAATTCTTTCGAAAAAAACATAAAAAAAACTATTTTTTGGTATGCACAAAATATAGAATGGTGTAATGAAATGTTAAAAAGAAGCTTTTGAAATAAATAAAAATCTAGTTCAATAAACCACAGTAATCCAAAATTGGTTTTTTATTAATATTTTTTGTTTTAAATTTTGAATGATTCACAAGAAAAACAAGCAAATCAGCTTTTTCCTCAACAATTTCAAAATCGCATAAATCAAAGTCAGTGTGTGAATTAATATTAGGTTCACAGACAATAACATCTAATCCTTTCTCAATTAAATTCAAAACTATTTTTAAAGCAGGCGATTCTCTTAAATCATCAATATCAGGTTTAAAAGATAACCCAAAACAACCGATTTTAATTTTTTTAGATAAATCTAAGGAAAGTTCCCTTGATTTGGTTTCAATTTGAGTAATTACCCATTCAGATTTTTGGTTATTAGTATTCCTGGCTTGCTGAATTAATTTTGTTTCTTCAGGAAACTTATGAGCAATAAACCATGGATCAATAGCTATACAATGACCTCCTACGCCGCATCCAGGGTTAAGAATATTTACCCTTGGATGTTGATTACAAATATTAATTAGTTCCCATGGATTTACTCCTAATTTATTACAAATAATAGACATCTCATTTGCAAAAGCAATATTAACATCTCTGAATGCATTCTCTGACAACTTTACTAATTCAGCAGTTTTAGAATCAGTCTTAATAATTTTCCCTTCACAAAAAGTTTTATAAAAATTAAAAATCTTATCAGAATCTAATTGATTTAATCCACCAATAACTCTACTATTTGAAACCAGCTCTTTAAGAATATTTCCTGGTAAAACTCTTTCAGGACAATAAGCCAAATGAAAATTTTTTACTTTGCTAATTTTTGAAATTAAATCATAAACATTTCTGGTTGTTCCTATTGGACAAGTTGACTCCAATATTACAATATCTCCTTCTTTAATAACTGAAGCTATTGTCTTAGATGCACTTATAACATAATCAATATTGGGAATTGGAATTCTATTTTTAGAATTATTAAAAGGTGTAGGCACTGCAATAATAAATATTTCTGCTTTAGATGGAGTTATGGATGCTTTTAAATCACCTGAACTAATATATTTAGATATCTTTTCTTCCAAATTGGGTTCAAATATATGTACCTTCCCAGAATTTATACTTTCAACAACGTCTAAATTTGTATCTACACCAAAAACTTGATGCCCTGCATCACAAAGAACAGCTGCAGTAGGCAACCCTATATAACCTAAACCAAAAATACAACACTTTGCCATCCTAAATTGCTTTTAACATAAAAGAGTGTACTTCAAATATTTCATTAATTGGTATTGGTGAGGATTCATTTTTTTTAATTGCATTAATAAATGCATTAATACATTCTTTTTGCCCTTTGTCTTGAGTAATTAATTTCTTTTTTTTTGATCCTTTTGAAGCCCATATACTTAACTCCCTAAAATTATCTATTCTAAAAATTTTACCCCCAGAAAAAACCTCTAATCGCTCTTTAGGAAAAGATTTATGCCCATTTGAGAAATAATGAATTGTTCCCATAGATCCATTTTCAAAGGCAATATTAATTGTAAAATTATCATCATTTTCATTAGATATAGATGGAATATTTAATCTTAAATCCACTATGGCACTATCGGCTAAAAATCTTAAAAGATCAACAAAATGGCAAGATTCTCCAATAAATCTCCCCCCTCCAATATCTTTATTTTGCAGCCAGTGATCTTTCTCAATAAATCCAGCATTACAAGTAAAAATAAAATGACGTTGCTGACATAATTTATCTAAATTATCTTTTAAAACTTTAATTAATTTAGAAAACCTTCTATTAAAACCAACCATAAGTATACAATTTCCTGATTTTTGATTATATATATCATGAAGATCTTGTAATTCTTCTTTTTTCAAACAAAGAGGTTTCTCTACAAAAATATTTTTATTAGATAAAATTGCCTCTTTAACAAGTTGGTAATGTGTATTGTGTCTAGTTGCAATAACTACTGTATCTGATTCATTTTCTTCAAATATTGAATTGTAAGAGCTTGAAGCCTTTGAGAAAGGAAATTTCTTAGAAACTATTGAAGCATTTAAACCATTTTTAGAACAAATTGAAATCAAGTTTGCTCCACAATTTTTAAAGTTTGGAACAAGAACTCTACTTGCGTAATTACCTGCACCTATAAAACTTACATTACAATTATTTCTTGAAGTTAACGAATTTTTATTTGAATTCAAACTGATAACTCTTGGTGGCTTTCCATCTTTTTTTGGATAATCAAATATGATTCCTAATATATCTTTGCTATTTGTTAGTAGGTCATAGCCTTTATTCGCATCATTAAAATCAAATCTATGTGAAATTAGTTTTTTAACATCTAATGAACCCCTAGATAATGCATTTAAAACGGCTTCAAAGTTTCTTTTTTCTGTCCATCTTACAAATCCAATTGGATAATCATTACCATTCTCTTCATATGTAGGATCATATCTTCCAGGACCGTATGAACAACTTACTTGAAATAGCAATTCTTTTTTATAAAAAAGATCTCTTCTTAAATTCAATCCCGTCACTCCAACTAAAATAATTCTTCCGCGCTTTCTACATAAATCTGCAGCTAGAGTAACTGGATCATTACTAGTTGTGGAAGCGGTTATTATAACTCCATCAACTCCCATACCATTTAAATTATCCTTTAACCATTGAGAAACATCAATAATGTCTCTAACATCGTAAGTCTTAATTCCAAAAGTTTCAGCGAGTTTGCATCTTTTTTTATCCAAGTCAAATCCATATACGATACACCCTTGGGCCTGAAGTAATTGACAAGTCAAAAGGCCAATCAATCCTAATCCAATTACCACAAATGTTTCTCCAAAGGTAGGATTTGCTAATCTAGTCCCCTGCAAACCAATAGCTCCAAGAACTGTGAATGTAGCATCTTCATCAACAACATTTCTAGGAATAAGAGCACAAAGATTTTTAGGTACAACTACATATTCAGAATGTGGTCCATTAGACAAAACCCTATCACCAATTTTGAATCCATCAACATCTTTGCCAATTTCCTTTATTGTTCCAACATTGCAATATCCAAGAGGAATGTAAGAATTTAATTTATTTGATACTGCTTCTAATGTTGGAATAATTCCATCAGTTTTAAGTTTATTTATAACATCTTTTGTTTTATCTGGTTGTTTTTTGATTTTTTCTACAATATTAGATTTTGAAAAATCGACTAGCATTCTTTCAGTTCCAGCAGAAAGAAGAGTTTTTGATGTTTCTATGAGGATCTCTCCTTTATCAACTTTAGGACAAGGAATTTCAATAAAAGATGTAGATTTCTCAGAAAGGTTTTGAACAAGCTGCTTCACAATAAAAGAATTTATTTTTTAATGTCAGATATAACTGCTTTAAATTTACCACTCTTAGTCCTTTCAATTTCATTAACTTCTTCAAAATTTATTTTTAGAAGAGGACTAATATATTCACTAGATAATTTTCTTATTTTCTCTAAATCATCTTTTTTAAAATCATCTCTTGGAATATATCTAATTGTTATGTAATCAATTTCTTTTTGATAGATTTGGGCTTCTTTTATTGAAGAAGTTTCTTTAAATAAATAATCAAATCTCATAAATTTATTGCCATCAGAAGTTAAAACATAATCCTCTATTCTACCCTCTATCCGCAACAAAACCTTTGATTCTCGTCCGCAAGGACATTTAAAATTATTTGGCGCCCAAGTTGCTGTATCACCAGTCTGATATCTGATGAAAGGGAATGAGTTATTGATTAGACTTGTAGCTATAACTTTGCCTGTGTAACTTCCATCTTTATTTTGTACTTTATCTAAACATTCTAAGTAACTGAATTCAGAGTCTTCATGATAATTTCCATATTGACATTTAGAAGCATTTGCACACCCCTCTGATATTCCATATTGATCTGTAATTAATGCTCCAGTAACCTGATGAATGATTTTTTTCTGATATTCATAGCATTTTTCAGCTCCTAAAGTTACCAAAGATGGTTTGAAATCTAAAGATAGTGAATTACTGATAATAAGTTCGCAAAATTGAGTGACTATAGATGGATAGCCAGTAAAAATATTAATCTTTTTTCTATTTATGAAATCTAATATATATTTTATTTTTTTATTATTTAATTGAGAAGAACATATTATAACCTGCTTTCTTGCATAATCTATCCTCCAAAAAGGAGGATTTAGTTGATCTATTTTTATAACAGGTTTCCCTGTGAAATTAACATGCCATTGTTTAGGCAAGAAGGAAAATCTTCTTCGATATCTCCACCATACTGCCCATTGAAAAGCAATTAAGGATTTTGTTGTATAAAAACTTAAAGCCGTACCAGTAGATCCACTTGTTTTTGCATTAATAAGTTTATTTTTATTAATATTTGATGAGATTAATTTATCTTTATTTTTTATAATTTTTTCTTTAGTTAAAATTGGAATTTTTTCAAGAAGCTCATAGTAATTATTATGCTCTAAATTAAAACTTCGAAATATATCCCTGTAATAAGGATTATTTATTGATGCGTTTTTAAGAACTTTTCGTAAACTATTTTGTTGATTTTTTCTAATTAATTCGGCCGAATCAAATTCACTTTTTAATAATGAGTGATAATAATTATAAAATTCATATCCTTGTCTTTCTCTATTTTTTAATATTCCATAGGCTGTGCATGATAAATTTTGAGCCCATGGAGACAAAGAACTATATATAGTATTTATATTACTCATTTAAATAATTTAAATTTCTGAAGTGATAATGTTTTAATTATTAAGTTTGGAATCAAAATAATCATTAGGAATTTTATTTGAAATATTTTCTAAAGATTTTGAATAATCTAAGATCCAATTTCTATACCAAATTTCTAGCACAATCCAATTCCAAATTAAAGGAATACATTTTTTTTGATGAATGGGAGAGTATAAAGACTTATAAAGATATGAATAATTTATAATTTTGCAAAATAATGCCTCTTTAAAAAAAACCTTTAAAAATTTTTGATCTAGAAATTTTATCCATTTATCAACAGGTAATTCAAAACCATTTTTTTTTCTAAATGAAAATAAAAAGCCAAAAAATTTTGCAGAAATAAATTTTAATTTTATTTTATTCAACATTGGTAAAAAAGAAAATAACTTATAAAAAGCATTTTTTCTTGAAAAAGCAATTAATTTTGAGGAAAGAAAAGGAACTCTTATTTCTACAGAATTTGCCATTGATGCTTTATCTGCTCTTAATAGTAAATCATACGGCAGCCTAAACTCTTGATCATAAAATAAAGAAGAATAAATACTTTTAGGATTAATTTGATTTTCCTTTATAAAATCAAAAATATTTTTTACAGATTTTTTTGAATCAATAAAAAGATTAGATAAATTTTCAATTGAAATACTATGTGAGGTTCCTAAAAAATAGGGCCTTTTTAATTTTTTACTCATTAAAAAATAATCTAAAAGTCTAAAATCATTTAAAATTTTAGCTAAAAGCTTAACAGCTATATTTGAAAAAGGTAACAAACCTAATAAACGAAAAATAAAGTATCTAATGTAGGAGTTATAACCAACAAATAATTCATCAGCACCTTCACCACTTAATAAAACTTTAAACCCATTTTTATTTACTTCTTTATTCATATAATATAATGCCAGAGATGAAGGATCACCTACTGGGTCATCATTATATAAAGACCAATTCTCAAAATATTTTATCATTTTTTTATTATCAAGCAAAAGAGAATAGTGATTACTTTTTATGTGTTTAACAATTTTTTCTGCATACTTTGACTCGTCAAAAACTGATTCAGTTTTAATATTGAAGGTTGAAATTTTAGATGAATTTAAAGATGAATAATATGCAATTAACGACGAGTCTATGCCTCCTGATAAAGCTACTGAAACTTCACAATCTGCCTGTAAATGTGAATTAACCTCAGATTTTAACAAGTGTTCCAAATTTTGATTATTTCTTATCTCACAAAAGGAATCTGGGACAAAACTAGAAATATGAAAATTACATTTTTGCATATCATAGGTAATAAATTTTCCTGGAGGGAGCTTATAAATATTTTCAAATAATGTTTGACTACCATAAACCGATCTATTAAAAAAGAAATTTGGTAATTGTTCTTTATTAATTGAAGGCTTGTATAATCCACTTGCAATTATTCCTTTAATTTCACTTGAAAAAATCAATCCATCATCCTTAGAGAAATAATATAGAGGCTTTATACCAATAAAGTCCCTAGCTAAATAAAATTTACCAACTCTTGAGTCTAATATTGCAAATGAGAACATTCCATCTAATTTTTGAAATGCATTTGTCCCCCATTTAAGATAGGCTCTCAAAATACTCTCTGTATCAGAGTGTGTTGAGGTAAATTTTATACCTTCTTTTGCCAATGACTCTCTAATTTGGATATTATTATATATCTCTCCATTGAATATTATTGAAACATTATTAATGGTCATTGGCTGTTTACCTCCCTTATCATCCAGAATTGTCAATCTGTTATGACCAAATGCAATAAATTCAGAGATCATTTCCCCCCATTCGTCAGGACCTCTATGATATTGAGCACTGCCCATTTTGCGAATATATTTTTTTAAATCAGTTTTAGGAATAGATAAATTAAAAATTCCTGAAATTCCGCACATATTTACACCAACCTTTATACAAAACTAGCATCAAATATAAACATAGCACTTCAAGATATTTAATTATTGAAAGTTATTTATATTTTTAAATTAATTGCCGATATCTCTTCTTTTGGCAATATCTTTAATTTTTAATGTAGTTAAAATATTTATTAATATCATTCTTGCAAGAATTTGCGCATGGAGAAGAAAATTTATTAACTTATTTTGATTCGAGGAAAAGATTGGTAAAAACCTATTTTTTCCCCTAGACCAAGTTTTATACCAGAAGAAATATTCCTTACTAGAAAAATCGTTGAAGGGCGGGTTAAGAAAATTTGGAATATCATTAAAACTATAAGAATTTTTTAATTGCAGAAAATTTCTATCTCTTTCAATAAGGAATATATTTTTTTTTGCATTAAAAGAAAGATCAACTATCAAGTTTTGATTTGAGATTTTCGGAAATGACAATTTGCCAGAAAGAAACTTTTTATCTGAAAACATAAAATTTCCTAGATTATAAATAATTATTCCATTTTTATATTTTTCTATTGGCCCATAAACATGTGGATGAGAACCAATTACAAAATCGACCCCATTATCTATTAAAAATTTCGCATAATCTCTATGTCTTGGTTGCGGATATTTCTCAAGCTCATAACACCAATGCAAATAAACAACTTTTTTTATATGTTTTGGCATTTTAGGTATTACTTCTTCGATAAGAAAATCGATTGTTTTTTTATTTAATGGCATGACTCTAGATTTTATTTTGTAATTTGTTTTACAACCAATTACTGACCATCCAAAACCAAAAAATGCATATTTTGAATTATCTTGCTCTATAAGACTATATTTACCAAAGTAGTTTTTTTTATCTCCCAAACCAAAATAGTCTATATTATTTCTTCTTAAGTACTCTATTGTTTCACTTATTGCATTTACCCCAAAATCATGAATATGATTGTTAGCTAATGAAACAGATTTAATTTTAAGACTTTCAAACAAATCACAAATATTAGATTTATTGAACATACATATATCATCTGAACTAAATAATTTTTTATAATTAATAGGACCCTCTAAATTGCAAACAGCAATATTTTTTTCAAAAATAGATTGAATTTCCGCATCAATTTCAATAATATCTTTTTCTGCGATACAAACATCCCCTAAAACTAACATATTAGAACTATATATTTATTAAATTTTAATTTAATAAATAAGATAATTGCAAATTATATTTTTCTTCTGGAGAAATATTATATTTTTTTCTTACTTTAGGGAATTTAACTTCATTGTTTTCAAAATCTTTCTTAACTTTTAATATTGCATTATAAAGAGAGGACTTTTGTTTATGATCATAAAAATATGCTGTATCTCCTAGGACTTCTCTAGCGAAATCTGTATCAGGAGTAATAAATGGTCTTTCAAAAAAACTTGCCTCCTGATAAACAGATGAAAAGCATTCCAAAATCGAAGGTAATAAAACTATATCAGTATTTAAATAAGCATTACTTAACTCATCTAAATTAAGTTGACCAGTAAAAATAATTTCTACATTTTTTAATTTGAAAAGATTATAATTTTTTGGTAATTGATTTCTTCTAAGCGTAAAAAATATTTTTAATTTAAAAGGGAATTTATATCTGCTTAGAAATGAAATTGAATCTAAATTCTTATGAGGATAATATGAAGAAGGAATCAGAACACGAAAAAATGATTTCTCTTTAAAAGGAATTTTTTTAACTTTATTATTCATAACAAGAGAAGGTAAACTATTAGGCATAACAAAAACTTTATCTTTTACAAATTGCAAATTTTGTCCTAATCTTTTTTTTACAACTTCAGTTTGGACAAGAATCTTATTATTAGGTATTAAAAAAATAAAGTGTATAAGTTTACGAAAAAATATATTAGTTCTTACAAAAAGAAGCTTAAAAATTGGATGTTTAGCATATTCATAAACTGAGCAAAATTCAGAAAAATTATATAAATAATGAGGAACTGCAAAACAAGTTATTGAATTCCTTAATGGAATCCATAAAGGTGGTCCAACTAAAATAAATATTGATTTATATCTAAATTGTATGATTGAAAGGTAAAGTGAACTCAATAAAAAATTGTTTGAAACCCAAATAATATTCAAATCATTAATCCCACCTATATCCGAAATAACCCTTTTTTTAATATTATTTGAAATAACAATATCGAATATATGAGTTTGATTGTTTTTTCTTGCTTGGTCAATAAAGCTTGATATATGTTGCAAACTTCCTCCTGAAGATGCTCTTGTACAATCAACTAGAAATAATTTCATTTCTTTTATTTTTAAATCTCTCTTGTTTTAAATCCAACCGGATTTAATAGTATCTAAAATATAATTTCTATCTTCTTCAGAAACCCACCACCCAACGGGGATACAAACCATTTTACTGACAGCCTGATTTACGCCTGGAAGATCAGTTTTATATTGATCAACGCATGAATGAATATCATTTCTTTCATGAACTCTACTAACTTGAATTCCTTGCTTCGTAAGACATTCAATAAACTTTTGTTGTTCTTCGACAAATAACGTAAAAAGCCAATAACTGCTTTCTGAATTTTCTATTTCATTTGATAAATTTATACCCCCTAAATCAGCAAGTCTTTCCTTATAAAATGAAGCGTTATTTCTATGAAGAGGTATTACTTTATTAATAACATGGTTTAAATTTGCCAAACCAACAGCAGCGTTAACATCATTCAAATGCATTTTAAATCCCGCCTCTGATACATCCTCTTCACATCTAAAATCTTTTCTATTCTGCTCTCTATCAATTCCATACCACCGTAACAATTTAGCTCTTTTAACAAGATTCTCATTTGGTAATATCATGCAACCTCCATCTACAGAAGTTAAATGCTTTATAGCTTGAAAACTAAAAGTAGCAAAATTTCCATGTGTTCCGATAAGTGCATTATTATAAATACTTCCGAAGGCATGAGCGCAATCTTCAATAACTAGGGGTCGAAAACCAAATTTTTTCTCAGACTTATCAAGAATAATTGATAATTTATCAAGATCAACAGGATTACCACCCCAATGAACTAAGACTATTATTTTAGTTTTTATTGAAATTTTTCTTTCTAAATCTTTAAGATCAATATTGCAAGAATTAGGTTCAACATCAACCCATTTAATTTTGTAGTTATTTAAGATAATAGGCCAATTTGTTGCAGTACATGTTAAGGGAGAGGTAAGAATCTCATCTTCCTCATTAATACCAGGCCAACTATATAAATGTTTTCCCCGAACCATTTCTCTATTGTCTTTCCTCAGCATATGTAGGATCAAATGTTCTGCAGATGTTGCCGAATTTGTAGTAACAATGTTTTGATTGCCAAAAAAGTTTTTTAATGAATATTCAAATTTTTCAACAATAGGACCTTGGCCAATGTATCCAGACTGAAGTACTTTTGAAGCCTCTAAAGGAGCTTCTTCAGACATAAAAACTTTAAAAAGTGGTATTTGCTTTGGCATTAAATAAATTAATTAAGAGTAAAGCTTAACAAAATGGATGAAAAATAGTTATGGAGGGGAAATAATCTACAGTAAAAAAGCTATGTGTTCGTAACTTTAAATTATTTAAAATTGGATTTATAGGCTTTTTGTTGTATTTTCCCATCCACTCTACATTATCTCTTTCTTCAGATCCGCCCTCTAAAACCAAAACCTTACATAATGGCAATAAATTTTCAATGGCAAATTCAAAGACATCTCCATCATTAGCAACATCTATATGTAAAAAATCTATTTTTCCTAATTTTTTTAAAATTTCCAATGAGCTGTAATAATCTATCTTTTCAATAAAAACATTCTCAAAATCTTCATACTTCTCTCTAATCTGTCTTTCTTTACTTGAATTTCCTATAAATTCTTCAAAAATATCAAAGGCATAGATTTTTGATTCTGGTAATGAATTCTTTATAAAAACATCCAAACTATAACCATCTAGTATACCAAACTCCACTATTGTCAGTGGTCTAAATTGTTTTAATAATGCTTCAAAAAGAACACCATAATTATTCCGAGAATAAGAGCTCATAATATTATTAGGGAGGAGGACAATAAGGGTCTAAAACGTTTATTTTATTATTCAATTTATTAAAAATTATTCTTTTTAAAACTTTAATTTTTATTCTATTACTTACAGAGCTCTTCAAAATATTATAGATAAGTCTTATTCTTAAAAATCCATAGATATAGTATTTTCTTCCAAATATTTTTAAAAACCAAGGTATTACCATGTGATTCTTCTCTTTATATTTATTTAAATTTTCATATGAAGTATTTTTTCTTAAGATATCATTAGTGGTATATATATCTCCTTCTAGAGCCATAATAAATAAAAAAACTGGTATTGACTTTGAATACTTAAGTTCAAATTTCTTAGAAATTAATTTCTGCCTAAAAACACCTCTATCGCATACTGACTCAAAAGCATTAGGAGCCCTTAAACAATATTCTAATAAAATCATAATTCTATCTTTTTTTGACTTTTTAGTTGTATCAATAGGTATATATTGATACCAAAACTTATTATCTAAGTACCTTTCTGTTATAGGCGCAACGATAGAAATATTTTTTCTATTTTCTAAAATTTCTATTGCATTTTGATAAAAACTTAAGGATGGATTGTCATCATCTTCCAACCAAGTAAAATAATCAGTATGACAATAATGCAGAAGATCCCTTAAATTTTTTAATTCTCCAAAATTATAATTGTTTATTTTGTACTTTATATATTTGGAGTATTTCTCAACAAATTCTAAAAAATATTTAGGAGGTTTTTCAGGATATGAATCATCAAATATCAGAAAGCATATTTCATTAATATTATTTTTAATAATTTCTTCTATTACTTTTGTTAGCTTTATTGATAATGATTCATGAGCCCTAAATAAGGCCACTCCAACTGTTAATTTGGGTATTGATGTTTTGGAAAACAAAAAAATGATGTCATACGTTTGGGGGAAATTCTAAATTCTTATATTAATTTTAATTTTGAATAAGTAATATTTTTTATTATTTCTTTATACAAAATCCCCCTATTGCTAGCTTTCCAGTAATGCTTACCATCCTATTCATTGGCCACAGGGAAAGATTTTGGATTCCTTACAAGATCTTAAATATTTCCCAAAAAGAGCAAATTAACTAAATATAAACATACATTAAGTGGATTTGGAGATACAAAACTAATTTTTTTTGGAACCCTTTTTCTTTGATCAATAGATGTGAGTCTATTTCTCAAAGCTATATGTTCTAACACCTGAAAATAACAAAAAAATCAAATTAATTATTTTCTAAAGGCATATTAGTAGCAGAGCCATCATTATCATTTAAAGGAATAATATCCAAAGTCTTTACCTGAATAACTTCTTAGGGAAGTATCTAAGATGTTATTTTAGCTACGCATCCAATTTCCAGAGTGTTTTTTGGCTTAAGCCTTAATATTTTACTAATTTGATATCAATAAGAATTTCAACAAGATTTCTTGACGCAAGGGTAGAAAGAAAAATGCTTGTTTATATTAATCTCCTTATCATTTTTAAAAATAAATAATGATACACCAACTTTACTCTTGGTAATTCATTATTTGATATTTTTCTAGAGTAATGTTTTAAAAAGAAATTTGTTGGCTTCCAATTTTTAATAACATCATCAGGGCTTGTTATTATCTGTTCTTCGCATTCATCAAAAATATGTTTATATTTAGACCAAGCAGAATTAATATATCTATCATCTGAAGAGTATTCCGATTCTCTTTTTTTTCCGTATCCTTCAATTAGTCCAAATAAAGAAGCTCTATACTGAAAATTTTCAAATGACTTTGAGGACCAATAACTGGAGAAATAATCAAAGGCCGAATAATGTTTAATCCCAAAAATGTAACCTTTCCTAAAATAGTCCTTATAACTCTGAAAATAATCGTGTATACCAATTAATACATTACTATATTTCCACTTTTTATCAGATGATTTTTGTAAAAGTTTCTTAAGTTCTGTTTCTGGACGATCAGAATATTTAATTTCATTGAGATAGCTTTCGCCCTCTATCAAAATATCTCTTCTATATAAATGCATTCCTCCAGATCTAGGACCCCCAAATAAATAATCAAGAATGTTAAATTGTATTCCAAAATAAGCATTAGGTAGAAGTTTTTTTTCAGAGTAAAAAAATAAAAAACTCAAAAATTTACTAGAAATCAATACATCCCCATCTATTAATGCGAAATAAGAAGTTTGGTATTCTTTCGCAATTTTGATTGATTTCTCTAAAGATCTCCAGAATGGTTTTTCAACAACAACTGAAACATTTTTCTTATCAAAATAATCATTATTTATTAAAGAATTATATAGATAATCAATAGTCCTTTCGTTTGATGATCTAATTATAAAATGGATATTCATTATTACAGAAAATAAATTTTAATAAATCTTTTAATATCTTTAATGCCTCTATGCATGCAATAGAAATCACAAATAAATTGAATAATTTTTCTAAGAAATTTTCTTAGAATCATAAATTTTGGTTTAAAAATATAACTTTTTCTAAAAAAAGGGTGAATGTCACCCTCATAATCGATAACCAAATGCAACCAATCATCTTTACTTAAGTTATCAACTCTATGCGGGAAAGAGAAATCTCCATAATAAATTCTATATGGTTTCCATGATGAAGCATTAGTAAATATTCTAGTAATTATTTTATGAGAGCTTTTAATAGGTATATGTATCCTGGAGATCCCAAAATCAGCACTCTCTAAGCTGTCATAATGCCAAAAAATAGAATTATTTTTTTTTAATGACATTAATCTTATTCTCCTAGCCGATCGGAAGTATTTTTCTAAAAAAGATTTAGTACTTGGTAATTCATTGATTACTTCCTCATATTTATAAGATTTGCTACTTGCCTTGCCATGATTACTGCCATCAAAAGATTTTATATTAAAAACTAACCATCCACCTGTATGGTGATCGAAACGAAAATGTCTTTTAAAATCAAATGAAGAATATTTTTTTTCTATTTCTTTAGTTAATAAATTCAATTCATCTTTAGCATCAATATAGTCTACCAACATTGTAAGAAATTATCTTTTGATTAGTATAATGCCTTGAACCTAAACGTTCAGCAATCAAAAAATAATCTTTATTATTAAACTTTTCTAAAAGTTTTTTGTAAGTTTCATTTTTTGAAATCAAAAACAAATCTCTACCATAATTTGAAAAATATGGAAAAATTAATCCTCCTGATAAGTTATGCAATTTTCCTTGAGATTTAATTAAAATATACAAAAAATGCTTAAATTTTTTATTTATTAAATTTTCCCGAAGATAAATATATTTGGAGGTTCTAAAGTTTTGAATTTTCTCTACGAATTTATTCTTAACCCAATGTTGGTAGAAAACTTGATTACTTCTATAACTAGAATTTAATCCTAACAATAGCCCTGCTATTGCAGGATCTGCAAAAGGAGAATGTACAAAATGCTTATCATTACCAAGAATAAACTTTATACGCATTTTTTGTCTTTGAGAAATTATTATCTTTTCATAATTAGATATATTTAATCTTTCAAAAGCTTTTGCATTAATAGCGTTTTCAACTTTATTTTTTATATTTTTATAGAAGGAAGGGAAATTGGTTTTTAATAAATTTACATTAATTTCTGTATTTAAATACCTATCAAAAGCATCTTCAAATTTTTCTTCAATATTTGATAAGTGATTACCAGCTAAAGTATTTGCTAAAAAACCATTCAAAATAAAATCGGATCTATGGCAAGAAATATTTAATGCTCTATGCAATAAATTTATACCATTTCTGGTATTATCAGAATAATTATCTAATAAAGATAAAAAATTAAATTTCTCAATAAAAGTTGTCTTATGAGAAACATTAAAAATTTCAGAAATATTTTTTGCTATTTTTATTTCTCTTGAACCTCGAATTCCAAAAGTTGAGGTTAATATTTCTTGATTTTGGTTTTCTTCAAAAAAATAATTTAATATTAACCTGCTATCGTAACCTCCACTTAATGGGATACAAACTTTTTTATTTAGATTAGAAGTAACCAAATTATTAATTGATATTTTCCATAAATCACTCATTAAATTAGAAAAGTGATCAAAAGAATTAATTTTTCTACTTTGCAAATAATTCTCTAGAAAAACATCATAATTTATATCTAAGTCACCCCATGAAAAATAGTCGCAAAAACTATGTCCGAAAACAGCTTCTATAAATTGCATTTCGTGATATCTCAATATTTAAAACTTACAATAAAATTAAAGTTTAGAAAAGCAGAAATAATTTATTAATGATTTTAAATCCCAAAAAGTAATTTTATCTAATCAAGATCTATAGTTATTTCATTTTTAATCGATATATTGGAATGTGTAGTAAATATCAATAATTTATTTTTTGTATATTCACTAATTACCTGCCAAACTTTTTTTGAATTTTTTTGATCTAAAGAAGAAGTTGGTTCATCTAAGATAATTATATTTTTATTAGTTAATAAAGCTCTCGCAATAAATATTCTTTGCCTCTCTCCTCCACTAAGTGATGATGCAAGTAATGATTTAATGTTTTGGCCTCTTTTCCTACAAATATTATTTATGCCAATTTTCTCCAAGATATCATCAAAGTTTTTTGTATTTTTATTTAAAAAACCTAATTCTAAAATTTCCAATATAGTTTTATTCCCTACATATCCAAATTGAGAACAATAACTAATGAGCCCTCTCATGTTTTTAAAATATTCTTTTTGGGCATTTATGTTACCTTTAGAATGATTTATAAATAAATCTTTTTTTTTCAGATTTTCTTTTGTAATCTTAATTAAACCTTTTTTACAAGACTGTAAACCAACTATTGTATCCAAAAGAAAAGTTTTGCCAGATCCAGAATTTCCTTTTATTCTACAAGTACTTCCAGGGGGTATTTTCATATTAATTTCTTTATTTCCTGTTTCATATTTTATGATTTCTATAGAATTTTTCATTAGTCTAAATTTTTAAAATTAATTATTGAAAATATATTTTGTCCTATTACTTCAACACTATTAATTATAGAAAAACATCTTGCAACACCTCCTAGTCCTGAAGAAACTTTATAAATTCCAAGCCCAATAGCAATTAATTCATATATTTTAAATTCATAAAAAAATGTAGTTGATATTATAATTCCAAATATAAAAATTGAAAAACTTTCAATAGTTATTTTAGGTATAATACTTTCTGCCGTTGATTGCCAAGCAGCAGTTCTCCATAATTTACTATTATCAGAATAATCATCTAATACAATTTTCTCCAAATTCAAAAGTAAAATATCCCTTTTATTTAGTTTAATTTCTCTTGACGATTTACTAGAATCTCTCATTCCTTTGGCAATTGCAATAGATCTTTTTGACATTTTCTTTCTATTTTTCTTTATTAAAAATATATATACAATTAAAAAAGGAGAAAATAATATGAATGCAGAGGTGTATTTTACAGCAAAAAATATAACTATTATAAAACATAATAATGATTGCTTTATCAAATCAAGGAATGCTGAGAAACCCCTCCCAACAAATGTCATAACACCTGTATCAACTAAGCTAATACAGGTATCATCGTGCTCATAATCTTTATATTTATCAATACTTAACATAGAAGATAATATTGAATTGGATAACTTCTGCTCTAATTCATATAAAACAATGCACTTATATTTTTTACTTCTGAATAAGGTTATGTAAGTAAAAATTGCATAAATTGAGAAAAAAGAAATTATCAAAGTTATATTATTGTTCTTACTAAGGAATAACCCAAATTGGCTAAGAACAATAACTATAGAAACTTCAACAAAAGATTCAATAATCGTAGCTGATATGAGACTAATGGATTTTTTGGAATAAATTAATGCTTTCCATGTATTTGGGAATATAGAAGTAATAAATTTCATTAATAAATAATATTTATTTCACATTCTTATTGGATCAAGTTCTTTTGGAATTATTGATTTGATATCTATTACTATGCCTCCGTTGGAAATCAATAATTTCCAATCATGTAAATCTAATTCTAAATATTCATTATGTTTAACACAAGCTATTACAGCGTCAAAATCTTCTTCAAAAGGAATTTCATTACAAAGTTTATGTTCAATATAAGGCAATTCTTTTAAACTACTAACATATGGATCATGTAAGAAAATATTCATATCTAGATCTGCTAAAAAGTTAATAATATCGAATACTTTAGAATTTCTTGTGTCAGGGCAATTTTCCTTAAAGGTCAATCCTAAAATTAGAATCTTAGCACCCTTTTTAGGAACTTTTTTATTATTCATTTCAGTTAATAATAATTTAACTATCCATTCAGGCATTTTATTATTAATTTTTCTGCCAGCAATTAATAACTCTGGCGTATAGCCAAGTTGTTCTGACTTAAAAGTTAAGTAATAAGGGTCAACACCTATGCAATGCCCACCAACTAATCCAGGCCTAAAGGGTAAAAAATTCCATTTGGTTCCTGCAGCTTCAAGAACTTCTAAAGAATCAACTTCAAGTTTATGAAAAATCATAGCTAATTCATTAATCAATGCAATATTTATATCTCTTTGAGTATTTTCAATAATTTTTGCGGACTCTGCAACCTTTATACTAGATGCCTTGAATGTTCCAGCATCAATAATTGAACCATATAGTTGATTTATCCAATCAGCAGAGTCATCATTTGATCCACTTGTAATTTTAGTGATCTGAGTCAATCTATGATCTTTATCTCCTGGATTAATTCTTTCTGGACTATATCCAACGTAGAATCCTAAGTTTCTAAAACTATTATTTAATTTTAAGCCAGATTCCTTTTCAAGAATAGGTACACAAATTTCTGTAGTGGCACCTGGGTAGACAGTACTTTCATAAATAACAACTGGGTTACAATTTTTTAAATTTTTTTTCCTTTTTTTCAAAGTTTTCCCAACAAGATAAGTTGCTTCTTTTAAAAAATGCAAATCAGGCTTTTTATAAATGTCTACGGGGGTAGGAACAGTGACAATAAATACATCAGCATCGACTAACATATTCTCATCTGAAGTAGCTTCAAAATAATCAGCTTTACTTAGTTCTTCAATACTTACTTCATTTGTTACGTCTTTACCTAGGTTAATTTGCTTAACTCGCTCATCATTTATATCAAAGCCTATAACTTTTCTATTGATTTTTTTATCGTTAATAGAATTTTTTTTATTAGAACCAAATTCAACAGCCAAGGGGAGCCCTACATATCCAAGTCCAATAATACAAATTGTACATTCTCTTAAATTTGGTAAATTAGACATCAACTTATTAAATTAAATATTTTTTTTGTGGGATGCATTTACAGGTTCATCTGAAAAATAAAATCCTCTATTAAAACTCGATTGATTACCTATTGATTTAGCATCTGAGTCATAATAGAACCTTTTTAACGCTATTCTAAAATCAAAAGAAACCATGGTAATGTCAGTAACATTTGTTTCAGACCCATGGATACAATTAATATGATCAAAAGAAAAAATTTCGCCATAAGGACATTCTAGATAAATATAATCATTGCTATACCTTTCCTTTTGAACTTTTAAAGCCGCCTTACCTAAATAATTTGATAAACCTAAATTGAAATTAATTTCATAACCCTTATGATTATATTGAGAATCCTTATGAAACTCCCCTACAAACTTGTTACCTGGCAAACCAACTCTAAAAGTAGGTATTTTTTGATAATAAAAATCCTCTTTTAAGTATTCTTTAACCTGATTATTTATAAAATCATTATAAATTTCTTTCAATTTATTATTGAAATTAGAGTAAAAGACTTTATGTAGAATAGTATTCTGATCATTATCTCTATTGAAAACATTATATTCTCCAATCCATTTATGAAGATCACCCAGAGGTACTCCAAAAATTTCCTCAACTAAATTTTTAAATGGATATTTTTGGGTTGAATAAGAAAACTTTTTACAATGATAAGACTCTCTAATTTTATCTTCAAGATCCATGATTATTTAATAATTTATTAATAATACATCATTCATAAAAAAATTCTAAGAATGACAATTACAATTAATTAATGATAACAAAGTATAATTTTTTCCTTATTGATATTTAAATCGTAAGCTACTGCAATTTTAAATTCATTAAAATTAAAATTATTTATACTTTTTTTTTCTCCATTTATTAAGTTTGAAACTGTTTTCTCATCATCATCATATCTCCATTGTTTAAAATCCTCAAATATACTCCCTCGCTGCAATTTTATGGATGCTTCTTTAATGACCCATAAATCCAAACATTTATCTCTTAATTTTTCTTTTGAAAATTTCTTAAGCAAAGATTTCTCTTCTTCAGAAAATAATTTCTGTATAATAGAAAATTCATTAAACTTTCTATATCTTTGCTCAATATCTACTCCAATTGGAAGACTAGACCATCCTACCAAAAATCCATTTTTACTATGACTTAGACTTACGTAACCAAAACCATTTTTCAATTGAGGTGGTTTAGCTGGAGGAGAATATAGAGGTATCTTTAAAGGCTCAATATCAAATATCAAGGATAAAAATTGTCTTAAGTAAGTTCTTGAAGTTAAATATTCGATCTTTCTTCTCAAAGATAAGTTTTCAGAAAAATAATTTTCCTCTTTTGTAACTTCATAACTATTAGGATTTAATGAAGTAAAAAGAGATAAGCATATATCAAATTTTTTTAAGAAAAAATTATTATCAGAATTTTCTGTGGTTGACATTTATCAAAATTCAAAGATCCCTTTTAAATTCTTGATTTTGAGAAAGATTTCTTGAAGATATTCCTTCACTATTAAATACCTTAAGAATTGTCTTAAACATAATCTTCAAATCTAAAATTAAGTTGTAATTATCTACATAAATAATATCAAAGTGAAATTTTTCTTCCCATGATAATAAATTTCTACCTTTTATTTGTGCTAAACCTGTAATGCCAGGCCTTACATTATGTCTCCTTAATTCCTCTTTATTATAAAATTTTTTGTATTTAGAAATAAATGGTCTTGGCCCTACAATGCTCATTTCTCCTCTAAGAATATTAAATAATTCTGGCAATTCATCCATAGAGGAACTCCTTAACCACGATCCAAATTTAGTTATTCTTAAGTTATCTGGTAGCAACAAACCATTTTTATCATATTTATCATTCATTGATCTAAATTTGTAAATAGTAAAAATTTTATTTTTAAAACCAAGTCTCTTTTGCGAAAAAATTATTGGAGTACCAAAATTTAAATACACCAAAAAAGATAAGATTAGTAATAATGGGCTTAGAAGAAAAATCAAAAACAATGCAAATATAAAATCGGAATTTTTTTTAAATTCAGGATATATTTTAATTTTTAATTTATTAATTCCTTTTTTATTCATAAATTCAACATTTATTAATTTAGTATTCTTTCCCTAAGTCTTATAAATAAATAACTATTGTCGAGTAAGATTTTACAATTAAATTTCTAAGAAAATTATATTTGTTATATTTAAATATAAAAATTTAATTATACAACATCCTCAAATAATTGTATTTCATGAGTCCAAAAATTATTAAAAAGTTTAAATTGATTTCTAATTCTAATTTAAAAAAAAGAACTCATATATTTCATCCAAATAATTTTTAATTTGACTAACAAATCCATGTAATGATAATTACTTTCAAATAAGAAATTTTAATACGCCTTCAAATTGTGTTTAAAATAATATTAAATCGCAAGTTAAACCCTATTTCCTTTATTTAAAAATCCCTCATAAAAATATTTCTTTAGGTAGTAAAAAAAACAATGAAAAATTTTTTAATTAGGTTTCTATTTTCACTATTAGTTTTTAATTTACTATATGATTTCATAGATCCTGTAAATTATGATTCATATTTTTCTAAAGATTATTTCGTCTATCAAGACATAGCAAAAATTAATTTTGAAAATATACAAATTAGCTTCTGGAAATATGCATCCGAAACCACTGGTGCTTATCCCGGTTATTTTCTTTTTCAATATTTTATAAAATTATTCTTACCTACAAATGCAAATTCTCTTTATTTTATTTCATTATTTATATTTTTAAGTACCTCCATAGGAGTGTTTTTTCCTTTAAGAGTGAATAATATTACTTTTATTTTTATTTGTATTTCTCTTTATCCTATAATATTAACTTTTAGCGCTTTAAAATTAGGAGTCTCAATAAGTTTTTACATATTATATCAAAGGCTTAAATACATTAATCCTCTTTCATCAAAGATATCTTTATTATTATCAATTATAAGTCACCCGCAAACCCTTATTTTAATTTTATCAAGGTATATTTTAGAAGAAAGAATAAATATATTTGCACAAATATTTTTCTTTGTTAAAAATTTATACATAATAAGAAAAAAAGATTTACAGAACATTTTTCTGATATCTTTTTTTTTAATTTTCTTGTTTTATCTTTTTAATCAAGAAATAATTTTTTCATTTTTTGAAATAATTGCAAAAAAAATATATGGATATGCAATTTATACACTAAATTTTGATACCTTTATAAAAGGCATAATATCGTTTTTTATATTTTTCTGGATTGCTTTTAAAATTAGTGGATCAAGATCTGTTGGCGCTACTTTTAGCAGTTTCTTATTTTTGATAATAACAGCTTTTGGTACTCACAGGATTATAATTATGATTTGGTATTTATTTCTAATCCCATTCAATGCAAATGAGTATGATATTCAAAATCGAAATTTATTTAAATTCTTAAGGGGCATATTAATATTTTGGGGTATTTATAGAACTTTTGGTTCACTAGCATTAAGTTAGCTATAGGTTTTAATAATTAGATTTTAAATTAATGATATGATAAAAAAAACATAAAATAATATAAACTTATTTTGATAAAAATTATTAAGATATTAATTTTTAGCCATCTTTTTTTTACTGTAGGTGTTGTTGCAGATTTATATAATAAATCAATCATTAATAATAATATTAAATGGGATAAGTTTAGAACAAACGAGAACGTAAAAAATAAAATCTTATGGGAGTCATATGATGAAAATAAAATTTACTTAGAAGATTTAAGCGATGAAATCCCAAAAAAAATTTATACTGATCAAACTAACAAATACACAAGAGCTACAGAATTTATTCCTTTAAATATTTTTCCTGAGCAAGGTGACATTTCAATATCAACTGAATGGAAATCATCATTTTATGGCGGCCAATCAGGAGGAGGGACAGGCCAACAAAATAATTCGCTAAAAATAGATTATGGTTTATCGAAGAATACTCAATTAACTTTTTATTTTGCAGAGGCTGATGATGATTTATATAACTTAATTCAAGGAAAAAGCTCAAAATATTTTTGGCAGAACTACGCATTTTCAATTAAGAAAAGCTTATTTAATAAATCTAAATCATCTACAAAATTATCTTTTTTTAGTTCTATTGAATACTGGAGGAGAGGCAGCGGATCAAATGAAACTATAAATATTTTCGGCGATTTAAGTGAAAAATCTAATATAAGTAACAGTAACTTTCTAACTTCATTTTCATTTCCATTTTCTAAGAGCATCGGAAATAAAGTAAGCTATTTTTTTGTTCCAGGTATTTCTTTTTTGCCAGATACTCTTAATAACAAAAAATCATACGGAAATAACTTATTTATTAGCAATGGACTAGAAATGAATTTTGCAAAAAATTTAAAAATATTTGCATCTTATACAAATTTACTAGGGCCAGGAAATAATAGTTTTGACAGAAATTTAAGTTATTCAAGGGTTCCAATTTACAGCTATGGAATGAATTGGGATTTAAACTCAAAAATTGGCTTAGAAGGAAGAATTACAAACTCTTTTGGATCAACTCCTGCAACAGGAATATTAACAATTCCCTCAGATAATAAGCCTTTATATTCGCTTAACTTTACTTATAGGCCTTACCAAGATGATATAAAACTCAACAATCTAAATTCAAAAGATCAATTAATTAATTTTGGGGGTTTATCTGTTAACAATGCCTTAATTCCTAAATCAGGCATTTCTCATATAAGGTTTAATACTGATTCAAGTGGGAATTTATTGGCATATTATGCATATTCTCTTTCTAATTTGTTTCAACTAGAGTTAGTCAACATTGGACACGTTAAGAGCGTTAACGACTCAATAAATAAAAATCTTAATTATCATTATTTAGACAAAAATAATCTTAATTTTAGATTAGGTGGGAAATTACTTTTATTCAGTCCTCAAAAAGACGATCTAATCTGGACGTCATTAAGAACTACTTTTGGCAGAAATCATACTGATCAAGGTTACGCATTTTCAGAATTGATTAATACTTTTAGGGTTAACCAACGTATGGCTTTGAATATTAGCCCAAAATATTTTTACAGTGGAGTAGAAAGTTTTGGGGCATTAGGAATATCAAGTTATTTGAATATTACCGATAAAATTCAAATAATCCCAGAAATGAATTTTGCACTCAAAAATAATTCTGATAATAATTCGACCTTAGCATTAAGATATAAATATCATCCTTCAAAATCTGTTGATATTTATTATTCAAATTCTTTAGGATTTCAAGATCTCGGACAAATAATAAAAGCAAAAGATAAAAAATTTGGTATTAAATTTAATTACCTTTTATAAATAATATGTTTTTAAAATTTTTGCATCCTTTGAAATATAAAAAAAGTTTTTTAATACTTTCAATATCTATATCTTTGATAATAACCTCCTTAAAAGAAAAGGATTATTTATACTTTATTTTACATGAATCTTATGTTGAATATCTTCAAGCTTTAGTTTTGATTGCCATCATATTTCTCACTTATACAAATAAAAAGATATTCGTTAAAAAGTTTGGTAAAAATATTTTAAGAATGAGGTTATTATTTTTTGGATTTATTTTATATGAAGAATTGAGTTATTTAAGCGCATCAATCTGCAAATTTTGTGATTCATTTAATAAAAATGGGGAATTAAATATTCACAACTTAAAGTTATTTGAAAATATAAATAATTTAACCTTCACATTTCCTATTATTGACAATATACAATTTGATACAATTATATATTGTATTTTTTTTATTTTTATAAGTTATGGAGGTTATATATTTAAAAATAATAATTTAAAAGGCATATTTTTAGAAAAAGGATATTCATTATTTGGATGTATATTTATAATCACAAAAGCTATTTCAACTATTTTATGCATTTTAAATATCCTTGAGCAAGGCAGGTGTATTTTAATTTATGGAGAACTTATAGAGTTAAATATATATTTAGTATTTTTAGTAGATATTTTGGATAAAATTAAACGTCCGAAATTTAAATTTACTTAAATTTTAGAATGCTTTTTAAAAATAAAAACATTCTAGAAAATTCTTAACCTACTATAGTATTTTTCATTTTTAATAATTATTTATTTATTAATGTACATATATTAATATTATTAATTTTTGGAGAATAATTATTGCAAACTCTCTTTTGTATTATTATCAAAGATTACTCTGGAAAGATTATTCTAGAAATTAAATTATATTAACTTAGCAGGTTTACAATAAGCTGTCTTCCCATTAGGAACAGAATGATAAACAGTAGCTCCTGCTCCAATTGTACAGTTATCTCCTATTTTAATAGAAGGCAGGAACCTTGCCCCAGAACCAACCATAACTTTTTCACCTAATTGAACTTTACCTGTGACATCAACAAATGAACTTAAAGTAGTAAAAGGACCTATACCAACATCGTGACCAACTGCGGTATGTACGTTTATAGTAATAAAGTTCTGCAAATTACTATTAGATGAACAAATACTAAATGGAAAGATTACACACCCTTTACCTATCTTAGTAGTGTTTGAAATTATTGCACTTGGGTGAATAAATGTGCAGAAATTTACTTTTTTCTCATCTAAAATTTTCACTATTTCTGATTTTTTTAAAGGATTAGCTATACCTAAGTAAAATTTATCATCATCTTTTGGAATAATATCTTTTATTTTTCCTAAAAATTTTACTTTTATACTGTCAAGGTTAATATCTTCGGAAATAAAATCGTCTATAAAAAATAATCTTTTCTCAATATTGTCAAAAATATCTGAGTTTAAGATCCATGAAATCAATTCAATAGCTAATGAGCCCCCTCCAACTATTATTATCCTCTCTTTATTACTTTCCAATACTTAAAAATTATTATTATTTAATCTTAAATAAAATTTTTTTAATTTCAATATTTTTAACTAACTGTATAGCCACCATCAATAACTATCTCTGAGCCAGTTATCCATTTACTTGCATCACTCATAAGAAATACAGCTAAATTAGATATATCTGATAGGCTTCCAAAACCAAAGGGGTGTTTTGCCCTATATTCTTCAATACTCTTTTTTGACATATTCTTGATAAGTCTCTCATGCATAGGGGATTCAATAGCTCCTGATATTATTGAATTAAACCTTATTTTTCTATTGGCAAATTCCATAGCCAATGATTTTAATAAACCGCCAATTGCCGCTTTTCCTGCAGAATATGCACTTAAACCCGCAGTTCCTGAGATTGCTGCGACTGAGGACATAAATATTACAGAGCCACCATCCTTCATTATCCCCCTTTTAGATATAGCTCTACTTAAACTAAGAGCGCCCCCTACAGACGAATTAAAAACAAAGTTTAAATCTCTAGTTTTAGTTAAATTTATTGGTTTTACTAATTCAGATCCAGCTGCATGAAAAATCCCATCCAATGGCAAAAAATCAGTTTTCAAAGATTTAATTGTATTATATGCTGAGTCCTCTGAAGATAAGTCAGATATTATGTAAGCATGAGTATAAGCATCATTTAGATTTGAAATAACCTGTTTTAGTTTTTCTTCATTTCTCCCTAATAAAATTGTTCTTGCTCCGCATAAAGAAAATAACTTACAAGCATTAGCTCCTATTCCTGAGCTTGCTCCAGTAATAAGGATATTTTTATTTAAAAGAGCATTTTCTTTAAAAATATCCAAGTTTATGTATCCATTAAAAAGATTTTATCAAAAAAAGTAGAGTTTTTTATATTTAGAGATGCTGCCGCCCATGAATAACCAACGCCAAATCCTACTAATGCTGCATTTATCTTTTTTTTGATTTTATTTTTCAGAAAATAATCTGTCATTAATAAGGGAATAGAGGCACTACTTGTATTGCCAAACTCACTTATATTTATAGGAAAAGCTTCTTCCAATATTTTACATTTTTTTCTAATAAAGTTCAGCATAAAAGAATTTGCCTGATGGAAAAAATAAATATCATGAGGTTTTGAATTTGCCTCATCAATATTCTTTATTAAATCTGGTATTTTGGATAATGTAAACTCAAAGATTTTTGAACCATTCATATTCAAGCATCCTCCAAAATCTGTTTTAATATTATCCATCCCGCTTCCATCTGAACCCAAAGAAAATTTCCAATTATTTTTGCTAGATGTTTCAATAGCGGTTGCGCTTCCTGCATCACCAAAAAGCAATGCCGTAGATCTATCTTTTGGACTTACGATTTTGCTGATAGTGTCCCCGGCTAAAAGGATTACTCTTTTAGGCCCTGTATTCATTAATGAACTTGCCAACCAAAGTCCATAAGGATATGCGGAACATCCTAAATTGATATCAAAAGCAAAAGTTTCTAATTTTAGCCCTAGCAACTTATGAAGTCTAAAAGCAGATGCTGGCAACTGAAAATCAGGTGTCTGTGTTAAAAGAATTATGCCATCAATACTATTAATTTCCCATCTAAGTTTCTCAATTAAATGCTTAGCAGCTGCTAAACATAAATCT
Source organism: uncultured Prochlorococcus sp. (assembly GCF_902616385.1). Taxonomy (GTDB): domain Bacteria; phylum Cyanobacteriota; class Cyanobacteriia; order PCC-6307; family Cyanobiaceae; genus Prochlorococcus_A. The sequence goes on along the minus strand of NZ_CACMSM010000002.1, from coordinate 5,105 downwards.
GAAGTATTTACTTCTTCTTTGACATGAAATCTAGAGTTAACACCAATAGAATTACAAACTTTTTCTATTTCTTCTTTAGTAAATGAATCCTGAAAATCAAAATTGAGAATTTTCCTATTAGGTAAACAGGAAACCACTCCAGCAATATCAATTTTGTTGGAAGTTTTTATTGAGCTTTGCATCAGATATTTAAACTCAAACTTTTTCTAAAATTAAGTTAATTATATCCTCTATAGTAATTGCTTTAGATAGCTCTTCACCAGATAACATTACACCAAAAAATTCATCAGCAAGTGCTATACAACTTATAACCGCAAGAGAATCCCAACTAATAGAATCTAATTTTGTATCTTTAGATAAACATTCTGCTTGTAGTTCTAATGCCTCTGCCAAATTCTCTAAGAAATTATTTATTTTGCCTTCAGGAACCATAATCTAAATTAGCATTATTTTTATATTACAACACTTGTAAATGCCCAAGACAAGCCGACCCCAAAACCAGCTAGAAGAACATTTTTTTTATTATCTTGAATAATTGTCTCTAAAACCATTGGAATTGAGCTTGAAACAGTATTACCAGTATTCTCCAATGAAATTATGCCTTTGTCCTCAATTCCAATTTTTTTATACAAACTCTTAAGTATAAATTTATTAGCTTGATGGAATAAAACCAAATCAAATTCTTCTATTAATAGGTTATTTTGTTTCAAATAAATATTCAATTCCTTTGGTAAAATGCTTAGTGTAAAGTTTAGGATTCCAGGGCCATTCATCATAAGTGGTTTTTGATTTTTTGTAGGTTTTTTCAAACCCAAATAATTACAAATTAAATAATCTTTTTTAGAACTGTCTGTTCCAAAATAGCTTGGTCCAATTCCTTTTTTTCCAGGATAATCAGGAACAATCAAAGTTGCTGTGGCTCCATCACCAAATAATGTAGCTACTGAACTTTCATTTTGATTTATTAGTTTTGAATAAGTGTCTCCAGTAATCAAAAGGACGTTTTTAAACTCTCCACTTGCGATTAAACTTTTTGCTATCGAGAGACCATAAATATATCCTGAACAGCCTTGATTAATATCAAAATTTCCACATTGACTAGATAATTCTAATTTTTCATGAATCATGCATGAGGTAGAAGGCAAACATTGATCCTGTGATTGAGTAACTAGAATAAGCATGTCTATTTTTTCCTTATTAAAGTTAGTTTTTTCCAATAATTTCTTTGCCGCAAAAAAACCCATATCCGAGACATTTTCATTTTCGTCCGCAAAATGTCTTAACTTTATACCAGTTTTTTCAAAAATCTTTTCAGGGGTCCAATTCTCAAATTTATTAGCAAGTTCTTCATTGGTTATAACCTTTTCAGGCAAATATGACGCAATATCCAATATTCTAGGCATTATAAAAATAATTTCTTGAACTATTATTAGATTTTATTAATAAAAAATTAAAAAATCAAAATTACAAAAAAAAATTAAATCATTGTTATGAATATAAATAAAAATCTACGCTTTTAGTTTAATATTATAAGTTAAATAATTGAATTTTTAATTGAATATACTTTAAACTAAAGAGATTAATTATTCTTTTATAAATTAATTAAAAACTTTTATTCTGCATCCATTAATATTGGAAATTAATTGATAACATTTTACTTAAAATTTTGATTTTATTTTTTTAAACATTTTATGAAATTACCATACTACATTAATAATGAAGAAATAGTTTTTGAAGCTCCTGAAGATACTCATTTCTTTTATGGTGAAAAAGTTTGTCTTAGTCAGAAATTTAATGATATATGCAAAGATTGCGATTGGTATGATGAAGGTTATACGATTTTAGATTTTACTAAATATATTGATATTAATTTAATAAAGAAATTACTAAGGAATATCATAATAAAAATAATTTCAGAAGTTTCACCCAAAATTGATTTAAGTAATTTCGAGCTAAATAAGTACCATAAATATATTAAAAATCATTCTCAACATCTTGAAATAAGCAAGCGTGCTAAGAGACTTTACTTTACTAAAGATGAATTCCCAGATCAAAAAATTATTAAATTTATAGAAAATGCAATCCAAAAAAAATTAAGCTTTAGTCCAAACAATAGTGATTTTGTTCACTGGGTTATAGTCCGAATTAATCCTCCATATTCAAAGGGATTTAATCCTGCTCATAAAGATATTTATGAAGAATTTGATATGAATGGATTCGCTCCACAAATGGTTAATTCTTGGATACCAATTTGTGGTGTAAATAAAAAAACAGGACTACCTATCGCTCCAAAAACTCATTTACTTAATGAAGACTTAATTTTAAGGACAAGGTGCGGATCAACTCTAGAAGGCCAAAATTATTCAGTAAACTGCATAAAATCCTGGAATGGGGATTCCTCTATGAAACTTATTTATCCAAAAGAAGGAGAAATGCTACTTTTTTCTTCACATCTTATTCATGGATTAGGTGTTAATAATAATGATGATGAGACTAGAATCTCTCTTGAATTTCGACTTCATGAAAATAACAACATCGATTAAAATTTAATCAATTTAATATACTGTCCAAAAAATATTAAAAGACTTTAAGATTTTTCAAAGCTATCCCTTGATAGAATAATGTATTAATTTAAAAAGTTTTTATTGCAAGATTTTTAAAATATATATAACATTAAATGGTCATACCATTGGTTAAACCATATTGGGTCGAATTTTTCAAAGAAAAAATAGGAAGGGATATTATCTGCAAGTTGCAGTTCCTAGAGAATTGAGAAAAGAACTTAAAACAACTTCTATTGTTAGAAAATTGTCCAATAACAAGTCAGAATCATTTTCTATGAAAAAGGAAATAGAAGAAAAAATAAAAAAGGAATTAAGGGATTTAAAAAATAAGAATTTATTAGATAAAAAAGAAAGCTATAAAGATGAATATGATATGAGAATTGACAATTTATATATGAAATTTAACCATGAATATTTTCAAAAAAATCTTGTTTTAAATGAAAAAGCTATGGTTCTTTCCTACTGGCATTGCATTGGTCATGAAGCAGATTTTAAAGAAAAAAATTCATATCAAATAGTGAAATTTTTTAATTTAGAAATAATAATTCACAACTATAAAGGAAATTTGTGGGCCATTGAGAACTCTTGCCCTCATAGAGGCACAAAGTTTTTTAATACTAATAGAGGAAATTCAAAAATCACATGTCCTTATCATGGATGGACTTTTACGCCTGATAAAGCATTTATCCCTAGAAAAGATACATTTAAAGATGAAAAATTAATTAACGACGCAAGGCCAAAAGAATGGAAAATAAGAAACATTAATGGTTTAATTTTTATTTCTTACAAACCGCTTTTTAGTATACAAGAACAACTTGGCGATGAGGTTTTCCAAATAATTTGCCTAATTGGAGAATCCATTTATCAAAATTACTCTTCTCAAGATATAGTATTTGATTCAAACTGGAAAATTGCTATTGAAAATGCTCTAGAACCCTATCATATTTCTATGGTACATAAAAATACTCTTGCTCCACTTGGGATTAGTAATGGACAAAATAAATTATACGATTGGGCATCAATATTTCACGACAAAATAAAATCAAGCAAATTAAAAAAAACAAAACGACTTTTTGAAAAAATGTTAAAAATTAAATTCGATTTTGAAGGTTATTGGTCTCTTTACTTATTTCCCTTTAGTATGATTTCTTCTACAGAAGCCACAACATTTGCGCATCAACTTTATCAACCAAGTCCTAAATTAGATTCAACAATTTGCTTAACCAAGCTTTGGTGTATGGAGCCAAATAATAAAAAATATGATGAATCACTGAAATGTTTTTATAAAAGTGTTTCTGAAACAAACTTACAAATATTTAAGGAAGATGCAGAAATTTGCTCTCAAATAAATATTGAGAGTTGGAACGAAAAACCACTCAATTTTGAATCGACTTTAGAAATTAAAATTAATCATTTTAGAAATTGTTTAAGAAAATCAGATAAGCTTGTAAATTAATTAATTTTTACCTTGTAACTTTTATATATAAATTATTTTATATCAATATAAAGAAATTCCGATACTTAAGAAATTTAATAGAGAAAAAATATCTTGTATTAGAAAAATTATAGTTACTCCTGAATATTAATTATTTACAGGGCTTTTGCAGAAATATAAAAAGATTCCCAACAAATTCTTTGATAGCTATTCTAGATAACATTTTCTCTAATTTGTAAACATATTTATTGTTGAAATAATAAGAAGGCTCACACCTATAAATAAATGTTTTATTGTCAAAGTTAGGGAAATATTTAGAAATTGCTTTTCGAGTATTTAATTTATACCTAGTTGGGAATATATCAACCACTTGTCTATTTGGTTGGGCGAAATTTAAGATTTTTGCATGAAGGTTGTTTTTAAAAAGTTCTGCAAATAAAGAAATATAGCAATATTTATGAGGAGTTCTTGCGCAAAACCATCCACCAGGCTTTAGCAAACGATCAATTTCAGAAGAGAATAATTTAGGATCATCTATATGCTCTAATACATAGTCAGAATTAATTAGATCAAATGAATAATCTTGTAGGGGAACTTTTTGGTTTTTAATTAAAACTGTTTCATCAACAGTTTTATTCAAAAAAATAGCTTCATCAACATCACATCCAACTATATGCTTGACTTTACCTTTTAATAATCTCAATTCTCTCCTGTAGCTACATTTGTCTTCAATGAATCCGCCTCTGCCCGCGCCGTAATCTAAAACTACTGAATTGTGATTAACTAAGCAATTAATTCTTGAATAATAGTCAATTGTTCCATCATTTTCAGTAAAGCCTCCTATCATTTCATGAGCTGGATTAAAAGCCATTTATCAATAAATTAAATAGGCTAATTATAAATCATTAGGAGATGATTAATTAAAATATAAATGTAATTAGTAATTTAAAACATAAAAAAATTTCTTAATTAAATTATCTTTTAATTTTTCTTTTTTCATTATTATCCAATTCTAAATTTCATTAATATTGATAAGTTATTTCCACTAGAATTTTCACTCCTTAATTAAGCATCTTTAATTGATTCTGTTTCTAAACAAATTCTTT
>NZ_CACMSM010000001.1 GCF_902616385.1 uncultured Prochlorococcus sp. | reverse complement strand
GAAAAATTTATTCTATTGCTGCTGTTTGGGTTGTTTTAGTTTTTGTTACAGGGATAGTTTCCTCATTAGTTTGAACTTAATACCTTTTCGTGAGAGTCTATTAATATATCTAAGTAAAATTTAATGGCTATTTTTGAGGGTTCTTTTACTAATGCCTCTACTTTAAAAGTTGGGATTGTAATAGCAAGATTTAATGATTTAATTACAAATAAAATTCTATCTGGCTGTCTTGATTGTTTAAAAAGACATGGTTTAGATACTTCTGAATTAAGCAATCAAGTAGATATAGTTTGGGTTCCTGGTTCATTCGAATTGCCAATCGCAGCTAAAACCCTCATGAAAAAAAAGAGTTATGACGTTGTAATTGCTCTTGGGGCTGTGATCCGTGGTGAAACTTCCCACTATGATGTAGTTATATCTGAGGCAAGCAAAGGTATTTCGCAAGTTTCAAATGAACATAATGTTCCAATTATTTTTGGAGTTTTAACTACTGATACTATGCAGCAGGCTTTAGAAAGAGCAGGGATTAAAAATAATCTTGGTTGGAATTATGCTTTACAAGCAATTGAGATGGGATCTTTAATTAAAAATTTAAATTAATTGAAAAAATTTAATTATTTTTATCATTGATCCCTTCTTTGAGATAAAATAAAAAAGTTATGCGGATGTAGCTCAGTGGTAGAGCATCTCCTTGCCAAGGAGAATGTCGAGAGTTCGAATCTCTTCATCCGCTTTTAATGTTTGTATCTTTTAAAATAGTTTTAATAAAAAAGTTTGTAATGACAAGAGTTATTTCTACAAAAGATTTGAAGGGATTATTTTCTAAACCTTATGGTACTGATGCACCAACAAAACAAAAATGGGCTGAATTTTATAATGAGAATGTTATTTTTATAGACCCAACGCAGGAAACAAAGGGCTTAGATTCTTATGTCAAAGCTCAAGAAAAGTTAGTTAAAAGATGTGATGATGTTTTTTTAGAAACTCATGCAATTTCCATCACTGGGGATTGTGGATTTATTGAATGGACAATGGGTTTAAAAATTATGGGTAAAGAATTTATTTATCCAGGAACTACGCGTTTATTATTTGGTGAAAATGGATTAATTACAGAGCACAGAGATTACTTTGATTTTTGCGGCCCAACTTTTGGACCAGTTCCTATTTTAGGACCTTTTATAAGATGGCTTTATAGTAAATTTGTTTCTTGATTTACTTTCTATAAAAACTTTATATTTCACGAATTAATAAGTTTTGAGAAGTAACCTCTTTAAAATCAAATTGAGAATAAAATAATTTTTTATTTGTCGTCATTAAGTATAATTTTTTTGTATTTTTAATTTTTTTAGCAGATAAAAGATTTTTTACAATTAATGTTCCAAACCCTTTGCCTTGGTGATTTTGATCTATAACTACATCCCAAAGCACCCCACGGTAAATCCCATCGGTTAACGCTCTACCAAAACCAACCATGTCCTTACCAACCCAAAGACTGATTATGACATCACTGTTAGCAAGACATTTTTTTAGATCATTAATTGTTCTATTTTTTGCCCAGAAAGCATTAGTATCTAGTAATTTTTGTAGCTTAATTAATCCATTCGCGGGCTTAAGATTAGGACCTAATCCAAAAAATCTTAACCCTAAAGCTCCTCTAGAATGGTTGATTATAGATATTTCTTTCATTTGTTAAAAGGTTTAAGAAAGTAAAAGATAAAGATTTATCTTTTTGATTCCAATCTAGATACCTTAGTCGATCATTTCTATAAAATAAAGAGATATAGTTTTTCTGCATTCTGTTGTAACGCACTAATTTATAATGTTTGTAATAAGATAAATTTTTTAGGGACTGTTACTTATGCTAAAACTTTTGTTGGGAGACCCGAATACACGAAAGTTAAAGCGCTATCAACCAATAGTGGAAGAGATAAATTTTTTAGAAGAAGAAATTTCTAAATTAAATGATGCACAATTGAGACAAGAAACTCATAATCTCAAATCAATAATATCAGCAGAATTAGATACTAAAAAACAAAAAGAACTTTTAGAAGATTTCCTTCCTAAATCCTTTGCAATTGTTAGAGAAGCAAGCAAACGTGTTCTTGATATGAGACATTTTGATGTTCAGTTAATAGGCGGGATGGTTTTACATGAGTGTCAAATTGCTGAGATGAAGACTGGAGAAGGCAAAACTCTTGTTGCAACATTACCTTGCTATTTAAATGCTTTAACTGGAAAAGGGGTACACGTTGTTACCGTAAATGATTATCTAGCTAGAAGAGATGCTGAATGGATGGGACAAGTTCATCGTTTTTTGGGTTTATCCGTTGGTTTGATTCAGCAAGATATGAGCCCTTTTGAGAGAAAGAAAAATTATGAATGTGATATCACTTATGCCACGAATTCCGAATTAGGATTTGATTATTTAAGGGATAATATGTCTACTGATATTAATGAAGTAGTGCAAAGAAAATTCAATTACTGTGTGATTGATGAGGTTGATTCAATACTAATTGATGAAGCTAGAACACCTCTAATTATTTCTGGCCAAGTTGAGAGACCCCAAGAAAAATATCAAAAAGCTTCAGAGTTAGCTCTGGCATTAGTTAAAGCTAAAGAATTAAGTAAAGATGGGATAGATCCGGAAGGGGATTATGAAGTTGATGAAAAGCAGAGGAGTTGTATATTAACTGATCAAGGTTTCGCTAAATGTGAAGAATATTTGGGAGTTAATGATTTATATAATCCTCAAGACCCATGGGCACACTATATAACTAATGCTTTAAAAGCTAAAGAATTATTTATTAGAGATGTAAATTACATTATCAAAAATGATGAGGCTGTGATAGTTGATGAATTTACAGGTAGGGTAATGCCAGGAAGGCGTTGGAGTGATGGACAACATCAGGCAATAGAAGCAAAAGAGAATCTTAAAATTCAACCTGAAACCCAAACATTAGCATCCATTACTTATCAGAATTTTTTCCTTTTATATCCAGGTCTAGCAGGTATGACAGGAACTGCAAAAACTGAAGAGGTTGAATTTGAAAAAACTTATAAATTAGAATCAACAGTTATACCGACCAATCAAATAAGAAAGAGACAAGATTGGTCTGACCAAGTATTTAAGACAGAGATAGGTAAATGGAGGGCTGTTGCTAAAGAAACTGCACAAATTCATAAAGAGGGAAGACCTGTTTTAGTTGGTACAACAAGTGTTGAAAAAAGTGAGTTGCTAAGTTCACTTTTAACCGAAGAAAAAATCCCACATAACTTGTTAAATGCTAAGCCAGAGAATGTTGAACGTGAAGCAGAAATTGTTGCTCAGGCAGGTAGAGCAGGTGCTGTTACTATTGCGACTAATATGGCTGGGAGGGGTACTGATATAATTCTGGGCGGTAACAGTGACTATATGGCAAGACTGAAATTAAAAGAGATTTTAGTTCCTTTGCTAGTAAGGCCAGATAATGAGCATAAACCACCAATCCCTAAGCAAAGAAATTCAAAATCTAAGGGTGGTTTTTCTTCAAAGTTGAGCTCAAATTTGAAAAAAAATATTCCAGATTCATCAACCAGTCTATTCCCTTGCAAATTAGATGAATCGATTGAAAATAAACTTTCTCTTTTATCTAATAAACTGGTTGAAAATTGGGGAGAGAGACAACTTTCTGTCTTAGAACTAGATGACAGGATAGCTACTGCTGCAGAAAAAGCACCAACTGAAGATAAATTGATAAAGCTTTTGAGAGAATCTTTATCAGATGTAAAGAAAGAATATGAAAAAGTTTTACTTCATGAAGAGGAAAAAGTGAGAGAAGTTGGCGGTTTACATGTTATTGGTACTGAGAGACACGAATCAAGAAGAGTTGATAATCAACTTAGAGGTAGAGCTGGAAGACAAGGTGATCTTGGAAGTACAAGATTCTTTTTATCTTTAGAAGATAATTTATTAAGAATTTTTGGAGGTGACAGAGTAGCAAATCTAATGAATGCATTTAGGGTTGATGAAGATATGCCTATCGAATCAGGGATGCTTACAAGGTCCTTAGAAAGTGCTCAAAAGAAAGTAGAAACCTATTATTACGATATTAGAAAACAAGTTTTCGAATATGATGAGGTAATGAATAATCAAAGAAAAGCTGTATACAGCGAAAGACTAAGAGTTTTACAAGGAATTGATTTAAAGAGGCAAGTAATAGGATATGGAGAAAGAACAATGAGTGAAATTGTAGAGGCTTATATTAATCCTGATCTTCCACCTGAAGAATGGAACATTGATCAATTAATTTCTAAAGTTAAAGAATTTATATATTTATTAGATGATCTTAAAGTTGAAGATATTAATTTACTTTCAATAGAAGAATTAAAAAACTATCTTCAAGAGCAGTTGCGTATAGCTTATGATTTAAAAGAATCACAAATAGACAAGATTCGTCCAGGATTAATGAGAGAAGCCGAAAGATTTTTTATCTTACAGCAAATAGATAATTTATGGCGAGAACATCTCCAAGCAATGGATTCCTTAAGGGAATCAGTTGGATTGAGAGGTTATGGCCAAAAAGATCCTTTAATAGAATATAAAAATGAAGGATATGATATGTTTCTAGAAATGATGACAAATATGAGGAGAAATGTTATTTATTCAATGTTTATGTTTCAACCTAAAACTGACGCTAATGAAAAAAATTAAATAAAAACTTAATCATCTCCAAGAAATTCTATTATTTCTTTGTCTTTAAGATTTTGAGCGTCACCCAGTTTAGAAATATCAATGGATTCTGAATTAACTAAACATTGAAGAGTTTTTTGTAATTTAAGAATTTCATTTTCAAGTAAGTCTATTCTTTCCATTAAATTTTTTATAACATTGGCTTCTGCATCTGGTAAGGCAGAGTGAGCTAATGGATTCACTTTAACACCACTTTGATGTACCACTCTGCCAGGGACTCCAACTACTGTGCTGTTTCCTTCCACATTGCGAACAACCACTGAACCCGCACCAATGCGTGTATTAGATCCTACTGTGATGGATCCAAGAACTTTTGCACCTGCCCCAACCACAACATTTTCCATCAAGGTAGGGTGTCTTTTCCCATGACTTTTACCAGTTCCTCCTAATGTAACTCCCTGATATAGCAGACAATTATTTCCTATTTCAGCTGTTTCTCCAATTACAACGCCCATTCCATGATCTATGAAAACTCGTTTACCAATTTTGGCACCAGGATGTATTTCAATGCCTGTCAATAGCCTATTTGCATGACTTAATAAGCGGGGAATTAAAGGGATCCTTATTTGCCATAATTTATGCGTAAACCTATGTATAACTATTGCTTGAAAGCCAGGGTAGCAAAGAAATATCTCTATTATCCCTCTAGCTGCAGGATCCCTTTCTCTGATGATTTCTATATCTGATTTAAAAGTACTTAGCATCTTGGTCTAATTAATAACACCTATTTCTTTTTTTAATTGATTTATTGTTTCAATACTTAGATAATTTTTAGCACATGTTATTTGAGGTAATCGCATCAACTGAGAACGATTTTTTAATAATGTGTTTTCTACAACTGATAAACTAGGTCCATCACACACTACATGGTTAGAAGCCTTTAAAAGTGAGAGTAATCTACTTTTATTGTCTGAGACTGCCGTCATAAGCATTAATTCACTACCTCGCATGCTGTGTATAATAACTTCTGCTGCTCTCAATAATCCAGGGCTTACACTGACAATACCTACACAACATCCAGTATTTAATTCCTTAAGGATTTTCAATTCCTTTTGAAAGTCGCTCAAGTCAACCGCAATAGCACGCACTCCATGTTCCTTAGCAACTTTTTCTAGAGGCTGCAAAAAATATCTGCTTGTAACAATCGTACCATTATTTGAATTACTCAAAACTTTTTCTATTTCTTCCATAGGAACAACTTCTACTGGTACATTAACTGTGGTGGAAAGGTCTTCTGCTATTAACATAGAAGCGCCAATATCCTCTCTAGGGGTGCTGACAATGATTCTTGATCCGCACTTAATACGCCAATCAATTTCATTGGTTAATATCTCTCTCGTTTCTTGTAAAGTGCATCCAAGATTTATCAAGCTGTCAATAACCTTTTTTGCTTCCTGATCTGGTGGTTTGCTTGTTTTATCTTTTGAGTAAACTGATTTTTTAAATTCTCTTTTAGTAAGATTATCTCTTACATAGATACCTGATCCAGCTATTGCTTCAACAACTCCATCTATTTCTAGTTGTCTGTATACTTTACTAATAGTATTTCGATGGAGACCAGTCTGCATTGCAAGTTGTCTTGTACTTGGAAGTCTGTGACCGGGCGGATAATGTCTTGCTGCAATTGCAAAACAAATTTGATTATATAGTTGAGTAGATGCAGGGATATCACTTTCTTGTTGAATATGGAATCTCACTTTCTAGAAACCCTAACTAATTTATTTTTACCATAGTGACACTTTAACATTCGTCATATTTTTTGATAACAATTTTTTACTCGTCATCTTTTTTAATGAGAGGAGTTTTTCTAGGACTTAAAAACATAATCATATTTCTCCCTTCTCTTTTTGGCTTTTGTTGAACTTCTGATTGCTCCTCTAAATCATTAGCCATTTTCAAAAGAAGTGTTTCGGCTAAATTTGAGTGTTGAATTTCTCTACCCCTAAAAAATACAGTACATTTTACTTTGTCTCCCGATTTTAAAAATCTAGTAGCTTGACCTATGCGGACATCATAATCATGCTTGTCAATTTTGTACCTCATTTTTACTTCTTTAACTTCTGTTTGATGAGATTTTTTCTTTGTTTCTTTAGCTTTTTTTTCTTGTTCAAATTTATATTTTCCGTAGTCCATTATCCTACAAACAGGAGGATTTGCTTTTTCGCTCACTAAAACTAAATCAAGTTCTCTTTGAGATGCTATTTCTAATGCCTTTAATCTATCTATGACACCTAATTGTTTTCCATCTGAATCAACGACTCTCAATTGAGGGTATTTTATTCTTTCATTTATATTTGGAAGCTCTCTAACGGGAGCTCGGCGGTCAAAGCGTGGGCGTGGGGGCATTCAGTTAATTAAATAATTTGATTGGATGACGAATAAAATCTATTTTTATAGAGTTAGCTTAAAAAAGACTCTATCTTGATTATTGCATCTTTTAGCAGGTTTTTGTTATTAAGCCAAAGAGGATTATTTTTATTACGAAACCAAGTCTTTTGTCTTTTTGCAAATTGGATCGTTTTGGTCGTAGTTAATTCAATCGCTTTGTCAATTGTTGAATGATTATTTAAAACATCCCTAGCTTCTCGATAACCTATAGTTTCTAATATTGGCAAATCAAATCCGTATTTAGAGATAAGATGGTTTGTCTCCTCAATAATTCCAGATAAAAACATATTTTTTGTTCTTTGAAAAATTCTTTCTTTTAAATTATCTCTATCTAATCCAAGCTCTAGTATCCTCCAGTCAGGCGGTTTTTGAACTTTCAGAGTTGACAAAGGTTTACCTGTTACATAAAAGACTTCTAAAGCTCTAATTGTTCTAATGTGGTCAGCAAAATTGATTTTTTTTGTTGATAATGGATCACAATTTTTTAACAAGTCCCAACATTTTTCCTGACCAAGTCCCTCTAATTGTATTCTCAAATTTTTTTGAGGAGGGACATCTGGTACAAAAAATCCTTTTGTTATTGAGTTCATATACAACCCGCTCCCTCCAACAAGAAAAGGTAAATTACCTTGTTTAATTTCTCTTTTTATTGATTTTTGAGCAATTTCTTGAAATTGTTTTACATTAATTTGATGGATTGGCTCCTCAATATCTATTAAAAAATGCTTTATTTGTTGTTGTTGTTGTTTAGAAGGCTTGGCTGTTCCAATATCCATAGACTTATAAATTTGCCTTGAATCGATATTGTGTATACGAGTTTTAAAATATTCTGCAATTTCAATAGCTAATTCAGTTTTACCGCTTGCAGTAGGCCCAATTAAAACTATTACATGAGGTGGATATGACGACATATGAATTTCTGAAGAAAAAAATATTAGCTATATAATTAAAGTGATTAAATTTTTCATTGACTTCGAGCCTTTATCTTATTGCAGTGGTAAGTTTAACGAAAGACCTTTTAAAAATAACATTTTAAAAGCTCATTATTTTTTTTATTAAATGAGTGAGGACAAAAGAACTAATAAAATCTCAAATGATTATGGCGCGGAACAGATTCAGGTTTTAGAGGGGTTAGAACCAGTTAGAAAACGTCCTGGGATGTATATAGGTTCTACAGGGCCTAGGGGATTACATCATTTAGTATATGAGGTAGTTGATAACTCTGTTGATGAAGCACTTGCAGGACATTGTGATCATATAGAAATAGTTCTGCGAGCAGATGGTTCTGCTTTAATTTCTGATAATGGACGAGGTATTCCAACAGATATTCATCCAAGAACAGGAAAAAGTGCCTTAGAAACTGTACTAACTGTTCTTCATGCAGGAGGTAAATTTGGAAGTGGTGGTTATAAAGTTTCAGGTGGTTTGCATGGAGTAGGAATATCTGTAGTTAATGCTTTAAGCGAATGGGTTAATGTGACTGTCTATAGAGATAGTCACGAATTTAATCAAAGATTTGAAAAAGGGGTGTCAAAGGGTGAATTGCAAAGTAAAAAGCAGACTGACAAGCCATCTAAGAAAGGAACAACTATTTGCTTTAAACCCGATAAAGAAATTTTTTCTGGGGGAATTGAATTTGAATATGCTCTTCTTTCATCTAGATTGAAAGAACTAGCTTACCTGAACGGCGGAGTAAAAATTGTCTTTAGAGATGAAAGAAATCAATTATCAGATGGTTCTTTTAAAGAAGAAATTTACTTATATCAAGGAGGTATTAAAGAATATGTTGAATACATGAATGCTGAAAAAGAGTCTATTCATCCTGAAATAATTTATGTTGACTCACAGAAAGAAAATGTCTATGTAGAAGCAGCTTTGCAATGGTGTTCAGATGTATATTCAGATAATATCTTGGGATTTGCAAATAATATTAGAACTATTGATGGTGGAACCCATATAGAAGGGCTAAAAACAGTTCTCACAAGAACTTTCAATAATCTTGCAAAAAAGAGAGGTAAAAGAAAAGATATTGATAAAAATTTAGCTGGCGAAAATATTAGAGAAGGCTTGACTGTTGTTTTATCGGTAAAAGTTCCAGATCCCGAATTTGAAGGGCAAACAAAAACAAAATTAGGAAATACCGAAGTAAGAGGAATTGTGGATTCTCTCATTGGTGAGGCTCTCACAAAATATATGGAATTCAATCCTGGAATTTTGGATTTGATTCTTGAAAAAGCAATTCAATCATTTAATGCAGCAGAAGCTGCCAGAAGGGCCAGAGAATTAGTAAGAAGAAAAAGTGTTCTCGAAAGTTCTACCTTGCCGGGTAAATTAGCAGATTGTAGTTCTAGAGATCCCTCAGAATCAGAAATTTATATAGTTGAAGGGGATTCAGCTGGAGGTTCCGCAAAACAAGGACGAGATAGAAAATTTCAGGCTATTTTGCCTCTAAGGGGTAAAATTCTTAATATTGAAAAGACTGACGATACTAAAATTTATAAAAATACAGAAATACAGTCATTAATAACTGCTTTAGGATTAGGAATAAAAGGAGAGGAGTTCGACGAGAGCTCTTTGAGATATCATAGAGTTGTAATTATGACGGATGCTGATGTTGACGGTGCTCATATAAGAACTTTATTATTGACATTTTTTTATAGATACCAAAGAGAACTTGTTGAGAAAGGCTTTATATACATTGCTTGTCCCCCTCTATATAAAGTTGAAAGAGGTAAGAATCATAATTACTGTTATAACGAGAATCAATTAAAGGATACTATCGAAGGTTTTGGAGAAAAAGCAAATTATAATATCCAAAGATTTAAGGGATTAGGTGAGATGATGCCAAAACAATTATGGGATACAACTATGAATCCTCAAACTAGGATGATGAAAAGGGTTGAAATCGAAGATGCACTGGAGGCTGACAGAATATTCAATATATTAATGGGAGATAAAGTTGCACCAAGAAGAGAATTTATTGAAACTCATAGTAGCAACTTAGATTTGGCAACTTTAGATATATGATTAATAATCTTCTCAAGAATTTTTGCTTAATTACTTTTGCATTAATTGCTCCTATTACATTACCTGCTGGGGGAATCCAAAAAAATTTAAATCAAAATAAGTTTTCTCATAATATAGATGAAATTATATTGACTTCCAATACTTTTCTTTATGTTAGTCCTAAAATTCATGCTAAGGAATTATTAGTTCTTGATGTAGGTACAACTTTATCAGTATTACGTAATTGGAAAGTCAGCAAAAATGAAACTTGGGTTAGGGTTGAATTAGCTTCTAATAAATTTTTAGATGATCCTAATAAGATTTTAAAAGGCTGGATAAAAATGTAAGTTTTGGATTTCAGTTCAATAAGTATAATTTTACTCGGCAGTACTTTTGGATTAATACTGAGAATATTCATACAAAATAATTTTAAAAAAAGTATAGGTTTTGATATTCAAAATACTTCAATAGTAAATTTTTTATCTTCTTTTTTTTTAGGAATTTTAGTAGCTTTAAATTTTATTAATAACGAAATATTAGTATTATTTTATAGCGGTTTTTTAGGATGTTTTAGTACATTTTCTTCCTTTATATATCAACTATTTATTCTACTTAAAAAGCGAAAATTATTAAGATTATTTTTTCACTACATCGAAGTGATAGTTTTTTCATTCCTTTTCTTTTACTTAGGTTATTTTCTTGTTCAGTTTTTTTAAAGTGAAAATCAATAATTTGATCTATATTCTTTTAGCAGCTTACCTAGCTACTTTTTTAAGATTAATAATAAATAATAACTTTTTTACTTCACTAATTGGATCATTTTTAGTTGGTTTTTTAATTAGTAAAAGATTAAGTTATTCAATTGAAAAAATCTTATTGAGTGGTTTTTTTGCTTGCTTTACATCATTTAGCGGATTTATATATTTTCTGTATAAAATTTTAAATGAAGGGGAGTGGATAAAATTTATAATTTTTTTTAATTTAATCATTATCGTAAATCTATTCACAATGTTTATAGGGTTCTTGATAAGTAGAAAAATGACTTAGATTTCATATAATGGTGGTGTTACCTTGATAAGGGATTATATTTATGAACGAAGATAATCTTGAGACAGTTGCATCCCTATCTTCAGATTTAAGTACAAGAGAAAATATTACTTTTCAACTTGAGGAATTGCTCATTGCGGGAAATTATGATGAGGCAAAGTTACTTTTAGAGCCATCCCAACCTGTTGATATTGCAGATGCTATTGGAAGCCTTCCACTAATTTTGCAGGCATTGGCTTTTCGATTATTAAAGAAAAATGAAGCGATTGAGGTTTATGAATATTTAGATCCAGTAGTTCAGCAAACTTTATTAGAAAGACTTCGTTCAGGAGAAGTTTTAGAAATCGTTGAAAAAATGTCTCCTGATGATAGGGTCCAACTATTTGATGAATTACCTGCAAAAGTTGTAAGAAAATTCTTGTCTGCTCTTAGTCCTGGTGAAAGGAAAGTTACAGCAGAATTACTTGGATATGAGCCAGAAACTGCTGGAAGATTAATGACAACTGAATTTATAGACCTTAAAGAGATGCAAACAGCAGAAGAGGCTCTTTCTTTAGTTAGAAAAAGAGCACCATTCACTGAAACTATTTATAGCTTATATGTTACAGATAAAGAAAGACATTTAACTGGTATTCTCTCATTGAGAGATCTTGTAACTGCTGATCCTTCTAAGCCAATTGGAGATGTTATGACAAGAGATGTAGTTAATATTTCTACTAATACAAATCAAGAAGAGGTTGCTAGAGCAATTCAAAGATACGATTTTTTAGCTCTCCCAGTCGTTGATAAAGAAAAAAGACTTGTTGGGATTGTAACTGTTGATGATTTAATTGATGTCATAGAACAAGAAGCAACAAGAGATATTTATGCAGCAGGAGCAGTACAACCTGGGGATGAAGATGATTATTTCCAAAGTAGTTTGTTTACGATTGCTCGAAGAAGAGTTTTATGGTTATTAATTTTGGTTTTGGCCAATGGTTTAACGACAAAAGTTATAGCTATGAATGATCAGATACTTAAAGAAATAGTTTTATTAGCTGCATTTATTCCACTACTCATAGGTACTGGGGGAAATGTTGGAGCTCAGAGTTCAACGGTTGTCATTAGAGGTTTAAGTACTCAAAAATTGAAGTCTCTTGGCGCAATTAAGGCAGTAGTTAAAGAGGCCATTACAGGCGCTCTTTTAGGTGTTTTTATGATGCTTGTGGTATTTCCCTTCGCTTGGTGGCAAGGAGAAGGTCCTTTAATAGCCTCTGCGGTGGGAATAAGTCTAATATCAATAACAACTTTAGCTGCCACAACAGGAGCGATCCTTCCTTTGCTTTTTGACAGAATGAAATTGGATCCAGCTTTAATGTCTTCGCCTTTTATTACAACTGTGACTGATATTGCTGGTGTATTTATTTATCTCAGTACAGCAAAATGGCTACTAAGCTCTTCATTAGCCTAAAATTGACTAGGTATTTATTCTCATTTTTGTAAAATTGTGGATTTTTTTGTTTAACTTTACATTTCTTAATGGTATTGTTTACAAAACATCATTCAACTTTCATGTCTCCTGAAATAATAAGTGAAAATAAATTAGCATCAATTGCAAGTATAAAAGCTAGCAATGATGTGGATCTTGTTCGATCATACTTGAGGGATATAGGAAGAGTTCCATTACTATCACATGAGCAAGAAATTACACTAGGTCGACAAGTTCAAGAGTACATGGAAGTTGAACGAGCAGAATTAGAACTTCTTGATTTAACAGGAGATAAGCCTAGTATTGATGAATTATCGACAAAATTAAACTTGTCTACCTCCAACATAAAAAAAAGATTGAGAGCTGGACAAAGAGCAAAAGAAAGAATGGTTGCAGCAAACTTAAGATTAGTAGTAAGCGTTGCAAAGAAATATACTAAAAGAAATATGGAACTTTTAGATTTAATTCAGGAGGGAACTATAGGACTGGTTAGAGGAGTTGAAAAATTTGATCCAGCAAGAGGTTATAAATTTTCAACTTATGCATACTGGTGGATTAGACAAGGTATTACACGAGCAATAGCTGAAAAAAGTCGTGCGATAAGGTTACCAATTCACATAACTGAAATGTTGAATAAGTTAAAAAAAGGTCAAAGGGAACTCAGCCAAGAAATGTCTAGAACTCCCACTGTAAGTGAACTTGCGAAATACGTAGAGCTTCCAGAAGATGACGTTAAGGATTTGATGTGCAAAGCTGGACAGCCAGTTAGTCTTGAAACCAAAGTTGGTGACGGGGAAGATACTGTTTTATTAGATTTACTGGCAGGGGGCGAGGATTTACCAGATGAACAAATAGAGATGGACTGCATGAGAGGCGATCTGCATTCTCTTTTACATCAATTACCTGATCTTCAATGTAGAGTTTTAAGAATGAGATACGGAATGGATGGTGATGAGCCAATGTCTCTTACAGGTATTGGAAGGGTACTTGGGATAAGTAGAGATCGAGTAAGAAATCTAGAACGAGATGGGCTAAGAGGTTTGAGAAGGCTCAGTGATAATGTAGAAGCTTATTTTGTTTCTTGAATAAATTCATGTATTAATTTATTTGTTTTTTCAGGTTCTTCGTCATGAGGACAATGACCTGCCCCATTTATAATATCTAATCTTATAATATTCCTGAATTGTTTCTTCCATTCTTTTGCTTCATTTAGGGATTCCCAAGGATCTTTTTCCCCCCAAATTAATTGGATTGGTGCATCTACCTTATCGAAAAGGTCAGTAGCAAGATAGTCATCAAATAAGTTTATAAAACCACGAAATGCTTCCTTAGAATTTTCCCTTTGAGTGGGTTGATAAAGTATTTCAATCAATTCTTTATCAATATTTTTTCCTGAAGGGTAAGCTTGTTCAAGTATTTTCTTTATAACTTTTGGATTAGCAGCTCTTGTAAAAAGTGTATTACTAATTACCCTTTGTCTCACTATTGTTTTAAGAACGGGTCTCAATAAATTCATTAAGATATCACTTTTTTTTAAACGTTTGTCATCCATAGTTCTTTGTGCACAATCAATCAAAGTTACACCTTTGCAATTATCTTTTAGGATTTCAGCAGTTTTCAATGCAATAACACCACCAATTGAATTTCCTACCAAGTAAACAGGAGATTGTATTACCTCTTTACAAAATGTTGATATTTGATTACCCCATAAGTCAAATGAATATTTAATTGAGTTTTCTTTATTATGTTCGTAATTTAATAAAGCACTAGGCTGACTGCTTTTGCCAAATCCTAATAAGTCAATTGCATAGCAGTTAGAAAATTTACCAAGAAAATCTTGATTATGTCTCCAGTGGTTTTTTGATGCCCCAAATCCGTGAACTAATAAAATTTTAATATTTTTTTCAGAAATAGATTCTTTTGATAAAGACCATGAAATCTCCCAATTTTTCCACTTCCAGGTTTCAGATTTATTTAAAGACACTTTAAATATGATTTTAATTAAACTTTAATTCAAAAAAAAATTATTCGTTTTTAATAAATTATTCTTAGTTGAGAAAAAGCGTTCATTTTATGAAAAAGAAAAAGGTCATATGTATTGGAGAGGCTTTAATAGACAGAATCAGAAATAAGTCAAATCAAGGATTTACAGATTTTTTGGGTGGTGCGCCGGCTAATGTTGCTTGTGCATTAAGAAAATTAAAAATAGATTCAACATTTATTGGAAGTTTGGGTAGTGATGAGTATGGAAAAAAATTTATTACGCAATTTAATGAATTGGAGGTTAATTTGGATTTCTTGCAAATAGATAATGATTCATCTACTCGCGTGGTTAATGTAGATAGAGATCAATTTGGAGATCGTTTTTTTTCAGGCTTCGAGGAAAGTTCTTATTCATGCTTTGCCGACGAAGTTCTTAGAAAGAAATTAATTGAAAAAGAAATTTTAAATTTAGAGAAATCTTTGCTGGAAACCAAATATTTGGTTATGGGCACGATCTTATTATCATCTCCAATATCAGCGGAGACTATGTTTTTTCTTCTTGAACAGGCTAAAAAATTTGAAGTCAAAATAGTTATTGATTTGAATTGGAGAGAGGTTTTTTGGGATAATTCAAGTTTTTCATCAGGAATTAGTAAAGCTGGGAGAGTTGATTTAATTAGGAAATTTTTAAATCATGCAAATGTTTTAAAACTTGCTAAGGAGGAAGCAAATTTGTTTTTTGAGCATGAAAATCCTTCTCTAATATCTCAACAATTGCCTAATCAACCAGATGTAATAATTACTGATGGAAAAAATCCCGTTTCATGGGACATTAATGGATTGCAGGGAATTACCGAAACTCCTACTTCACAAAAAATTGTTGATACAACTGGTGCAGGTGATGCTTTTCTAGCTGGCCTAATATCAAAATTAATTTCTTCTGGTTATCCTTCAAATAAACTAGAGATAGAAGATTGTATTAAGTTCGCAAGTGTTTGTGGATTATTAACTTGTCTTGGTGAAGGCGCCATCGAGCAACAGCCATATTATGAGAAGGTTAATAAATTTTTGGGATCTCTTATTTCGTAGTGTCTTCCGTAATTTTTTGCGTAACTAATTTCTATTTTCCAGAAATTTTCAATAACTGGCTCTACTAATTCCGGCCATTCAATAACTAAAATAGCTTGCTTTTGTATTGCCTCTTCTTCTTCTGAAAAAAAAACTTCTTTTGCTGAAGAAATATTTTTTAACCTATATAAATCAAGGTGAATTAGGGGAATTTTTCCAGAATTATAGTGA
Organism: uncultured Prochlorococcus sp.; assembly: GCF_902616385.1. GTDB lineage: Bacteria > Cyanobacteriota > Cyanobacteriia > PCC-6307 > Cyanobiaceae > Prochlorococcus_A. The sequence goes on along the minus strand of NZ_CACMSM010000001.1, from coordinate 166,604 downwards.
TGCGATATAGCAAATGTAGGGCTTGTAATGTCTTCAGAGATAGACAGCCCTTTGGCAATACCCTGCACTAATGAAGTTTTCCCCGCTCCTATTGGACCCTTTAATAAAACAATTGATTGAGGATTTAATTTGTATGAAAGTTTTTTTCCTACATTTAAAGTCTCTGAAAAATTCTCAACAAACACAAAATTACACAAAAATCATTTATAGTTTAATAGAAAAAGTATTTCCTAGATATGGTCATAGCAAATTCAGTTAAAACCTCCTCGCCAAGTTACGTAATTGCTGATATCTCTTTATCAGAATTTGGACGTAAAGAAATAAAAATTGCCGAAACGGAAATGCCGGGATTAATGGCACTTAGAGATAAATATCAATCTGAAAAGCCGCTAAAAGGAGCAAAAATAGCTGGAAGCCTCCATATGACTATTCAGACAGCAGTCTTAATAGAAACTCTTGTTGATCTTGGTGCAGAGGTTAAATGGGCTTCATGTAATATTTTTTCAACTCAAGATCATGCCGCTGCAGCTATTGCAGACCAAGGAATTTCTGTATATGCAAAAAAAGGTGAGACTCTTGATGAATATTGGCAATATACCCACTATATCCTTGATTGGGGTTCAGACTCTCCAAACATGATTCTTGATGACGGGGGAGATGCAACTGGCTTATTAATACTCGGTAGTAAAGCAGAAAAAGATTTATCTGTTTTAGATAATCCCAGTAATGAAGAAGAAATTGCTCTATTTAATTCTATTAAATCTAAGCTGCAAACTGATAGTAATTTCTATTCTAGAATTAAGAGTAATATCATTGGTGTCACTGAGGAAACTACAACGGGAGTTGCAAGACTTTATCAATTGCAAAAACAAAATGCTTTACCTTTCCCTGCTATCAACGTTAATGATTCAGTAACTAAGAGCAAATTTGATAATTTATATGGATGCCGAGAATCTCTAGTTGACAGCATTAAGCGTGCTACTGATGTGATGATTGCTGGGAAGGTCGCTTTAGTAATGGGTTTTGGAGATGTAGGTAAAGGTTCAGCTCAGTCTCTAAGAGGACTTGGTGCAATTGTAAAAGTTGCCGAAGTTGATCCGATTTGTGCTCTTCAAGCGGCAATGGAAGGGTTTAGCGTTGTTACATTAGAGGATGTTGTGGAAGATATAGATATATTTGTTACTGCAACTGGTAACTATCAGGTAATAACAAATGAAAATCTCATCAAGATGAAAGATGAGGCCATAGTCTGTAATATTGGCCATTTCGATAATGAAATTGATGTAGCTTCATTGAAAGATTATCCATGGGAAAATATTAAGCCGCAAGTTGATCACATAACTTTACCTAGTGGGAATAAAATAATTCTTTTGGCTGAGGGTAGATTAGTTAACTTAGGTTGTGCCACTGGACATCCAAGTTTTGTTATGAGTAATTCTTTTACTAATCAAGTACTAGCTCAAATTGAGCTTTTCAATAAGTCAGAAAAATATGCAAAGGAGGTTTATGTTTTACCAAAACATTTAGATGAAATGGTAGCTAGACTACACCTCGATAAAATTGGTGCTAAATTAACAAAATTAACCAAGGAACAAGCTGATTATATTAATGTTTCTGTCGAAGGACCTTATAAACCAGAGCTTTATAGATACTAAGTTTGAGTTTAATTTTTGTAAATTTTCTTGCTTCAATTCCTGACTATATTAGTTCGGCTGTTGAAAAGAATTCAACAATTGCATACCTCACTATTTGTTTGGCTATGTTTTTAGAAAATATAATACCTCCAATTCCTTCAGAAATAATAATGCCATTGGGAGGTTTTTTCGTTTATCAACAAAAATTAAATTTCTACATCTTAGTTTTTTGGGGTTTAATTGGAACAATTTTAGGATCATTACCTTGGTATTATTTAGGTAGATTAGTAAATGAAAAAAGACTTTCAAATTTAATAGATAAAAAAGGAAAATATCTAGGTATTTCTTCTAATGATTTAAGTAAAAGCAAAATTTGGTTTGATAAATACGGCGTTCTTTTAGTGTTTTGGGGCCGATTAGTACCAGGTATAAGAACCTTAATCTCAGTTCCTGCTGGCATAGAACTTATGCCATTAAAGAAATTTTTGATTTGGACTACATTAGGTAGTTTGATATGGGTAGCACTTCTTACTTATGCAGGTTATTTATTTGGTGAAAATTATTCAATTATTGAAACTTACTTAGATCAAATCAAATTTGTTGTAAAACCTATATTAATTTCAATTTGCTTATATTTTTTTGCAAGAATACTTATTAAATATTTAAAAAAAAATTAAGCTTAAAAAGGGATTTCACTAGAGTTACTACTATTAGAATATTGGTTATTATCGGAATCTTTTCGGGAGCCTAGTAAGTTTAATCTATCTACCCTAACAACTGGTTTATATCTATCTTCACCAGTATTTTTATCTTTCCAACTATCAATTTTAAAGCTTCCTGTAATACCAATTAAAGATCCTTTTTTGACGTAATCTGCAGCTATTTGTGCTTGCTTGCCCCATATTTCTAAATTAAACCAGTCGGGCTCTTCATCTCTGCTTCTTCTGTTAACTGCAAGTGTGAAATTTGCTACGATACTGCCAGATTCAAAATATCTGACATCTGGTTCTCTTCCTGCTCTTCCAACAAGGTTGATAGTGTTAATTTCCATAATTTTTTTTTTTTATATTACTCATATTTCCAGTTTCTGCTCAAAGTTTTGCGTTCTATTCATAACCAAATGTCAGAATTCTGAGAGCTTACTAAAAAATAGATATATTATTTATAAAAAGAATTCTTATTGTGATTTTTAACAGATTTAAATTTTCTAGAGATATTGGCATAGATTTAGGAACGGCCAATACTCTTATACACGTATCAGGAAAGGGCGTTGTTTTACAAGAGCCTTCTGTAGTAGCTATGGATTTAGAAGAAGGCATTCCATTAGCTGTAGGTAAAGAAGCAAAGTTAATGCTTGGAAGAACCCCTGGCAATATAAGAGCTGTAAGACCATTAAGGGATGGGGTTATCGCAGATTTTGATGCTGCAGAACAAATGATAAAAACATTTATTCAAAAATGTAACGAAGGCAAAGGGATAGTAGCCCCAAGAATAGTGATTGGTATCCCAAGTGGAGTTACTAGTGTTGAGCGGAGAGCAGTAAGAGAAGCTGGATTGGCTGGAGCTAGAGAAGTTCACTTAATTGATGAACCTGTAGCAGCAGCGATAGGAGCATCATTACCAGTAACTGAGCCAATTGGAACTATGATTGTCGATATTGGTGGAGGTACTACTGAAGTCGCAGTTCTAAGTTTAGGTGGAACTGTATTGAGTGAATCTGTTCGAATAGCTGGCGATGAAATCAATGAGTCAATTGCGCTATATCTTAAAAAAGTTCATAATTTAGTTGTTGGAGAGAGAACAGCAGAAGATATTAAAATTAAAATTGGATCTGCATTTCCAGATGATGATTTTGATAAAACTACTTTAGAAGTTAGAGGTCTACATCTTTTATCTGGCCTACCTAGGTCAGTCACTTTGACATCAGGAGAAATTAGAGAAGCCATGGCTGAAACACTAAGCAAAATCGTGGAAGCTGTAAAAAGAACTTTAGAGCGAACACCTCCTGAACTGGCTGCAGATATTGTTGATAGGGGTATTATGCTTGCAGGAGGTGGAGCTTTAGTTAGAGGCATTAATGATTTATTGAGTGATGAAACGGGAATTTTTACTCACATAGCAGAAAATCCTCTGCTTTGTGTAGTTAATGGCTGTGGCGAGGTTTTGGATGATTTTAAAAAACTTAAAAGAGTTGTAGATACTCCAGACTTTATAAGGAATGTCATAAGAGATTAATAATATGTTAGATATCCGACGAATTTCTTCTAGTCGTTGGTGGCATAAAAAGAAAAGTTTGATATTCTTTGGAGTTTTTTTATTCTTAGTCTTTGTAAGGATTACAAAAGGATCTTTATATAAGGATTTTTTTTACTTTATTTCAAAGCCTTTTTGGCCTGGTCAATTTCAAAAAGAAATTATTCTTAAAAGCATAGATCAAGAATCTTTAATAAAATTAAATCTTCTTAAGAAGGATAATATAAGATTGCGGAAAATTTTATTTCTTCAACAATCATCCAATGATGATAATATTTCAGCTGCAGTTATTTCGAGAAAAACAGGAGGTTGGTGGAGACAGATAATCTTAAATAAAGGTTCAAAAGATGGAGTGGAAATTGGTAGTATTGTTACTGGTCCAGGTGGATTATTAGGAAGAGTAAACAATACTTCTTTGTTTACTTCATCGGTTATATTATTGACTTCACCAGAGAGTAAATTAGCTGTTTGGGTTGATAGAAGCCAAATAAATGGACTACTGGTTGGTTCAGGAGATAACTATCCTAGCTTGATACTGTATTCAAAAGATGCTGATATAAAAGTAGGAGATTTTGTATCATCTTCTCCTGCGAGTTCTTTATTACCTCCAAATATCCCAATTGGGATTGTTCAATCAATAGATGAGACATTGCAATCAAAAAAAACGGCAAAAATTTCACTATTGGCAAAACCTCACGTAATTGATTGGGTTCAAATTTTGAAAGTAAATATTTAATGAATAAATTTTTTAAAAAAAAATTATCAATAATAAGCTTTATTTTTATCCCTATCGTTTTTTTGTGGCATCCTAATTGGCTTGGATTTCTAGATGTTCAGCCATATTGGCCTTTATTTTGGTTATTGCCTTGGTCAATGATTAATGGATCATTTAATGGATTAGTATTTGGTTTATTTTTAGGTCTCATTTTAGATTCTCTAACTTTAGATAACAATTTTTCTCAAATACCAGGCTTAATTTTTTGTGGATTTTTGTTTGGGAGAATTAAATTACATAGTGATCTTTTGGTGGGACATTTTAGGTATGGTTTGATTTGTTCTTTTGGAAGTTTGTTATGCGGGACTCTTTATCTATTACAAATTTTATTAAGAAATTTTTCTGAAAGTAATTCTTTAATGTTTATTACAGGGGTTAAAAATATCTTAGCCGAAGTTTTTTTGACAGGTTTTTTTGCTCCCTTTATTTGCTCCCAACTTTTAAGAATGTTTAAATTTTCAAAAAGAAAATTGCAGTAATAAATACTGTGAAGAAGTAAAAAGTGTTTTAAAAAATTCATATCTTAAAATTATTTTAAATTTTTTAAAATCTACGCAATATCCCTTTGAGGGTTCGTAATGTTATATTTTTAATTGTTAGAATAAATATTCAATGCAATAATTCTTTGCTTTGAAATATCGAGAAATCTTTTTTAACTATGTCAAAAGCAAGAATTTTAGTTGTTGATGATGAACCAGCGGTTCTGAAGGTATTAGTTACAAGGCTTCAACTAGCTGGATATCAAGTTTATTCAGCCACAAACGGAGAAGAAGCTCTTGAATCTTTTCACAGGGATTCCCCAGATTTAATAGTTCTTGATGTTATGCTTCCAAAAATGGATGGATTTGCTGTTTGTAGAAGAATAAGAGCTGAATCAGTAGTACCAATAATATTCTTAACTGCTTTAGAGGCTATTTCAGAGAGAGTAGCAGGTTTGGATTTAGGGGCTGATGATTACTTATCTAAACCATTTAGCCCAAAAGAGTTAGAGGCCAGAATAGCTACTATTTTGAGAAGAATGGGCCCAACTGTATCGGTTACTGAAACTAAAGAAGTTCCTTCAGGCAAAGGAGTTATGAAATTTGGAAGTTTAGTTGTTGATACTAATCGCAGACAAGTTTCTAGAGCTGGAGATAGAATTAGCCTAACTTACACTGAATTTAGCCTTCTAGAATTATTGTTTGATGAGCCTGGTAAGGTTGTCCCGAGAGCAGAAATTTTAGAACAGCTATGGGGTTATCCTCCTCGTAGAGCTGCAGATTTAAGAGTTGTAGATGTATATGTAGCTAGATTAAGAGGTAAATTGGAACCAGACCCAAGAAATCCAGAATTAATATTAACTGTTAGAGGAATAGGTTACGCATCTCAGAGAGTTGGCGAAACTGCAACATCTTTGGCAAGTTGAGCCATAGTCTGATAATTTTATTAAATAAAACAAATATATTAAATTAAATTTTGTCTGAAATAAAAGAAGCACGCTTACAAAAAGCTAAATCACTCGTTAGTAAAGGATTTGCTTCTTATGCACAGAGTTTTAAGGTTTCACATACTACAAAATTTCTTATTCAACAATTTGATTATTTAGAAAATGGTCAAGAGGAAGACTTCAGTGTTTCTCTGCCTGGAAGAGTTATGGCAAAAAGGGTAATGGGTAAAATTGCCTTTTTCACAATAAGCGATCAAGAAGGTCAGATTCAGCTTTATCTAGATAAAAGGATTATTGATTTAAATTTAGAAAAACAAAAATTACTTTCTTTTGAAGATATCAAGGAAATGGTAGATATTGGTGATTGGATAGGCGTCCATGGAACTATTAAAAAAACCAATAAAGGTGAAATTTCAATAAAAGTAGAGAAATGGGAAATGTTATCTAAATCATTACAACCTTTGCCCGATAAATGGCATGGATTGACTGATATTGAAAAAAGATATAGAAAACGTTATCTAGATTTAATAGTGAATCCTCACTCTAAAAATGTATTTAGAATAAGAGCAAAATGTATTAGTTTTATAAGAAAATGGCTAGATAATAGAAATTTTTTAGAGATAGAGACTCCAATTCTTCAATCTGAAGCTGGTGGTGCTGAAGCAAGACCATTTATAACTCATCATAATACATTAGATATTCCCCTGTATCTAAGAATAGCCACTGAATTACATCTAAAAAGAATGGTTGTTGGAGGATTTGAGAAAGTTTACGAATTGGGAAGAATTTTCCGTAATGAGGGGATTAGTACAAGGCATAATCCAGAATTCACCTCAGTTGAAATTTATCAAGCTTTTGCTGACTATGTCGATATGATGAATTTAACAGAAGAACTGATTAAAGATATCGTAGCTGATGCATGTGGTTCTTTAATTATAAATTATCAAAATAAAGAAATTGATTTTTCTAAACCTTGGTCAAGAATATCTATGAAAGATATTGTTAAAAAATATACAGGGATTGATTTTGATTCTTTTAGTGGAGACTTTCAAGCAGCAAAAGAAGCCGCCAAAAGTATAAATGTTGATTTCTCTAATAAAATAAATACTATGGGAAGACTTTTAAATGAAGTCTTTGAGCAAAAAGTAGAATCAAAACTTATAGAACCCACTTTTGTTATCGATTATCCTGTTGAAATTTCTCCTTTAGCTAGACCTCACCTTGATAATAAAGATATGGTTCAGAGATTTGAATTATTCATTGTTGGTCGGGAGCTAGCAAATGCGTTTAGTGAGTTAATAGATCCAATAGATCAAAGAGAAAGAATGCAATTACAGCAATCTCTAAGAGATGAAGGAGATCTTGAGGCTCACTGCATAGATGAAGATTTCTTGAATGCTTTAGAGATTGGCATGCCGCCTACTGGAGGATTAGGCATAGGCATTGATAGGCTAATTATGTTAATTACTAATAGCGCATCAATTAGAGATGTAATCCCTTTCCCATTGTTAAAACCAGAAATAACTTCAAAAAAAAATGAAAAATTACCCTTGAATGAAGTAAAATAGAAAAATTATTCCAATACGAAAATTTTTAAATGAGTGGTGAACGTGTTGGTTTCCGTTTCAAACATGCGGATGCAGTAGTAAAAAGAAATCCTCAAGGCCGATCAAGAAGAGGATGGGTTATTGAACCAGTAGAGCAAACTACAAGTAGAGGTACAAAAATGCCTGCATACAAAATTCGCTGGAGAGATAGTGAGAGGCCTGAAACCGTCTTACAGCATATGTTAATTGCAGATCCAGATCCTTCCCCTCCCCCAAGTTCAGTCAGTTTAGATTCATAGTTTCAATAATTCTGCAATATATTTTTATCTTTTTAGTGCAGAGTTTATCTCTTTTTTTATACTTTTTTGTTTTTCATCTTGGCGTTTGTCGTGTAATTTTTTCCCTTTGCCGACTCCAATAGTTAGTTTTATCCATGAGCCTTTTAAATAAAGAGATAATGGAACAATAGTCATTCCTTTTTTTTCAGTATTGGATTTCATTTTTATTATTTCTTTTTTATGTAGTAGCAACTTTCTATTTCTTAATGGATCATGATTAAAGAAAGATCCTACATTTTTATGTGGTGAAATGTGAACATTTAATAATAAGATCTCACCATCTCTAAATGAACAGTAACCATCTCGTAAATTTGCTTTTCCGTTTCTGATGGACTTTACTTCAGTACCTAAAAGCTCAATTCCAGCTTCAATTGTTTCAGATATTGTATATTGAAATTTTGCATATCTATTCTCAGCTAGAAGTTTAAAATTACTATCTTTAATAGTATTTCTCTTAATTTTGTTTGAATTTTTTGCCATTTTAGTTGTAAAAAATCTTTCTACTCAGAACAATTGCAATTAACCTTTCATTATGGCAATAATTTCTTCCAATATAGGCGATTATGACTCTTCTCTTAGTAAAAAAGAGCTTAGACTAGTTGATTCAAAAATCATTCCAGAAGAAAAGAGAAATAATAATCTGAACTTAGCTCGGCCTCTTACTTTAAAAGAATTTATTGGCCAAGAACAACTTAAATCTTCTTTAAGAATAGCTATAGATGCTTCAATTTTTAGAAAAGAACCTTTGGAGCATACTCTTTTATATGGACAGCCTGGTTTAGGTAAGACTACTCTTGCTTTTTTGATTGCCAATGAATTGAATACAAAATGTAGGATAGCTACTGCACCAGCGATTGAAAGACCTAGAGATATCGTAGGTTTACTTCTTGGGTTAAAAGAAGGTGAAGTTTTATTTATCGATGAGATTCATCGTTTAAATAGGTTAACTGAAGAGTTGTTGTATTCTGCAATGGAAGATTTTAGACTCGATTTAACTATGGGAGCTAATAGAGGAGCCCGTTGCAGAACAATTAATCTTCCTAGGTTTACTCTGATTGGTGCGACAACTAAATTAGCCTCAATCAGTGCACCTCTAAGGGATAGATTCGGTATATCTCAGAAAATTGAATTTTATACCTATGATGAGTTAAAAAAAATAATTATTAATTTCTCCCGATTAATTAATCTCAATTTAGATGATGAAGCATCCTATGATTTAGCAAAAATATCTCGAGGGACTCCAAGAATTGCTTTAAGATTATTAAGACGAGTTAGAGATTATGCTCAAGTTGTTAAGAAAACTAATAATATTTCTTTGAAGTTAATAAAAAAAGCTTTAAATTCTTACCAAATAGACGAAAAAGGATTGGATTCTTTAGATAGACATTATTTATCTTTTCTTAACCAAAACAATAATATTCCAACTGGCCTCGATTCAATTGCAGCTGGCTTAGGTGATGATTCTTCAATGTTAGAATTTGTAGTTGAGCCATATTTAATCAAAATTGGTTTCCTCACAAGAACTCCTCGAGGAAGATTGCTTACTGCTTTAGGAAAAAATTACATTGATTCAAAAAATGATAACTTTTAAAAAAGTTAAGGTTTGTTTTTTATTAATTTTTGTTTTTTTGAATATTTTTTATATTGCACCATGCCATGCATTATTTTTGAGAGAGGATTTGTTTAAAAATGCATTAGATCTAAGTTCAGGCGGAAAATTTAATCTCGCTTTACAAGAATGGAATCAATATCTTGATTCTTATCCTGATGATGCTGCAGGTTTGAGCAATAGAGGAAATGTAAAACTTGTTATCGGAGATGTAGAGGGATCAATAGAGGACCAAAATAAGGCAATAAGTTTGAATCCTAGTGAAATAGATCCTTACATTAATAGGGGGATTGCAGAGGAAGCATTGGGTTTATGGTCGAAAGCGAAAAAAGATTATATGTTTGTTATTTCGCAAGATAGTAAAAATTTCTCTGCATTATACAATTTGGCTAATGTAGAAGGATCTACATCGCATTGGGAAATAGCAAGAGATTTATTTGCAAAAGCTGCTTTATATAATCCTGGATTTGCAATGGCAAGGTCAAGTATGGCTTTAGCAGATTTCCAGTTGGGGAATATTGATGAATCTGAGAAAGAATTAAAGAAATTAATTAGACGCTATCCAACTTTTGCTGATGCTAGGGCAGCTTTAACGGCTTTGAATTGGTCTAAGGGTGAATTTGGGAAAGCGGAGAGTAATTGGATAGCGGTATCTGAATTAGATCCTAGATATAGTGATGAAGAATGGTTAAAAAAAATAAGAAGATGGCCTCCACAACCAATTAAAGATTTGATGAACTTTATCGATTTAAAATAAGTTATGAATAGAGATCAGTTGTATGAAAAAATTGATTCTTTAAATGATGAATTAATTAATTTAAGACGACATATCCATGCACATCCAGAATTAAGTGGACTTGAAAATCAAACAGCGATCTTGATAAGTGGGTTTTTAAAGAAAATTGGTTGGAATGTTAGGGAATCTATTGGCAGGACAGGAGTTATAGCTGATTTTGGCCCCCTAGATAAAGGCATTATAGGTTTAAGAGTGGATATGGATGCTTTGCCAATATTTGAGGAAACTAAATTAAGTTTTTCTTCAAAAGTAGATGGTGTTATGCATGCCTGTGGTCACGATTTACATATATCGATTGGATTGGGCGTAGCAAAAATTATTAAGGATTTAAAACTAAATCTTGGGACTCGTATAATTTTTCAGCCTGCTGAAGAAATTGCGAGTGGAGCTAGATGGATGATTAAGGATGGTGCAATTAATGGTTTAACCTATATTTTAGGAGTTCATGTCTATCCCGATTTATCCGTAGGGACTATTGGTATTAAAGAGGGAAGTTTAACTGCAGCTGCTGGAGAACTTAAGGTAGAGATTAAAGGAAAATCCGGCCATGGTGCTCGACCTCATGAAGGAGTTGATGCTATTTGGGTGGCCTCAAAAGTTATATCTGGAATTCAAGAATCAATAACTCGGAAGTTAGATCCTTTAGATCCTGTAGTGATAACTTTTGGGAAAATAAATGGTGGTAATGCATTCAATGTTCTTGCAGAAAAGGTTAATTTAATTGGTACGGTTAGATGCACTAATCGTGAAGTATTTAAGAATATGGGTGATTGGCTTAATGAAAATATCACTTCTTTAACTAACAGTTGCGGAGCTGAAGTAAAAGTAATTTTTAGAGAAATTACTCCGGCAGTTAATAATAATTCTGAAATTAATAGAGTTCTCAGAGATTCGGGAATTAAGGTTTTGGGTCAAAAAAATGTTATCGAATTACAAAAACCATCCTTAGGAGCTGAGGATTTCGCTGAATTCTTAAATGAGATTCCGGGAGCTATGTTTAGGCTTGGCGTTTCTAGCTCAAATGGATGTGCTCCTCTTCATAGTTCGAAATTTAATCCAGACGAAAGAGCAATTGCTGTTGGCATTAAAGTGATTATAGAATCCATAGTAAAATTAAATAATGAAAAAAAATTAATCTAATTAGTAAATGAAAATTAAAAAAACATTTATTTTATCTTTTGTGGCTCCTTGCATGATCCTTATATCTGCAGTTGGATTGATATTTCGGGACAATACAAAGAAGATTTTTTATTTACCTATTGGCCTAATGGGGATTGTAATTATTTTGGAAAGAAGTTTAAGCAGACAATTGGATAGGAAAAATATTTTAAAAAAGATAAAGTCTTATCAAAAAGTTAAATAAAATTACTTTATTTATTTTTGAGCAACATGAGATGACTATTTTTTAGAAAAGAGCTATTAATAAGATTAATACTAGGGGTGCTAGGAAATTTTTCTTGGCTGAGATCATACCCTTTGAACCTGAATCATTAATCTTGATGCAGGAAAGTGGAGCTTTGATCAAACTTTAGTAATAATATGTTTTAAAAATTTGTAAATTATGAGAAGTTCTTGGATTAAGTCTCGCCTGGGGAAAGACAATGTAACTCAGATGAATTTTGCGAGAAACGGACATATTACTGAAGAAATGGATTTTGTCGCTAAAAAAGAGAATCTTCCTTCTTCTTTAGTAATGGAAGAAGTGGCAAGGGGAAGATTAATTATTCCAGCCAATATTAATCATTTGAATCTTGAGCCAATGTCTATAGGTATTGCTTCAAGATGCAAAGTAAATGCCAATATTGGTGCTTCGCCTAATGCAAGTGATATTAATGAAGAAGTAGAGAAGCTAAAACTAGCAGTTAAATATGGGGCTGATACGGTTATGGATCTTTCTACAGGAGGAGTAAATTTAGATGAAGTGCGTCAAGCAATTATTCACGAGTCTTCTGTCCCAATAGGGACAGTTCCTGTTTATCAGGCTTTAGAAAGTGTACATGGTTCTATAGATAGACTGACTGAAGACGATTTCCTTCATATTATTGAAAAACATTGTCAGCAAGGCGTAGATTATCAAACTATTCACGCTGGTCTATTAATAGAGCATTTGCCGAAAGTCAAGGGGAGAATTACTGGGATTGTAAGTAGGGGGGGAGGTATTTTAGCCCAATGGATGTTACATCATTTTAAGCAAAATCCTCTTTACACAAGGTTTGATGACATTTGCGAAATTTTTAAGAAATATGATTGTACTTTTTCTCTAGGAGATTCATTAAGGCCTGGATGCTTGCATGATGCTTCTGATGATGCTCAGCTAGCTGAATTGAAGACCTTAGGTGATCTTACTCGAAGAGCATGGGAACATAATGTGCAAGTAATGGTTGAGGGTCCCGGACATGTACCTATGGACCAAATTGAGTTTAATGTGAGGAAGCAAATGGATGAATGTTCAGAAGCGCCTTTTTATGTGCTTGGTCCATTAGTGACAGATATATCTCCTGGTTATGACCATATATCAAGTGCAATTGGCGCGGCGATGGCAGGGTGGTACGGAACTTCAATGTTATGTTATGTAACCCCAAAAGAACATCTAGGACTACCAAATGCAGAAGATGTAAGAGAAGGTTTAATTGCTTATAAAATAGCTGCACATGCTGCTGATATAGCAAGACATAGATCTGGAGCTCGTGATCGAGATGATGAACTTAGTCATGCAAGGTATAACTTTGATTGGAATAAACAATTCGAACTTTCACTAGATCCGGAAAGGGCAAAACAGTACCATGATGAGACACTACCTGAAGAAATCTTTAAAAAGGCGGAGTTTTGTTCGATGTGTGGTCCTAAACATTGTCCAATGAATTCAAAGATTTCTGATGAATCTCTTGATCAGTTAAAAGATAAGCTTGAAGAATGTAATACTTCAGTGTAGTTATTGATTGGAAGTTATAGAATTTCCTTAGTCTTATTAACTACATTATCGACTGTAAATCCAAAATTTTTCATACATTCTCCACCAGGTGCGGATGCCCCAAACTTATCCATAGTTATACAAATCCCATCAAAACCTGTATATTTATGCCAACCAAATGAATGGGCAGCTTCTACTACAACTCTCTTTTTCACACTACTAGGTAAAACACTCTCTTTGTAAGACTCTTCTTGCTCCTCAAAAAGTTCTACACAAGGCATAGAAACAACTCTAATTTTTTTACCTAAGCTTGAAATTTCTTTACTTGCTTCAATGCAAAGATTCAGTTCGCTTCCAGTACCAATAAATATTAGATCTGGTGTTCCTTCACAATCGGAAACTATATAACCTCCTAGAGCAACTTTGTCGATGGAAGTATTTTCTTGATTTGGCATGCCTTGTCTACTCAAACAAAGGGCAGAAGGTCTTTTTCGATTTTGAATGGCAAGTTTATAGGCTCCACTCGTCTCATTTCCATCTCCTGGTCTAAAAACTAGCATGTTTGGCATAGCGCGAAGAGAGGGGATAGTTTCAATGGGTTGATGTGTTGGCCCGTCCTCTCCTACACCAATTGAATCATGAGTTAATACATAGATCACTCCTAATTCGCTGAGTGCTGAAAGCCTCATTGAACCTCTCATATAATCGGCGAAAACAAGGAAAGTTCCACCATAAGGAATGAGACCACTATTGTGATAGGCAATACCATTAAGTACCGCTGCCATAGCATGCTCTCGTACTCCAAAATGTAAATATCTTTTTTCAGGACTATGAGGCTGGAATGATCCAGTTTCGCCTTTGATATCTGTGTAGTTAGAGTGAGTTAAGTCTGCGGATCCACCAATTAATTCAGGCAGGTTAGGTCCTAAAGCACCTAAACATATTTGCGAATGCTTTCTTGTTGCTAAACCTTTATCATCAGGTGTATAAGAGGGGAGATCTGAGTCCCAATTCTCAGGTAATTGGCCTTTTAACATTCTGTTTAACTCGTCTCCTTCCGAGGGATATTTTTTTTGATATTCTTCAAATTTAGAATCCCATTCTTTCTCTAAATTTTCGCCTTTGTTTATCGATTTTCTAAAATGTGAATATACTTCATCTGGTATTTCAAATGGAGGATATTCCCAATTTAGAAACTCTCTAGTTAATGCAGCTTCTTCTTCTCCAACAGCTGCTCCATGAATTCCCGCAGTATCTGACTTATTAGGCGAACCATAACCTATGGTCGTAGAAATTTTTATAATTGAAGGCTTGTCTGTAATTAATTTTGCTTTTTTGATAGCTTCAGTTATTCCTTCAACATCATGATTCCCATCTTCAACATGTTGTACATGCCATCCATAAGCTTCGTATCTTTTTAAAACATCTTCGGTGAAGGAAACGTCGGTTCGCCCATCAATTGTAATTTGATTATCGTCATAGAGTGCAATTAGTTTTCCAAGCTTAAGGTGACCAGCTAATGAGCAGGCCTCTGATGCGATTCCTTCTTGATTACAGCCATCACCCATTATTACGTAAGTATAGTGATCAACGATTTTGCAATCAGGCTTGTTAAATTTAGCTGCTAAGTGAGTTTCAGCTATTGCCAAACCCACTGCATTAGAAATTCCTGCTCCAAGAGGACCAGCTGTAACCTCAACACCTTCAGTTTCGAATGTTTCTGGATGTCCAGGAGTTTTTGATCCCCATTGCCTAAATTCTTTAATATCTTCTATAGAAACTGATTTATATCCTGTCAAATGAAGCAAGGAATATAACAGCATACAGCCATGACCAGCTGATAATACAAAACGGTCTCTATTGAACCATTTTGGGTTATTCGGGTTGTGATTAAGTATGTTTTGCCACAATGCATAACCCATAGGAGCACATCCCATTGGCAATCCAGGATGTCCACTATTAGATTTATTTACTGCATCTACAGCAAGCATTCTTATACTATTTACACAAAGTGATTCTAATGAAACAGATGCAGCGACCATAGTTTTAAATTAAGTAAATTGGAAATACAGAATTGGTTGTCTTCAGTTCATTTTGCTGAAAGCAAGACAAACATTGTGACCACCAAACCCGAAAGAATTAGAAAGAGCAACTCCTATTTGAGCTACTCTTGCATTATTAGGTACATAATCAAGATCACACTCAGGATCAGGATTAACGTAGTTAATTGTAGGAGGGATAAAATTATGTGTCAAAGAAAGTACACAAGCTACAGCTTCTATACCTCCTGAGCCTCCTAGGAGATGACCTGTCATCGACTTAGTAGAGCTTACAGGAATGAGGTAAGATCTGTCTTTAAAAATAGATTTAATTGCAGAAGTTTCATTTTTATCATTAGCTGATGTACTTGTTCCATGAGCATTTATGTAATCAACTTTTTCAAGGCTAAGAGAAGCGTCTTCAATTGCTAATTTGATAGCTTCTGCGCCTCCAACACCGCCTGGAGATGGGGCAGTAATATGATGAGCATCACATGTTGTTCCATATCCAACTATTTCTGCGTAAATTCTCGCATTCCTTTTTTGTGCATTCTCTAAAGTTTCTAAAACAAGAATTCCAGATCCCTCTCCAATAACAAATCCATCTCTTTCAGCATCAAAAGGTCTGCTAGCAGTTTGAGGACTGTCATTTCTGGAAGAAAGAGCTTTGGCACTGGCAAAACCAGCTACTCCTAGAGGCGTAATGCTTGCTTCTGCTCCCCCACAGATCATTGCATCTGCCTTTCCAAGTTGGAGTAGTCTAAATGAGTCACCAATTGCATTTGAACCTGCAGCGCAAGCGGTGGAAACAGAGGAACTAGGTCCTTTTGCACCTAAAGCAATTGCAGCCAATCCTGTTGCCATGTTTGGAATCATCATTGGGACTGTGAATGGACTTACTCTTTTAGGCCCTTTATGACTCAATATTTGAGCTTGACTTTCCATAGTTAGTAAGCCTCCAACACCAGAACCAATAATCACTCCAATTCTTGATGCATTGTCATCAGTAATTTCAAGTCCAGAATCATTAAAGGCTTGCTTTGCAGCAATAACTCCAAACTGGGAAAAACGGTCCCATCTTTTGGATTCTTTGGCTTCAATAAAATTTTCGGATTGAAGATTTTTTACTTCTGCAGCAAATTTGCAGGGATGTTGTTCAGGATCAAAGAGAGTAATATCTGAGACCCCATTAGTGCCTGCTTGAAGACTGACTAAATATTCATCAATGTTATTACCAATTGGAGTTACTGCTCCGATACCAGTAATAACTACTCGATGGAAATTTGGCATTCTTTATTAACCTTTTTTTTCTTCGATGAATTTTACTGCATCGCCAACAGTTGCGATTCCTTCAGCTGCTTCATCAGGAATTTCAATATCAAATGCCTCTTCAAGAGCCATAACGAGTTCAACTGTATCTAGAGAATCTGCACCTAAATCATTTTGGAAATTTGAATCTGATTTTACTTCTCCTGATTCAACGCTTAATTGTTCTGAAACAATAGAACAGACTTTTTCGAGGATTTCTTGTGACATAGTTTATGTAAATTACTAATTATCTATATGATTTTATGCCCTAGAGTTAACAAGAGTGAAGCATATCTTAATTTTTTTAATTTCTTTGTAAGACAATAGTATTATATAGCGAGGTTCTAAAGACAATTTTTACATGTCACACGCAGTTAAAATTTATGACACTTGCATTGGTTGTACCCAATGTGTAAGGGCTTGCCCACTTGACGTTTTAGAAATGGTTCCCTGGGACGGCTGTAAAGCTGGTCAAATAGCTTCATCTCCAAGAACAGAAGATTGTGTAGGTTGCAAAAGATGTGAAACGGCATGTCCAACAGATTTCTTAAGTATTCGTGTTTATTTAGGAGATGAAACTTCTAGAAGTATGGGCTTAGCATACTAATTTTTATTGTGCAGTTTTAAGAGAGTCCATGTTTTAGTAAATACGCATTTTATTTCAATATAATTGAAAAAAAATTTCGTATGTGTGGAATAGTTGCTGTAACTGGATTTAAAAAAGCTTTACCATTATTAATTAATGGTTTAGAAAAACTTGAATATAGAGGCTATGATTCTGCAGGTATTGCAATAATAAATTCCGAAACAAATTCTATTTCTTGCAATAAAGCAGAAGGAAAACTCAAGAATTTAAAAAGTAATCTTAATAATCACAATATACCTGGAACTGTGGGTATAGGTCATACCAGATGGGCAACTCATGGAAAGCCTGAGGTTAAAAATGCACATCCTCATACCGATAGTTCAGGAAATATAGCAGTTGTTCAAAATGGCATTATTGAAAATTTCCAAGATCTAAAAAATAAATTAGAGGAAGAGGGTATTATTTTTAATTCTGATACAGATACCGAGGTAATTCCCCATCTAATTCAAAGGGAGTTAAACACATTAAGTAGACTTAATCTTGAGAATAATGGTTCAACATTCTTAGTAGCTGTCAGAAATGTAATATCTGATTTAGAAGGATCTTATGCTCTAGCAGTTTTATGGTCTGGAGCTCCAACCTCTTTGGTAGTTGCAAGAAAACAAGCGCCATTGATTATTGGTTTGGGTGAAGGAGAATTTATTTGTGCTAGTGATACTCCAGCTATTGCAAATTTTACGAATATTATTTTGCCTATGGAGGATGAAGAAATAGCTTTATTAACTCCGCTTGGAATTGAAATATATGATTCAAGCAACGAGAGACAATATCGTAATCCAGTTTCTCTAAAAGTCTCAGAGCAAAAAATGGATAAGATGCACTTCAAACACTACATGTTAAAAGAGATATATGATCAACCACAGACTGCAAAAAACTGGTTGGAAAATTATTTAATTAAGAATTTAGATAATGGTCAATATCAAATAAACTATCCCTTTGATACAGAGTTTTTTGAATCAATAGAAAGAATTGAAATTATTGCTTGTGGTACAAGTAAACATGCTGCAATGGTTGGCAGCTTTTTATTAGAACAATTTTCAGGTATCCCTACCAATGTCTTTTATGCAAGCGAATTTCGATATTCACCACCTCCATTATTGCCAAATACATTAACTATTGGAGTCACTCAATCTGGAGAAACTGCTGATACAATCGCCGCTATCGATATGGAAATTAAAAGACGTTCTTCAATTAAAGATAAAAAATTTAAACCTAATCTTATTGCAATAACCAATAGAAAAGAGAGTTCCATCGGAAGGCAGGTTACAAATTTAATTGATATCTGTGCAGGAATAGAAGTTGGAGTTGCAGCAACAAAAACTTTTTTTGCTCAATTACTTTCTTTTTATGGGTTAGCCATAAAATTTGCTCAAATTAAAGGCAATCAAAGTACCCATGAAATAGAAAAGTTAATAGACGAACTTATAAAACTTCCGCCATTACTGGAAGATCTCTTAGAGAGACATAATAAATCTTCAGAAAAACTAGCACATGACTTTTTTAATATTAAAGATGTCATTTTTTTAGGAAGAGGAATAAATTATCCAATTGCTCTTGAAGGTGCGTTAAAACTTAAAGAAATTAGTTACATTCATGCTGCTGGATATCCTGCTGGTGAAATGAAACATGGTCCAATAGCTTTATTAGATAAAAAAGTACCTGTAATTTCAATTGCCTCCCCCGGTGAAGTTTTTGATAAAGTTATCAGTAATGCTCAAGAAGCAAAAGCAAGAGATTCATATTTGATTGGGATTGCGCCTGAATGTAATGGAACTGAAATCTTTGATTATTTAATGAAAGTACCTTCTTCTAACGAATGGATTTCACCTCTACTTAATATATTGCCTTTACAATTATTGAGTTATCATATTGCTGCTCATAGAGGCCTCGACGTGGATCAACCAAGAAATTTAGCTAAAAGTGTAACTGTGGAATGATCAGTTTCTCACAAACTTATATTTTTTAAATTTATAGTTCTAAGAGCCCATTTGGAGGATTAATGATTAAAAAATTATTTTTAATGTCTACTAATGGGACTATTTCATTTACAAATGGTATGAGAACCTTTTTATGATTTTTAAATAATTCAATAACAAGTAAATTATTTTTCTCATTTTCTAAATTAATAACTTTCCCAATTATTTTTAATTCATGATTTTCTAAAGTCTTGACCTCTAGATTTATAAGTTCCATTAAATGGAATTCATCCTTTTTAAGATTAGGTAAATTATCATTTTTTACAAGAATTTTAAATTTTTTTAGTTGCTCTGCATGATTTCTTGTATTTATTCCTTTGAGCTTAACTATAAAGGTTTCTTTACCAGGCTTTTTGAAACCAGATATAAGTTCAATTTTTGAAGGTGGTTCATTTTCTTTTTGTAGCCATCTCATTCCAGGTCTTAAAAATCTTTCTTCAAAATCACTTAGAGATTTAACCTTTAACTGTCCATTAATTCCATGACATGATGTTATTAAGCCAATAATCAACCATTCATTTTTATTTATCATAATATTGTATTAGAAAGATTATTTTATGGAATTATCTGCTAAACCAATACTCCCCGGTGCTTTTGTTGTTGTAAAAGACAACAAATCTATATACAGAGGATACAAAGGGTTTGTACAAAGAGTTACAAAAAAGAGGGCAGCTGTTCTGTTTGAAGGGGGTAATTGGGATAAACTCATAACTTTTAATCTAACGAATTTAGAAATAGTATAAAAATTAGATTTTACCTCTAGCTATAAATTTTTCTATCAAAACTCTCGCTGCATTTGTTTCTGCTTGTTTATGGGATTTGCCGAATGCAGATGATTCTTTTAATCCTTCAATAAATATATTGCAAGAGAATCTTTTAGGGTCTCCATTTTTTTTTGAGACTTCAATTATTTTATAGACTGGCAAATCAAGACCTTGACTTTGACACCACTCTTGCAATACTGTTTTAGATTTAAATTTATATGGAGCTTTTAAAAATATTTCTGAATCTTCCTCCCAAAAATCATCTAACCAAAGATTTACTTCCTGAATTGAATTAAAGCATTTATAAATAGCACCGATTAAAGCTTCTGTAGCTTCAGCAATAATAGTATTTTTTGAATTTTCATCACCAAGAGCTTTAGGTCCTTTGATTATTAATTTTTCTATATCAATTTTTTCCCCTAATTTAGTTAACCATTCATCACTTACAATTTGTGCTCTAAGCTCTGATCTTTCTCCTACACTCATTTGAGGGTATTTTCTTTCAATAAAATGAGAAGCAGCTAATCTGAGCACTGCATCTCCGAAAAATTCTAGTTTTTCGTAATTTATTATTTTGTTCTCTGAGGAGTGGATAAATGCTTGATTAAAATCTTGAATAACTGAAATATCTTGAGTTCTAATTATTTCAGAAAATCTTTTCGATTTAATTTTTAAAGACTTTAGAAAAGTAGTTATTTTATTAATTCTCTTTGCATTAATTATATTTGTCATTTAATTTGAATAATCACAACAATTAAAAAGCAGGTCATAAGCCGGGTTCTGTTCACCTTAATAAAGATGGGCAATCATCTATCTAGGACAGGAATTACTTCACAGTCTCAAGCGGCGCTTAAAAGTAGATTGTGTAATGGTCATAAATCTACTAAGCCTTGCTCCCAGCCGGGGTTTACCTAGCCAACACTTCTCAATGTTGCTGGTGCGCTCTTACCGCACCCTTGCACCCTTGCCATACAAAAAAGTATTAGGCGGTATGTTTCTGTGGCACTATCCTCACGGTTACCCGCACTGGGAATTACCCAGCAAGCCTGACCATGTGGGAGCCCGGACTTTCCTCAAGAAAGTTTTATTTTGTTTCCAAAATAAAACTTTCTTGCGATTGCCTCTCCTGCTTTCATTTAGCATAATGCTTAATACTCCAAAAATCATCTATTGGGGCTGTAGCTCAGCAGGATAGAGCAACGGTTTCCTAAACCGTAGGCCGTGGGTTCGAATCCCGCCAGTCCCGTAAAAATAAAAAACTATATGTAGTATGCGTGCAAAATTGCTACTCTCTAGCTAGCGTATAGTTAGTAGTAAATCTTTTATGGCTAAGTTGCATGATATGCGTTTAAAGCTTTTAATTCAACAAGAGCATGAACGCATTTCTAAGTCTCAACCTAATGATTTAGATCTTTCAATTATTCAAGCAAGATGTCTGTGCTGGCTTGCTCTATTGGCGGAAGCTCACGAAGATCAAGCAAATGATGCTGAAAAAAGAGGCGATGCGGAGCAAGCAATGGGATGGTTTGCTGATTCTATGAGGCTAAGAGATGTTATTAATTTGGTTACTAGTATTGAAATACCTTTACCAGATAGTCCAGATACACTCGATGAAAATGACGAATTATTGGATGGCCCTACAATTTTGCCCAAATAGTGAGATGATATAAAAAGAATTATATTTTCTTTTGGCTGAAGAACCATGTCAATGCTCTGATTGTCAGAGATTTTATAAACAGCATGATCGTCTGATTAGAGAATTTCCTACTTTTAAGCAGCAACAAGAATTGAATTGGGCATCTATTCAATCTTTCAGAACTCTTTCTACAAAAGTTATTGATGAGTTGCAAAGAGAATTATCTGAAAGAGAATCAAATAAAGATATCAGTCTAGAAGAAAAACATATCTCTGCTAAAGAAATTACTGAAGCTTTAGATGAACTTGAAAGTGTTAATGCTTATTTATTTTCAATTGAAGCATTAATGGAAAGAATATTTGATACAAAAATTTCAAGCAATATTGAATTAAAATTTAAAGAAATAGCGAATGAATTAGCCCCAGACCCATTAAATATGGATCGGTTAATTTTGAATAGATTATTTCATCAAACTCCAGATTCAACAGATAAGAAAAATATTAATTAGTTAATTCTTCGACATCGCAAGTAATTTCAACTGGCATTGGAGATACTTTCCAAATGGATTTACAGTACTCTCTAATTGATCTATCTGAAGAAAAATACCCTGATCTAGCAGTATTTAATAATGCCATTTTATTCCAAGCTTTTTTATTATTCCAGCATTCACTAACTACATCCTGTTTATTTAGATAGTCTTCAAAGTCAGCCATAACAAAGAATGGATCATATCCAGTCAAGCTATTTAATAAAGGTTTAAATAATTCTTTATCTCCATTGCTAAAGTGGCCTATTTCAATTAGGCGTATAACCTCTTTAAGTTCTGGACATTGATCAATAAAGGTTTTGGGGCAATAGTTATTATTTTTTAAATCCATAATTTCGCTTTCAGTTTTACCAAAAAGGAAGAAATTCTCTTTTTTTACAAGATCTCTTAATTCCACATTAGCTCCATCCAAAGTTCCGATAGTTAACGCTCCATTCATAGCAAATTTCATATTTCCAGTTCCAGATGCTTCTTTTCCAGCAGTTGAAATTTGTTCTGAAAGATCCGTTGCAGGATAAACTATTTCACCAAGTTTAACGTTGTAGTCTGGTAGAAAAACAACTCTTAATAGACCATCCATATCTGGATCGGAATTAACTACATCAGCAATACCATTTATAAATCTAATCATCAGCTTTGCCATAAAGTAACCTGGCGCAGCTTTACCTCCAAATATTATTGTTCTTGGCACTTCAAATTTGTTTGTACCATTTTTGATTCTTAAATATTGAGCAATAATTTGAATAGCGTTTAAATGTTGCCTTTTATATTGATGTATTCTTTTTACTTGAACATCAAATAAACTTGATGGGTCTACAAGTATTCCAGTTTTTGAATGGATAAAACTAGATAATTTTCTTTTGCCATTTAGTTTAGTTTCTTCGAACTTTTCTAAAAAATTGTTGTCATCTTTTTTTTCTTCTAACTTCTTAAGAAGTTCCATATCAGTTATCCAATTTGGACCAACTTCTTCTTCTAAAAGATCGGATAATGATGGATTAGATAAGGCAACCCATCTTCTTGGAGTAACTCCATTAGTTACGTTTGTAAATTTTTCAGGCCATAACTCTGCGAATTCAGGCAGAAGTTGTCTTTTTATTAGATCTGAGTGTAGAGCTGCAACACCATTTATATGATGAGCTCCAATTGTAGCCAAGTGGGCCATCCGAACTGATTTAGAGCCTTCTTCATCAATTATTGAGAGTTTTTGAAGGATCTTGTCATCTCCAGGATAACGTAGTCTTAGTTGTTGTAGAAATCTCCAATTAATTTCATAAATAATTTCTAAATGACGAGGAAGAAGATCATTAAATAAACCTAAATCCCATTTCTCTAAAGCTTCTGGTAGTAGTGTGTGGTTGGTATAAGCAACTGATGAGGTTGTTATATTCCAAGCTTTATCCCAACCTATGTGATATTGGTCAATAAGAAGACGCATTAATTCTGCAACTGCAATAGCGGGATGAGTATCATTTAGTTGGACCGTCCAATGCTTAGAGAAATCTGTTATTGGTATTGATCTTTTTTCAAGGCTTCTCAACATATCTTGTAGAGAACAACTTACAAAAAAGTGTTGCTGTTTTAGCCTGAGTCTTCTCCCTTCGTCAGTTCCATCATTTGGATATAGAACTTTTGAAAGAGTTTCAGATGCAACTTTTTCTTCAACTGCACCATAATAATCACCAATATTGAATGCATAAAAGTCAAAACTTTCAGTTGCATCAGCTCTCCATAATCTTAATCTGTCACATGTATTTACTCTGTATCCTAAAACTGGAACGTCATGAGGTACCCCAATCGCATGTTCTGAAGGGATCCATCTTGATCTATAGTTTCCTTTATCATCTCTATAACTTTCAGTTCTACCTCCAAAACCAACGAAACATGATTCGTCAGGCTGTGGAAGTTCCCATGGCCATCCTCCCTTTAACCATTTGTCAGTTACTTCTACTTGCCAACCATCCCTAATTAACTGATTGAATATGCCAAATTCATATCTAATACCATAACCAACTGCTGGAACTTGTAGAGATGCTAATGATTCCATATAACAGGCTGCAAGTCTGCCAAGCCCACCATTACCTAATCCAGGCTCTTCTTCAACTTCAAGAATTGTTGCAAGTGACTCAATGCCGAATCTTTTTAAAGCATCTTCTGCCTCTTGAGTTATTCCAAGATTGAGAAGATTATTACTTAATTGTGGTCCTATTAAAAATTCAGCTGATAAGTAGGCAACTGTTTTTTGTGGTTTTTTTCTTATAACTTCTTGGCTGGCTAAATATCGTGTCATTAGCCTGTCTTTCACTGCGTAACTTAAAGCCATGTACAAGTCGTGAGGACTTGCAGAAGTAGCTAACTTTCCAAGGGTATAAAAAAGGTGCGCTGTCATTCCTTGAAAAACAGCATCAGAATCCATCCCAGCTTTCTCAGGATCTAAATAGCAGCCTGGGGTAGGCAAACGTAGATCGAAGGGTTCGTTGGAATTCATTAGATTAGACATATAACAGACAATAGCCATTTTTTAGAAAATTTCTGTGTAGTAACTTCAGATCCACACTTGTTGAGTATTTTTGCTTTTTCCTTACATATTTATAAAAGTGGGCCCTCAATAAACTATCTTCCAATTAGGTAGTTTATTTTTTCTCTCATTTCATATGTATTCTTTACTTGCTGAATTAAATGCACATGATTTAGAAGTTGCTGAAACGTTGATAGGAGTTATAAGATTTCTATTGATATTTTTAGCTGCAAGAGCATTAGCAGAAGTATTAGTAAGACTAAGTTTGCCAACCATAGTAGGCGAGCTACTTGCAGGTGTTGTAATAGGGGCCTCGGGATTCCATTTGTTGATACCACCTTCAGCTGGAACCGAATTAAATCAAGGACTTGTAAATGTTATTAGCTCATTAGCGTCGATCCCCCCAGAAGCAGTACCTGAGGTTTATTTCGAAAGCTTTCCCTCGCTCCAAGCAGTAGCAACACTTGGTTTATATGCACTTTTATTTTTAACAGGATTAGAAAGCGAGTTGGAGGAACTGGTAGCTGTCGGTGCTCAGGCTTTTACTGTTGCTATGGCTGGTGTTATTTTACCGTTTG
Source organism: uncultured Prochlorococcus sp. (assembly GCF_902616385.1). Taxonomy (GTDB): domain Bacteria; phylum Cyanobacteriota; class Cyanobacteriia; order PCC-6307; family Cyanobiaceae; genus Prochlorococcus_A. Next base: position 141,303 of record NZ_CACMSM010000001.1, on the reverse strand, counting down.
CCTTTGGAACTCTTGGATTAATGTTTATTTTCCAAGTAGATCTAATTCCAGCAGTTTTTGCTGGCGCATCTATGACAGCAACAAGTATAGGAATTACTGCAAGTGTTTTCGGTGAATTGGGATATTTGAAAACTAGAGAAGGACAGATTGTTATTGGTGCAGCAGTGTTAGACGATATTTTGGGGATCGTTATTTTGGCAGTTGTTGTGGCGCTTGCTGCAGGAGGTTCTTTAGAAATTGCTCCTATTGTTAAATTAGTTGCGGCAGCAGTGGTATTTGTTATCGCTGCTATCGCACTAAGTCGAACAGCTGCGCCAGGTTTTGATTGGTTGTTAGATAGATTGAAAGCTCCTGGGGCTGTAGTAGTGGCATCTTTTGTGATACTTGTATTATGCTGTTTTGTCGCAACAGCTATTGGATTAGAAGCAGCTTTAGGGGCTTTTGCGGCTGGATTGATTCTTAGTAGTTCTAAAAATAATCATGCAATACAACAATCTGTTTTACCTTTAGTTTCCTTATTCGCAACTATTTTCTTTGTATTAGTTGGAGCTGGAATGGATTTATCAGTTATCAATCCACTTGATCCAACAAGCAGATCAGCTCTTGTAGTTGCAGGATTTTTATTAGTTGTTGCGATTATTGGAAAAATTGCAGCCGGATGGGTATTTTCAAGTGACAAACCTACAAATAGATTAGTTGTAGGCTTGGGTATGATGCCTAGAGGAGAGGTTGGTTTGATTTTCCTTGGGCTAGGAACAAGCGCTAAGTTATTAACTCCTTCTTTAGAAGCAGCTATTTTATTAATGGTTATAGGAACCACATTTCTTGCACCTGTTCTCTTAAGAATTGTTCTAAAAGATAAGCCCCCAAATGATGGCAATAAAATTTCAGATGATGTTGCAGCAGATCCTGTGGGTCTTCTTTAGGAAATAAGTTTATTAGAATCAAAAAAACAAAAAAAAGATTTTCAATAAATGGAAAAATCAGCCCTTATAGATAGTGATGTAAATTATGACTGGAATTTTTTAAATTACCCAATACATACTGTTTCAGCTAACCCTGAACAAATGTCAAAAGAATACGCAATTTTATTAATTCATGGTTTCGGAGCTTCTACGGATCATTGGAGATTTAATATCCCCGTTTTAAGTACAAAATACGAAGTGCATGCTATGGATTTATTAGGTTTTGGGAAAAGTCCAAAGCCTCAAGACGTTGAATACTCAGGATCTTTATGGAAAGATCAGGTTGTCGCTTATGTCAAAGAGAAAATAAAAAAACCTACAATTGTTGTTGGCAATTCATTAGGTGGTTATGCCGCATTAGCAGCTGCTGCAGAATTAAATGAGCTAAACGCAGGAGTGATCTTACTTAATGCTGCTGGATATTTTAGTGAAGAAAAATCTATCAAAAAGAATATGTTGCAAACTTCAATTGAAACAGTTGCCGGCATATTTTTGAAAAATATTGTTCTACAACGTTTGATTTTTGAGAATATGAGAAATCCAAAAAATATTAAAAAAACTCTGAATCAAGTTTATGTTGATAAAAAAAATGTTGATGATTTTTTAGTTGAGTCAATAAGGAAGCCTTCTCTAGATTTCGGAGCTTTTAATGTTTTTAGAAGTGTATTTAACCCATCAGGTCCACAGGGATTGCCGTTGGACAAGCTATTCGCAAAACTCAATGCACCATTATTACTTCTTTGGGGAGGGAAAGATCCATGGATGAACACTCCAAAAAAAAGAAATCTATATAAAAAATTCACACCAAAGAATACAAAAGAAATTATTCTTGATGCAGGACATTGTCCTCATGATGAGATACCTGAATTAGTTAATCAGCATATTTTGGATTGGGTTGATTCTCTTTAAGTAATAAACGTGAAACTTGAATTATCTAATAAGGGCCAAGAATTTTTATTCTTTCAATTAGATAAAAATAATTACATTAAATTTTGTCCTGAAAGAGGAGGCGTTATTACAAATTGGGTTTCCGATGGTAATGAGATACTTTATTTCGATGAAAAAAGATTTATGGACAAGTCAAAAAGTATTAGGGGAGGCATTCCAATCTTGTTTCCAATTTGTGGAAATCTTAATACCTCTACTTCAGTATTTGGAAATAGTTATTTGCAATTACCTCAACATGGTTTCGCTAGGGATTTGCAATGGCAATTCTACTTCAATGAAAATGAAAAATTTTTATGCTTATTTTTAAATGCATCTAAAAAAACTAGAAAATATTATCCTTTCGATTTCGAACTAAAAATAGAAGTTACCTTAAAAATTAACTGTTTAGAGTTTGAAATTACAATCCATAACAAAACAGACTTTGCTATGCCTATAAATTTTGGTTTGCATCCTTATTTTAATGTTTCAGATTTCAAAAATTTAGAGTTTGTTGATAATCCACTTAATTGTCAGGATCAAGAAAAAAATACTATAAGTAATACTTTGGATGAATTAAACAAAATTCATTTAGGAGTTGATCTACTTATGTATACTTCCGGTAGAACTTCTTTTCGAGATAAAATCTTTAAAAGAGAGGTAACTTTAAATCATCCATATCCTTTTGATTTAGGCGTTATTTGGAGTGATCCTCCAAGAAGAATGATATGTCTCGAACCTTGGACTAGTCCCCGAAATTCTTTTGTGGATGGATTTAGAAAAATTATGATTCCTTCAAATGATAGTAAAAGGTTAAATGCTTCAATACAAATTAAATCTCTTAAGTAATTATGCAATACTCATGAAATTTGTTGTTATAGATGATGATCCAACAGGCTCTCAAACTGTTTATGATTGCTTATTGCTGCTTAAGTGGGACTGCTCAACTTTAGTCAAAGGTTTTGAATCTAAATCTAATTTATTTTTTATTTTGGCTAATACAAGGTCACTATCGGAAAATGATGCGAAATTAACAATAGAGGAAATTTGCAAAAATCTTAAGACTGTTATTACTTCTCAAGCCTATGAAGAAGAAATTATTTTTATAAGTAGAGGAGACTCTACTCTTCGAGGACATAACTATTTAGAGCCAACTGCTCTAAATAATTGCTTAGGTCCTTTTGATGCTACTTTTCATATTCCAGCTTTCATAGAGGGTAAAAGATTAACAATTAATGGATCACATTTTGTTGATAAAACTCCTATAAGTCAAACAATTTTTGCAAGAGATAAAATTTTTGGATTTGAGACAAGTAATGTCAAGAATCTTTTGTTTCAGCAGAGTAAATCTCAAATAAATTTTGAAGATATTCAAAATCTTTTTTTGTCAGATATCGAAATGCTAAATGATGAAGAAAATAATATTGTTTTTAAAACACTAAAGAACTTGAAGAATAATAAACATGTAGTTGTAGATGTAGAAAATTATTCTCAACTAAAAAAATTTTCTTTTGTAATTAAAAAATTAATTAAACACAAAAAATTCCTTTTTCGAACTGCAGCAAGTTTTATAAGTTCAATTTCTGGGAAAAAAAGTGTCTCTCAGAGTGAAATATTTTTCTCTAATTTAAGAATAAGAAATAAAGAAAAGAGTTTTCTTCCAGGACTGATAATTGTTGGATCTTATGTAGAACTCTCTACAATACAATTGAATAATTTATTAGAGATAAGTAATTGCAATCCAATTGAATTAGATGTTTTTGAATTTTTTAAAATTACTTCATCAGATAATAATCATAAGCGAAGGAATTTGTTTAAAAATAAATTTTTGAAAGAAATTAGATTTTCTTTTGAGAAAGGAAAAACTCCTGTTTTGTTTACTTCAAGAAAATTTATTTCTTTATACTCTTCTGAACTATTTAATTTTTATAATTTACTTGCTTGTTTTATTGCTGAATTGGTAACAGATTTGAAGTATGAAATAGGATATTTGATTTCAAAAGGTGGAATAACAACTAATTTGATTCTTAGTAAAGGACTTAATGCAGATTATGTTTATCTTGAAGGACAGATTTTAAACGGGATTTCAGTAGTGACTTACAAACTAAAAAATGGCGACAAACTTCCAATTGTTACTCATCCTGGAAACATTGGCACTATAGATTCATTGCTAAATATTTGGAAAATTTTTGAAAATAAAAATAATTTTTAAAATTAGAAATTTGAGATAATTTCTTCAGCAAAACTACTGCAGGATAGTGGTTCTACTTTTGGTTCCATTAAGCGTGCTAGATCATATGTGACTTTTTTTTGCTCTATAGCCTTACTTAAACCATTAGTAATTAAGTTAGCTGCCTCATCCCAACCAAAATATTCAAGCATCATTACACCACTAAGAATTACTGAGCCTGGATTAATCTTATTTAAACCTGCATGTTTTGGCGCAGTACCGTGGGTAGCTTCGAAAATTGCTGCATTATCTCCAATATTTGCACCAGGAGCCATACCTAGGCCACCAACAATTGCTGCAGCCGCATCAGAAACATAGTCGCCATTGAGATTTAAGGTTGCAAGAATTGAATATTCTTGAGGTCTAGTTTGAATTTGTTGAAATATACTATCAGCTATCCGATCATCAACAAGAATAAGTTCTCTCCATTTTCCATCTCCATGAGAATTTGAGATTGATGCAATAACTTCTTTAATTTCTTCGCAAATGAATGCTTTTTTGTTATTTGTAAGCTTGTCAAAACCTGGTTCAATTTTTCGAGCATTATTTTCAATTGTAATTTCTGGATTTTTCTGAATATTATCTAAAATCCAGCTTTCTCTTTCTGTAATGCAATCTTCTCTAAATTCATTTACTGCCAATTCATAGCCCCAATCTCTAAATGCTCCTTCTGTATATTTCATAATATTCCCTTTATGTACAAGAGTTACATGCCTTTTATCTCCTGATAATCTTTTGGCATGTTCAATAGCTTTTCTAATATGCCTTTGGCTACCAGATTTACTCACAGGTTTTATTCCAATACCTGATCCGTCTGGTATAGATCTATTTTTTAAATTTTTACTTTTTGGTATGACGACGTTATTCAAGTGATTAATTAATTCAAGACAATTATTATCCTCCGCTTCCCATTCAATTCCCATGTAGATATCCTCAGTATTTTCTCTATACACAATAACGTCTAAATTTTGGGGATTTTTGTGAGGGCTTGGAGTTCCTGAATAATATTTGCATGGTCTAACACAGCTATATAAATCAAATATTTGCCTTAATGCAACATTAAGAGATCTAATGCCTCCACCGATGGGAGTCGTTAAAGGACCTTTGATGGCTACACCAAAGTGTTTGATTGCTTCAATAGTATCTTGAGGGAGGTAGTTGTATGTTCCATACAGTTCACAAGCTTCATCGCCTGCATAAACTTTAAACCAATTAATTTTTCTTTCATCTCCATAGCTTTTTTTAATCGCTGAATCAAGAACGATTTGAGTCGCAGGCCAAATATCAACTCCAGTACCATCACCCCTAATAAATGGGACAATTGGATTATTAGGAACATTAGGTTTGCCTTGATTAAAAGTTATTATCTCGCCTTCATTAGGTAAAGTTAATTTTTCAAATTTTGGCATAGCATTGAATTAATAAAAGATAACTCATTGAAGTTCCTCGTATTGTAATTTGTGATGAGTTATTTTCTTTAAAACCTAGAAATTTATTATTCAAATGTGAATAGAGAACAGTTTATTAATCAGCATTTCAACATCTTTATTAAAAGAAAAAGTAGTTAATAAGCAAGTTAAAGCAAATTATGTCATTTTCAAAAAAAATACTCTGCTACTTATGAATGCGAGTTCAAATGTATGTAATGTTGAAATAGCTAATAAAATTGCTTCCACTGCTGCTTTGTTTCGGAAATATTTTCCAGATGCAAGCGTAAACTTTAGTCCCTGGGACAATTCAAATAATGAATCCATGAAAGATACTATTGATTTTGCGTTTCATTTCCCTGGTTGGAGTCCTCTTATTGAATGTAGAGCAATACTTTTACAATTAAGAATTGAAAATGATAGTAAACGTAGAGTTCCGAAATTGTTAGGAATAATAATGCGAGGTATGATTGTTCCCTCCGAGAGATGGAGAGTGGCTACCATTGGTGATTGGGAAATGACTGGTACTCATCTACCACAAAAGGAACAAAAAGATAACCTTTTTTTGGTTTGTAAAGAACTTTATAAGCTATTCTCTACAACATCCGCTGGTAACAAAAATTAGCTGTTTTGTGTATTTTCCTTGTAGATTAAATACACTTACAAAAATAATTCAAAATATATGGCAGTTGCTCTTGCAGGACAATTAAGAGAAGGGACAAAAAAATCCCATACTATGGCAGAAAATACTGGCTTTGTTGCTTGTTTTTTAAAAGGAGTTGTTGAAAAAAAATCTTATAGAAAATTAATTAGTGATTTATATTTTGTTTATGAAGCTATGGAAGAAGAAATTGAAAGACTGGTCAATGAGGAACATCCCGTAATAAAACCTATAGGTTTTAAATCATTATTCAGGAAAGAAACTCTTGTAAATGATCTTAAATTTTATTTTGGTGAAAACTGGAAGAATGAAATTAATATTTCTCCCTCAGCAAAAGAATATGTTGCAAGAATCAGAGAGGTCGCAAAAAATTCACCAGAGCTCTTAGTTGGACACCACTATACACGCTATATAGGAGATTTATCTGGGGGGCAAATCTTGAAAAGGATTGCTAAAAAAGCATTAAATTTGCAGGGAAATGATGGTTTAAATTTTTATGAGTTTGAATTAATTGTTGATGAAAAAAAATTCAAGGAAGAATATTCCCTTACTTTGAATCAACTTCCAATTAATCAAAATACTGCTGATCAAATTATTGATGAAGCTAATCAAGCTTTTACTTACAATATGAAAATGTTTAAGGAGCTTGAAGGTAACTTGATTTCTGTTTTAGGCAAGATTGTATTCAACTACATAACGAGAAAAGTTAGGAAAGGAAGTACCGAGACCTAATATTTATGTTTGATTCATTAGTTGATTTCCTTAAAACCAATATTGATGAATTAAATGGACAGGAAGTACAAATATCTAGCGAATTTAAAGAACATCACAATGAAGACTCAAAATATATTATTAAAAATTGGCTTTTTTCATCTCCCGAATTTAGAAAGTGGCGAATAACAAGATTAGATGGTGGCAAAAAACTTCAAGTATTTAACACAGTCGCATATCCTAATTTTGATAGTGAAATCCCTATTTTAGGAGCTGATATTTTATGGTTTGGAACTTCTCAAAAGTTATTAGCAATACTTGATTATCAACCTTTAATTCAAGAAAGCAAATATCTTGAAAAATATTGTTCAAGTTTAGGTAGTATTAAGAAAAAATATTCTGCATTTGATAATAATAAAATGAAGAATATATATGATTCAAAAAAGTATTTTTCCCCATGGGTGATTATATGTAGAGGAAATAAATTAAATCTCGATAGAGATTTAAATAATATATTCCATTCATTTGTAAGTAATTATTTGAACATTTATAAATCGAATCCTGTTAATCAATTTTTAAATGCAGAAGAAATAAAGATTAATCAAATTAAATATGATAAGTACAGTTTTGAAAAAGACCCTGCAGATAAATTGTTTAAATCTTTTTTTGGAGAAAAATGGACAAAAAAATTTATCAATAAATTTCTATTTACATTAAATAATGAGATTATTGATTGAATGTTAATACAAGATACTATTTTTTACAGACCAGATTGGAGATGGCATAATTTTTTAAAATATTTAACTAATAATTTAAGTAAATATAACTGTTTAGAAAAAACAATACCTTCGGAATATTCTTATAAAGATTCAATTTACGGTTCAAAAAAATCAAAAAAAAATGTGAATCTCTCTACTTGGGGTGTAACACATAAAAAAAGAATTCAATTCGCAAGAGCAGTGTGTATAAATAGTCCAAATTATTCTGTTTTAAATTTTTTAATTATTCCTAATACTATTTATAACGTCCCATTTTTTGGAGTAGATTTTGTTTCTCTTCCTAATAGTTATTTATTAGTGTTAGATTTTCAGCCTTCATTGAAAATACAAAATCAATACAATGATGAGTTATTAGAAAAACTTATAAAACTTAAAAATCATTGTCATTCATCACTCCCATTAGCTGAAAAAATGTCTGCAGATGTAGCTAGATTTTTTTCTCCAGGAGTAATTTGGTCAAAATTGCCAAAAGAAGAAAGAAGTGATTTTTTAATTGCTAATCAGCTTTATACCTCATTTAAGGAATATCTTGATTTGTATTTGCAAATACTTTTTGAAAGCAAAGAAGTCAATATCGAAATGCAAAAAGAATTAAAAAATGGTCAAAATGATTATTTGAAATATAGAAGAGATAACGATCCAGCAAAGCCAATGTTATCGAGTTTGTTTGGTAAAGAATTTACTGAATCTTTAATTAAAGAAGTTTTATTTACCACTTAAAAGTCTTATAATTAATGAAATTTGAAATCATATGAAAAAAATTTCTGTTCTTTTTGTATGTTTAGGAAATATTTGCAGGTCTCCTGCAGCAGAAGCTATCTTTATAAGTCTACTTGAAAAGAAAGGATTAACCGATGGCTTTATTGTAGATTCTGCTGGAACTGGGAGTTGGCATATTGGAAAAAAAGCTGACTCCAGGATGAGAATTGCGGCAGAAAGAAGAGATATAAATATCTTAAGCAGGGCTCGTCAAATTACTAGAAAAGACTTTGACGAATTTAACTATATTGTTGCGATGGACGATTCAAACTTTAGAAATATTCAAGATCTTAAAAATAGAACTGCCCCAACTGATTTTACATCAATTAAAAAAATACAAGATTTTAGATTAGTTTTTAATGAGCAAGAAGTTCCTGACCCATATTTTGGAGGTGATGAGGGTTTCGATTATGTCCTTGATATTTTAGAAGACTCTGTAAACGGTTTTTTGGAAAGTATTTCTTGAATTTATTTGATCTAAGCCTCTTTAGGAATCTTGTCATTATAAAGATCAATAATTTTATTTACTACATCATTAATTGAATATCCATCTGTAATAATTTCTATTGCGTCATGCGCTTTTATTAGAGGTGAAATTTCCCTATTGGAATCTTCAAAATCTCTTTTCTTTATAAGTTCTTTTAATGTATGGAGATCTATTTCTTGTGAGTCTTTACTATTTTTATCGCATTTTCTTCTTTTTGCTCTTTCATCGATGCTAGCAGTTAAAAATATTTTCAGTTCTGCATGAGGAAAAACAGTGGTTCCTATATCTCTTCCCTCAGCTACAAGTCCACCTGATTCTCCAATTTTTCTTTGTTCTTTTACTAAGAATTTTCTAACTTCTTTTATTGAGGAAATTTTAGAAACGATGGAACTTATCTTTTGCGATCTAATTTCTTCTGTAACACAGTAGTTATTAACATAAACATCCTGATGTGAATTTGGATGCGACTTGAAAACAATAGATATATTTTTAAGAATATTATGTAAATTTTTTTCTTTTTTATAATCAATACTTTCTTTTATCAAAAGCCAACTCAATGCCCTATACATTGCTCCAGTATCTAAATATAAAAGTTTAAGTTTCTTAGCTATTAACTTTGTTACAGTACTTTTACCTGACCCTGCAGGACCATCAATTGCAATAATCGGCCTTCTTTTCATTAGAAAAACGTGATCAATTAATCTTGTCTTTCCACATCTTATCGCACCAGCCAGTAATGAAATATTATCCTCAAGTCTTGCTTTTTGGAGTGTATGAGGTTGTAAATGTTCTAAATATTCAACTGAAATTTTTTTTGATGATAGTTTTTTAATTATTTCATTTAAATTGATCTTTTTTTCTTGTTGAAAATTTTTTTTTGTTTCTAATAACTCACTTGAAAAAAAACTAATCAATTTTCTTTCTTTTTTTGTTAAATGTACATTACGTGAACTTAAAGGGATCCCATCAAAATCTCTTTGTGTAGGAATAGATTTAATAGCAACATTTAATTTCTTTCTCATGACAAGATCTCTTAAAATTAAAAGTTGTTGCCAATCTTTTTCTCCTAAGTAAAGATTTTTTGGCTTGATGAGATTGAGTAATCTATAAACTACTGTACAAACGCCATCAAAATGTCCAATTCGATTTAATCCACACAATGCAGAGGACAATTCTATTGGAGCTTTAAGGAATTTAATATTTTTATTGTTCGGGGGATATATATCTTCATTACTTGGGATGAAGATAGCATCTGCGCCATTAGAAAAGGAGATTTTTATATCATTATCAATTGTTTTAGGGTAATTCTCTAAATCTAATTTGTTATCAAATTGAAGTGGATTAATAAAAATACTTACTAAATTAACATTAGAATTATCATTTTTTGCTGTTGATATTAGTTTTATATGTCCATTGTGAAGATTACCCATTGTTGGAATGAAGTTAATTTCATTATTTATATTTCTCCTCCAATTTTCTATTTCTTCAGTTTTCCTTATGATTACTTTCTTCATTTTGTTTTTAAAAAATAAATCTATTTGATAAAAAATTACTGGACAAAAGTAATCTTAGGAGGAATATCTATATAGGGAGAGTCTATCATTTTTATTTCATGGATTACAAAACATCAGGTGTTGATATAGAAGCTGGGCGAGAATTTGTTTCCGAAATTAAACAGGCAGTTGAAGGAACTCATACATCTAATGTCATAGAAGGTATTGGTGGGTTCGGAGGTTTGTTTAGAATTCCTATCGATAGTTTTAAAAAACCAGTTCTTGTTTCAGGAACTGATGGCGTTGGCACAAAATTAGAATTAGCCCAAAGTAAAAACTTTCACTTTGAGGTTGGTATTGATCTAGTTGCTATGTGCATGAACGATATCATTACTAGTGGAGCAAAACCTTTATTTTTTCTGGATTATATTGCTACTGGTAAACTTGATAAGAAACAATTATTGAAGGTTGTTCAGGGAATCTCACATGGCTGCAGAGAAAATAACTGCTCATTACTAGGCGGAGAAACTGCTGAAATGCCTGGATTTTATTCAAGAAATAAGTATGATCTTGCAGGTTTTTGTGTTGGAATAGTTGATGAGGATAAGATTATTAATGGTAAAAAAGTATCTGAAAATGACTTAATAATTGCTTTAAAAAGTAATGGAGTTCATAGTAACGGCTTTAGTTTAGTAAGAAAAATTATACAAAACAATAATCAAATAGATAAAGAATTTGAACAAGTTTCTCACTTAAATTTTTATGATGAGTTATTGAAACCTACAAAAATTTACAATAATGTGATTAACCAATTGTTATCTGAAAATGTAGAAATTAAAGCCATGTCTCATATTACTGGAGGAGGTATTCCAGAAAATTTACCAAGATGCATACCTTCTGATTTTATTCCTTATATCAATACCAGTTCTTGGGAAATACCCATTTTATTTAAATTCCTTAAAGAGCAAGGATCGATTCCTGAAAAAGATTTTTGGAATACTTTCAATCTTGGAGTGGGATTTTGTTTAATTATCGACAAACAATTTAAGGACGCGATATTAAAAATCTGCAAAGATCATGACATAGATAGTTGGGAAATTGGAAAGATAGTTCGAAAAAATGATTCAACAATTAGTAAATTTTTGCCTGAAATTTTAACTTAAATTTTTTTTAATCTTTTTAAATGAGTTTTAAAAAATTATTTTTTATACCCAAATGAAAAAGTTAGGTGTAATATAATAAAAATTACAGCCGAATTATATCGGAAGTTTAAGTATTAAGATTTAACCTTTTAATCAATGCCATTTGCAAATAATCAAAGAATTACACGTAGACGTAGTTCAGCTGGTCCTACACCTCCAAAAAGACCATTAGGTAATAATTCTGATTCAATGAGTAGACAGGCTCAAGGTCCAAGACCAACTTTTTTGACACTAAGGGATCATGGAAAAGTTTTTGTAGCTGATTTACCTAATTTGTCCGATGGTCAATTAGCGCATATTAGTAAAGAAGCTAATGAAGTTTTAAATAGTTTGGAAAAAAGGCTTAGTGATCTTGAAAATGAGCCTAATGTTAGTAATCCTGAAAACGATACGCTGATAAAAGCGTCTACTAAAAGAGATGTCACCCTTAGGTTTATTAAATCAATAGAAGAAGAACAAGAACATAGAAAGAATAATCCTGCTTTACGAGATGCTGCATCTGAATCGTTACCGAGAACTTTTCTTGAAGTTGCTAGACATAGATTGCCAGGTGCAACTTTTGATTCATTACTTCGAGAAGCTCTTGAAGCTTGTGCAGTTGATGATAGTACTGAAGAAAATCAAATTGTTGATGAGCCCAAAGAAACTGTAAAAATTATGGATATACCCTCTTCCAGCACAAATACATCACTTGTTGTTAGTATCGACTCTAGCGATGACCATAAGAATGGCTCTACTTGATTCAACGCAAGATTTAATAAGTTTTAAGGATCAAAATAATTCAAAAATTCACCTTCCTTCCGAAAAAGATCCTGTTTTATGTAATCATTGCAAAAGAACTGCATCAAATGGTGTGAGATGTTTAGGGATGTGTGTAGCAGATAATGATTACTAAAATACTTAAATGTTTATATCATAAATTTGATGAAAATTATTATTAAATTCCTTTAAATCTATTGATTAATGAATGTATAAGGTATTATTTTTCAATAATAAAAAAAAGATAATCTTTTTTATATATAAATAGGTTATTGAAACTTTTTACCCTTAGTTTAAATTGAAATTCTTCAAAAATTTCATAATTAAATTTATAAAAAATTAAGAAGGCGAAATCTAGATCATTAATAGACTTAATAGTCTAAAAAGTCTTAAAAAAGCTATTTTTAGGTTTATTTTATTAAGTTCCTGACTACTTGCTGATTAAGTAATTATATTTTAGATAAATTAATTTAAATAAAGTTTTCAAATACTTATCTATGTTTATTAGCAAGTTTTATTTTATATAAATCAATTGTTTTCAACTAAAATATTTAATTGATTGGATTCATCATTTATTTATCTAGTAAGATAGTTAATTAAGTTTAATAAGAATTATGAGTGTTAAAAGAAAAGTCAAAATTTCTTTTTTGAATAATCTTCTCATATTAAAAGATTTCTTTTTAACTAAATCCTCTCTAAGAATAATTTATCTTTTTTATTCATCTAAAATAAAAAAAAGGAAAAAAATAAGAAAATATAAAAAACACAAAATTCAATTTCAAAATTCAATTAAAACCTTACACCATGATTCAGACTGGTTCTCGCATAATATTCCATTTTGGAATAAAAAAGTGGTCAACTTTCCGACCACTTGCCGAATAAGAATTTCACAAAATTCCTCCTAAGAAATGTATAACAAGTATACAAAATTCAAGTTTTTAGAACAGTTTATAGGGAATTTAGTGTCTCATTTAAAGAAGGCGGCACCCAGATTCGAACTGGGGATAAAGGATTTGCAATCCTCTGCCTTACCACTTGGCCATGCCGCCGAAAAAGATTCGATTGAGTCTTTTTATGATCTTAACAGTAAGGAGTCTCATTCTCTGTTATTTATATGCAATGGTCATGGAGAAGATGTAATCGCATTGGAAATAATAAAAAGATTACAAAAAAAAATAAAAAATAGAAATATTGAAGTTTTGCCTTTAGTAGGAAATGGAGATGTATTTAATTCTATAAAATCGAAGAATTTTCGTAAAATAGGATATTTAAAAGAGCTGCCTAGTGGAGGTTTTAGTAATCAAAGTCTGAAGGGATTTTTGCTTGATTTTTTTGCGGGATTTTTAATTGATAATTTAAGAAATTTTTTACTTGTAAAAAAAAAGTCGAAACTTAACTGCAAAATTATTGCAGTAGGTGATTTATTGCCATTATTTTACGCTTGGAGTTCAGAATGCGAATTTTGTTTTATTGGAACTCCCAAAAGTGATCATACTTGGAGTAGTGGGCCAGGTTGGAATTTAAGCGATTATTATCATAAGTTGAAAGGTTCTGAGTGGGATCCATGGGAAATGTTTTTAATGAAATCTCCAAGATGTAAAAATTTAATTATGAGAGATAAAATAACTGCTAATAATTTGAATAGAAAAAATATTGATGCAAAATATTTGGGTAATCCAATGATGGATTTTGTTAATGAAACAAACGAGAAGATATCAAATATTATTTCTTTTAAAAGGATCATTTTATTAGTTGGAAGTAGATATCCTGAAGCTCTTAAAAATCTTGATAATTTTCTTAATTGTTTGCAAGATTTTGATTTATCAATGGATTTGGTAATACTTTTGCCTTTGAGCATTAATTCGAATGTTATTCAAATTCAAAGTTATTTAAATAAATATGGTTTTATAAAACAGAGTAAAGTTAAATTTCTAATAGATGAAGATTCAGTATGGAAAAAGAAAGATAAATATGTAGTGATTGGGAAAGGTAAATTCAATTCGTGGGCCAATATGGCAGAAGTTGGTTTGTCTAATGCAGGAACTGCAACAGAGCAAATTGCTGGCCTTGGAATTCCATCTCTTTCACTACCGGGACCTGGACCACAATTCACAAAATCATTTGCAAAAAGGCAATCAAGATTATTGGGAGGTAGTGTTTTAGTTTGCAAGAACAAAAAAATTCTTTTAAAACGTTTAAGTTTACTTTTGAAAGGAAAAGTTGATAGGTTAGAACAAGCAAAAATTGGGAAAAAAAGAATGGGGGAATCCGGAGCAAGTAAGAAAATTGTAGATGCTATAAACCTTTATTTGTTATCTTAGTAAATGTCATTAGCTTCTTAATTATAAAGTTTTTTATGTATCCAATAAATGATCGGCAATATCTAAAAATTTGTGCAGAGATTGCAAAACTTATGAGTATAAGCTTATCTTCTGCTAAGAAAAAAGTCGAAATTCAAATTGCCAAAAAAGATTCGAAAACTATTCAAGAAAAAATACAAGTTGCACAAAATGTCTTAAAAATTTGTAAAAAAAATAATGAAGATAAATTAAGTTCTTCAAGAATACTCGATAAGCTTATGGAAACTCTTGATGGTGAAGATAACTTTTTGACTGAAGATTGATTCTTAATGTTCAAATATATTTGAGAATTTTAGGATGTCTAAATCAGCATGTACAGAGACTGTTTCGAAACATTTTTGAGCTAATTCATATCTATTCTCTCTTTTTAAGATAACTTTTAATTTATGCATAGCTTCAATCAAATATCTAACATCATTTGCTGCATAAACTAATTGATCTTTTGTTAAATCTTCATTGCTACCCCAATCACTACTTTGTGAGCTTTTGTCCAGTTCTATACCTAACAATTCATAAATTAAATCCTTTAAACCGTGTTTATTGGTATAAGTTCTTGCCAACTTACTAGCAATTTTTGTACAAAAAATATTTTTTGTATTAATTTCAAGATTGCATTTTAGAGCTGCTACATCAAATCTCGCATAGTGAAATATTTTAGTAATTTTATCATCTTCAAGAAGCGCTTTTAAATGAGGTGAAGAAGATGCATTAAGTTCTATTTTTATACACGATGTTCTTTTAAATTCATTGCATATTTGTACTAAACAGAGTCTATCTCTTCCATGAATTAAACCCATTGCTTCAGTATCAATAGCTAGGTAGGTTGATTTTTTATAAAGATTGTATAGATCTGCTGTTAAATCGCTATAAAAAAGATCAATATTTTTATTTTCGATAGTCATTTTTAATAAGTATTTAAAGTAATTTAAGATTTTAGAATATTACTTAAGATTTTATTTAATTAAGAATTTTTATCTAATAGAAATATTTTACAGAATAATTCTAAAAAATTATAATATGATGTAACTTTAATTTTTATTCTCGATTTACTAGAAAAAATTTATTTAATGTCCTATTCCTTAAATTCAACATTATTGCTGACAATTCTCTTGGCCATAGGATTATTTTTTTTTCTTAGGGCTTCTAGTAAAGATAGAACAACCATTGTTGAGATTTCATCTTCTCAGAAGCCAGTTAAGGTTTTAAATGGTTTATGTGAATGGCTTAATTTAAGGGGATGGAAGCAAACAGGAGGAGATTTTGAACAAAGAATTTTAATATTCAAGGGTCAAGTTGTTTCCAGTAAATTTTTAGCAATTTTTTTAGGTTTTCTTGGCGGTTTTGGTTCTTGTGCCTTGGGATTAGTAATTATTCAAATATATCCTGAATTAGGTTGGTGGCCTATTCTTTTGGGATTTATTGGTGGTCCTTTGTCTGGAATTGTTTATTTTAAAAAATCAGCAAGAGAGGAGAAATTTGAATTAAGGTTGATCAACGAAAATGAAAATGATTTAACTTTCATGAGACTAAGAGCGCATAGGGATGAATTAATTTCTTTAGAAAATGAGCTTGGAGAAAAACTTCAATTGAAAAGTGACGGTTCTTTATTTAAAACACCTATTTAAGATACTTTAAAATTTTATTCGATAATTTTTAATTAAAAATATTATTTTCTATACAGAATTTCTCTAACTCTTTATCATTTAACCAATCTTGGGGTTTTGTAAAAATTGATGTGAGAAATTCCTCTCTAGAATCCTTTTTGGCTTTGTATCCATATTCCCATCTAGCTAAAGGCGGTAAAGACATTAATATCGATTCAGTTCTGCCATTTGTTTGTAGTCCAAAAATCGTCCCTCTATCCCAAACTAAATTGAATTCGACATATCTACCTCTTCGATATAGCTGAAATTCTCTTTCCTTCGATGAATATGTTTGAGAAACTCTTTTTTCAATAATGGGCAAATATGATGGGAGGAATGCCTGCCCACAGTTTTCCGCTAAAGAAAATAAATTATCCCAATTTAAATTAGATCTCCCAATATTTTGTGAAGCTTTTGATGCCTCTCCATTTTGATTATTTCCTTTATAAATATTGCCTAAACCATCTTGATAATCATAAAAAATACCTCCTATGCCTCTAGATTCATTTCTATGCTTCAAGAAGAAATATTCATCGCACCATGGTTTGAAAACTTTATGTAAATCTTGATCAACTTTCTCACAAGCTTTTTTATGCTCGTTATGAAAATTCCTTACATCAGAAAGATATGGATAAAAAGGGGTTAAGTCTGCACCTCCCCCAAACCACCAAACAGGACCAGCTTCGAAATATCGATAATTAAGATGAACTGTAGGAATATAGGGATTCTTAGGATGCAATACCATTGAAGTTCCCGTAGCAAACCATTCATGACCTTTTGCTTCGGGTCTTTGAGAGATTATAGATTGAGGTAATTCTTTTCCATAGACTTCCGAGAAATTAACTCCTGCTTGCTCAAAAATAGAACCATTTTTCAATACTCTTGATCTTCCGCCGCCACCTTCATCTCTAAGCCAGGATTCTTCTGTAAATTTCCCTTCGCCGTCTACATTTTCAAGCCCTGAACAAATTTTGTCTTGTAGAGTTAATAAGAGATTTTTAGTTTTATCTCTCGAGTTTTTAGGAGGTTCTTTCAACATGTATTTAGTAAATCTTGAAGAAAAAAATTTTTTTGTTAATTATAAGTTTCCCTTTATAATTTCTCTTAGTGGGTCCTTATTGCCTATTATTTGATAGTTCGACATAGTTCTTAACCTTTTAAACTGTCGACTACCTTGTCAAAATATTTAAAAATTTAATGACCACAATAGAAGATGCGAATTTTGCTTTACAAAAAATTCTAGATGCTGGATCAAAGAAAAATGTAATAGAATTAAATTGGATCAAAAACGTAAGAGTAACTATACCGAGAGTAATAGTAACATTGTCATTGCCATCATTTGCAAATTCTCAGAGAGATAGAATTGTACAAGAGGTTAGAAAAGTACTACTTGATTTTGAAGATATTGATGATGTTCAAATAGAGATAGATAATAATCCTTCCAAAACAGAATCTCAAAACCAAAGTAATGGGCCTGAGTTGCAGAAAATTGATGGTATTAAACACATCATAGCCGTTAGCAGTGGTAAAGGTGGAGTTGGAAAAAGTACCATTGCAGTTAATCTCGCTTGTTCTCTTGCTAAATTAGGCTCTAAAACTGGTTTGCTGGACGCTGATATATATGGACCTAATACTCCCTCAATGATGGGAGTTGCTGAACAGAATCCAAAGGTTACAGAGGGTAGTGGCAGTGATCAAAGGTTAATACCAATAAATAAATATGGCATTTCGTTGGTATCAATGGGTTTCCTTATAGAAGAAGGTCAGCCAGTTATATGGAGAGGACCAATGCTTAATAGTATTATCCGACAATTTTTGTACCAAGTTGAATGGAATAATCTTGATTTTTTGGTTATTGACTTGCCTCCTGGAACAGGAGACGCTCAAATATCCCTTTCTCAATCTGTGCCTATTTCTGGAGCTTTAGTTGTGACTACTCCTCAACAAGTATCTTTACAAGATGCAAGGAGGGGATTAGCAATGTTTAAACAACTCGGAGTACCTTTACTGGGAATTGTAGAAAATATGTCAGTATTTATTCCGCCAGATATGCCAGGTAAAAAATATGAGATTTTTGGTAGAGGTGGTGGACAAACATTAGCTAAAGAAAATGATTTACCACTATTAGCCCAAATACCTATTGAAATCCCTCTCGTTGATGATAGTAATAAGGGTGTACCAATCTCAATAAGCCAACCGAATAAGGCAAGTTCTGTTGAATTTGGTAATTTAGCGCAATTAATTAAGAACCAATTTGTTAATAGTTAATTGATGTTTAGGAGAATTTCTTTAATAAATAACAGAGGATTTTTTAAAAAAAAAGACAACTTTAATAGAGGTTTTTTATTTTCTCCATTACTTATAATTCCTCTATTTTTAGTTATTATTTCGGGTATATTAATTAAAAGTATTCAGAGTAATTTTTTAGTATCTAACTATCCATACCACATCTTAACAGGTTTTTTAGGTTATCTTTTAGCATTTTTTATTTCTTATATACCTTTAGAGAGAATTAGAAAGTATGTGATTCCATTTTATTTGTGTACTTTAATTTCCTTATTACTAATTTATTTTTTTGGGATTTCAGTTTCTGGAGCTCAAAGATGGCTAAACTTTGGCATCTTTTCTTTTCAGCCTTCAGAAGTAGCTAAACTTAGTACTATATTATCTCTTGCTTTAGTACTCGACAAAAAAATAATTTTAACAATAAGAGATTTAGTATTGCCCTTTTTAGTGGTAGTTATTCCTTGGTTATTAATTTTTTTTCAACCGGACTTAGGTACATCTTTAGTATTACTTGTTTTGACAGGAGTGATGCTCTATTGGTCGCAAATGCCCATAGAGTGGATTTTGATAATTGTGTTTTGTATCATCACTTCTATATTATATCTAACCTTACCAACTCTTCTTATTTTCTGGATTCCAGTTATAGGATATCTTGCTTATAGATCTTCGAAAAAGAAAATTATTTTTTCTGCTCTCGCTATTTCGTTCCATTTATTAGTGGCAAAATTAACACCAATTTTGTGGCAATATGGCTTAAAAGAATATCAAAAAGATAGATTAGTATTATTTTTAGATCCAAATAGAGATCCTTTAGGTGGCGGATATCATTTGATACAGAGTCAAATTGCAATTGGTTCAGGAGGATTATTTGGGACTGGTTTGCTACAAGGTAAGCTGACTAATTTGCAATTTATACCGGAACAACATACTGATTTTATATTCAGTGCCTTAGGCGAAGAAATGGGTTTTGTGGGGTGCATGATAGTTTTATTTTTGTTCTTCATTTTGATTAATAAACTTATTAATACTGCAACTATTGCTAGGACTAAATTTGAATCTTTAATTGTTATTGGCATAACCTCAACTTTCTTATTTCAAATAATAATTAACTTATTTATGACTATTGGATTAGGACCAGTTACTGGGATTCCACTTCCTTTTATGAGCTATGGTCGAACGTCATTGGTAACTAATTTTATATCTATTGGATTTGTTTTATCTATATTGAAACGTTCTAGATCACTAAGAAGCTGATGAAATCACAAATAACAATAAAAAAAATTCAAGATCTTTTGATTAAAGAAGTTCAAACTATATATGTGGATGATGAGACATCCAGAAGAATGTGGTGGGCTTCTTTAGAAGTTATTCAAAAAGATTTTCTATCTAAGAATTATAAACATGGGGGAATTTGGGTTGCCTCGCCTTTGCCAGCATTTAATGATAAAAAATTTTTAAATCAACTTCATGGATGGCTTTGGTCTCCTGAAGGGGTTCCATACTTTCAAAATGAGAATGCAGGTTTTTTGCCAGTCAATAATTCAGAAAAGAAAAAAAAAGATTTTAATTTAGTTAGTAATTATAAAGTCTTAAATCTTTGTCATGAAGATGGTTATGAACCTTTCTTGATGATAATCACTCCAAATTTTCAATGCGTATTATCAATTGTTGGAGAAAAAGATAAGAAAATATTATTAATGAAGTGTGATGGAGAAAGCCTAAAACTTTCAATTGAATTAATGCATGCAAAATTAAATCAAGAAAATTATGAGGAAGGAGTAAAATTTCGTAATGCTATCAATAATTTAGGTAACCTAAATATTAACAATCAATTTGAGAAATTATTTTGGCCAACATTATCGGCAAAATTAGCGAATATTGCGCCAAATCATAATATACAGAATTCTTTAAAAAACGATGAAAAAAATGTGCAATTAACAGAAGCAAAATTACTACGTGCAATTTCTCATGAAGTAAGAACTCCTTTGGCAACAATAAGAATACTCATAAGTTCTACTTTAAAAAAATATAAAATGGATGAATCAATGAGAAATCGTTTAATTCAAATAGATAATGAATGTAATGAACAAATTGATAGGTTCGGTTTAATCTTTAATGCAGCAGAATTAGTAAGTAATGAAGTGCCATCATTGAATAACTTGGCGAAAATTAATTTAGCAGAAATTTTTAAAAAACTCGCTCCTTTGTGGAATAAACAATTAAATCGACGTGGTATTTCTTTGAAGATAGACATCCCCAATCAACTTCCACAAATTTTGAGTGATTCTGAAAAATTAGAATTAATGCTAAGAGGATTAATTGATAAAAATACTAGAGGATTAAAAGAAGGTAGTAAATTGATTTTAGAATTAAGACCAGCTGGTCAAAAACTTAAACTTCAATTAAAAGTACAGAAATCAGAAAGTAATCAAAAAGAAATTCTAAAAAAAGATAACGGTTCTGATATTGGTCCTGTTTTAAATTGGAACCCTCAAACAGGTAGTTTACAACTTAGTCAAAATGCTACTCAAAAATTGTTAGCTAGCTTAGGAGGGCATGTCACACAAAGGCGTGATACAGGTTTAACAGTATTTTTTCCGATTTCAGATTCGAAATAAAATGAGAAATAAGTTTTCCATATATTAAATAATGTAGAAAATTTCTTGTAAATTTATAATTTTGCAAAATATGAATGCTAATTTCTTATAAGAAATAACTCAAAATCAAGGATGACTGAAACTTTAGTTGGTCAATTTCCAAAGCATATAGGAAGCACTGGGGGTTTGTTAAACTCAGCAGAAACCGAAGAAAAATATGCAATTGTATGGAAAAGTTCCAAGGAACAAGCATTTGAATTGCCCACCGGTGGAGCGGCTATCATGCATGAAGGTGATAATCTAATGTACTTTGCAAGAAAAGAACAATGCCTTGCATTAGGGACACAATTAAGAGCCTTCAAACCAAGAATTGAAGATTTTAAAATCTACCGAATTTTCCCAGGTGGTGATATTGAATTTTTACACCCAAAAGATGGTGTTTTCTCTGAAAAAGTAAATGAAGGCAGGGAGAAAGTAGGGCATAATCCAAGAAGAATAGGTGAGAATCCCAATCCAGCTGGTTTGAAATTTACAAATAAGAATACTTTTGATTAACTTCCCTAAAGTTGATATAAAAGAAGAAAATAATTATAATTTGGGTTGACATTATTAATATGATCAGCTCACAGAAAGATAGTTTTTTAAAGGCTTACAAAGAAGGTAAAAATTTTATACCTATCATTCAAACTTGGCCAGCAGATTTAGAGACTCCATTGTCCACCTGGTTAAAATTATTCTCAAAAGATTCCCATGGTGTTTTTCTTGAATCTGTTGAAGGTGGGGAAAGTTTGGGTAGGTGGAGTATTGTTGCTACTCAGCCTCTTTGGGAAGCCGTTTGTTATGGAGAAGAAATAGTTAAAACTTGGAATAATGGCAAAACTGAAACACATAAAGGTGATCCTTTTGAAATTTTAAGAAGTTGGACAAAAGAATATAAATCAACCATGCTAGATGGCTTACCATCAATTGGACAGTTATATGGCTTTTGGGGTTATGAATTAATAAATCGAATAGAACCAAGCGTTCCAATAAATGAAATATCAGAAAACGATATACCTTATGGTTCTTGGATGTTTTTTGATCAGTTAGTTGTTTTTGATCAAATAAAAAGATGTATTACTGCAGTAGTTTATGCAGATACAACTTCTTCAAAAGATTCTTCGGTTGAGGAGTTGTTTATAAACTCAATTTCTAAAATTCAGAAAATCAGAAATTTAATGAGAGTTCCTCTAAAAGAAAATGAGTTTTTAGATTGGAATGAAAATGATAATTTAAATTTAGATATAGAAAGTAATTGGGAAAAAAAAGATTTTGAGGATGCAGTTATCTCTGCAAAAGAATATATAAAAAAAGGAGATATCTTCCAAATCGTTATTAGTCAGAGATTCCAAACTAAAGTCAATAATGAACCCTTTAATTTATATAGAAGTTTGAGGATGGTTAATCCATCTCCATACATGTCATTTTTTGATTTTGGCTCATGGTATCTGATAGGTTCAAGTCCTGAAGTAATGGTTAAAGCTGAAAAAAATAAAAACAGTCAAATTGTTGCAAGCTTAAGACCAATAGCTGGTACAAGACCTAGAGGTATTGATAATCAACAAGACTTGCAACTTGAAAAGGATTTATTAAATGATCCAAAAGAGATTGCTGAGCATGTGATGCTAATTGATCTTGGGAGAAATGATCTTGGAAGAGTTTGTGAAACTGGTAGTGTTAAGGTCAAGGATTTAATGGTTATTGAGAAATATTCACATGTTATGCACATAGTTAGTGAAGTTGAGGGAATCTTAAAAAACAATACTGATGTATGGGATTTGCTAAAGGCATCTTTTCCCGCTGGGACAGTAACAGGTGCGCCAAAAATAAGAGCTATGCAATTGATTAAGTACTTTGAAAAAGATGCTAGAGGACCTTATGCAGGTGTTTACGGATCTATTGATATTAATGGTGCATTAAATACGGCAATTACAATAAGAACTATGATTGTTAAACCCTCAAGAGATGGGAAATATGATGTTTCAGTGCAAGCAGGAGCTGGAATAGTTGCAGATTCTTTTCCTCAAAATGAATATCAAGAGACAATTAATAAAGCTAAAGGGATACTAAAAGCATTGGCCTGTTTGGATAAATAAATGAGTAAAGATAATCTTTATAAAGGTTTTGAGGTGGAACTTTTTACAGGTTCTTTTGATTCTCATATTGGTATTTCAGCTGATATTGAGAAAAAATTTTTTGATTTTGTAAAAGAGCCAGATAACAGAAATGTTGAATATATCACAACTCCTGAAAAAGACTACAATTATTTATACGAGAAATTAATAACTCCAAGAATAAAGTTAAGGAAGTGGCTAAATACTAAAAATTTAACAATCATTCCTTCATCCACTCTTTGTTTTAAACACGATGTTCAATTTCAAAGATCTGATATCTACAATGTCTATCATCAATTTATTCAAGATAATTATGGAATATCTATTGCAACTTCAAGTGTTCACATAAACATAGGAATAGATGATTTAGATAAACTTTTTACAGCTATAAGACTTATAAGATCTGAGGCTGCTCTATATCTATCATTAAGTGCTAGTTCACCTTTTTTAAATAATAAAATTACCAATAATCACTCTCAGAGGTGGATCCAATTTCCCAAAACTCCAAGTAAAGTCCCTTTTTTTGTAAATCATAATTCTTATATCGAGTGGATAGAGGAAAATATATCCAATAAAAAAATGCAAAATATTAGGCATTTTTGGTCCTCAATCCGACCAAATGGTCCCCAAAGACCTTTAATTCTTGATCGTTTAGAATTAAGAATTTGTGATTATGTTCACGATATTAATCTGCTTTTAGGGATAACGGCCATGATAGAACTAAGGATTTTAAATCTTTTTGAAAATATAAATACTTTAGATCCTATGAATGCAAGTATTTTTTCTATGGATCAATTGTCAGAAATATGCGATCAAAATGAAATTAATGCTGCTAAAGATAGTCTGAATTCAGAATTAATTCACTGGCAAGATGGCAAAACGGTTATTTGTAGAGAGTGGATTCAAAACTTATTATCAGATTTATCATCCACAGCAGAATATTTTGGTATGAAACATCTTTTAGATCCTATCTATAAAGTGCTTGAAGAAGGCAATCAATCCATGAAATGGATAAATCAATATGAAAAAGGTCTTTCTATTGAGCAGATAATGAAAATTTCTATCGAAGATATGATTCGGAGTGAGGCCAAGAATGTTTGATTATTAAAATAAATATTTGATCTGAACATTTTTACTTGTGACATAATGATTATATGGAATCTTTTCGACAGATTAAAAATAATAACGTGGATCTTATAAGTAACAATGATCCACTAGATAAAAATCGTCTTCTAATTGAAGATCTATGGGAATCTGTGCTCAGAGAAGAATGCCCAGATGATCAAGCAGAGAGATTGATACAGCTTAAAGAATTAAGTTATTCAAAACAAATTGATGGTGATAGTTCAAAAACTTTTAAAAATGAAATAGTTGATATTGTAAATTCTATGGATTTAGCAGAATCGATAGCAGCAGCAAGGGCGTTTTCATTGTATTTTCAACTTGTGAATATTTTAGAACAAAGAGTTGAGGAAGATAGATATATTCAAAGCTTTACTAATAAGGAAGTTCAAAAATCGCACGATAATCTAGATCCTTTTGCCCCAGCATTGGCTAGGCAAAATGCTCCAGTAACTTTTAGAGAACTATTTTACAGGCTGAGGAAATTAAATGTACCACCAGGTAAATTAGAAGAATTATTGCAGGAAATGGATATTCGTTTGGTTTTTACTGCACATCCGACGGAGATAGTAAGACATACGATTAGACATAAGCAAACAAGAGTGGCAAATTTGTTAAAAAAAATACAGATTGAGCAATTTCTTACAAAAGAAGAAAAAAATATTTTAAAAACCCAACTAAAAGAGGAAGTAAGACTTTGGTGGAGAACAGATGAATTGCATCAATTTAAACCTTCAGTTTTAGACGAAGTTGATTATGCATTGCATTATTTTCAGCAAGTTTTATTTAATGCAATGCCTCAATTGAGGGGTAGAATCGCTGAAGCACTTACCGAAAATTATCCAGATGTTCAAATGCCATCTGAATCTTTTTGTAACTTTGGTTCTTGGGTAGGCTCTGATAGGGACGGTAATCCCTCGGTTACTCCTGAGATAACATGGAGAACTGCTTGTTACCAAAGGCAGTTGATGTTGGAAAGATATATTACTGCAACGTCTAATCTTAGAGATCAATTAAGTGTCTCGATGCAATGGAGTCAAGTAAGTTCCTCTCTATTAGAGTCACTAGAAACTGACAGAGTTAAATTTCCTGAAATATATGAAGCTAGAGCTACAAGGTATAGATCAGAACCCTACAGATTGAAATTAAGTTATATCCTAGAAAAATTAAGGTTAACACAAGAAAGAAATAATTTATTAGCTGATAGTGGTTGGAAATTTGACTTAGAGGGAGAAATAGATAACAAAAACCTAGATAAAGTTGAGAACTTATATTACAAGTCAGTAAAAGAATTTACTTATGATCTCGAACTTATAAAAAATAGCCTGATTAGTACAGATTTAACTTGTGAGTCTGTAAACACCCTACTTACCCAAGTTCATATTTTTGGATTTTCCTTAGCAAGTTTAGATATTCGTCAAGAGAGTACAAGGCATAGTGACGCTATACAAGAGCTTACAAATTATCTTGATTTAGCTGTTCAATATGATCAAATGTCTGAGGAAGAGAAAATTAAATGGCTTATAGACGAATTAAATACAAAAAGACCTTTAATTCCATCTGATGTTAACTGGACAAAAACTACAGAAGAAACTTTTTCAGTTTTTAAAATGGTTAAGAGACTACAGCAAGAATTTGGAAGTCGTATTTGCCATTCTTATGTAATTTCAATGAGTCATAGTGCATCTGATTTGCTTGAGGTTCTCTTACTGGCAAAAGAAATGGGACTTCTTGATCAAAATTCACAAAAGTCAAAATTATTAGTTGTTCCTCTTTTTGAAACTGTGGAAGACCTTAAAAGAGCACCAGAAGTAATGGAAAAGTTGTTTAAATTAGATTTCTATAGATCATTATTGCCAAAAGTAGGAGAATCTTTTAAACCTCTACAAGAATTAATGCTTGGCTATTCTGACAGCAATAAAGATTCGGGGTTTGTTTCCAGTAATTGGGAAATTCATAGAGCGCAAATAGCTCTTCAAAATCTCTCAAGTAGAAATAACATATTGTTAAGACTTTTTCATGGCAGAGGTGGTTCTGTAGGGAGGGGAGGAGGACCAGCCTATCAAGCAATATTGGCTCAACCAAGCGGTACTTTAAAAGGGCGAATAAAAATAACAGAACAAGGAGAAGTTTTGGCTTCTAAATATAGTCTTCCTGAACTGGCTTTGTACAATCTTGAGACTGTCACTACAGCGGTAATTCAGAATAGCTTGGTAAATAATAGACTTGACGCTACTCCAGAATGGAATCTATTAATGTCTAGGCTGGCAGAAACATCAAGGTCTCATTACAGAAAATTAGTGCATGAGAACCCTGATTTGTTAAATTTCTTTCAAGAGGTAACTCCAATAGAAGAAATTAGTAAATTACAGATATCTAGTAGGCCCGCTAGAAGAAAAAAAGGTGCAAAAGATTTATCAAGTTTAAGAGCTATTCCATGGGTATTTGGTTGGACACAAAGTAGATTTCTTTTGCCAAGTTGGTTTGGAGTAGGCACGGCATTGTCATCTGAGTTAAATTCAGATCCACAACAAATTGAATTATTAAGAGTTCTTCATCAAAGATGGCCATTTTTTAGGATGCTTATATCTAAGGTAGAAATGACATTATCTAAGGTGGATCTGGAAGTTGCTAGGTATTATGTTGATACTCTTGGCAGTAAAGAAAATAAAGATTCTTTTGATGAGATTTTTGAAGTAATTTCCAAAGAATACGATCTTACAAAATCTTTAATACTTGAAATTACTGGTAAAAATAAGCTCCTAGAATCTGATAGAGACTTGAAATCATCAGTAAGCTTGAGAAATAAAACAATTATTCCATTAGGGTTTTTGCAGGTTTCACTTCTAAGAAGACTAAGAGACCAGACAAGACAACCCCCAATAAGCGAATTTATAATAGATAAAGATGAATCTAGAAGAGCTTACAGCAGAAGTGAACTTTTGAGGGGGGCACTTTTAACTATTAATGGTATTGCAGCTGGCATGAGAAATACAGGTTGATAATTGCAATATTTTCCTAAAAAAAAACTTGTTCTTCCAGAAGGTTATTTTATTAACTCTTCTCAAATCCCCTTAGCTAAAGAAGTTAACAAACTTTTAGCGAATTGTGGTTGTGAGACATTTCCAATAGTACCTCTTTCAAAGGCTATTGAGAAAAGTAATTTCTTTTTTACCATACAGAGAGAATTGAAAAATAAATTATATGGATTTGTAAGGGTTACTTCGGATAGGGGATTGAATGCAAACTTGTGGAATTTAAGTGCATTGCCAGGAAATAATCAGCAACTTTATTATTCAATATTGCTGCAAGTAACTCTTGAGAAAATAAATAGGGAAATGCCTGGATGCAGTATTTCTGTTCAGGCTCCAGTATCTTCGTTTATAAGTTTAGAGGAAAATGGATTCATACTAGATCCAAATGGAATAAGAGTAATGGGATATAAACTTTAAAAATTATTTTACGAGCATGGAGGGATTCGAACCCCCGACTCTCAGAACCGGAATCTGATGCTCTATCCAACTGAGCTACATGCCCTTTAATTTTTCAATTTCTTTAAAGAAAATCGAAATATTTTAAACTTAGCTAATTTAATTAATGAATGCACAAAAAAAATTTTTTTAAATAAATTAAAAATTAAAAATTTTCGGAACCATAAAAGTTTTGAAATTGATTTAAATGAGCAAAGAGCAATTGTTCTTGGCTGTAACGGTATTGGCAAGTCCAATTTACTTGAATCGATTGAATTTTTAAGTCAATTAAAATCTAATAGAGCATTAAGAGATAAAGATTTAATAGAGAATGATAGTGATATGGCTGTAGTAATAGGACAGATAAATTTTAAAGACGATTTAAAGTTAAATTTATACCGAAAAGGCCCCAAAAGAATTTATGTCAATGAATCAATCTTAAAAAAACAGAGTGAAATAAAGAATTATATTCGGAGTGTATGTTTCTGTTCTAATGATATAGATATTGTTAGAAGTGAACCAAGTTATCGAAGAATATGGATTGATAAAGTCGTCTCTCAGCTTGAACCAGTGTATTTAGACCTGATAATTAGATTTAACAGGCTTTTAAAGCAAAGAAGTCATTTTTGGCGTTCGGAAAGTTTCCTAAAAAACCAATCCTCAGAAATTGTTGACAGCTTTGATATTCAAATGTCAATACTTAGTACAAGAATTTTTAGGCGCAGAAGAAGGGCTTTATTCAAAATAAAACCATATGTTGAATATTGGCATAATCACTTAAGTAAATCTAAAGAGCAAATAGACATAAATTATCTTTCGGGGATACAAAATATAAGTCCAGAAGAAGAAGAAGAAGAATTTATTAGTAAAAAAATAGCAGAACAACTCTTAAATCAGCGTTCAATTGAAGCATTGACTGGAAAATGTAGTTTTGGCCCTCATCGTGATGATTTTGAGTTTCTAATCAATAATGTTTCAGTTAGAAAATATGGTTCATCAGGACAGCAAAGGACTTTTATCTTGGCTTTGAAGATGGCTGAATTAGATTTATTAACTAAAACATTTAATGTCCCTCCAATACTTATATTGGATGATGTCTTGGCGGAATTAGATTTGACCAGACAAAATTTGTTATTAAATTCTGTTGGCAAAGATAGTCAATGTTTTATAAGCGCGACACATTTAGATAAATTTAATCAGTCTTTCTTAGGTTCGTCACAAATAATTTATTTATAACTTCAAAAGGTTATGATTTTTAGCTAATCTTAGATTTATATTCATTTCTTAAATGGAAGTCTACAAAAAAAGTCAAATGTTAAGTTCGTTTAGTAATGAGCAAAAATTAAGTCATCAAAGTAAACACCTTTTATTGGAACTTTATAAATGTGATTGCGAAAAATTAAATGACGAATCCTTTTTGCGCTGTATTCTAAATAGAGCTTCTAAATTGGCAAATGCAACAGTTCTGAATTTGATAAGTAATAAATTTGAGCCTCAGGGGGTTACGGCAATTGCCTTACTGGCAGAATCTCATATTTCAATACATACTTGGCCTGAATCTAATTATTCTGCAGTCGATATTTTTACATGTGGTAAAAATATGATACCTGAACTAGCTAGTCAATATTTAATTGAATCTTTGATAGCTAAAGAACATTCTTTGCGAGTCATTGAGCGAAATCCACCTTCAGTAGTATCTAAACAGATCAGAATGGTTGTTTAATATAATATTTACCTATTCAATTTTCCGCTTATTAGTCCTTCAAGATCCAAGCTTGTACAATTAAATCCTAAATTAGAAAAATATTGAACTAACTCACTAAAATTATATTTTTTAAAAAAATTTTTTAATTCATCTTGGGGAATTTCTATTCTTGCAGTTGAGCCTTGGCATCGAACTCTAACTTCCGATAAGCCACCTTTTTTAAGGTATTCTTCTGCTTTTTCAACCATTTTTAGCCTCTCGCTAGTTATCTCTTGGCCATAAGGGAATCTTGATGATAAGCAAGGTTGAGCAGGTTTATCCCACCAAGGAAAACCTAATGCTCTTGATATGTCCCTAATATCTTGTTTTGAGAATTTAAATTTTGCAAGGGGAGAAATAACTCCTGCTTGTTTTGAGGCTTGTATACCTGGTCTATAATCTTTAAGATCATCAAAATTGACTCCATCTAAAACAATCTTGTAATTAAGTTTTTTAGAGAGGTAGGTTGTATGTTTGTGGAGCTCTTTTTTGCATGAATAGCACCTATCCTTAGGATTCGTACTGTAAGATGCTTGGTCTAATTCTGTTGTTTTAATTTCTAAATGCTTTACTCCAATCCATTTTGCTTGACTTCTTGCTTCTTCTCGAAGAGTATTGGCTAATGCAGGAGAAATACCAGTTATTGCAATTGCTTTGTTACCTAATTGCTCGAATGCTAATGATGCTACTAATGTACTGTCAACTCCCCCAGAATAAGCAATACAAACACTTTCAAGATTCTTAATGTATCTTCTAATCGTATAAAGCTTTTCACTTTGTTCATCAGAGAGAATTTCTAGTTGATTGAACATGTTAATTACTTTAAAATCTTAATTAAATATGAATAGGTTGAATTTATTATTAAATCTTTAATAATAATCTTATTTATATATTAGATTAAATCCATTAATTTTGTTCAATTGGCGAATACGAGTAGAAATAGAGGAATTGGAATTGTCACTGCGAGTGACAGCCAGGAGAGATCAAAAGGTCAATTACATATTTATGATGGAGAAGGTAAGGGAAAAAGTCAGGCTGCTTTAGGAGTAGTTCTCAGGACAATAGGACTTGGAATATGCGAAAAAAGACAATCAAGAGTTTTACTTCTAAGATTTTTAAAAGGTCCTGAGAGGCCATATGATGAGGATTCAGCTATAGAGGCTTTACAGAGAGGTTTTCCACATTTAATTGACCATGTTAGGACAGGAAGATCTGAATTCTTTACTGCTGATCAAGTGACAAAGTTTGATGTTGGTGAGGCTGAGAGAGGCTGGAATATTGCTAAAGGAGCAATTGCTAGTTCTCTTTATTCTGTAGTTGTACTAGATGAGTTGAATCCAGTTCTAGATTTAGGAATGCTTGATATCAATGAAGTAGTTGACTCTCTTCAAAATCGTCCGGATGGATTAGAAATAATTATTACCGGAAGAGCAGCTCCTTCCTCTTTGGTGAGAATATCTCAACTCCATTCAGAAATGAGACCACGTTTGAAAAGAGACGTCTCAACATTAACAAGACAAATTAGTTCTAGTGGTGGAATTGAGATTTATACAGGTGAGGGAAAGGGTAAATCCACAAGTGCACTTGGTAAGGCTCTTCAAGCTATCGGTAAAGGAATATCTCAAGATAAAAGTCATAGAGTTTTAATATTGCAGTGGTTAAAAGGTGGAAATGGTTATACCGAAGATGCCGCCATAGAAGCTTTAAGAGAGAGTTATCCCCATTTAGTAGATCATTTGCGTTCAGGCAGAGATGCCATAGTATGGAGAGGTCAGCAACAACCAATTGATTATGTTGAGGCTGAAAGAGCATGGGAAATTGCTAAAGCTGCAATTTTGTCTGGTTTATATAAGACAATTATCTTAGATGAATTGAATCCAACTGTTGATTTAGAGCTGCTACCTATGGAATCAATACATCAAACGCTCTTAAAAAAACCAGCAGACACAGAAGTTGTCATTACTGGGAGGTGTAAAAATGAACCTTCATACTTTGAACTTGCTGATATCTACTCTGAAATGGTTTGTCATAAGCATTACGCAAATGTTGGAGTTGATTTGAAAAGAGGTGTAGATTATTAAATATTCTAAAAATTATTAATTGCAGAATATTTTTTTACTTTTTCAATGCCGCCTTCAATAGATCTCGACTGAATTTTGAATTGAGACAAGATTCTTGACGCTTTTTCAGAACGTTTCCCCGATTTACATATAGTGAAAACCTCTTTACTTAAACTCTCTTTTTGAATAAATTTTAAGTCAGATTCTTGGTTTAAATGACTTAGTGGAATTGATATAGATCCCTCTATTGCAGAAGTAGAAAATTCTTCATTTTCTCTAACATCAATTAAAAGAATTTTGTTGGGTTTTGCTCTATATAAACTATTAAATTCAATAGCATTAATACTGTTGATTTCATTATTTTTTTCACAATATTCATCGCTATTATAAAAGCCCTCAAACTGAGACAGATTTTTTATGTTTTTATTTAACTGATCACTTTTTAGATGTAATTTTTTTATATTCATATTCAATAAATCAAAAATCAAAATCTTCCCATCTAAAATTTCACCTTTTTTCAAAATGATTTTGATAATTTCATTAACCTGAAGAATTCCTATTACGCCTGTTGACACACCTACAACCCCGTATTCTGCACAACTAGGGGCGGCATTTTTTGAAGGTGATTCTGGAAGTAAGTCTCTTAAATTAGGACTATTTTTATATAAATTGAAAACACTTACTTGCCCTTCAAAGCCTTGTACACTTCCAAAGACTAGAGGTTTATTTAATATCAGGCATGAATCATTTATTAAATATCTCGTACCAAAATTATCCGAGCAATCACAAACAACATCAAAATCCTTTATTAATTCAAGAGCATTTTTAGGATTAAGTCTCTCTGAAAATGTTAATATTTCACAATTAGGATTGAATTTTTTAATTCTTTTCCTAGCAGAATCAATTTTAAGGTTGCCAATAGTATTTGTTTCATGAATTATCTGTCTCTGGAGATTAGACTTTTCAACTTGATCGTTATCAACTATTCCAATTTTCCCAATTCCTGCTGCAGCTAAATAAAGCAAAACGGAAGACCCAAGCCCACCTGCTCCAATGCATAATACTGAGCTATTTTTAAGATTTAGTTGACCCTCATAACCTATCTCTTTGAGGGCGAAATGTTTTTGATATCTTTCTTCTTCATCAGAGCTTAAGAAATTAAATTTGATATCTTTGGACATTTCGATCGTTTAATTTTTGCCAGCTAAACTATGAAAACATAATAATTAAAATAAAAATTTTAGACTGTTAAATTTTTCTTATTAATGTGATTTATTAATGTTTTTGTTAGAACTAGACAATAATGTGAAGTTTTTATAAATCAATTTTAAGTTTAAATATCTTCAGAAACCTTACATAATAATGCTTCTAAAAAAATACAAAATGTTTCGGTTCGGAATTTTGCACAACAAAAAGGTAGTCAACAGACGATTTTTCCGATACTGTCTGGTTCATATATCAAGTTTACTGAATTCATGAGTGATAACACTCCAGAGTCAAACCAAGACTCCGGCTCCGATACAAGCTCAGAAACCAAAAGTTTTTCAGAGAAGTACTCTGATGTCATGGGAAAGGTCAACGAAACCCTTGGTAATGTTGATTGGACTCAAATGGGCAAGTACGGCAAGGCGGCAGGCATAATTGCTGTTGTCGTAATAGCTCAGATAATAATTAAAGTTGTCATTGACACGATAAACTTTTTCCCAATTCTCCCTGGTTTACTAGAGCTACTAGGTGTAATTGTTGTCGGTCAATGGAGCTGGCAAAATCTTCGTACCAGTGAAAATCGAGAAGCTGTTTTAGATAAAGTACAAAATCTCAAGAAGACATATTTGGGTTAGTTAAAGATTACATATTGAGTATTGTTTTTACGTAATCTTTAACTTGTTTTAAGTAACCTCCCCCAAACATATTGGCGTGATTCAATATGTGATAAAAATTATAAATAATAATTCTTTTTTCAAATCCGTTTTTTATGGGAAAAACCTTGTGGTATTCTTCATAAAATTCTTTTTTAAATCCTCCAAATAGTTTTGTCATAGCTATATCTACTTCATTATCAGCCCACCAAGATGCCGGATCAAATATAACCCCCTTTCCACTTTTGTCCATTCCTGCATTGCCTGACCACAAATCACCATGAACTAGAGAATTTACTGGCTTGTGATTCAGTAATTCTGATTTAATTTTTTCTTTAACTTTATTTATGATTTCTTTATCTAAAGTCGCCGATTTAAGAATTAATAATTGAGGAATTATCCTTAAATTTAAAAAACAATCTATCCAATTATCTTCCAATCCTTTCTTTTGATCTGTTGTTCCGATAAAACCCTTAACTGGAAACCCAAACATTTTGGGATTAGATTCAGCTGATTTTAAGTGCAATTCACCTAAACCTTTTCCAAGTTTTTTTTGGTCAAAGTTATGCATATCTATCCATTCAATTAAAAGAATCTCTGTATTTTTTATATTTTTATACGCAATAACTTCAGGAATAACTAAGTTTTCTTGATTAATATATTTCCTCAAATTTTGAAGACAATATTTTTCAAATTCAAGAAATTTTTTGTTTCTAATGTTTCTTTTAAGGAATAACTTTTTGTTTGAGAATTCTATTCGCCAGGCATTATGAATATTACCTCCATTAACTTGTTCAATACTTTTTGGGAAGGTTTCACCTAATTCTTCACAAATTTCGTTAATTTCAATAGGGGATAATTTTTGCATTTAAATGAGAAAGTCTGAAGTTATTGTTGTAGGCGCTGGTATAGCAGGACTAACATCTGCAGCGATTTTATCAAAACAAGGCTTATCGGTAACTTTAATCGAATCTCATACTCAAGCTGGGGGATGTGCCGGTACATTTAAAAGAAAGAATTATATTTTTGATGTTGGCGCAACTCAGGTTGCCGGTTTAGAGAAGGGGGGAATACACTCTAGAATTTTTGATTTTTTAGGTATTCCATCTCCAGAAGCATCAATTTTAGACCCTGCTTGCATTGTTGATTTAAATGATGGTAGTAGTCCTATACCTATTTGGCATGAAAAAAGTAAATGGATTGCTGAAAGAGAAATGCAGTTTCCTGGGAGTCAAAGATTTTGGAAACTTTGTACCTTAATACATGAAAGTAATTGGATATTTGCTAATAATAAACCTGTATTACCAATAAGTAATTTTTGGGATTTTTCTCAACTACTTAAAGCAATAGTACCTTCAAACCTTGTCACAGGTATTTTACTTAAATCTACTATTTTTGATTTATTGCGGATATGTGGATTATCCAAGAATGACCGCTTGATTAAATTCTTAAATCTTCAATTAAAACTTTATTCTCAAGAGGACGTTTATAATACTGCAGCATTATATGGATCTACTGTTCTTCAGATGTGTCAACAGCCACATGGTCTTTGGCATCTTAAAAAATCTATGCAGTCTTTAAGTGAATCATTAGAAAGTTCATTGATTAAAACTGGAGTTAATTTAATTTTTGGACAGAAAGTGAATTCTATTACTTTTGACGACGTAAATATGTGTTGGAAAGTATCTGCTAATTCGAAAAAAAATTCTTTTATTTACCAAGCAAAAGATGTGATTTATACCGCGCCTCCACAATCTTTGCTAAAGCATTTGAAAGATCCTTTAAAAAGAAAAAAAAATTATAAAAATCGACTTAATAATTTACCTGATCCAAGTGGAGCTGTAGTTTTTTATTCAGCATTAAAAAAAGAACATATTAAAAAAACATTTTCCAATCACTATCAATTTGTTTCGCAAGAATTTTGTTCCTTATTTGTATCAATTAGTGATGATGGTGATGGCAGAGCACCAAAAGGCGAGGTTACTTTAATTGCGAGTATCTTTACCAAGACTAGAGATTGGTTTGATCTAGATAAACAAACTTACTTAAAGAAGAAAAATGGTTTCATGAAAAAAATATCGCTCGAATTAGAAAGTCAATTTGATATTGATCCTGAAAATTGGCTACATAGGGAATTAGCAACCCCATTAGGCTTTGAAAAATGGACAAATAGACCTAAAGGAATAGTAGGCGGGCTGGGTCAAAATCCAGATATTTTTGGTTTATTTGGATTATCAAGTAGGACACCTTTTAAAGGTTTATGGCTATGTGGAGATTCGATTTATCCAGGAGAGGGGACTGCAGGTGTTAGTCAGTCTGCATTAATGGTTTCAAGGCAAATTTTTGCTTCAAAAGGTATAAAAAATTTTAGTTTATAAAATTTTTTCTGATTTCTTTTGCTTCAGCAAGTTTGTTAGAAAGTAACTCCCAATTTTTTTCTTTTATGAGAGATTCCAGTATATTCAGCTTATTTTTAAAATTATTTATGGAATTTAAAACATTAATCTGATTATTAATAGCTAAATCTAAGCCTAGTTGTTCATTGCCACCGCCAACTCTCGAAGTGTCAGCAAATCCTGTAGCAGCCAATTTTTGTGTGAGATCTAATAAAGATTGATTATTTTTTGTATGCGCAGTTTCAATTAAGGCAGAAGCTAAAAATATAGGCAAATGAGAAATTAGAGATACTGCTTCATCATGCTCTTTTGGAGAAGCTTGGCAAATTTCACAATCCATTGATTTTATTAGCACGGAAATAGTTCTTACAGCATTAGAATCACTATTTTGTGTTGGGGTAATAATCCATTTTGCATTATTAAAAAGACCTTCAAAACCTGCATCAACCCCTTTTTTTTCTGTTCCTGCCATTGGATGAGATCCAATAAATAAAGGATGTAAATTTTCCCATGTATTTACGATTGGTTCTTTAACAGAGCCCACATCAGTTAGGATTGTTCCCTGAGGTATTGATGCTATTAATTTTTGAGATGGACTGAGCAAATCTTTGATAGGCAATGCCAAAATTATTAGCTCACATTTTTTTAATAAGCTCAGATCACAACTAACAAAATTTGCAAGTTTTTTATCCTTAGCTTTTTTTGCATTTAATTCATTATTTGCTATTCCATAAATTGTATGATTAAGACTTTGGAGTTTTAATCCTAAAGATCCGCCAATTAAACCTAATCCTACTATTCCAATTTTCATAGATTGATTAATTAAAGACTCTCTTATATTGATACCAATTTTTTGTATATTAGATTCATTAATTTTGTATGTATTTGAAATTAAATTTATTATAAATGCTTGAGATTTTAAGTCATCAATATTTGAAAAATTATTTGAGAGATCAAAGTATTAGTTGGGAGCATATATATTCTTTTGGGAGGATAATTTCCAAATGTATTAAAAATGATTCTACATATCTAATTAATTCAGAAATTTTCTCTAGCTATGATTGGTTACCTCCAATTTTGATTTCTTTATTTTTAAAGGAAGAGGATTCAACTTTTATTTTATCTAAAGAAAAAATTCAATTTATAAGCCAATTTCAGATTGATTCATTGAAAAATCTAGGCTTTAATTTTATTTTGAAAAATGATCAACTTATTTTTGCAAATTATCATGTTCGCTTGATAACAATCCAAAAATTACTTAATGATCCCAATACTTGTAATCTGAGAAATCATCGAATAGTTTATTCTGGAATTGAAAATATAAAACAGGATTTAAAAAATCATTTTAGTATTTCTTTATTCAAAGAGGATTGGACAAAAAATTTAAAAGAATTTGAATTAATCAATCAAAAATTTAAAAAAGTATATGATTCGTTGAAGAAAAAGTTTTTGATGAGAAAAGTCTTAGGAAATAGTTATATCAACTTAAATGAAAAAGAAATTAGTTTCTTTTTAAACTTTTTTCATGAAAATTCTTTTTTTTCTGATAAATTTTTAAGTATTAACAAAGCATTATCTCAAGGTTGGGCATGCTGGGTAAAGTTAAACGATACAAATTTAGATTGGACTTTGTATTTGCAGCCAATAGATGAACTTTCTCAAATAAAGGAATTTTTTTCAAATAATAAATTTGTTTTTTTATCAGCTTTAAGAAAAGATAATTTTTTCCAAATGTATTTTAAAAAGCATAGTTTAGATATTGACTTGTCTATTAATTTTAAAAGTAATTTTGAAGAGAAAAAGATTTTATTATTTATACCCTCTAAACTGTTGCTTCCAAATAATCCTCTTTTCACCAATTCAATCTTGGATAAATGCAAAAAGTTGATACTTTTCAGAAAGGGTTTAACTTTAGTTTTGTCTGATGATATTGATTTAAAAACTAAACTTGCTACAGAATTAGCCTCTAAGTACGGGAAGAGGGTGTTGCTAGAGACAATTCCCTCTGGCAAAAATAAAATTCTTTGCTCTAGTTTTGACTGGTGGATTATGAATTCTTATTTAATTCAAATTCCACAACAAATTATCATTCCTTTACTTCCGATCCCGAATATGTCAGAACCTATTAATGCAATTACAGTTTCTCATAAAAAGAAGCTTTCTCAAGATTGGTTTAGAGACTTTTTTCTTCCTCAAGCTAGAATAAAACTTGAAAGATCTATTTCTCCTTTAAGAAGAAATTCAGGAAAATTAATAATACTAGATGGAAGAGCAAATAAAAGAAACTGGGGAAGATTACTTTTGCAAAACATTCAACCCTCAAAACAAATTAACTATATGCTACCTTTTGATTAGGTTATGATTTTGTAAATAACTAAAGAAATATGGGAGAAGCAAAAAGACGTAAAACACTTGGTTTACCTCCAAAAAATAATAATACTAAAACTAAAATTGATGATTCTCCAAGATTATTTGAATGGCTACCCTTTACAATCAATCAAAGAGATAACCTAATTAAATTAAGTATTAAAGCGAGTTGGTTTGGAATAGGAGGGTTAGTAATCTTATGGATTGTAGTGAGATTTATAGGCCCTGCTGCTGGGTGGTGGACTTTAGCTGATTCTTTATAAATTTAAGCTACTGTTTTTATATCATTAACAGCGATTGTATTAGCAGGATTGCTATTTAATGCTTTCATTGAATTAGAACTAACTTCAGTTCCTTCCGTTAATTTTTCTTTAACCATGGATTCTACTTTATTCCTAATTTCTATGTTTTGATCAAGCCAAATAATTGTATTATCTCTTCCTTGTCCAATATTTTCTCCTTCATAACTATACCAAGCACCTCTCCTTATTATGATATTAGTCTCTTCTGCTAAATCTAATAAACATCCTGTTGTACTAATACCTTTTCCGAAGAGAATATCAAACTCTGCAATTCTAAATGGTGGCGCAACTTTGTTTTTTGCTACTTTCACTTTTGCTCTTATGCCATATTCTTCAGTACCTCTTTTAAGAGTTTGAATTCTTCTGATATCAAGTCTCACTGAGGCATAAAATTTTAATGCATTACCTCCTGTGGTTGTTTCTGGATTGCCGTATGTAACGCCAATTTTTAGGCGTAATTGATTCAGGAATATTACCGTACATCCAGATTTACCAATATTTCCTGTTATTTTCCTCATTGCTTGGCTCATTAGCCTTGCCTGGCTTCCAATTACGTGATCTCCCATCTCTCCTTCTATCTCAGCTCTTGGGGTTAGTGCTGCGACTGAGTCAACAACAACAAGATCTACTGCACTTGATCTTATAAGTTGGTCAACTATTTCAAGAGCCATTTCACCAGTATCAGGCTGTGAAACTAGCAAATTTTCAACATCAACTCCTAAAGAGGCTGCATAAACTGGATCGAGTGCATGCTCAGCATCTACAAATGCTGCTACTCCTCCATTCTTTTGAACTTCCGCAATCGCGTGCAGCGTTAATGTAGTTTTTCCTGAACTTTCTGGTCCGTAAACTTCTACTACTCTTCCTTTTGGATAGCCTCCTCCTAATGCTAAATCTAGGGTGAGCGCTCCAGTAGATATTGTTTCTACTTTCATTCTTGAGGCGTCACCAAGTCTCATTATTGATCCTCGTCCAAAATTTCTTTCTATTTGACCTAAGACAAGACTTAATGCCTTGTCTTTCTCTTTTGATTCAGTTTTTTTCTTTTCTTCTAGGCTCATTGTTTGATTTATCGGTTAAAGTTCTTGTAATTATTCTAAATTTGGAAATTTTTATTTAAACCAAACTTCATAAATACAAACTATAGTACATCTGTACTCTAACTGATTATTTGTAAATTGCAACTAATTCCTCAAGGTTACCTAATTTTAATAATTTGATTTCATTACTTAAAATATACTTATCTGATTCTTTCAAATATCCCCAATGAGCTAGGAAGCATGGAATGTGAGAAGTTTCTGAATTTTGTTTAATATCTATTAGAGTTTTTTTTCTATCTTCTATAAAGCCTAAAATTTCATAAGTTTGTGTAAGCTTCTCAGCTATTTTGACTTTTGTTCCGGATTCATAACCAAAAATAAATTCTGGAAAAATATTTAATTGTTTAAGAATTTTTTCTGCAAATATTTGACCTTTCGTTGTTATGACTCCAGTTTTTATTTCTCTGTTCCTTAATTCTTTCATAAAATTTATAACTTCAAAAAAAGGATTATGTAAATTTACCCACGATTTAAAATCTTTATCAATTTGGTATTTGCGCGACTGATCTAACATTTTTTGTAAATCTTCGGCAATCCAGGAATTTTCATTTAATATCCTTTGGCAATTTTGATGATAATTATTAATGAAATCATCTTTATTATCATGTTTTAATGGATTTTCTGTTTTTATAATTTCGTGAGCAATTAGGATCATTTCCCAACCATATTTAACCCAAGGTCTAATTTCTTTGAAAGAATTTGGTACTCTTTTATAAAGTTTTGGATCAACAGAGATGCTGGGTGAATTTAAATATCTTTCACAGGCCAGCAAGGAACTATGCCAATATTCTTGCATTCCATCGACTATTACTCCATCGAAATCAAATAGAAATATTTTTTGAGAAGACACCTAATGAACTTTAGAACTGGGCCGCTAGGATTCGAACCTAGGAATGTCGAGACCAAAACCCGATGCCTTACCACTTGGCGACGGCCCATTGATTTTTTATTTTAATACATGAAAAGATTTTTTTCTATCCAAAAAATACAAAGTTTTTATAAACATGGCACTAGTTTTGAAAAATGAAAATATTATTTTAATGAGCTCGATTTCCATGGCTCTAGAAATTTCTTAGCTATTTTGATTGCTAAAGCCATTCTTTCAGGAATCTCATAGAGTTTTTTGTTATTTTTGTGAGCAAATTCAATAAGGGGTTGCATAATTTTTCTTGCAGCACTTCCAAATGCTATTCCGTCTGGAAGATTATTTGAATTCAAAAATTCATGAGTTTTTTCATTTGTTCCTCCTGCCAATTGAATTAATCCAGGTGGAAGATCTGAGCCGATTTTTTCAAACAACTTAACAGCATCTCTACTTGTTGAAGGAGCAAGATCTCCAGACATTGGCCTTCCATCTAGCTGCCAAATAAGCGGAATATCAAGTTTTTTAAGAATTTCATATCTTTCCCAAAGAGCTTTCAAAAGATCTTCGGGCTCTTGTGATTTTTTGAAAGATTGATTTAATCCACAACTAATAGATATCTTGTCTAATTTCATTCCAGAACTTTTAAGGTTACTGACAACTTTTGCAAAAGAATCTAGGCGATTGATTTCTGTATGAATTTCTACTGCATTAGGTTTTATTTTCTGAAGTGTTGATCCTAAATCATCTTTTGACAAATTATATTCATATTCACTAATTAGATTTAGGGGACAGCTATTCAAACATCTTCCACATCCATAACATTTACTCTTTTTGATCCCAGAACTATCAATTGCGAAGGTGGGGCATACTTTTTCACAAGGTCTTGGACAATTAGGTGGGCATTTCAATGGATCAAATTTTGCTTTACGAAAGTGGATATCATTGCCATCACTAATGCTTATCATTAATCCAGGGGAGCTTTTAAAGACTTTTTTTGCCCACTCAATTCCTTTCTTTGCTGCGTGGACTATAGATTCTTCTGCGGCAACATCTATGTAGTCGACACCAGCAGCAGTATAAATTGCACATAAATCTTCTATGGCAATAATATCTTCATTACTGGCACCACAAATTAATTTTATCCATTTATCTTTTTTATTCTTAGTTGTAATCAAAGAATTTATGTTTCAAATTCATCTAAAATATAATTACTTAACGGCTTCCATTCAAGTTTTCTTGAACCCCCCATTTCAACAACTATCGTTAGTTTATTATCGTTAGTGCAAATCTCTATTAAGCTCTCTAATTCAGATTGAGAAAGTACTTGACCTTCTAATAACCAAAGTAATTTATTTTTATCATTTTCATTAAATAATTCAGAAGCTTGTGGGATAACTTGTTGAACTTCCCCGAGTGCTCCATTTC
This sequence comes from uncultured Prochlorococcus sp., assembly GCF_902616385.1. GTDB lineage: Bacteria > Cyanobacteriota > Cyanobacteriia > PCC-6307 > Cyanobiaceae > Prochlorococcus_A. The sequence continues at coordinate 99,157 of NZ_CACMSM010000001.1, read as the reverse complement.
TTCCTACGCTTTGATGACCAAGGTGAGGTGGTCTGACGCCATGCAATTTGAGCAAGAAGACTTCTGGATCTCCAAGCCCTCTTGCTGAGGTTATAAAAGTTTTAAAGCCCTTGGCCCTCATTCTCCTCAAAAGACGAGTTTCATAACCACCTTCAAGAGGAGCAAAGATTGCAAGACATTTGTTTATTTTTAAATCGTTTTGAAACTTTTTCCCTGTGAGAAGTAATGGCATAAAAATTTCCTTTATTTATATTTTATTTTATTTTATGGTACTTGATGATGTACAATTGAAATTCAGTGTTTTTTTTAAGCTCGCAAGCTAGCCGAGCCTCTGTAAAATCTCACATTTTTTAGCGTTTCGTTAAAAAACACAGGTGGGTTTATCCCATGAGAAACTATCTAATATTCAGATAAGTCTCGACCTTATTAAATTGTTTTTTTATTAACTTCACCTTCATAACTAGAAGGTTTTAGATAATTTAAAAATCATTACTAGCTAGCCTAATTTAGCTTTATGTCTATAGGGATTTTAGGAAAGAAATTGGGCATGTCCCAACTTTTCGACGAGAAAGGTAATTCGGTGCCAGTTACTCTTATTGAAGCTGGTCCTTGCCGCATCACTCAATTGAAAACAACCGCTTTGGATGGTTATACTGCCGTTCAAATAGGTTATGGCTTGTCCAAAGATAAGCATATAAGTAAGCCTGAAAAGGGACATTTGTTGAAATCAGGTGAAGAACTTTTAAAGCATTTGAAAGAATATAGGGTTGAAGAAACTTCATCTTATGAAATTGGTAATCAAATAACTGTAAAAAACTTTGAGGTCGGTCAAAAAGTGGATATCAGTGGCAAATCTATGGGTAGAGGTTTTGCTGGTTACCAGAAAAGGCATGGTTTTAGCAGAGGTCCTATGAGTCATGGTTCAAAAAATCATAGAGCCCCTGGATCTACAGGTGCAGGAACAACTCCAGGCAGAATTTATCCTGGAAAAAGAATGGCAGGAAGATATGGAGGAAAACAGATTACTACTAAAGGTTTGTTAGTCCTAAAAATTGATGATCAGAAAAATTTGCTTGTGGTAAAGGGTTCTGTTCCAGGTAAGCCAGGCTCAATAATAAACATTAAGCCTAATAATAATGTTGTAGGCAATAAAGGAGGTGAAAAATCATGACAACACTTGAAACTCTTAAATGGGATGGTAAAAAATCCGGTAAAGTTTCTCTTGATTTAGCAGTTGCTAAAGAAACTTCTTCGGCAGACTTAATACATAGAGCAGTCCTTAGGCAGCTCGCAAATAAAAGACAGGGGACAGCATCAACTTTGACAAGATCTGAAGTGCGTGGGGGTGGTAGAAAGCCATATAAACAGAAAGGTACAGGAAGAGCTCGTCAAGGATCAATAAGGACACCCTTAAGACCTGGTGGTGGAATTATTTTTGGACCGAAGCCACGTTCTTACAACCTTGATATGAATCGCAAGGAACGTAGGTTAGCTCTTAGAACTGCACTAATGTCTAGGGTATCTGACATAAAGGCCGTTGAAGATTTTGGATCTACTTTGAAGAAACCTAAAACAAGGGATATCATCGATGGTCTTGCTCGATTAGGTATACAAAAAACTGAAAAAGTTTTGGTTATTCTTAATAGTCCATCCGATGTTATAAAAAAATCCATTAATAATATAGAAAAAGTAAAATTAATCGACGCCGATCAATTAAATGTATTTGATATTCTCAATGCTAATAAATTGGTAATAGGTCAATCAGCGATAGATAAAATTCAGGAGGTTTATGCATCATGAGTAAATTATTCGATTCTCGTTTAGCTGATGTAATAAGAAAGCCAGTTATTACTGAGAAAGCTACAAATGCACTCGATCTCAACCAATATACTTTTGAAGTTGATCACAGAGCGGCAAAGCCTCAAATAAAGGCAGCTATAGAGGCCCTGTTTAGTGTTAAAGTCATAGGAGTTAACACTATGAATCCTCCTAGGAGAACAAGAAGAGTCGGGAAATTTTCCGGTAAACGTTCTCAGGTCAAAAAGGCAATAGTACGTCTTGCTGAAGGAGACAAAATTCAACTATTTCCAGAATCATAAGGAGTTTTATCATGGCAATCCGTAAATTTAAACCTTATACACCTGGTACTAGGCAGAGAGTAGTTACTGACTTTAGTGAAATAACAAGTGCAAAACCTGAAAGATCACTAATAGTTTCAAAACATAGAGTTAAAGGCAGGAATAATCGTGGAGTTATTACTTGTCGTCATCGTGGAGGTGGTCACAAAAGGCAATATAGATTAGTCGACTTTAGAAGAGATAAGAGAAACATTAATGCTAAAGTTGCAGCTATCCACTACGATCCTCATAGAAATGCAAGGCTAGCACTTTTATTTTACGAAGATGGGGAAAAAAGATATATTATTGCTCCAGCGGGAGTAAAAGTCGGACAAAATGTAATATCTGGAGAAAGTGTTCCAATTGAAGATGGAAATGCAATGCCACTTTCTGTTATGCCATTAGGATCTAGTGTTCATTGTGTTGAGTTATATGCTGGTAGAGGTGCTCAGATGGTTAGATCCGCAGGAGCTAGTGCTCAAGTTATGGCAAAAGAGGGAGATTATGTTGCTTTAAAACTCCCATCAACCGAGGTAAGACTTGTAAGAAAAGAATGTTACGCAACTCTTGGAGAAGTTGGTAATTCTGAAATAAGAAATACTAGCTTAGGTAAAGCAGGAAGAAGAAGATGGCTAGGAAGAAGGCCACAAGTCAGAGGTAGTGTAATGAACCCATGTGATCATCCACATGGAGGGGGAGAGGGAAAAGCACCTATTGGTAGAGCAGGCCCAGTTACTCCATGGGGTAAACCAGCTCTTGGATTAAAGACACGTAAAAAGAACAAACCAAGCAATAAATTAGTAGTTCGAAGACGTCGTCGCATTTCTAAGAGGAGTAGAGGAGGAAGAGACTCTTGATTACTTCATTTTTTATTTCAATTTCTATTACATAATTATGGGACGTTCACTAAAAAAAGGACCTTTTATTGCAGATAGCCTGCTCAAGAAGGTAGAAAAACAAAATACTGATAATGATAAGTCTGTTATCAAAACTTGGTCGAGATCCTCTACGATTTTACCTTTAATGATCGGCCACACAATTGCCGTACATAATGGTAAGACTCACATTCCAGTATTTATTACTGAGCAAATGATTGGTCATAAACTAGGTGAATTTGCTCCTACACGTACTTACCGAGGTCATATAAGAGATAAGAAAGGAGCAAAATCATGACAAAAACATCTGAAACACCAAAAACAGCGATTGCTCATGGGAACTATGTTCGCGGATCAGCCTCTAAAGTGAGAAGAGTTTTGGATCAGATAAGGGGTAGGTCCTATAGAGATGCATTGATTATGTTGGAATTTATGCCTTACAGATCTACAGATCCTATCACTAAAGTTCTAAGATCTGCTGTTGCCAATGCCGAACATAACCTTGGAATGGATCCATCCACCTTAGTGATTTCCTCTGCATGGGCTAATAGTGGTCCCGTAATGAAAAGGTATAGGCCTAGAGCTCAAGGTCGAGCTTTTTCGATTAAAAAACAGACTTGCCACATCAGTATTTCTGTTGAATCTGCTCCTGTTCAAACTAATGCGGAGGTACAAAACTAATGGGACATAAAATACATCCTTCAGGACTAAGGTTAGGAATTACAAAAGAGCATCGCTCTAAGTGGTTTGCCACTTCCAAAACATATCCAATTCTTCTTCAAGAAGATTTCAAAATTCGTACTTTCATACAAAAAAAATACGGAGCAGCTGGAATCAGTGATGTTTTAATAGCTAGAAAAGCTGACCAACTAGAACTTGAATTAAAAACTGCAAGGCCAGGAGTTATAGTTGGTAGACAAGGTAGTGGTATTGAAGAATTAAGATCTGGGATTCAAAAAACTATAGGTGATAGAACAAGGCAAGTCAGAATAAACGTTGTTGAAGTTGAACGCGTAGATGCCGATGCTTTTTTACTAGCTGAATATATTGCGCAACAACTAGAAAAAAGAGTCGCATTTAGAAGAACTATTAGGATGGCCTTACAAAGGGCCCAGAGGGCTGGAGTCTTAGGTCTTAAAATTCAAGTAGGGGGAAGGTTGAATGGTGCTGAAATAGCTAGAACTGAATGGACTAGAGAAGGTAGAGTACCTTTACATACTTTGAGAGCTGAAATTGACTATGCAACACGTGAAGCTAATACAACTTACGGTGTTCTAGGTATTAAAGTTTGGGTTTTTAAAGGTGAAGTTCTCCCTAAAGAAGAACAAACAATCCCTGTGGGTGCAAGCCCTAAGAGGAAAGCTAGTAGAAGACCTCAGCAATTTGAGGATCGTTCAAATGAGAATTCATAGGAGGTATAAAAATGCTTAGTCCAAAACGTACTAAATTCCGTAAACAACATAGGGGCAGAATGAGGGGGGTGGCCTCAAAAGGTAATACTATTGCATTTGGTCAATTTGCTCTACAAGCTCAAGACTGTGGATGGGTTACTGCACGTCAGATTGAAGCAAGTAGAAGAGCTATGACAAGATATATCAAACGTGGCGGTCAAATTTGGATAAGAATATTTCCTGATAAACCTGTAACCATGAGACCTGCAGAAACTAGAATGGGTTCTGGTAAAGGTAATCCTGAGTTTTGGGTCGCAGTCGTAAAACCTGGAAGAATACTTTTTGAAATGGGTGGTGAAGATATCACTGAGGAAATTGCAAAGGAAGCAATGCGTCTGGCTCAATATAAACTTCCTGTAAAAACTAAATTTATTTCCATTGAAAAAAATCCAGAAGTTTCCTCCCAAGAAAATACAAAAAATAATGATAAATCTCAAGAGGAGGTTAAACAATGAAAAACTCAGAGTCCTTTAAAGAATTTAAAAAATTAAATTCTGATCAAATCACTGAAAAGATTACCCAATTACGAAAAGATCTTTTTGATTTGAGATTCAAGCAAGCTACGAGACAGCTCAATGAAACTCATAAATTTAAAATCATCAAGAAACAAGTTGCTCAATTACTAACTCTCAGTAAGAGTCAATCTGCTTCTAAAACTACTTCTGATTAATTATTTAGTTATGGCACTTAAAGAAAGAATCGGTACTGTTGTCAGCGACAAAATGGATAAAACAGTTGTTGTTGCTGTTATTAACAGATATCCACATCCCACTTATAAAAAAATTGTAAGTAGAACTACACGATATAAGGCGCATGATCCCGAAAATACATGTGTTTTAGGTGATCGAGTTAAAATTAGAGAAACTAGACCGCTTAGTGCTCATAAAAGATGGGCAATAGAAGAGGTTCTCAATAAAACAAGTCAGGCTCAGGAGGTTAAAAAATGATTCAACAAGAAACTTATTTAACAGTTGCTGATAACAGCGGAGCGAAAAGACTCCAATGTATCAGAGTTTTAGGATCTAATAGAAGGTATGCACATGTTGGAGATGTAATCGTAGCTACTGTAAAAGATGCCTTGCCTAACATGGGAGTTAAGAAATCTGAAGTTGTTAAAGCTGTAATCGTCAGAACTAAAGCAACATTAAGGAGAAATACTGGTAATTCAATCAGATTTGATGACAATGCTGCAGTATTGATAAATGAAGATAAGAATCCAAAAGGTACTAGAGTCTTTGGTCCTGTAGCTAGAGAACTGCGGGATAAAAATTATACAAAGATTGTTTCTCTTGCTCCGGAGGTGATTTAAATGTTGGATTCATTAAAACAAAAGAAAAATTTCCAGAGAATAAAAATGAGAATCAAAACTGGAGATTTGGTAAAGGTAATTAACGGCAAAGATAAAGGGAAAACTGGTGAGGTTTTAAAAACTATTCCTTTTGAAAATAGAGTAGTAGTTAAGGGAATTAACCTAAGGACTAAACACGTAAAACCAACTCAGGAAGGAGAAACTGGAAGAATACTCACAGAAGAAGCATCTTTACATGCATCAAATGTAATGTTCTTTTCAAAGGATAAAAATCTCACAAGTAAGATTGAATACTTTATTGATAAAGAGGGGGTTAAGAAAAGAAGATTGAAGAAAACTGGTGAAGTAATTGATTAATTTTTCATCAAAACCCAGATTTCACTTTTTTCTAATTTATCAATTCTGACAAAGACCAGAATTAACAAAAAAATTATGACTCTAAAAAATCGCTACAAAGAATCAATTAGACCAAAACTTTTAAAAGACCTTGGTCTTAAAAATATTCATCAAGTACCTAAAGTTGTCAAAGTCAACGTCAACAGAGGTCTTGGTGAGGCAGCTTCAAATTCTAAAGCTTTAGAAGCCTCTTTAAACGAAATGGCAACAATTACTGGACAAAAGGCCTTAGTAACTAGGGCTAAAAAAGCTATCGCGGGTTTTAAAATTCGCGAGGGCATGCCGATTGGTTGTACCGTAACTTTGAGAGGAGACAGAATGTATTCCTTTTTGGAGAGATTTATAAATCTAGCTTTACCAAGGATAAGAGACTTTAGAGGAGTTAATCCAAAAAGTTTTGATGGGAGAGGGAATTACACCGTTGGCGTGAAAGAGCAATTGATTTTTCCTGAAATCTCTTTTGATAAAATAGATTCAATAAGAGGTATGGATATAACTATTGTCACTAGTGCAAAATCAGATCAAGAAGGTAAAGCTCTTTTGCAGGAGTTAGGAATGCCTTTTAGTAAGAATTAAATTAAAACTATGTCAAATCACGATCCTATTTCAGATATGCTTACTCGAATTAGAAATGCGAGTCAAAAAAAGCATACAACCACAACAATCCCAGGTTCAAAAATGTCCTTAAGTATCGCTAAAGTGCTTCAAAAAGAGGGGTTCATTTCTGATATTAATGAGGAAGGTGAAGGTTATAAATCACAAATAATACTAGGCCTCAAATATAGTGGTAAAAACAAATTCCCTACTATTCGATCTATGCAAAGAGTTAGCAAACCTGGTTTGAGAATTTATAAAAATACTAGAGGTTTACCAAAAGTTCTTGGAGGTCTTGGAGTTGCCATAATATCAACTTCTAAAGGCGTCATGAGTGATCGCGATGCTAGGAAGCAAGGCATTGGCGGTGAAGTCCTCTGCTATGTTTACTAAGGAGAATTAATCATGTCAAGAATCGGAAAAACACCAGTACTTATTCCAGATAAAGTTACAGTTGATTTTGATGGATTAACAGTTACAGTGAAAGGCCCAAAGGGTGAGTTAAAACGTCTCATGCCAGAGGGAGTTAGTTTTGATAAGAAAGATAATACTGTTGTCGTAAGTCCTACTACAACCAAAATATACTCAAGACAGAGACATGGTTTATGTAGAGCCTTAATTGCAAATATGGTTGAAGGTGTTACTCAAGGCTTTTCAAAGAAACTAGAAATTGTTGGCGTTGGATCAAGAGCACAAGTAAAAGGTAAAAATCTGGTTGTAAGTGCAGGTTATAGTCATCCTGTAGAAATGATCCCCCCTGATGGTATAACATACAAAGTTGAGAGTAATACAAACGTTACCGTATCTGGAATTGATAAAGAAATTGTTGGCAATGAAGCAGCAAAAATCAGATCAATTAGACCTCCAGAGCCATATAAAGGTAAAGGAATTAAATACCATGATGAGAGAATTCTCAGAAAAGCTGGTAAATCTGGCAAAAAATAATTCCAATTAAAAAAATGACCAAACTTTCCAGGAAATTACAAACCCAAAAAAGACATAGAAGATTAAGAAGATTCTTAATTGGAGATGCAATGCGTCCAAGATTGTCTGTTTTTCGTTCTAATAACCATATTTATGCCCAGGTTATAGATGATCATGCTCAAACAACTATTTGCTCAGCTTCAACTGTTGATAAGGAACTAAGAGAAAAATCTGAAAAATTACCCTCTGATTGTAATTCTTCTTCTATTGTTGGCAAATTACTAGCAAAGAGAGCGATAAAAAAAGGTATTAAGCAAGTAATATTTGACCGTGGAGGAAATTTATATCACGGTAGAGTTAAGGCACTTGCTGACGCTGCTCGTGAAGCTGGCTTAGAATTCTAATTTTTAATTTTTACTATGACTGACACTCCTACAAAACAAGAAATTCAATCCAAGAATGATAACGTTCCTGGAGCCATGCCTGGCGAACAAAAAAAGAATAATCGTAATGATCGAAAAAGAAATAAAAGAGGCGACTCTAAAAATCTAGAGAGAGATTCTGATTGGCAAGAAAGGGTTGTTCAAATAAGACGCGTATCTAAAACTGTTAAAGGCGGAAAAAAAATGAGCTTTAGAGCAATTGTTGTTGTAGGCAATGAGAAAGGTCAAGTTGGAGTTGGAGTTGGAAAAGCTGGAGATGTAATTGGTGCTGTTAGAAAGGGAGTTTCAGATGGTAAAAAAAATCTTGTTAGAGTTCCCTTAACTCCAAATAATTCGATACCAACCTTATCTAAAGGTCGAGATGGTGCTGCTAATGTGCTAATTAGACCGGCTGCTCCAGGTACAGGTGTAATTGCTGGTGGTTCAATAAGAACTGTTTTAGAATTAGCAGGCATAAAAAATGTCTTAGCAAAAAGATTAGGTAGTAAAACGCCTTTGAATAATGCAAGAGCTGCTATGGTAGCTCTTTCTCAATTAAGAACCCATAAATCTGCTTCAAGGGAGAGAGGCATCTCACTTGAACAGCTCTATTCTTGAAAATTATGACTTCAACATTAAATACACTTAAATCAAACTCTGGCTCAAGAAAGAAAAAATTAAGAAAGGGTAGAGGTATTGCAGCCGGTCAGGGTGCATCATGTGGTTTTGGAATGAGAGGACAAAAGTCGCGTTCTGGAAGACCCACACGTCCAGGCTTTGAGGGTGGCCAAATGCCCTTATATAGAAGAGTTCCAAAATTAAAGCATTTTGAAATTATTAATCAAAAGAACTTTTCTATAATTAATTTAGATAAATTAAATGATTTCAAAGATAACGAAACTGTTAATTTAGATTCACTTGTTAAGAAAGGATTGATATTCAAGCCAAAATTTCCTTTAAAAATACTCGGTAGCGGAAAACTTAATGTAAAATTAACAGTTCAGGCTCATGCGTTCACAAAAGCTGCAAAACAAAAGATTGAGGATGCGGGTGGTTCCTGCGAGCTTATAAAAAATAAATAAATTTATTAAAAATTTAGGTAAGCTTCAAAATGTTTGTCAACAAAAGTAGAAATCCTAGCGCTTCTGAAATACTTTCCCAATTATTTTTAAATAAAGAGCTAAGGAGTAGAGTTTTAACAACTTTAGGTCTTCTCCTTTTAGTAAGACTTGGTATCTATATCCCCATGCCAGGTATTGATAGGGTTGCTTTTAAAAGTTTTATAGATCAAGGGGGTCAATTAATAGGTTTTTTAGATATTTTTACTGGAGGAGGAATTTCAACCCTTGGAATATTTGCATTAGGAATACTTCCTTTTATCAACGCATCAATTATTATTCAGCTTCTCACAGCTTCATTGCCTGTTCTTGAGGATTTACAAAAAAATGAAGGAGAAGCGGGAAGAAGAAAAATTGCCCAAATAACAAGATATGTTTCATTAGGATGGGGATTGTTGCAAAGTATAATTTTTTCCTTAATTCTCAGACAATATGCTATTCAGGGGATAAGTGAAACTACATTCGTCTTACAAACTTCTATAGCCTTAGTTACAGGTTCAATGTTAGTTATGTGGTTTAGTGAAATAATTACGGAGAAAGGTATAGGTCAAGGAGCTTCACTGGTAATTTTTTTGAATATTGTTTCTACTTTGCCTAAAGCTCTAAGTTCAACCATTGAAAAAGCACAAACTGGCGATAGAGGAGATGTTTTAGGTATAGCAGTTTTACTTGGAGTATTTTTACTGACAATTGTGGGGATAATTTTTGTCCAAGAGGGAGCAAGACGCATTCCTATTGTTAGTGCTAAAAGGCAGATAGGAAATTCAACACTTCTTCCTACAAGGCAAAGTTATTTACCTTTGAAATTAAATGCAGGAGGAGTCATGCCTATTATTTTTGCATCTGCTTTAATCTTTTTACCTATAACTATTGCAAATGTTACGGGCAATCCAGTCTTAATTAAGTTAGCGAGTAGTTTAAATCCAGGATCTTCTAACCCTTGGCCATATGCTCTTACATTTTTCTCCTTGATTGTAGGCTTCTCTTATTTTTACGCATCTCTTACTATCAATCCAATTGATGTAGCTTCAAATTTAAAGAAAGGAGGAGTAGCTATACCAGGAGTTAGACCAGGCACTAATACGGCAAACTACCTATCAGGTATACAAAATAGGTTGACATTATTAGGAGGATTATTTCTGGGTTCAGTAGCTATAATCCCTGCTGCAGTAGAAAGAGCTACGAATGTTCAGACTTTTCAAGGTTTAGGAGCAACTTCATTACTTATTCTTGTGGGTGTTGCTATAGATACTGCTAAGCAAATTCAAACTTATGTTATTTCTCAAAGATATGAAGGATTAATTAACAATTAATGAAAAAACATATACTATTTTTAGGAGCACCAGGAGCAGGGAAAGGGACTCAAGCGGAATTGCTAAGTCAAAGTAATTCTTATTTACATCTTTCTACTGGTGAACTATTAAGAAAAGAAATCGAAATGAATACTGCCCTTGGTATTAAGGTAAGGGATATTATGAATCGAGGGGAACTTGTTAGTGATGAACTCGTATTAAAGATAGTAAGACAAAATTTAGTCAAGGATAATAAAGGTTGGATTCTAGATGGTTACCCAAGAAATTTATCTCAAGTAAATTCATTGAATGAAGTCTTAAATGAAATAAATCAACCTTTGGAATTAGTTTTTTATTTAGATATTCCGGAAGAAGTATTAATTAAGCGTTTGCTATTAAGAGGTAGAAAAGATGATACAGAAGAGACAATTAAAAAAAGAGTTGACATTTATAAAAAAACTACAGAACCATTGATTCAATATTTTAAAGATCTCTCTTTGTTAGAGTATATTGATGCTGATAGAAATTTAAAAACCATTTCCTCTGATATCAAACAAAAAATGGCTTGATGATGATGTAGAATATAGTATTAACGTTTTATTTGTTAAACCCCTATGAAGGTCAGATCTTCAGTCAAAAAAATTAGTCCTGACGATCAGATCGTGAGGAGAAGAGGTAAAATCTATGTTATTAACAAGAAAAGACCTCGCAATAAACAGCGTCAGGGTTAAATTTCAACCCTTAAATTCAAACTTTTACTTATTCAAAACACGTGGCCAGGATTGCAGGAATTGACATACCTCGCGAAAAGCGAGTTGAAATTGCACTTACATACGTCTATGGAATTGGTCTAACGAGATCTAAGCTAATTCTCGCTAATACGGGTGTAAACCCAGATACTCGTGTCAAAGACCTTTCAGATTCTGAAGTGCAGAAACTTAGAGGCGCCACAGAAGAATTCACTTTAGAAGGGGATTTGAGAAGAAAAGAGGGCATGGCTTTAAAACGTCTACAAGATATAGGGTGTGTAAGAGGAAGAAGACATAGAATGAGTCTTCCAGTAAGAGGTCAAAGAACTAGAACCAATGCAAGAACAAGACGGGGTTCTAGGAAAACAGTTGCTGGAAGAAAAAAATAATAAACTAAATCTATCTACAAATTGAAGTATTAAATTAAAACATCATGGCAGCTACAGTAAAAAAAACAGGTTCTAAGAAATCTAAACGTAATGTACCTAATGGTGTGGTACATATCCAAAGCACATTTAATAATACTATCGTCTCAATTACTGACACCTCTGGTCATGTAATTTCTTGGTCTTCTGCAGGAGCAAGTGGATTTAAAGGCGCTAGGAAAGGTACGCCATTTGCTGCTCAAACAGCTGCCGAAGCTGCAGCTAGAAGAGCACTTGATCAAGGAATGAGACAAATAGAAGTACTAGTTAGAGGGCCGGGCGCAGGTAGGGAAACGGCCATAAGAGCTTTACAAGTGGCCGGATTAGAAATAACTCTAATAAGAGATGTAACTCCATTACCTCATAATGGATGTAGAAGACCTAAACGAAGACGCGTTTAGGTCTCAACCATTCTCAACCCCCCCAAACAAAAACTCTTAACCTCATTATTTTCCGTGTTGCAATACCAGATTGACAGAATTGACCATCAAATAGCAGATGATCGCTCCCAAACAGGAACTTTTTTAATTGGCCCTCTAGAAAGGGGACAAGCTACAACTTTGGGTAATTCACTTAGAAGAGTCCTTATGGGAGGACTTGAAGGGAGTGCAGTTACTGCAGTAAGAATAGCAGGAATTAATCATGAATATGCCACTATTCCTGGAGTTAGAGAAGACGTTTTAGATATTCTTCTTAATTGTAAGCAACTATCAATAAATAGCACTAATCCAGAACTCGAAATCGGCAGGTTAGTAGCTAGTGGTCCAATGGAGGTGAAGGCTAATGACATTCAATTCTCCTCTCAAGTTGAAATTGTTGATGGCGAAAAACCGATTGCGACTATCCAGGAGGGTCATAACTTAGAGCTGGAAATCCATGTTGAAAGAGGTGTTGGATATCGACCCGTCGACCGAAGGAGTGAAGAGACAACTGCTATTGATTTGCTTCAAATAGATGCTGTATTTATGCCGGTGAAGAGAGTGAACTTTACGATTGATGAAACTGCTGTAGCAGAAGGAGGAACAGGAAGAGAAAGATTAAAAATGGAAGTAGTAACAGATGGCTCAACCAGTCCTGACGATGCTATTGCTGAAGCTGCAAATCAATTAATAGAACTATTCCAACCCCTTGCCACTGTCACAATGGTTGAAGAAATTCCTGAAGAACCTGAACCATCTCCTGAAGCTCAAATTCCTCTCGAGGAACTAAACTTGTCCGTTAGAGCATATAATTGTTTGAAACGGGCGCAAGTTAACTCGGTTTCGGATTTAATGGGCTTCAGCTATGAAGATCTTCTTGAAATTAAGAACTTTGGCTCTAAATCTGCAGATGAGGTGATTGAAGCTCTCGAGCGCATAGGCATTTCTATTCCACAAAGCAGAACATCTGTTTAACATTTTTTAAGATTATGAGACACCAACTTAGAATTCCATTATTAAGTAAACCTGCTGATCAGAGGAAAGCACTTCTAAGAGGTTTAACTACACAATTAATTAGAGAAGGTAGAGTAACGACAACAAAAGCTAGGGCAAAAGCTTTAAGAAATGAAGCTGAAAGAATGATTTCACTTGCAAAAGAGGGAAGTTTGGCTTCTAGGAGAAGGGCTATTGGATATATTTATGATAAAAAATTAGTTCATTCATTATTTGAAAAAGCAAAGGAAAGATATGGAGATAGAAATGGAGGTTATACACGCATTGTCAGAACTGTATCTAGAAAAGGTGATAACGCTCAGATGGCCATAATCGAGCTTGTTTAAGTTAGTTAATTAAAGGAGCTTTTACTAAAAAATAACTTTTGAAAAGGGTAGCATTATTAGTCCAATATGATGGATCTCATTATTCAGGTTGGCAAAAACAAAAAAATGCAACTACTGTTCAAGAAATTTTAGACAGAGCTATCTTAAAGATTACAAATCATACAGTAAAGACTTTTGCAGCAGGGAGGACTGATGCTGGGGTTCATGCATCAGGTCAAGTAGTACACTTTGATGTTGATTGTGTTATTCCAGGAAATAGTTATTCTGATGTCTTAAATGGTCTTTTACCCTCATCAATTAGAATCTTGGAATCAGTGGAGGTAAAAGACAGTTGGCATGCATGCTATTCAGCGATGTATAGACATTATCGATATGTCATTAATAACAGTAAATTCTCAAACTTGTTCATCAATAATTGGTCATGGCACAGATATCAAAAAGTATTAGATGAAGTTTTAATGTTAAATGCATCCAGGAAAATGATAGGAGAACATGATTTTTTTGCTTTTCAGAAAAGTGGTAGTAATAGAACAAACTCAATTACAAAAATAAAAAATATAGACATTAAAAGAGTAGAAGATTTGATTTTTGTTGATATCAAAGCTACTGGTTTCCTATATGGAATGGTCCGCTTAATTATTGGTCAACTAGTTTTAGTTGGAGAAAACAAAATATCGCCAGAAATTTTTACAGATAGATGGGTAAACAAAAAGAAAAATGATGTTAAAGAATCTGCTCCAGCTAAGGGGTTATGTTTTGTAAATGCTGTTTATGAAGAAAATGTTTTTAAAAAGATTAATAACAATGATTTTTTCCCTGTATTTTTAATTAAGGGTTTTTCTTAAGTAAGATTTAATTAACCGAATTTTTTGTGTAAATCATTCAAAACTGTTGTTTAATATTCCTTCAATAAGGTAGAATTGAAGACTACTTTAAATTTTATTTGCAGAAATTTGGTAAATGAATAAAACAATTACTCCATCTTTAGAAACAATTGAAAGAAATTGGTTTTTAGTTGACGCAAAAGATAAGACGCTTGGTAGGCTTGCTACAGAAATCTCAACTGTATTGAGAGGTAAGAACAAACCAACATTTACACCTCATCTAGATACTGGAGATTTTGTCATTGTAGTAAATGCCGAGAAAGTTGAGGTAACAGGTAAAAAAGCATCACAAAAATTGTACAGGAGACATTCTGGAAGACCAGGAGGAATGAAAATTGAAAAATTTGAGTCTTTACAAGAAAGAATTCCTGAAAGAATCATCGAGCAAGCTGTTAAGGGCATGTTGCCTCATAACTCTTTAGGAAGACAGCAATTTAAAAAACTAAAAGTTTATAAAGGTTCTGATCATCCTCATGCTGCTCAGAATCCTGTATTATTAAATAGTTAATTTATTAAAATGAATAGTCAAATAAAAAACAAAGCTGTGTATTGGGGAACTGGAAGAAGAAAAACTTCAGTAGCTAGAGTTCGCTTGATCCCAGGAAATGGACTAATAAAAATTAATGGTCGTGCTGGAGATGATTACTTAAACTTTAATCCTCTGCATTTAAATTCAATTAAAGCACCTTTGCAAACATTAGGTCTGGAAAATTCTTATGATATTTTAGTAAATGTTTTTGGTGGTGGATTGACTGGTCAAGCAGATGCTATAAAGCAAGGTGCAGCTCGAGCACTTTGCGAATTATCTCCTGACAATAGGAAACCGCTAAAAACTGAAGGTCATCTCAGTAGAGATCCTAGAGCTAAGGAAAGAAGAAAATATGGTCTTAAAAAAGCAAGAAAAGCTCCTCAATTCTCCAAACGTTAAAGGAATTAAATTATGCCAAAATCAGAAATACACCCAAAGTGGTATCCAGATGCAAAAGTTATTTGTAATGGAGAAGTTGTAATGACTACTGGCTCCACGCAGCCTGAATTACATGTTGATGTTTGGAGTGGTAATCATCCCTTCTTCACTGGAACTCAAAAGATTCTTGATACAGAAGGTAGGGTTGATAGGTTTATGAAAAAATATGGAATGGGTTCCGCTAATTCAGCCACATCAAAAGATCAAAAAGAAGAAAAAGATTCTAAAAAATAGAATTTTCAAAATTAAGCATAATTTCAATTGGAATACTCAACATTAATTGCTAGGTTGAAGATTGCTTCAGAAAGTTTTGAAAATTTGGAAGTGCAACTTGCAGATCCTGATATAGCTAATGATCCAAAAAAATTAGAATCAATAGCTAAAGAAAGATCCAAATTGGAACCTTTGGTGATTGATTTTAATAAGTTGCTTGATACTGATAAAGAAATCGAAGATTCAAAAAATCTACTAAAAGAGAATAGAAATGATAAAGAAATGGAATCTTTGATAAATGAGGAGTTAAAAACTCTAGAGGAATCTAAGAGTGAACTGATTCAAAAAACCACAATCGCCTTATTGCCAAAAGATCCAAGAAATGAAAGAAGTGTAATGTTAGAAATCCGAGCCGGGGCTGGAGGTAACGAGGCTTGTATCTGGGCGGGTGATTTGGCAAGAATGTATGAGAGATATGGACAAAAAATTGGATGGTCTGTAAAACCTGTTAGTGCTTCCGAGTCAGATATGGGTGGATTTAAGGAGTTAGTTATCTCCGTTAAGGGAGATTCTGTATATAGTCAACTTAAATTTGAGGCTGGTGTACATAGAGTCCAAAGAGTTCCAGCAACTGAATCTCAAGGTAGAGTTCACACCTCTACTGCTACAGTTGCCGTTATGCCTGAGGCTGATCCTGTCGAAGTTAAAATTGATCCAACAGATCTAGAGGTTGGAACAGCAAGATCAGGAGGTGCAGGGGGACAAAATGTTAATAAGGTAGAGACAGCTATTGATCTTCTCCACAAGCCTACAGGAATAAGAGTTTTTTGTACTCAAGAAAGATCACAATTGCAAAATCGCGAACGAGCAATGGAAATTTTAAGAGCTAAATTGTATGAAATTCAATTAAAAGAAGCCAATGCAAAAGAAAGATCACAAAGGCTTTCCCAGGTTGGAACAGGCGATAGAAGTGAAAAAATCAGAACTTATAATTTTAAAGATAACAGGACAACTGATCATAGATTAGGTTCCAATTTTTCTCTTGAGCCAATTCTTGCTGGTCAATTAGAAGAAGTGATTAATGCATGCATAGCGCAAGAACAAAAAAGAATGATGGAAGATTTTAATAAAGAAGTAAATTAAGATTTTTATATTAGATTGCACCCCCTATTACGTATTTACTCCATTCTTTATGCTTGCCAGAGTCAATTTGTCTTGTGGCTTCAAAATTTAGATTACTTAATGGACGATAAGGCTTACGTTTTAAGGGCATATTCGCCTCTTCGGGGGTTCGATTACCTTTTTGTACATTACATCTGAGACATGCTGTAGTAACATTCTCCCAGTTATCTGTTCCACCTCTGCTTCTCGGTAAAACATGATCTATTGATAGGTCGCTACCTCTATAATTGCAGTATTGGCAAGAATTATTATCTCTCAGAAGAATATTTTTTCTTGTTAAAGAAACCTCTCTAAAAGGAACTTTTACGTAGTAACGAAGTCTTATAACTGTTGGCAACTTTTTCCCACTATGAATTGAAAATGTTTTATCTTCCTCTAAGCTTTCTGCTTTACCTTTAATCATCAAAATTACTGCTCTTCGCCAGGAAGTGATGTTTAAAGGTTCATAAGATGCATTTAAAACTAGAGTCTGGCCCATGCCAAAATAGAATTTACATGTCATGCTAACTGTATATTTCAATAAGCGCATATATTTGTGCAAAGTTAATGCAAAATAGGCAAACAAATCAGGTATTTAATTTTGACAAATTTTCAAGTTTTGAAAAAGATATAGATTTTAAACAAAGAGCATGGATTGAAGTTAAAGGTAAAGAAATAGAAACAAACGTTAGACAGTTAAGATCAAAATTAAGTAAAAATTGTCAATTTATGGCAGTCGTTAAAGCTGATGGATATGGACATGATGCAAAAGTAGTATCTGAATACGCTATTAAAGGCGGAGCTTCGGAATTAGGCGTTGCAACTTTAAAAGAAGGGCTTAAGCTACGTTCTTTTGGAGTTAAGAAACCAATTCTTATTCTCGGAAATCTATATACAAAAAGAGATTTAATAATATCCTTTAAAAATGATCTTATGCCAACTATAAGTAGTATAAGAGAGTGTTTAGTTTGCAATAATATCGGGAAGCACTTTGGGTTGAAATTTTCTCTACATCTTAAGGTTGACACTGGAATGTCAAGATTAGGATTTGAATCTAATAAATTTGTTCAGCAATTTGAAAAAATAAAATCTTTTGAGAACATTTCAATAGAAGGAATATATAGTCATTTATCGTCTGCAGATGAAGATGAAGCATTAGATTCTCAAAGTATTACACAATTACAAAGACTGAAGTTTAATAAATTATTGAAGCAAATTAATCTTGATAGCAGTAATCAAATTAAGATTCATTTGGCTAATTCAGCGGGAATGCTTCTTAGCAAAGATTTTCATTTTGACATGGTACGTGTTGGGCTTTCTATGTATGGATACAGTCCTCTAGCTAAAATGGATAAAAATTTATTACTTAATGCAGCTTTATCTTTGAAGGTCAAAGTAGCTTTTATAAGAACTATTGATAAAGGTGTAAGTGTAAGTTATGGAGGCAAATTTGTGAGTCATAGAAAAACTAAGTTAGCTATATTAAGTATCGGTTATGCAGATGGTGTACCAAGAAATCTTTCAGGCAAGATTAACGTTATTCATAATAATAGATTTTATCCTCAAGTTGGATCTATAACTATGGACCAAATGATGGTAGACATAACAGATTCTAATGAAATTAAAGTTGGTAGTACCGTGGTATTACTAGGATCTGATGGTGATAAAACAATTTCTCCTCTTGAATGGGCAAGAAAATCTAATACTATACCTTGGGAAATTCTTTGTTCTTTTAAAAATAGATTACCGAAAGTTGAAGTAGATTAGACATTTCGATTAAATAAAAAATTTTGAATGTTTGCAGAAAAATTGATAATGTATAAGAACTGGAGAGGTGGCTGAGTGGTTGAAAGCGGCTCCCTGCTAAGGAGTTACAGGAGGTAACTTTTGTCGAGGGTTCGAATCCCTCCCTCTCCGTAATTATTCGGTTTCAGAAAGGTTCATATAGTTCTAAAAATGCTCATATGACTTGCTATAAAACATTATTGAGAAATCATTAGTATCAAGAAGGTTCATATCGTATCTCAGAGTTTTAAAGATTTAGGGGATAAAGAAGGGGATATTTTTTACTTGTTAGGGGATAAAGCAGGGGATCAATTATAAAAAAATTAGGGATATTTAAATCTATTAATTATCTTCTTTGCAGTTATTGAAGAAATAAATAACTATAAACCTAAAGATGGCAAAGATGGTAAAGGAGGAAGACCAGGAAGAGCAGGAATAGCAGGAAGTTGAAGAGATGAATTTACTTGCCTACAACGTGTGCCAAAACTTGAATAAGTGCATGTCTCTACCCGCATTCCATTTGTATAGTAATTGCAATCAGTTTGACTAGCATATTCATAGCAAAGTTCTTTTGTTCTAGTGCCATTTCTAAATCTTCTTTGGTAATCGATTTGATCCCCAAACTTGCAATAGGTATGACTGGTTCCTTGATTATCTCGCCACTGTTTACATTGCGCATGAGCAGCATTAGGTATCGATATTATGCGTGCACTATAAAAAAATAAATAGAAGAGTATTTACTCTTTTAAAGTTGAACATTTATAAATTTATTCAAATTAATCTAACTAATTATAAGGGATATTTAAGGGGATATTTATACTGATAAAACATTTTTATTCGTCTCAATTATTGTCATAGAGCGCTATTTTGATCTAAACCAGATAACTCCCTCTTCGTGATTTATTTAGAAAATTTTTAATTAATATTTGTTTTAAATCAAGTCAAGATTAATATCTTTAAGGTCATAAATAGAATTTAAAATCAGGTCAGCGCCTGCATTTCTAAGATTTGTTTCGTAAGAATTACGTTCTTTTAATCGAGAATTTAAATGTAAATGAGGTGGTGCTATTCCGATACTTATGAATTTCTGAGATGGTATTTCTTTTCTAGCGTTTATAACTGTATTTATATCTGCAATAGTATCTCCTACATATGCAATAGGAATATTTGATTCGCCAAGTTTATCTCCAATAAGTTTTTTTGATAAGTTAATAAAACCTTTAGGATTAGGCTTTTCAGGGGCATCTCCCATAGATATTAATGGTGGTGATTTTAGTCCAAGTCTTTTTTCTAAAACAAATTTTGCAGAAGCAGACTCTGCACCACTAACAAAACCCCAGACTATTCCATTACCTTGAATTAAATCAAAAAACTTTTTATCAACTAATAACTCCTCATTTGTAATGTAACCAGACCAATATTTACTATCTTTATTTGGATCTCCACCAAAGTAAAACTCTTCAAAACATTTTACTATTTCCTCTCTGGGAGGAATTTTAAGGTTTAACTTCTCTTTTTTTATACATCTTTTTATAAGTTCTAAACTTAAATCCCAGTCATTATTCCAGATCCCCTCATTTTTTGCATTATCAATATCTAAATAACTTGGCTCCCATCCGGAAAATTTGTAAACTGTTTTTTTTAATGAAAGTCTGTAGCTATTTTCTACGCTGCGGATTACCCCATCAATGTCAAACAAAATTAAACCAATATTTTTCAATAAATTTTCCTATGTGATTATTATAAAAGATTAGTATTGTTATAAAGAAAAAGCAAAGAAAAAAAATAAATTCTATTTATAAAATTACAGATTATCTAAACTTAATTTTGTAAATATCCTCTGGGAGTGAGAAATATTTCGTCAACTAAAGTTGTTTGAGAATTGCCAATAATAATTATTGATAACATATCAATCTCTTTAAAAGGAATGGTGTTTAAAGTAAAAAATTTTTTGGTTTGCTTTTCTCTCCCCACTTGTCTAGCTATTAAAACTGGAGTATTACCATCCCTAGATTGTAAACATTTGTCTATTACACTTTTTAGCTGCCAATTTCTTTCAATGGATTGAGGATTAAATAAAGCTATTACAAAGTCACCCACAAGAGCTCCTTCAATTCTTTTTTTTATTAAAGACCATGGAGTTAATTTATCGCTTAAGCTTACTGAACAAAAGTCATTCATTAGTGGTGCTCCACTAATCGCAGCCGCTAATTGAACACTACTTATACCTGGATGTACTTCAAAGTAAGGTCTATATTCTTTTTTGATTTTTTGAAGTAATTCTAAAAGTAAACCTGCCATGCCATAAAATCCAGATTCACCTGAAGAAATTAAAGCCACTTTTATTCCTTCCTCAGCTAGTTTAATTGCTTTACTGCATCTCTCTTCTTCTTCAGTAAGTTTACTTTCAATTAAAACTTGGTCACTTCTTTTTAAGGACTTAATTAAATCTAAATACATTTTGTATCCGATCCAAACAGTACATCTTGAAAGTGCTTTTTTTGCATTACTGGTTATGAAGGAGATATCACCAGGACCACTTCCAATAATATGTATTTCGCCATGGGTTGGATTATATTGATTTTTTGATTCTGCAATAGCTATAGTTACTGCCCCAGATTGATTTTTAAAAATTCTTTTTTCCTCTAATAATTTTGATTCTTCTCCTGCGGCGAGTAAGCAAGAGGCTTCCGCTACAGAAGGGGTGCCAATTTCCTTTTCTACAATACTTGAAGGATTTGGAACAATTATTGTTGAAAGATCTTCTTTACTAAAAAACTTTAAAGGCAAGTTTTTTTCTTCAGCAAGTTCTAAAATTCCTTTCTCATCTTTTTTAATATCCACTGTTGCAAGTCCCGCAATTGAATACTTGGATAAATTCCTCGATTCTAAAAAATTATTTAAAGAATTTGCTATTAATTCTTTGCTTGTATTTCTTTCACATCCAATGCCAATCCATAATACTGGCGGGTGCCAAGTTGTTTCATGATTTTCGAATATACTCACATGAAATGTTGAATCTGGTTTTTTAATTTCTTTTTCATTGATTTGATTAATAATCTCCCCTGATTCTGAATTTTTCCATAAACTATTACCAGATAATTGTTTGCAAAATATTTCTTTGTTCTTAGCTTGTTTTATTACTATTTTTGACCAATCCTTTATGTTGCCAGATCTTTTCCAACCCCATTGATTCCCAAATGCATCAAGATTTAAGAAGCTTTGATCATTGGAATTATTAGTTTCTATTATTTCGCCACCAAGTAAATTAGCAATTTGAAATGCAATATTTTTCGTATTTGACTGATGTAAGCCAATTAAAGGGACTATCTTGGAACATTTGTTATCTATAACTATTACTCCTGGATCTTGATCTTTAGAGGTTAAAAATGCATTTATTATTCGTATTGATGCAGCAATTGAGCCTATAAAAATTATTAAATCTATCTCCGGCCATTTTTTTTGTAGGATTTCCCTAGGTTTTTGTACTTGAATAGGTTCATTGTCCTTTTCAACCTCATTTGAAGAACCTCCAATATATATTTCTTTGACAAACTTGGTTTTTTTAAGCCTTTTTAAAATTTCTTTTGAATTATTAGATAGACCTATCGCAATGCCTTTCACATTAGAAACTTTTGATCGTAACTTTGAAATTATATCCTGTCGCTTGTTTCAAAAACTTTTCTTTGAAATATAAAAAAAAATTTAAGAAATTTTTATAAAATTTGGGTAAAAATACTCATAATTTAGTCATAGACAAGAATTTAACAAAATATTCATATAGTAACAATCATTAGAACATTTGTTACGTTAATGCATAACGAAAGAATCTTTGCCTTATTATTTTTGAAACGAATATCTAAAGTCACGAAGGATTCGTTTTCTTGAACATTATCATTAAATATAGGTTCAAGATCCGATCAATCGGCTTTAATGTCAATTATTTTCGAGGTGCTAGATGACCATCAGCCCACCAGAAAGTGGAGAAAAAAACAAAAAAGTTTTGGAGGATCCTGTTAAGGCCGATCCGAGACCAATTGATTTTGCCAAATTAGATAAGCCAGGTTTCTGGTCAAGTAAATTATCTAAAGGTCCAAAAACTACAACTTGGATCTGGAACTTGCATGCTGACGCACATGATTTTGATGTGCATACAGGCGATGCTGAAGAAGCGACAAGAAAAATCTTTTCAGCTCATTTTGGACATCTTGCAGTCATCTTTATATGGATGAGTGCTGCATTTTTCCATGGAGCAAGATTTTCTAATTACTCAGGTTGGTTAGCTGACCCAACTCATGTCAAACCCGGAGCTCAGCAAGTATGGGCAATCGTTGGTCAAGAAATGCTTAATGCTGATCTTGGTGCTAACTACAATGGTATTCAAATTAGTTCAGGAATATTTCACATGTGGCGAGCATGGGGAATCACTAATGAGAGTGAACTGATGGCTTTAGCAATAGGTGCTGTAGTAATGGCTGCACTTATGCTCCATGCTGGAATTTTTCATTATCACAAAGCTGCTCCAAAAATGGAGTGGTTCCAAGATATTGAGTCTATGCTTAACCACCATATAGCTGGTTTAGTAGGACTAGGATCTTTAGCATGGGCTGGTCATTGTATTCATATCGGAGCTCCTACTGCAGCTCTTTTAGATGCCATTGATGCAGGCTCTCCTTTAGTTATAAATGGCAAAGAGATAGCAACTATTGCAGATATGCCTATGCCACATCAACTCTGCGATCCACAAATTATTGGACAGATATTTCCTGGACTAGCAAGTGGTACAGGCAATTTCTTTAGTTTAAATTGGCTAGCTTTCTCAGACTTCCTTACTTTTAAAGGTGGACTTAACCCTGTTACAGGAAGTTTATGGATGACTGATGTTTCTCATCATCATTTAGCTTTTGGAGTAATAGCAATAATCGGTGGTCATATGTACAGAACCAATTATGGTATTGGCCATAGTATGAAAGAAATATTAGATTCACAACAAGGAGACCCAATATTATTCCCTGCTCCTAAAGGTCATCAAGGTCTTTTTGAGTTTATGGCAGAAAGTAGACACGCTCAGCTGTCTGTAAACTTAGCGATGCTTGGATCGATAAGTATACTCGTATCACATCACATGTATGCGATGCCTCCATATCCTTATATAGCGACTGACTATATGACAGTTCTTGGATTATTTACACATCACATGTGGATAGGTGGATTATTCATAGTTGGAGCAGGTGCGCATGCTGGAATTGCAATGGTTAGAGATTACGATCCAGCAAAACATATTGATAATGTATTAGACAGAATTCTTAAGGCCAGAGATGCTTTAATCAGTCACTTGAACTGGGTATGTATGTGGTTAGGATTCCATAGTTTTGGACTCTATATTCATAACGATACTATGAGAGCTCTGGGTAGACCCCAAGATATGTTTAGTGATTCAGCAATCCAACTTCAGCCAATCTTTGCTCAATGGGTACAGAGTATTCAAGCATCTGCTGTTGGCACTTCTCTTTTAGCAGGTACTGCAGAAGCTCTACCTCACAAAGCTTTAAGTGAAGTTTTTAATGGAAGTTTAGTAGAAGTTGGCGGAAAAGTTGCTATAGCTCCAATAACATTAGGGACAGCTGATTTAATGATTCATCATATTCATGCTTTCCAAATCCATGTAACTGTTTTGATACTTCTTAAAGGTGTACTCTATGCACGAAGCTCAAGGTTGATCCCTGACAAAGCTTCTTTAGGATTTAGATTCCCTTGTGATGGGCCTGGAAGAGGTGGTACATGTCAAGTTTCTTCATGGGATCACGTGTTCTTGGCACTTTTCTGGATGTATAACTGTTTATCAATAGTTATTTTCCACTTCTCTTGGAAAATGCAGAGTGATGTTTGGGGACTTACTGGTGGTAATTTCGCACAAAGCTCCATTACTATTAATGGTTGGTTAAGAGATTTCCTTTGGGCGCAAGCTTCTCAAGTATTAACAAGTTATGGTCAATCCATAAGTATGTATGGTTTGATGTTCTTAGGAGCTCACTTCATTTGGGCATTTAGCTTAATGTTCCTTTTCAGTGGACGCGGATATTGGCAAGAATTATTCGAATCAATTGTTTGGGCACATAACAAACTTAAAGTTGCTCCAACCATTCAACCAAGAGCTTTATCTATCACTCAGGGTAGAGCAGTAGGTGTAACACACTTCCTTGTCGGTGGTATTGCTACCACATGGGCTTTCTTCCATGCTCGCCTTTTCGGCCTGGGCTAATTACCTGAACTTCACCTTTTTAATTCAATGGCAACAAAATTTCCATCATTTAACCAGGGTCTAGCTCAGGACCCTACAACCCGACGAATATGGTACGGAATAGCTACCGCTCATGACTTTGAAAGTCATGATGGTATGACCGAAGAAAAGCTTTATCAGAAGCTTTTCTCTACACATTTTGGTCATCTAGCAATAATCGCCCTCTGGGTAGCTGGTAACTTATTTCATATTGCTTGGCAAGGTAACTTCGAGCAATTTGTACTTGATCCAACACACGTTCGTCCTATTGCTCATGCTATTTGGGATCCTCACTTTGGATCAGGTATCACAGAAGCAATGACACAAGCTGGTGCTAGTGGTCCAGTAAATATAGCTTACTCAGGTCTCTACCATTGGTGGTACACAATTGGAATGAGAACTAATGAGCAACTCTTCCAAGCTTCAATATTTATGAGTATTTTGGCTTGTTGGACTCTATTTGCAGGTTGGTTACACTTGCAGCCAAAATTCAGACCTTCTCTAGCTTGGTTTAAAAATGCAGAGTCAAGATTAAATCATCATTTAGCCGTCTTGTTTGGTTTTAGTAGTATCGCTTGGACAGGTCATTTGGTTCATGTTGCTATACCTGAATCAAGAGGACAGCATGTAGGTTGGGATAACTGGTTAACAGTGCTTCCACACCCAGCAGGATTAGCTCCTTTCTTTACTTTAAACTGGGGAGCTTATGCTCAAAATCCTGATTCTTTAGATCAAGTATTTGGAACTGCTGAAGGAGCTGGAACAGCAATCTTTACTTTCTTAGGTGGTCTTCATCCTCAAAGTGAAGCATTATGGCTTACCGATATTGCGCATCACCATATAGCAATTGGTACAGTTTTTGTAATTGCTGGTCATATGTACAGAAATACTTTTGGTATTGGTCATAGCCTCAAAGAAATTACAGAAGCTCATAATACAAGACACCCTAATGATCCCCATAAAGGTAGTTTCGGAATTAACCATGATGGAATATATGAAACTGTAAATAATTCATTACATTTCCAACTTGGACTAGCATTGGCATCACTCGGCGTCGCAACTTCTCTTGTAGCGCAACACATGGGTGCACTTCCCTCTTATGCTTTTATTGCTAGGGATTACACTACACAATCTGCTTTATATAGTCATCATCAGTACATAGCAATGTTCTTGATGGTTGGTGCATTTGCACATGGAGCTATTTTCTTTGTAAGAGATTACGATCCAGAATTAAATAAAGACAATGTATTAGCAAGAGTTCTTGGAACTAAGGAAGCTTTGATAAGTCATCTCAGTTGGGTAACGATGTTGCTTGGATTCCATACTCTAGGCATTTATGTTCATAATGACGTTGTTGTAGCTTTCGGTAATCCTGAAAAGCAAATTTTAATTGAGCCAGTTTTTGCTCAATTTGTTCAAGCTGCTCAAGGTAAGATGATGTACGGCTTTAACGCTTTATTATCTGATCCTACAAGTTCAGCAAGTCTCGCGGCTAATTCATTACCAGGTAATCATTACTGGATGGATCTGATTAATAGACAAGATGCATTAAGTGCATTCTTACCTATTGGTCCTGCAGATTTCTTAGTTCACCATGCTATTGCTTTAGGTCTTCATACAACCGCTTTAATCCTTATCAAAGGTGCACTTGATGCTAGAGGAACAAAATTAATTCCTGATAAGAAAGATTTAGGTTATGCATTCCCTTGTGATGGACCTGGACGTGGAGGTACTTGTGATAGTTCATCTTGGGATGCTATGTACTTAGCTATGTTCTGGGCACTAAATTTACTAGCATGGGTAACTTTTTACTGGCATTGGAAGCACCTAGCAATATGGCAGGGTAATGTAGCACAATTTAATGAATCAGGAACTTATCTAATGGGTTGGTTCAGAGATTATCTCTGGTTAAACTCTGCTCAACTTATCAACGGATATAATCCATTCGGAGTAAATTCCTTATCTCCTTGGGCGTGGATGTTCCTATTCGGCCACTTAGTTTGGGCTACTGGTTTCATGTTCCTAATATCATGGCGTGGTTACTGGCAAGAATTAATTGAAACATTAGTTTGGGCACATCAGCGTACTCCAATAGCTAATCTTGTTGGTTGGAGAGACAAGCCAGTTGCACTATCAATTGTTCAAGCTAGATTAGTTGGATTAGCACATTTCACGATTGGTAACATTCTTACATTCGGTGCATTTGTTATTGCATCAACTTCAGGTAAGTTTGGTTAATTTTTTCTTATATAATTCAAATCACCACATTTGTGGTGATTTTTTTTTGTTTGATTTTAATGTTCTAAATTAAGTTAAAATTAGACAAACAGCATCAAATATAAATGTCAGATATAAAACAATTAATTTCTATTATTATTCCTGTTTACAACGAAAGTGAGAGTATTGGTTTTTTATTGGATGAAGTTATAAATGTAATGTCATTTAATAAATTTAATTTTGAATTGATTGTTGTCAATGATGGTTCTAAAGATAATACTTATCAAGTATTGAGAGAACTATCTCTCAAAATTAAAGAATTGTCAGTAATTTCCCTTCGCAAAAATTATGGGCAAACTGCAGCAATGTCAGCCGGCTTTGATAATTCTAAAGGTGATATTATCATTACTTTGGATGGTGATTTACAGAATGATCCAAATGATATTCCTACATTAATTTCTGAAATTAATGATGGATATGATTTGATTTGTGGGTGGAGGTTCGATAGAAAAGATAAATTAATTAATAGGAAGATACCATCAAAAATTGCGAATAAATTAATAGCTCACGTAACAGGTTTGAAGTTACATGACTATGGATGCTCATTAAAGGCTTTTAAGAAAGAAATAATAGATGATATTAAATTGTATGGAGAGCTTCACAGATTTCTACCCGTTTTAGCAAATATTGAAGGTGCAAGAATCAAAGAAATTAAAGTAAATCATAGAAGCAGGCAATATGGATCAAGTAAATATGGAATTGATAGAACTTTTAGAGTTTTAATGGATTTACTAACTGTTTGGTTTATGACTAAATTTTTAACAAGACCAATGTATGGATTTGGTTTTGTTGGAATTATAAGTATTTTCATAAGCCTTGCAATGAGTTCTTATTTGATATTTTTAAAAATAATGGGTGAAGAAATTGGAAATCGTCCGTTGCTAATGTTTGCACTAATAATAGGAATTGCTGGTGTTCAATTATTTAGCTTTGGATTATTGAGCGAACTTTTAATTAGGACATATCATGAAAGTCAAAGTCGTCCAATTTATAGAATTAGATCAATAAGCAGTACTAATCAAAATTGATTGTTTACTTGAACTTTCTTATTAATAAAGCTGAAATTTCAACGACTTCAGGAGAAATATCTCTTAAGCCTTTTCGTAAAATTGGTAATGTTGATTTATCAGCCAATTCTTCCGCAATTTTTAATGCCTTTAATTTATTTTCTTTATTACCATGAAAAAGATTTATCATTTTTTTTCTTTGAGAATTTTTATAAAATACTGAGTTCTTTTTTTCTTCGTGATTGTATAAAAAACTATTTTTATTAGATGAAAATTTATTATTTTTGTTTGATTTAATAGAATAAAAATTGCTTTTATTTATTAACTTTTTAAAGCTTCTTTTTTTTAAAACTAGAAGTAATATTCCTATAAAAATAATAAGTACAATTGCGAAAAAATTTATCATGTAAAAAGTTAATAATTTTTATATCATCCAGTAATAAAATTAACACTATTTCGCAGATAAATACTAAAGTGTTTAAAGATGTTTAAAGAACTATGCCATCTGATTTACCAAGTCTTTTACCCTCAATTTTTGTTCCATTAATTGGTATAGCAATGCCTGCTGTTTTTATCGTATTGATTGGAAGATTAATTACAGCAACTGAATAAATTATCAAACACTAAACTATTAAAAAAATGAGCGACTTTCAAAAATCATTCTCAGAATCAACAAGTTCTATTAAGTTTGATGAGAAATACATAGATACTTCTGTAAAACCAAATGATATTGGCGTAGCAGAACAATGGGCAGTAAAAACTGTTGCTGATCCTTGTGTTGGGAATTTAGCTACTCCAGTTAATAGCGGTTATTTTACAAAAGCCTTTATAAATAATTTACCTTTTTATAGAGAAGGTATTTCCCCTAATTTTAGAGGTTTAGAAACTGGAGCAGCATTTGGATACCTTCTATACGGACCTTTCACTATGACTGGCCCATTAAGAAATTCTGAATTTGCTCTAACAGCTGGACTTCTTGCTACTATTGGAGCTGTTCATATTTTGACAGCCCTTTTTGTTCTATACAATGCACCTGGTAAATCACCTAATGTTCAACCTCCAGATGCGACTGTTAATAATCCGCCAGAGGACTTATTTACAAGAGCTGGTTGGGCTGATTTTACAAGTGGATTTTGGTTAGGGGGCTGTGGAGGAGCTGTTTTCGCTTGGTTACTTGTTGGGACATTACACTTAGATACCATAATGCCAATCATTAAAAATATTTGGACTGCTGGTTAATTCCTAAATAAAAGAATAAGTAATATTTAAATTTAATTTAAAATTACAAGATGAGCTTTATTAATTAACGTATAGTTCTGTCCCATCTATAATTTCTAACTACTCTTCCTGCCGAAATTAGTTTAGATTTATAATAAAATGAGATTTTGTCATTAGATTTTTTTAGGGTATCTAATCCTATTCCATTTCTGCCAAAATCCTTTCCAGAGCTGTGGTAATACAATCCGTCTCCCTTGTAGATACCAATATGATCACATTTTTCTTCATTTCCAAAAAATAAAAGATCGCCAGGTTGTAGAGCAGCATACGATTCTTTGTAATAAAAAAGGTGTTTACAAAAACCTTTTATTTGAAAAGAGTCTCGAGGTATATTAATTTGATGCTTTAAAAAAGCAGTCTGAATTAATCCAGAACAATCAAAATTGGGTCCTAATGTACCTCCCCATAGGTATTCATTATTTAACTCGGATTGATCCTTGATCCATTTTAAAATTGAGTTAACTTTATTCTTTATAAAGAAGTGTTCTTTTTTTGAATTCTCAGGTTTTCTTAATTCGTATTTCTCAATAATTAATCCATCTAAATTTATCCAACAGACGTAGCCATCTTCATATAGTTGAACTAGTATTCTTGAAAATTTATGGTTGTTTTGATAAATATTTGGATAAATAAGCCTAAAAATTCTATTTTGAAATATTTCAGTAACTAATTTATCTTCTATTTCATTTTGATATCCAGAAATATTAACTTTTAATTTCCACCAAATAGTTTTTGAAAAATTAGTTTGTTTAAATAGTGAGATAGGATTTTTATAACTTTTCATACAATGTCCTTTTACTATTTAAGTGAAGAGATGGGTCTAGCCTTAAATGATATTTTAGGGAAGGCATGCTCTCATAATAAAGATTTTTCAAGAGAAGATATTTCGATAACTTGGATTAATTATAAAAGTGAAAGTAAAAATGTATTTAAAGGTTTTGGAACTGGTTTTAATAATAAAAAAATGGTTTATCCTGCTAGCATAGTCAAGTTAGTTTATGGCCTTGCTGCATTTTATTGGATTAAAAAAGGAAGTTTATTATTATCAGATGAAATTATTGATGCTGTAAGGAAAATGTTGTCTTTCTCCAGTAATAATGCAACAAGCTTTTTAATTGATTTACTTACTGGAACAACAAGTGGACCTTGTATTGAAGGCGAACTATGGGAAAATTGGAAATACCAAAGAAGTATAATAAATGATTGGATACATGATTTAAATTGGGAAGAATTGGTTGGTGTAAATTGCTGTCAGAAGACCTGGGATGATGGACCATTTGGTCGTGAGAAAGAATTTTATGGACATGATAATAAAAATAGAAACGCTATGAATTCTGATTCAGCTGCAAGGGTTTTGGAGGAAATTATGATTCATATTGATTATCAAGAAAATGATTTAAATTTGCGGAGTTTTTTAAAAAGAAATTTAAATAAAGTTGTTCTTAAAAACGATTCTCTTAATCAAATAGATGGTTTTTTGGGTGCAGGATTACCAGAAAGTATTTATCTTTGGAGTAAAGCAGGTTTAATGTCTGAAGTTAGACATGATTCTGCTTGGTGGACTAATAGTCAATCTCTACATACTTTATTAGTTGTTTTTTGTGATGGAGCAAAGTATTCCAAAGACACTTCCTTCTTACCATCAATATCAAAAGAAGTATATGAATTTAATAAAAGATATACTATTTAGAACTAAATTAAATCGTCAAAGTAATTAGGATCTAATTTGTCAGTATATGCTTCATAAGGTAACATCATTACTTCTTCAAAATCTAAATCATTCATAATCCATTCTCTATATTCAGCTAATAAACTTTTTCTATCTTCATTATCTAATTCATAAATTCGCAACGCTGTATCTTTGAAATTTTCTTTAATTAAATTTTCAATTTCTTTCCTCTTCATTTTATTTTAATTCTCCTTCCAAAATCACTCTTCTTATTGTTGATAATGCAATCCCTGTTTGTGATCTAATTGATCGATATGAATATCCTTCATTGCGCAATCTGATTACTAAAGACTCTTTTAAAGGACTTATTTTGGGCCTTCCCCCCAGATTATTTCCAGATAATTTTCTGCGTAATAGTTGTTCTTTTTTTCTTTCATCTAAACTTTTGTCTTCTAAATTATCTAATTCATACAAAATCTTAAAAATTGAAGAAATTTCATTACAGGATTCATTGGCAGCAAAAAAACCAGTCAAAGTGAGCAATTTAATATCCTTATTAATAAGTTTGTTTATTGTCCTCAAACATTCTTTTTTATTTTTAAAGGCTCGGTCAAGCTGAGTTATTATTAATTGATCGCCTTTAGATAAGCAATTCATAGCTTTATTTAGTTGGGGTTTGATTTCTTCATCTAAACTTATAAATTCAGAGAAAACTAAACTGCAACCCTCTTCCTTTAAAATTTTTATTTGCGCTTCTAAATATTCATATTCATTATGAGTAGCTCTGGCATAGCCTATTGCTTTAGATTTTTTATTTTTTTCAGATAGTAAAAGACGTTTTCTTTTAAATTTAAAAGTCAATGTTTTATTACATATATTTTTTACTGTATCAATTAATATAAAAAAAAACACTTTTTAGTACAAAAAATTTAAAGATACATATACATTTGCTAATTTATAGTTAATTGAAAACGTTATGATATCTGTATTAAAAAATACGTTCTAAATACTGTTTTTTTTGGGTTGATGAAACAAAAATATTTTGTAAATATAAACTTGAATTAGGATTTTTTAAATTATCGATGGACTAGTTAAGTCCATTTATTTCTTGACTTCCATTGAATAGGAATCATTTTTGAAATTATTAATAGTTAATTCATCTTGTTTTTAGTAAAATGAGATTACAGGCCAGAAACACTTAATTTGACTAATAATCCTAATAGTTTAATTTCAAAACCTGATTGGTTAAGAGTAAAAGCTCCGCAAGTTGAGAGAATTGGGAATACTGCAGATTTGTTAAATGATTTAAAGCTCAATACAGTATGTCAAGAAGCAAGCTGTCCAAATATTGGTGAATGTTTTGCTAGTGGAACTGCCACTTTTCTTATAATGGGTCCTGGCTGTACTAGGGCATGTCCATATTGCGATATAGATTTTGATAAATCCAAAAGAGAATTAGATCCAACAGAACCATATCGTCTAGCCGAAGCAGTTTATAGAATGAAGCTTAAACATGTTGTAATAACATCAGTAAATAGAGACGATCTTAAGGATGGTGGCGCATCTCAATTTTTTGAATGTGTTTATCAAGTAAGAAAAAAATCTCCTGAAACTACTATTGAGCTTTTAATTCCTGATTTTTGTGGTAACTGGAAAGCGCTTGAAAAAGTTCTTGATTCAAATCCAAACGTTTTAAACCACAATATTGAGACTGTGCCTTCACTATATAAAAAAGTAAGACCTCAGGGTAAATATGAGAGAACTCTTGAGTTACTTAAAAGAACCAGAGACTATTCTCCCAAAGTTTATACAAAGTCAGGCTTCATGCTTGGTATAGGAGAAAAAGATGAGGAGGTCTTAAGTCTTCTTGAGGATTTAAAAAGTAATTTCGTTGATATTGTTACTATTGGCCAATATTTATCTCCTGGCCCTAATCATTTACCTGTTCAAAGATTTGTGAATCCCTCAAAATTCAATTATTTTAAAGTTTTCGGGGAAAAAAATTTGGATTTTATGCAAGTGGTTAGTTCTCCTTTAACTCGAAGCAGTTACCATGCAGAAGAGATTCAAAAACTTATGAAAAAGTATCCAAGATAGTAATTTTCATTTATTTAAATCTATCCACTCATTTAATTTCCATTTAACTAGATCATTTTTAATCATGGGATCATTCTTAATTATTTTTAGTGCATTTTCATAATTATTTATTTCAAGAATTAGTAATCCGCCGGCGCCTGGCCTCTTTAATTTATCTACTAAAAAACCACTTTTAATATTAATACCCTCTTTTTTTAATTTTTTTATCCAATCATTATGCTCGTTAATTACTTTTCGTTTTAAATCATTTTTGATTAAGTATTCTTTTTTTATAATTTCAGTTTTTACAAAGAAAGGCATTTATATTTTCTTTATGCCAAGCATCTCTTCTTCACTTGGGGGAACAATTAATTTGAAGTTACTCTTGAAATGAGACCAATTTTCAATTATTTTGGCGGCTTTTAAACTATTTGTTTTTGCTCGATATTCTCTAAGAATCTCCAATAAAATATCTTCCTGCCTCGATGAAGTTATTCTATGAATGCTTACTATTTCCTTGTTAACTTTATTATTTAAATCATTATTCTCATCGATTATGAAAGCTATTCCACCAGTCATGCCCGCACCAATATTCCTTCCTGTGGAACCTAGAATAACTACTTTCCCACCAGTCATGTATTCACAACAATGATCTCCTGCTCCCTCTGTTACTGCTGTAGCACCACTATTTCTTACTGCAAATCTTTCTCCCGATTTTCCTAGAGCAAATAATTTCCCACCTGTTGCTCCATAAAGACATGTATTTCCAAGGATAACTTGTTCGGAGGAGATCCCATCTATTTTTGGTGGAATTATTGTGAGTATTCCTCCATTCATTCCTTTACAAACATAATCATTAGCTTCTCCGATTAATTGAACATTCATTCCCTTTAATAAAAAGGCACCAAAGCTTTGTCCCGCATATCCTTTGAAATTTAAGTTAAGTTCGCCATTGAAGCCGGTGTTTCCATGAAGTTCTGCGATTTCGCCTGATATTTTCGCACAAACACTTCTATCTGTATTTTTTATCTCAATTTCTTTAGTCAATTTTTCATGATTTTTAATTGAATCTATAAATTTAGTATCAGACAAAAACTCGTCCTCTAATACAGACCCATTACTATGAGCATTTTTTGAATGTTTTAACCATGATCTATCAGTGGTTAGGTGTTCATTATTTACTAAAGAAGAGAGATCGATATTAGAAGTTTTTGGAAGAGAGATATTTCTTGCAGAGAGAAATTCTTGATTACCAATAAGTTCTTCCATATTAGAAACTCCAATACTACTCATTATCTGTCTTACTTCTTCAGCAACATATAAGAAAAAATTGACAACATTTTCTGGAATACCTTTAAATCTTTTTCTTAACTCTTCTTTTTGAGTAGCAACTCCAACTGGACACTTGTTTGTATGACAAACCCGAGCCATTATGCATCCTTCAGCAATCATCGCTACAGAACCGAAACCGTATTCCTCAGCACCTAGTAAAGCTGCAATAACTACATCCCAGCCTGTTTTAAGACCCCCATCAGTTCTCAAAATTACTCTTTCACGTAAGTTATTCTCTAAGAGAGATTTATGAACCTCAGCAACACCTAATTCCCATGGTAAACCTGCATGTTTAATAGAACTTAGAGGCGAGGCACCTGTACCTCCGTCATGGCCTGAAATTTGAATTACATCTGCATTAGCTTTGCTTACTCCAGCAGCAATAGTGCCTATACCAATTTCAGAAACAAGTTTAACGCTTACTTTTGCTTTTGGATGGACTTGGTGTAAGTCATGGATAAGTTGAGCTAAATCTTCAATTGAATAAATATCATGATGCGGGGGAGGAGATATTAGAGCTACTCCAGGTTTACTATTTCTAAGTTTTGCGATGTAAGAATCAACTTTTGGACCAGGCAATTGTCCCCCTTCTCCGGGTTTTGCACCTTGAGCCATTTTAATTTCGAGTTGTTTACCACTTCTTAAATATTCAGGTGTGACTCCAAATCTACCTGATGCTATTTGTTTAATAGCTGAACATGCGGTGTCTCCATTTTCTAGACCTTTAATAAATGGTAATGTCGCTGATTGAGTATTTTCATCGATATCATTTAAAACATTAAAACGAGCTGGATCTTCTCCCCCTTCTCCACTATTACTTTTGCCACCAATTCTGTTCATAGCCACTGCTAACACTTCATGCGCTTCTCTTGATAAAGCACCCAAACTCATTCCTCCAGTACAAAACCTTTTGCAAATTGATTCAACACTTTCAACTTCTTCTAATGGGATGCTTTTTCTTTTTGAACTAATTGTTAGTAAATCTCTTAGAGATGTGGTCGGTCTATTAGTAATGAGTTTTTTGTAAGTTTCAAAATGATCGTATCCTGGACCTTGTTTTACGGCTGAATGTAAAACTTTGGACATCTCAGGGTTATTGGAATGATATTCTCCATTATTTCTAAATTGTACAAATCCCAAAAATTCTAATTTTTTTAAATCGATCTCTGGGTAGGCTTTCGTATGTATTGAAATTGTTTCATTAGTTAATTCTTTTAATGTTATGCCGGCGATGCGGCTTGTTGTACCATCAAAAGCAACTTTTATTAAGTCAGATCCAAGGCCTACAGCTTCAAAAATTTGTGCGCCATGGTAACTAGATAAAAGTGAAATACCTATTTTAGAAAGAATTTTCCTAAGACCGTCTTCTAAAGCTTTTTTAATATTTTCTTGAACATCAATTATTGATAATGGATTTATTTTTTTGCTATCAATGAGTTTTTGAGTTTTTGGATGTTTTAACCAGTGTCTACCTGCTTCGAAGGTCAACCAAGGGCAAACTGCGCTTGCACCATAACCAATCAAACAAGCCAAGTGATGGGTGCTCCAACATTGACCTGTTTCAATAATTAGAGAAGCTTTTAGTCTGATTTCTTTTTTTAGAAGATAATGATGAATTGCCCCAACAGCAAGTAAAGGAGGAATAAAAGTCTTTTTAGGATTAATTCCCTTATCAGAAATAATAATTAAAGAGCAACCTTCTTTTATAGAGAGCTCACTCTGTTTGCAAATTGCTTTTAATTGGTTTTCTAAGCCTTGAACACCATCCTCAATATCAAACAAACTTGAAATTGTTTGAGATTTAATTTTTGATTTTTTAATGGAAATGAGTTCTTTCTCATTGAGTATTGGACTTTGTAAATGAACAAAAGGTTTAGGATCTTTAATTTCAAATGGAGTACATCTTGCTCCAAGATGCATCTCTAAACTCATTACCAGTTTTTCTCTCAGTGGGTCAATAGGAGGATTTGTAACTTGCGCAAATCTTTGCTTGAAATAGTCATATAAGATATGTGGCTTTGAAGAAAGCACGGCTAATGGGATATCGTCTCCCATGCAATAGGTTGGCTCTTTAGCTAATGAAGCCATTGAATCCAAGATAAGATCATTATCTTCTGATGAAAACCCATAGGCCGTTTGTTGTTGTAACAACTCAAGATCTTTTAGTTTGCAGTCTTTAAACCATTCACTATTTTCAATTTTTATGGTTCTATTAATTAGAAGATTTTTATAATTATGTCTTTGAGCCGCTTCGGATTTTACCTCCCAATTTCTTAGAATTCTATTTTGATGAAAATCAACCGCTAACATTTGTCCCGGTCCTAATCGACCTTTTTCTATTACTTTTTCCTCTTCAAGATCTACTACTCCTGTTTCGGAACCCATTATTACAAAACCATCATTTGTTATTGAATATCTTGCTGGTCTTAGACCATTCCTATCAAGCGTTGCTCCTACAAAATTTCCATCTGCGAATACAAGTAGAGCAGGACCATCCCAAGCTTCTTGTATGCTTGCAGAATACTCATAAAATGACTTAATATCATCTCTCTCTTCAAGGTCTGGTTGATCTCTAAATGCTTCAGGAACAAGTTTTAGTAATGAATCAGTTATCGGTTGACCTGAACGAATATTAATTTCAAGGGTTGCATCAAGATTTGATGAATCACTTTTATTTACATCTACAATAGGCTTTATTTCATTAGATAGCTCTCCCCAAAAATCATCTATATGTGTTTCTGAAGCTTTAGCCCAATTAATATTGCCCAAAAGAGTGTTGATTTCCCCGTTATGCCCTAAAAATCTCATGGGCTGGGCAAGTGGCCATTTTGGAAGAGTATTTGTACTAAATCTCCTATGATAAACGGAAAATGAGACCTTAAAATTATCTTTTTTTAGATCTTGATAGAATTCAGATAATATTTCAGACCTAACCATACCTTTATATACAACTGTTTGAGAACTAAGCGAGGCAAAATAAAATTCACAATCCCCAACATCGTTTTTAAAGGTTTCTCTTATTTTTTTTTCAATTCTTTTCCTTAACTGGAACAAAAGCCTTTCAATATTCTGATTATCTTTTGTATCTATGTATAAAATCCACTGACAGATATATGGGACATTTGCTTTGGCTAAAGGACCTAAGATTTCATTATTTACAGGGACTTTTCTCCAAGATGTTTCTTTGAAGCTTAATTTTTCTGCTTCCTCCTCACATATTGATTTGCATTCTTCGATTTTCTCTTTCTTATTAGGCATAAAAACCATACCTAAACCTCTGTCCAATTTTTGTTTATTTATAAGATTCAATTCTTCATCTAAATAACCCCACGGAATCGAACATAATATCCCTGCTCCATCGCCTGAGTCACTATCTCCTCCACAACCTCCTCTATGCTCCATGCAGTTGAGACCCTTTAGTGATTGTTTGAGGATCCAGTTGCTTTCTATACCTTCAACATTTGCTATAAAACCAACTCCACATGCATCTTTCTCCCCAATTATTCCATTTGGGGAATAACTATCTTGATATGGATCAATGATTCTTTTGATACTCTCTCCCATAGATTATTTAATTCTATTTAGGTATTTATGTATTTCTATTATAAAAATAAATATGAAAATAAATCTAAAGATAATGAATATTTACCAAAGAATTTTAATTTGACAAATTTAAAAAAAAATAATTAAAAACTTTTAGTTAGTGCTCTTTAAAGGTTATGATGATTAGATGTTTATTTTTATCTAAGTTTAATAGATGCCCACCATCTCACAATTAGTTGGTTCAGAAAGAAAACGTCTGACAAAGAAAACAAAATCTCCTGCTTTAAAATCATGCCCTGAGAGACGAGGGGTATGTACAAGAGTCTATACATCAACACCAAAAAAGCCTAATTCAGCTTTGAGAAAAGTTGCTAGGGTTAGATTAACTTCAGGTTTCGAAGTGACGGCTTACATACCTGGTATTGGACATAACTTGCAAGAACACTCTGTCGTTCTTCTTAGGGGGGGAAGAGTTAAGGATTTACCGGGAGTTAGATATCATATAATAAGAGGAACTTTAGATACGGCTGGAGTCAAAGATAGACGTCAATCTAGGTCTAAGTATGGAGCAAAAGCTCCAAAAGATTAACTTGTAAACATCACTTTCTAAAAAAATGTCACGTCGTAATGCAGCAGTAAAAAGACCAGTTCTTCCAGATCCTCAATTTAATAGTCGACTTGCTTCGATGATGATCTCTCGTTTGATGAAACATGGTAAAAAATCTACAGCTCAAAGAATATTGTCTGATGCTTTTTCTCTGATTAGTGAGAGAACTGGTGGAAATGCAGTTGAATTATTTGAAACAGCTGTAAAAAATGCTACTCCTCTTGTGGAGGTAAGAGCTAGAAGAGTTGGTGGTGCAA
The DNA here is from genome assembly GCF_902616385.1 of uncultured Prochlorococcus sp. Taxonomy (GTDB): domain Bacteria; phylum Cyanobacteriota; class Cyanobacteriia; order PCC-6307; family Cyanobiaceae; genus Prochlorococcus_A. The sequence goes on along the minus strand of NZ_CACMSM010000001.1, from coordinate 60,390 downwards.
CATACCAAGTACCTATGGAAGTACGACAAGAGAGGGGTATAGCTATGGCATTAAGATGGCTTGTAACGTTTTCACGTGCAAGAAATGGCAAAAGTATGTCCCAAAAACTTGCTAGTGAGTTAATGGATGCAGCAAATGAAACTGGTAGTTCAGTTAAAAAAAGAGAAGACACTCACAAAATGGCCGAAGCTAATAAAGCTTTTGCACATTACAGATATTAATTTCATCAAAAAGGTACTTGAGTAGTTTATTATTATAAAAGTTTGCTTTTAGAGTGAACTATAATTATAAAAATTTTTTTATTTGGAGCTTTTAAATTGGCACGCGACTTTCCCCTGGAACGAGTAAGGAATATAGGTATAGCCGCTCATATTGATGCAGGGAAGACAACAACTACAGAGAGGATTTTGTTTTATTCAGGTGTGGTTCATAAGATAGGAGAGGTTCATGATGGTGCTGCTGTAACAGATTGGATGGATCAAGAAAGAGAAAGAGGAATTACTATTACTGCTGCTGCAATATCTACTAGTTGGCAAGATCACAGAATTAATATTATTGATACTCCTGGACATGTTGATTTTACTATTGAAGTGGAAAGATCAATGCGAGTCTTGGACGGAGTCATAGCTGTATTTTGCGCAGTTGGCGGAGTTCAGCCTCAATCTGAAACAGTTTGGCGTCAAGCAGATAGATACTCTGTCCCAAGAATGGTTTTTGTTAATAAAATGGATAGAACTGGTGCAGATTTTCTAAAAGTTAATAACCAAATTAAAGATCGACTAAAGGCTAATGCACTCCCAATTCAACTACCTATTGGAGCTGAAGGTGATCTTACAGGCATTATTGATTTAGTTGCCAACAAAGCATACCTTTACAAAAATGACTTAGGTACTGATATAGAAGAAGCACCAATTCCATCAGAAATGGAAGAGGAAGCTGATGAGTGGAGAAATAAGTTGATGGAGAGTGTTGCAGAGAATGATGAAGAGTTAATAGAGATTTTCCTTGAAACAGGAGAATTATCCACTGAACAACTTAAAAAAGGTATTAGGGAGGGTGTTTTAAAGCATGGATTAGTTCCTGTTCTTTGCGGGTCAGCTTTTAAGAATAAAGGAGTCCAACTTGTATTAGATGCAGTTGTTGATTATTTGCCAGCTCCTGTTGATGTGAAACCAATACAAGGTGTTTTACCAAGTGGCAAAGAAGATATTAGACCTTCAGATGATAATGCTCCTTTTAGTGCACTAGCATTTAAAGTGATGTCAGATCCCTACGGAAAATTAACTTTTGTAAGAATGTATTCAGGTGTTCTATCAAAGGGCAGTTATGTAATGAATTCTACTAAGGATGCTAAAGAGAGAATTTCTAGATTAGTGATTCTTAAAGCTGATGAGAGAGAGGAGGTTGATGAATTGAGGGCAGGAGATTTAGGAGCTGTATTAGGTCTTAAGAATACAACAACTGGTGACACTTTATGTAATACCGAAGACCCAATAGTTTTGGAGACATTGTTTATCCCTGAACCAGTTATCTCAGTAGCTGTTGAGCCAAAAACTAAAGGCGATATGGAAAAATTATCAAAAGCTTTAACTGCTTTGTCTGAAGAGGATCCAACCTTTAGGGTAAGTACAGACCCTGAGACAAATCAAACTGTTATTGCTGGTATGGGTGAATTGCACCTAGAAATCCTCGTCGACAGAATGTTAAGGGAATTTAAAGTTGAAGCAAATATAGGAGCCCCCCAGGTTTCATATAGAGAGACAATTAGGTCTAGTTCTAAAGGTGAAGGTAAATATGCAAGACAGACTGGAGGAAAAGGTCAATATGGTCATGTAATCATTGAAATGGAACCTGCTGAAGTTGGTAAAGGTTTTGAATTTGTAAACAAAATTGTTGGCGGAGCTGTACCAAAAGAGTATATTGGACCTGCATCTAATGGAATGAAAGAAACCTGTGAATCTGGTGTTCTTGCCGGTTATCCACTCATTGATGTAAAAGTAACACTAGTCGATGGTTCATTCCACGATGTAGACTCATCTGAAATGGCCTTCAAAATTGCAGGTTCCATGGCTTTTAAAGACGGTGTTAAAAAATGCAATCCTGTCCTTTTAGAGCCTATGATGAAAGTTGAGGTCGAAAGTCCTGACGACTTTCTTGGATCTGTAATTGGTGATCTCTCTTCTAGAAGAGGTCAAGTAGAAGGACAATCTGTTGATGATGGATTGTCTAAGGTACAGGCCAAAGTGCCCTTAGCCGAAATGTTCGGTTATGCCACTCAACTCCGATCAATGACTCAAGGTCGGGGTATATTTTCAATGGAGTTCGCAAATTATGAGGAAGTTCCTCGTAATGTTGCTGAAGCTATCATTTCCAAGAATCAGGGCAACTCCTGATCTCTAAACTAAAACACTCTTAAATCCTCGATTCTTTAATTCAAAATGGCTCGCGAGAAGTTCGAAAGGAACAAACCACATGTCAACATAGGTACTATTGGCCATGTTGATCATGGAAAAACAACACTAACAGCTGCTATTACAAATGTATTAGCTAAAAAAGGTCAAGCTCAAGCTCAAGACTATGGAGACATTGATGGTGCTCCGGAAGAAAGAGAGCGTGGCATTACCATTAATACAGCTCATGTTGAATATGAAACTGAAGGCAGACATTACGCCCATGTCGATTGCCCTGGACATGCTGATTATGTGAAAAACATGATCACAGGGGCTGCCCAAATGGATGGAGCTATTCTAGTTTGCGCAGCTACAGATGGTCCTATGGCTCAAACAAAAGAGCATATTCTATTAGCTAAACAGGTTGGAGTTCCTGCTCTTGTGGTTGCTCTCAATAAGTGCGACATGGTTGATGACGAAGAAATCATTGAACTTGTCGAAATGGAAATTAGGGAACTTTTAGATAGTTATGACTTCCCAGGAGATGACATTCCTATAGTTCAAGTTTCAGGTTTAAAAGCTCTAGAAGGTGATTCTACATGGGAATCAAAGATTGAAGAGTTAATGAAAGCAGTTGATGCTAGTATTCCTGAACCAGAAAGAGAAGTTGATAAACCATTCTTGATGGCAGTTGAAGATGTTTTCTCGATTACTGGTAGAGGAACTGTTGCTACTGGAAGAATTGAGAGAGGTAAAGTTAAGGTTGGAGAAGAAGTAGAAATAGTTGGAATACGAGATACAAGAGTAACAACTGTTACTGGAGTTGAAATGTTCCGAAAACTTCTTGATGAAGGTATGGCTGGCGATAATGTTGGTTTGCTTTTAAGGGGTGTCCAGAAAGAAGATATTGAAAGAGGAATGGTTCTTGTGAAGAAAGGATCTATTACCCCTCATACTCAGTTTGAAGGAGAAGTTTATGTTCTCAAAAAAGAAGAGGGCGGAAGACATACTCCTTTCTTTGCAGGATATAGACCTCAGTTCTACATCAGAACAACTGATGTGACTGGTCAAATCACCGCATTTACCTCAGATGATGGTTCTAATGTTGAAATGGTTATGCCTGGAGACAGAATTAAGATGACTGGAGAATTAATTTGTCCAGTAGCTATTGAACAAGGTATGCGATTCGCCATACGTGAAGGTGGGCGTACTATCGGTGCTGGAGTTGTTTCTAAAATTCTCAAATAATAAATTTGAATTTTAAAAATTTAACCTCAATCATCTAATATAGGTTTATGGATAAGGGTCATTTATTAAAATGACCCTTTACTAGAAGTTATTTGAAACTATGACTGCATCTATTGCACAACAAAAAATAAGAATAAGGCTCAAAGCATTTGATAGAAGAATGCTTGATTTATCTTGCGACAAAATTATTCAAACTGCTGATACTACTTCTGCCTCAGCAATAGGTCCAATACCTTTACCTACAAAAAGGAAGATTTATTGCGTACTAAGATCACCACATGTTGATAAAGATTCTAGAGAACATTTTGAAACAAGAACGCATCGAAGAATAATAGATATCTACAGTCCTTCCGCAAAAACTATTGATGCTTTAATGAAACTTGATCTCCCTAGTGGTGTAGATATAGAAGTTAAACTTTAATAAATCCCGAAATCGTCTCAAATTGATTAGTATTAAAATAATGAAATGAGGTTTAAATGGGAGAACTCTCAGTAAGGGAATTACCTTTATTTCCTTTGCCAGAGGTAGTCCTTTTCCCTCAAGAAGTATTGCCTTTACATATTTTTGAATCGAGATATAGGATCATGCTCCAATCTGTTCTTGAGAGTGATTCTATGTTTGGGATTATTAAGTGGGATCCCACTACTAAAAGTATGGCTAACGTTGGATGTTGCGCACAAATTATAAAACACCAAACTGCAGAGGATGGGAGAAGTAATATTATCACTCTCGGCCAACAAAGATTTCAAGTCTTAGAAATTACCCGTTCGACGCCATTTTGTTCAGCCATGGTTAGTTGGATTAGTGATGACAATATTGATGACTTTCAAAAATTAGATTCCCTAAAAGATTCAGTGAAAGAAGCACTTAGTGATGTTATTAATTTAACGAGTAAATTGACTAATACTAAGAAAAATCTACCTGATAAATTACCTGATAATCCAATGGATTTGTCATTTTGGATTGGATCTCATTTAGGAGGTCCTGTTGCGGAGGAACAGCAAAGACTACTTGAAGAGAGAAATACTTTTACCCGTTTGCTCAGAGAATACGAAATGCTTGATCATACGAGAAAACAACTTGCCGCAAGAACTGCATTGAAAGAGAGTTTTCCTGATATAAAAGAAAGTTAAATGTTTGAATTATTATTTCCTTTTTTTTTAATAGTTTTATCCTTCCTATTCCTGGCTATTATTTGGAGGAACAATGCTAGAAAATATATTTCTTCTGGTACAGTTGCTGCTGCGTATGATTCTTGGACCCAGGATAGATTACTTGAGAGATTGTGGGGAGAACATATACACTTGGGTTTTTATCCCTTAGGGAAAAAAAATATTGATTTTAGGAAGGCTAAAGTTCAGTTTGTTCATGAATTAGTCAAATGGAGTGGTTTAGATAAATTGCCACAGGGATCCAGAATACTCGATGTAGGTTGTGGAATAGGGGGCAGTTCTAGGATTCTCGCAGAATATTATGGTTTTAACGTCACTGGTATCACAATTAGTCCGGCCCAAGTAAAAAGAGCAAGAGAACTTACTCCTTATGGGCTAAATTGCAACTTCCAAGTTATGGATGCTTTGGACTTGAAATTTGAAGATGGATCATTTGATGGTGTCTGGAGTGTTGAGGCTGGAGCACACATGAATGATAAAAAAAGGTTTGCGGATGAAATGATGAGAACTTTAAGACCTGGAGGGTATTTAGCATTGGCTGATTGGAACTCAAGAGACCTCCAAGCATATCCCCCATCATTTTTTGAAAAGTTAGTTCTTAAACAATTACTTGAACAATGGGTACATCCTAACTTTATTAGCATTAACGAATTCAGTAATATTCTTAGAACTAACGAAAATAGTTCAGGAAGAGTTGTATCTGAAAATTGGAATTCCTACACAAATCCTTCTTGGTACGAATCGATTTTTGAAGGCATTCGAAGGCCCTTCATGATTTTGTCACTTGGCCCATTTGCGATAGTGAAGTCTATTAGAGAGATTCCAACGATACTTCTCATGAATTGGGCATTTAGAAAAGGTTTAATGGAGTTTGGAGTTTATAAATGTAGAGGATAAATTAATCTAGTTCAACATTTTCAGAAAAATAATTTCCAAAATCAACAAAATTATTGCAAAGTGGCTTTAGCTTATTTTTTAATTCATGAAAATTTTTAATGTTATTTTGATTATTTATTTCTAAATCAATGTAAATTATATATTCTCCCAATTCTCTTTTAGAAGGTCTTGATTCAATTTTACTCATATTAAACCCAAAATCTGCAATATAATTTATCGCTTTAAGCAAAGCACCTGGTTTATTTGAAATTAATGAGAAAGCAAAACTGGCAATATTAGCTAAATTTGAATTTGATTCCTTGCTCAATAAAACAAATCTAGTGCAATTACCTGGAACATCATTAATAGGAAAGGCTAATTCTTTGAGTCCTTCGATTTGAGTTAATGATTTTGAACCGATAGCAGCTCTGAATTTACTCCCCTTGACCATATTGACAGCTTCTGATGTTGAATTTGTTGAGAGAGGAATTGCATTTGGAAGATTTTCAGATAACCATTCTGAACATTGAGCTAATGCTTGAGGATGAGATAATACTTCTGAAATGTTTGAAAGTTCTCCATCACTAATTAATGCATGTCTTATAGGTAAAACAATTGCTTTATTTATAAAAATTTCAGGAAATTTCCAAAGAGCGTCTAGAGTAGCTGTAACTCCCCCTTCTACAGAATTTTCTATAGGCACTACAGCAGCATCACAATTGTTGTACGCTATTGATTTAATGACCGAATGTAACCCATTACATGGTACAAATATAGGTGTCTGAAAATTGGCAAGCTTTGATAATATATGAGCTGCTTTTTCTGCATATGTTCCTTTAGGACCTAAATATGCAACTTGTTTGCGCATGATTAATCGTAAAAAAAAAAGAGATCAAATAAGCATTGGAGGGATATAGAAAATGTTATTGTCTTTTGATGCTAAACAGAAACTCAAGCTTTCTGTAACACGTAATAAAGAATATCTTTCTAAATATCTTTTGGAAGAAGAAAGAGTAGTTGGAGCAATGCTTGACTCCAAAAAATTGGTACCAGAAGGAATAGGTAGATATAAGTATACAGTAACAAGTTTTAAGGTTTTTCAATTAGATATTAACCCTGTTGTCTCAATTGCGGTAGAAAATAAAGATGGAATTTTAAAAATGAGTGCCCTTGAAAGTACATTGGATGGGTTGGGGATGATAGATGATTTTAATCTTATTTTGAAAGCGAATTTGGAAGCAACTGATATTGGTTTAGAAGGTGAGGCGCTTCTTGGGGTATCTGTAAGCCAGCCTCCTCTGCTGAATCTTGTACCAAGGAAAATTTTGGAATCTACTGGTCATTCGGTATTAAATGGAATTCTGTTGGGTATAAAGTCAAGGGTTCAACAGCAACTCGTAAAAGATTTTTTAGATTGGTGTGAATTAAATAAGATTTGATTTTTTTAAAAAACTTTTCCTGTGAAGTTTAGTTATTCCATTCTTTTCAATTAATGAAAGATGCTCCCTCGTTCCATAACCTTTATTTTTAAATATCAAGTATCCTGAGTATTTTTTTTCTAACCTTTCCATTAGATTATCGCGAGAAACTTTGGCGACTATGCTTGCTGAAGCTATCGAGATAAACTTTGAATCTCCAGATACTATGTTTTTCTGTATACCGTTCCATGGCCTTAATAATAAGGGGCCATCAATTATTAATTCAGATGGCTTTTCTTTTAATTTTTTTAAAGCTCTTATCATTGAAAGTTCTGTCGCAACTCTGATACCTAACCTATCTATTTCTCTAGCTGAAGATTGCCCAATTCCATAATCTGAAGATAGTAATAAAATTTTTGGTAAAAGTAATTTTCTTTTTTTGGGAGTTAGTTTTTTACTATCCGTTACTCCAAATTTTTTTAAGATAAATTTATTTTTTTCAGTTAATACACATACTGCCGAAAAAACCGGACCGAAAATTGCTCCCCTTCCAACTTCATCTATTCCAACTTCGTATACTTTATTCAATGCTTGCTGAAGATCTTCTTCTTTTTTTTCTTGCATTGTTTAGCTCATCTGTAAGTTCACTTCCATCCTTTTTATCTGTAAATAAAACTTCATTGCTTTCATTAGTTTTATTTGAAGATTTATCTTTAGAATTTGCGTTAGCTTCAAATTCAATTTGAACCTTTTCTTCTCTTGATTTTGAAATTTTTTTAATTTGTTTTACTTTTGTTTTTTCATTGTCTAAGGCTTTCCCCGCCTCCTTGCCACTCTCTTTTAAACGAACAAAATTATTGCTGGTGAGAAATTCTTTACCTAACTTTATAAGTGGATTAATTCCTAATTGACTGAAAACAATTTTTTCTTCATTAGTAAGATCGACTGTTATTATATTTTTTTCTTTTGAATTTGAATGGTTTAAATTATCATTATCATTCTCTTTTTTATTAGAAGAATTCTCTTTATTTAGGTCTCTGAAATTAAGCAATTCTTTGTCAATTATTTTTTCTTGCTCATCAGTTGATCGAGAGTTATCTAGATCTAAAGATGGTAGATTGTTTGATTGATTAGATTTTTTTTCAACATTTTTAATTTTTAAGTTAGAAATTTCGTGATTTAATATATTTTCTACATGTCCTGTACCATCGCATTTAGAACATTTTTTACCGAATAATTCATATATATTTTGACCTTGTCTTTTTCTAGTTAACTCCACTAAGCCTAATTCAGTAAGCTGAGCTATTTGAGGCCTAGCAGAATCATCTTTTATTGCTGAGGTAAAATGTTCAAGTAACTGAAATTGATCCCTTCTAGATTCCATATCAATAAAATCTACTACAATAACTCCACCGATATTTCTTAATTTCATTTGTCTTGAGATTTCAACTGCTGCTTCGCAGTTCGTCCATAAAACGGTTTGTCTTGAGTTGGCGGATCTCGTAAATGATCCAGAGTTTACATCGATTACTGTTAAAGCTTCAGTAGGTTCAATAATAATATACCCCCCCGAAGGAAGATCTACTCTGGGCTGGAGTGCTTTTTGAATTGTTTTCTTAATTTCATACTTCTCAAAAATATGTTGGTTTAAACTGTTATCGTGAAATTCAATATCTATATCAGATTCATAATTTAATAAAAATTCTTTTGCCCTTATAACTGAAAGTTTACTATCGATAATTATGCTTTTAGTAAAATCTTTAATATAATCTCTCAAGATCTTTAGACAGAAATCATCATCTCTTTTTACTAAATTTGGCGGATTAGTAGCCTCAGAAACTTTTAATACATTTTCCCATTGTTGAATTAAATGTTCTAAATCTTCAATTAGAAGTTCTTCTTTTATCTTTTGAGCCTCTGTTCTAAATAACAAGCCTGTGCTAGGTGGTTTTATTAAAACCCCGAGAGCTTTCAAACGGCTTCGTTCTGTTTCTGTATTTATTTTTCTTGAAATATTTACTCCTTGGCCATATGGATGCAATATCAAGTATTTCCCTGGGATTGAAATATTACCGGTTAGTCTAGGCCCTTTTGATCCTGTGGGTTCCTTTATTACCTGTACTAGAACTTTTTGTTTTGGTTCCAGTAATTCCGTTATCCCAAATATTCCTTTTTTGAGTCTTAGTGGACCTAAATCTGAAACATGGATGAATCCATTTTTTTCACTTTCACCGATATTTATGAAAGCGGCATCAATACCAGGGAGAACGTTTTCAACTGTTCCTAAAAAAATATCGCCAATTTGATATTGACCTTGTGCGACGATTAATTCATCAACTCGATCATCTGTGAGTAGTGCTGCAATTCGAGCCTGCTCAGCGATGATAATTTGCTGAGACATATTATTGATTCTGAATGATTGGGATTTTGAAAATTATCTAAATTAAAAATTTAGATTTTTATCTTTCAATAAAGAGATTTCTATAGCTTCTATGATTTACTTTTTAGAATTAATAGAGTTAAAAGTGATTGAATTCTGCTATTTATCGAACTTTAAGCGATTTTAAACTAATTGAAATTGAATTCATAGCTATGACTAAATCTTAAATAAATCATAACTAAAATAATTTTAACATCTAATCACCACTAAAGCACGTCGATAGATTATTCTAAGATTGGTGAAATTTTTTATCTAAAGTGGTTCAAGTAAACGAAAATTATTTAAAACTCAAAGCAGGCTACTTATTCCCTGAAATTGCTAAAAGAGTAAAAATATATTCTCAATCAAATAAGAATGCCGAAATTATTAAGCTTGGCATAGGAGATGTTACAGAACCATTACCTAGAGCATGCATTGAGGCTATGGGCAAAGCCTTAGATGATATGGGCACAACAGATGGTTTTAGAGGTTATGGACCAGAACAAGGTTATTTTTGGCTCAGGGAAAAAATATCTGAGCAAGATTTTATTTCTAGAGGCTGTCAAATTTCACCAGAAGAAATCTTTGTTTCAGACGGTTCTAAATGCGACAGTAGCAATATTTTAGATATTCTTGGCAAAAATAATTCAATTGCTGTAACAGATCCTGTTTACCCTGTTTATGTAGATAGTAACGTGATGACAGGCAGAACTGGAGATGCTCTAGAAAATGGGACTTATCAAGGATTAACATATCTTGCAATAAACGAGGGGAATAACTTTTTGCCAAAACTACCTGAAAAAAAAGTTGATATTTTATATCTTTGTTTTCCTAATAATCCTACTGGAGCAACTATTAATAAAGCAGACTTGAAAAAGTGGGTTGACTATGCTCTTCAAAACAAATCCCTTATACTTTTTGATGCAGCTTATGAAGCATTTATTCAAGATAATGATATTCCACATTCAATATATGAGATTGAGGGAGCAAAGGATTGCGCTATTGAATTTAGATCTTTTTCAAAGAATGCAGGATTCACTGGAGTTAGATGTGCTTTTACAGTAATACCTAAAAATCTCAAAGGTTTGAGCTCAACAAATGAGGAAATAGAGTTATGGCCTCTTTGGAATAGGCGACAATCTACAAAATTCAATGGAGTAAGTTATGTGGTTCAAAAAGGAGCAGAGGCTGTTTATTCTCTTGAAGGTAAGAAACAGGTAAGGGGTTTAATTGATTTTTATATGGAAAATGCAAAAATAATGAAAAATAAACTACAGAATTCAGGATATAAAGTTTATGGTGGGGATAATGCTCCTTATATATGGATTAAAGTTCCTGATCAAATGACATCATGGGACTTTTTTGATTTCCTTCTCCAAAAAGTTAGTGTAGTGGGAACACCTGGGAGCGGATTTGGATTGGCAGGAGAGGGTTATTTTCGCTTGTCAGCATTTAACTCACGATCAAACGTCCTTGATGCAATGGAAAGAATAATTAATATATAATTACTAGTACAATTTAAACTCCAATAAATTTAATGCTTTCTATAAAGTTAGAACAAAGTATAAATAATAATTCAGCAGTGATTGAAAAGAAACCTGCTGAGTTAAAAAATAAGTCTCCAAAATATAAGGTTTTACTTCATAATGATCCAGTTAATTCTATGGAGTATGTAACTATTTCACTGAGAGAAGTTGTTCCTCAATTAAGTGAACAAGATGCTATCGCGATAATGCTTGAAGCACACAATACGGGTGTGGGTTTAGTAATTGTTTGTGATTTAGAGCCAGCAGAATTCTACTCAGAATCATTAAAATCTAAAGGAATTTCTAGCTCAATTGAGAAAGAGGATTAATTACGGTTGAATTTATTATTTTGAATGTGCTAATTTCCTTTCTGATAAAGGACGGACTTTTAATGATTCTTTTAAGGAGGACTTTCCATATTCCCTCTCAAGAATGTCGATAACTGTTTTGCCAAATTCGTCTTCTGGATTATCAAAAGCTTCTAAGCAAACCTGACCAAGTTTTTTCCCTAGTGAGCCTGGATTCCAAAGTAGTTTTCTCGCTGTCCAGGGCATCATGCTCATTGGATTATAATTTGGCTTCAAAATATTATTTTCCAGGGCATACTTTTCCAGAAGAGTGTGAGGTTGCAAACCTATAAAAAATATAGCTGGATCAACTAAGCCTTTACCAAAAATATTTTCTAATTCCCTATGGTAAGCAATTGTTTGTCTTATTGTGCTGGGCGTTTCATCAAAAACATTAAATGAATAATTGACTGAAACATGATTCTTGAAACCTGATTTGACTAGCATTCTGCAATTCCTTAATACAGTCTCAAGGTCATAAGCTAGTCTCATTTTTCTAACAAGTTCTTGAGATCCTGACGTGATACCAATTTCAAAATAGCTCATACCTGTATCAACCATAAGCTGAGCCAGCTCAGCATCAATATTATCTGCTCTAATGTATGCGGCCCAATTAATATCGTCCCAGCCTTGGTCCTTAATTGCTTGCAAAAGTGTTTTTGCATCTTCAATATGTTTTTTGGCTGGAATAAACTGTGCATCAGTAAACCAAAATCCCCTTACTCCAAGATCATATAATTGCTTCATTTCTTTGATTACTTCCTTAACAGGATTAACGCGAACTTGCTTCCCCTCAACAACTGTGTAAACACAGAAACAACAGTTATGAGGACAACCTCTTTTTGTTTGCACCCCTACGTAATAATCGCCACCTTCTATGTACCAATCAAATTCAGGCCATATTGATTTAATATATTGATAGTTGCAGGCGGTTTTAACAGTGCCTGAAGGTTGTTCATGTATTAATTTGTTACGAGGTTTTTGTCCAGCAACATAACATCTTTCTTCCTCTATTGAATCTCCTCTAATGATTTTTTCAATGAGATTTTCTCCCTCTCCAACTGAAATAACAGTTCCATTTGGAAGTAGATCCCCCAATTGTTCATAGAAGACACTAACAGCACCACCACCTAAAATTACTTTTACATTTTTATTGTATTTTTGTGCTCTTTTTAGTCCCATTTTAACTAAAGAAGTATTTCTATATATTTCTCCATAATGAGATGCAATTAATTTTAATCCTCCCCAGGAACCTCTAATTTTTTTTAGGATATTTTTTGAGTAGAACACTTCAAAAGAGTTTTGAAGAGGATTACCACTTCTTCCATCAACAGGAGCATAAATTTGTATATCTCTCCATGAAAAAATAATTAGATGAGGTCTAAATTGATCAATTTTTCTAGCTAAATATTTGGAAACTTTATTAGATGGAATTATTGCTAGATCAATGAATTGCTGTTCTAAAGCTGGAAAACATTTATGAATATGGTCTGCTAAATAAATAGGTCCTATTGGAAATATTGGATTACATGGCAATCTTACAGTTAATATCTTTCCAAAGTGATTAACTTTGTAATTTTTTTTATTTAATTTTTCCAACTTCAAATTAAAATTCATGTCATGAAATTTAATGAATTTATTTCCTCTAAGAATCTAACTACTTTATTACTAATTTGGAGAAATTAAAAATCCTAAGAAAATACTCGCGAAAATTTTTTTTATTCAGATACAATAAATTATATAAATCCAGCATATTTATAGAAGTTTTAATCCATCTATCCATTTAAGTGCCGATAATTGGAATTGAACCAATGACCTACTGTTTACGAGACAGTTGCTCTACCACTGAGCTACACCGGCCAAATTAAATATTGAATTTTTCGTATAGACTTAATTTTATAATTGAAAGAATTTATGTCAAAAATAGATCCTGAATTGAAAAAGAAATTATTAAAGGAATCTCAATCTCCTTTCAAAGGATTGAGAAGAATATTGTGGATAGCTTTTAGCGGTTCTGCATTTTTGGGACTTCTAATAATGCTTTCCAGAATTGCAAGCGGGACTGAATTACAGCAAAATAATCTTCTCATACAGTTGGGTGCTTGTGTAATATTTCCTACTTTATTAATCTTTGACAGAAATAAAGATTAATAAGCTAGATGTTTAATTATTGAGCTAAGGTCCTCTTTTTGGTAACAAACTTGAATGCTTCGATTACATCTCCTTCAATCCATGAAGAGAATTTATCGCAGCCAACTCCACATTCAAATCCTGTATTTACTTCTTTTACATCATCTTTAGCTCTTTTTAGAGAGTCTAAATTGCCCTCAAATATTACTTTATCTGATCTAAGAACTCTGAGAGAACAATTTCGTTGTAATTTACCAGTTTGTATATAACAGCCCGCAATAGCTCCTTTACCGACTGCGAAAGTTGCTCTAACTTCAGCTTGCCCTAATGATTCTTCGACAAGATCGGGTTCAAGTAGCCCTTCCATGGCTAACTGAATATCTTCTAAGAGTTTATAGATAACTTCATACTCTCTTATATCAACGTCATTAGCATCAGCTGCTCTCTTCGCGCCAGAAGCCAATGAGGTGTTAAATCCAATGATTACTGACCCAGATGCAGCAGCGAGATCTATATCTGTCTCAGTTATTTCTCCAGGAGCAGAAAAGAGGACTCTGACTTGAACTTCATTTTTTGGTAATTGTTCTAGTGATCCTAATATCGCTTCAATACTACCTTGAACATCAGCCTTAAGAATTAAGTTTAACTCCTTTAGCTCTCCATCATTTGCTTGATTTGATAAGGATGATAAGCTGACTCTTCTAGAGGCCATTTGCTGAGCTAATTTTGTAGCTCTTGCATCTGTTGCCCTTTCTCCCACAATGGCTCGAGCAGTTTTCTCATCAGGGTATACTTCGAATTCATCTCCTGCAGTGGGCACTTCACTGAATCCTAGCGCTTCCACAGGGAATGATGGCCCTGCTTCTTTGATTCTATTACCATGTTCATCAACCATTGCTCTAATTTTTCCAAGGACTGAACCCGCAGCTAAAACATCTCCAGATTTCAAGGTTCCATTTTGTACTAACAAAGTAGCCACAGGCCCTTTCGCTTTGTCTAGGTGGGCTTCAATAACAGTACCTTTTGCAAATCTATCAGGGTTAGCTTGTAGATCTTCTACCTCTGAAACTAATAAAATCATTTCGAGTAATTTATCAATATTTTGTTTTTTGATAGCACTTACTGGAACCATAACTGTATCTCCTCCCCAATCTTCAGCAATTAATTCTTTTTCTGATAATTCCTGCTTTACTCTGTCTGGAGACGCACCTTCTTTGTCAATTTTATTTATTGCAACAACAATTGGTACTTTTGCAGCTCTTGCATGACTGATAGCTTCTAGTGTTTGAGGTCTGCAACCATCATCTGCAGCAACTACAAGAACAGCTACATCTGTAACCTTTGTACCCCTTGCTCTCATTGCAGTAAAGGCTTCATGACCAGGAGTATCAAGAAAAGTTAATTTTTTCTTTTGAGATTCATGTTCAAATTCAACTTGATAAGCTCCTATGTGTTGAGTGATGCCTCCTGCTTCCCCCGAAGCTACTCTTGATTCTCTGATGGAATCTAAAAGACTTGTTTTGCCATGATCTACATGACCCATCACTGTAATAACAGGTGGTCTTCTTATAAGATTATCAATATCTTCAGACTCAATCATATCAACTGTTTTCTCAGCAGCTTCTTGGATATCATCTTGTAAAACAGGTACCCCAAATTCTTCTGCTACTGTTTCAATAGTTGCTAAGTCGAGTGATTGAGTAACAGTTGCAGTTATTCCTTTAAAAAATAGAGATTTGATTATTTCAGAACTTTCAAGACTTAATTTATCGGCTAATTCTTGGACTGTTAAATTATCTTCGGGCACGATTATCATTTCAGGTCTTACTTGTTTTGCTTCTTTGGCAGCCTTTAACTCCAAAGCTCTTCTTTTCTGTCTTTGCCTAGTAGTCTCTTTTTTCTTCTTTTTAAATTGTTTGATAGCTTTATGAGATTTAGTTTCCTCAGACTTTTCTTTCTTAGGACGCGCTAGACTTGCTGATAAAATTGAAATTTTCTCGCCTGAATATCCACTAGTTTCAGATGTTAATGAGTCATCATTTTCACCAATAATATGCACTTTCTGCCTTTGTTTTTGGGTATTTTTACTTCTTAATGCTTCAAGTTTTGCGCTATCATCCCAGTCTGTCTTTCCAGGTTTCTTTGAACTATTTGAAAATGTTCTATGAGGAGGTTTTTTGGAACTTGGAGTAGCATTTGGACGATTACTAGGCGCTTTCGGCTTCTGATTAGGTGCATCGATATTTTGTTTTGCGTTATTCTTCGTACCTAGTTTGTCTTTCTCGGAGTTATTATTTTTTTGAAGTTGTAAAAGTTCGTTAGGTGATACTGGCTTCCTAATCCCAGAGGAATTTTGGCCATTGAATTTAGAACCAGGCCTATTGGGCATTCCAGGTCTATTTGGATTGCCTTGCCTATTAAAGGAGCCAGGTCTGCCTTGATCTGAAGGTTTGTTTTTTAAACCAGGCCTATTGGACATACCAGGTCTGTTGGGAGAACCAGGTCTATTTGGATTGCCTTGCCTATTGAAGGAGCCAGGTCTGCCTTGATCTGAAGGTTTGTTTCTTAAACCAGGCCTATTGGGCATGCCAGGTCTGTTGCGAGAACCAGGTCTGTTTGAGACAGTTTGTTTAAAAGCAGTGTTTTGCCTATTATTATTTTGCTTATTAGGATTTATTTTTGGATCTTCTCTTCTTATTGGAGCTCCTACGAGCTCAGGGGTCTTCATTCTATTATCAAATTTATTTGTTTTAGGTGTGTTCGTATTTTGATCAGGTTTGTTCGATAGTCGTCTTTTATCCCCTGCATTGGAGATGTTCTGGGAAGATTCATTAGATTTAACATTATTGTTTATATTTTTAGGCTTTGCAATTAATTGTATAGGTGGTTTTGCCGGACTTTTGATAGATGGGGTTGTGTTATTTTCGAAAGTTTTTTTATCTTGGTTGAAATTTTGTGAAGGTTTTTTATTGGAATTTGTAAGATTTGCTCGGGATTGTGAACTGTTAACAAAATTAGGTTTATTGGGATTTTGTAGTTGATTTGAAATTATTTTTACACTCTCAGGCTTATTAAGTGGTTTTATCAATAATGGTTTTATGTTTGAATTGTCTTTGAAGGGTTTCCCTTTTTTTGGAGAGATAACAGGAGATTTATCTTCTTTGTTTTGTTTATAGTTATCTTTTTTAATTGAAGGCTTGTTAATGGAAAGTATTTTTTTATCTGAATTCTCTTTATTAATAAGATTTTTAATTTTTTTTGCCTCTTCTGCACTAATAGAACTGCTATGGCTTTTTACTGAAATTGAAAGTTTTTGAGCGGCATCAAGTATATCTTTATTTTCCAGATTTAAGTCTCTGGAAAGTTCGTAAATTCTGATTTTATCGCTGATAGTCATTTAATCTGATTTGTACTCTTTTTTTTTTGAAATAGAAGAGAATTTAATTTAATTATATTCTCTTAATGGGGATAGTTATTGTAGCTTGTAATTTCTTTTTCAAAAATTTCAATAAATTCAGGTTCTAAAAATGTTTTTAAAGCTTTTTGAAGCTTTTTTTTGATCTTTGAATCTGAGTAGCATTTTTTTGACTTGCAAATGTAAGCTGATCTCCCCATTCCCTTTTGAAGCATGATGCCTTGCTTATGATCTTTAGTAATCTTTAAAAGATCTTTCCGGTCATATGTTTTCCTACATGAAATGCATACACGCAAAACAGGGATTTGTTGTATCACCGTGTTTTCTCCTCTTTGGCAGATATCTCAGTATCTTGAACGGTCTCTAATGGATCATTATCTGTGAATTCTTCTCCTTCGTATTGTTCCTCTCCATATTCTTCTTCATCTTCGGGAAGAGGATAAAGTTCTCTTAATCTTGCATCTTCTGCAGCACGCTCAGCTTGTTCTGCTTCTAATCTTAGTTCCGCTTCTCTCTGGAGATTCTCTTCATCTTCCCTTTGAATTATTAATTCAGAGACTGCAGCATCTTCTGCTTCCTGATCGTATTCATGTGAGTTTTTAACGTCAATCTTCCAACCAGTTAATCTTGCGGCAAGTCTTACATTTTGACCTTCTCTACCAATTGCGAGACTTAATTGATCAGGAGGAACTAGTACGTGCGCATGTTGCCCTGCGGGGTCTACAAGTCTTACTTGATCCACTTTGGCAGGACTTAAAGAGTTTAAAATATACTGTATTGGATTAGATGACCATTTAATAACATCAATTTTTTCTCCTCTTAATTCATTTACTACTTGTTGAATTCTTGCTCCTCTAGCTCCAATACAGGCACCTACAGGGTCCACTTCTTCTTCGACACTATCAACAGCTACTTTTGTTCTTGGCCCAACAGCTCTTGAAGGAGGGTTGGCTTCTCTTGAAACAGCAACAATTTTCACTGTGCCTTCTTGAATTTCCGGGACTTCATTTTCAAACAAATAAACCACTAAACCAGCATTTGCTCTACTTACAAAAAGTTGCGGCCCTTTTCTTGCAATTTCGCTAACTTCCTTCAAAAATACTTTGAAAGTTGCATTTGCTCTATAATTATCATTTGGTAATTGATCTCTCTTGGGAAGTTCGGCCTCTACTTCAGGTCTACCAATACCCGAACTAACTCCCATAATGACTGATTGTCTTTCAAATCTTATAACTCTTGCAGTTAGAACAGGATCTTCCAAATCCGCAAATTCTTCTTGGATCATTTTTCGTTGTTGATCTCTTAATTTTTGGGCTAAAACTTGCTTTGTTGTTGAAGCAGCCATTCGCCCAAAATCCTCTTTTTCTGGAGTAACGTCTAAAACCACTGTGTCACCTATTTGAGCATCATCAGCAACTTGTTTAACTTCTAAAAGAGATATTTGATGATCTTCGCTCTCAACTTCTTCAACAATTATTTTACTAGATAATATCCGATAACCTTCTTCATCTAAATCTAGACCAACATCAAAATTACTAAAATATTCTTCATCAAATGGATCTTGGTTAACTCCAATGTAAAAAGTTTTTCTATATTTTTCGTATCCCTTTAACAAAGCTTCGCGTAGGGCTATTTCAACGATATTAGGAGGTAACTTTTTTTCCTCACTAATATCTTCAATAAGATTGTTTAAACCTGGGAGAATAACTAATGCCATCTATGATGGGGAAATTGAATAATGGTTGAATAAAATAATAATTAATCTTTTAAGGTACAAAGACTAATTTTTAATACTTCGTCGAAAGGGATTTTCTTTATCCTACCTTTAATGTTAATGGCTAAATAATCTTTAGACTTTTCATAAAGTAAACCATTCAGAAATTTTATTTTTGAATTCTTTTGGTTTAACTCAACATTAACTGGAAAACCCTTAAAAGTTTTGAAGTCTCTTTCTGAGGTTAATTCATCGCTGACCCCTTGACTACTAATTTCTAACACATATGAACAATTTAAAAGATTTGATTTTTCTATTTCGTCAGATGCTGGGGTATTAAATAGCGCACAATCATCTAAGGAAATATCATCTCCATTAGTTTTTCTTATAATTATTTCAATAACAATTGGATTTTGATTAGTTTGAATATTTAAATCGTAGATTTCTAAATCCCGTTCATTAGCAACTTTTTCTAATAAAGCTTTTAGTTTACTTTTGTTTTCTTTATTCAAATTTATTTATAAATTTATTTAAAATTTATTTTCACATATAAAGAAGTTTTTTCTATAGAAAAATTTAAAAATTTGTATTTTATGCATGTAAACAAAAAGACAACAATAACCCTCTGATTCAATTAGATTTATCAAACAAACTTAAAACTATAAATTAAATGAAGTTCCTCAAGATTAAATTTATTAATTTAATCCAAATATTCATTGTTATTTGTTTTTGTTTAGGAAATTTCTTTCAAAATGCTGAAGTTTTAGCTTTAAATTCTTTTGAAAGTCATAATTTCGTATCAACCGCAGTTAAAAATATTGGCCCTGCAGTTGTAAAAATTGATACTGAAAGGTTGGTAGAGAGGCAACAATTTGATCCGAATTTACTTGACCCTTTATTAAGGGATTTACTTGGCGAGCAAGGAATTACTCCTGAAAGGGAGAGAGGACAAGGTTCTGGAGTGATTATTAATGAGAATGGTTTGGTTCTTACAAACGCTCATGTAGTAGAAAGAGTCGATAATGTTTCAGTTACTTTGGCAGATGGATCTATTTGTGATGGTCAAGTTTTGGGCACAGATGTAGTGACTGATCTTGCTTTAGTAAAAATTGATGAGGATGCTTATTCTGGTTTTGCTACTCTTGGGAATTCTGAAGATCTTGAAGTTGGGGATTGGGCAATAGCTCTTGGTACTCCATATGGCCTTGAAAAAACAGTCACCTTAGGCATCGTTAGCAGTCTGCATAGAGATATTAATAGTTTAGGATTTTCAGATAAAAGGCTAGATCTTATTCAGACTGATGCGGCAATAAATCCTGGGAATTCTGGGGGACCACTCATAAATTCCAATGGTGAGGTAATAGGAATTAATACACTAGTAAGAAGCGGCCCTGGAGCTGGTTTAGGTTTTGCGATTCCGATCAATCTAGCTAAAAGTGTTTCTGATCAGCTACTTAAAAATGGGGAAGTTATTCATCCATATTTAGGGGTACAATTAATTTCTTTAAATCCTAGAATTGCTAAAGAACATAATCGCGATCCCAATTCGTTAGTTCAGCTACCTGAAAGAGATGGAGCTCTAATTCAATCAATAATTCCTAATAGCCCCGCTGAAAAAGCTGGTTTGAGAAGAGGGGATTTAGTAATAGCAGCTGAAAATATCTCTATAAAAGAACCTAAAGCCTTACTGGATGAAGTTGAAAAAGCTCAGATAGGAAAGGTATTTCTTTTAAATATTTTGAGAGATAACAAAGAGATACAAATAAATATCAAACCAGAACCTCTTCCAGGTTTGACATAAAGCACCCATTGAAATTTAATAATCTATAACCATTAGAGAAAAAGATTTTGGATTCACAAACTCAAATGAAACAAGTAGTTGCTGATGCAGCAATAAGGGAAGTAAAGAGTGACATGGTTCTCGGATTAGGATCTGGATCTACAGCTGCGTTAATGATAAAAAGCCTTGCGGATGAAATACGTTCAGGAAAACTTCAAAATATAAAAGGTGTTGCAACTTCTTTTCAATCAGAAGTTTTAGCGCTTGAACTGGATATCCCGCTTATAGATTTAGCTTCTCTATCTCAAATTGATTTAGCTATTGATGGAGCAGATGAAGTTGATCCAGGATTCCAATTAATAAAAGGAGGAGGAGCATGCCATGTTAGAGAAAAATTAGTGGCATCTAAAGCGAATCAATTGTTGATTGTTGTGGATGAAACTAAACTTGTGCAAAATCTAAATAAATCTTTCCCTTTACCTGTAGAAGTTATTCCAAATGCTTGGAAGCAAGTTCAGGAAGTTATTTCAGAAATGAATGGCAATTCTTCTTTAAGAATGGCTACTAAAAAAGCTGGCCCAGTTGTTACTGATCAAGGCAACCTCATCCTAGATGTTTTATTTAATGATGGTATTAAGAATCCAAAAGACATTGAAATGAAGATTAATAATATTCCAGGAGTATTAGAAAATGGATTATTTGTTGATCTTACAGACAAAGTATTAGTTGGTAAAATTGAAGACAACATCCCAGTAGTTTACTCACCCTCAAGAGCTACCTAATCTTCAAATCTTATTTGTACTGAGTTAGCATGGCTATGTAATCCCTCACTCTTCGCAAGATTAATAATATCAAGGCTATTAACTTTCAAACTTTCTTCATTAAATTCTATTATTGAGGTATTTTTCATAAAAGTTTCAACTCCTAAAGAACCGCTAAATCTAGAATTTCCTGACGTGGGTAAAGTATGATTTGGTCCAGCAAGATAATCTCCAACAGCTTCTGGGGTCCATTTTCCTAAAAATATAGCTCCTGCATTTTCTATACCTGTAAGAATTTTTTTTGAATCTATAGTAAGTATTTCTAGATGTTCAGGGGCAAAGTTATTGCTTAGTTCAATACATGATTCGTAATTTTCGCAAATCACAATTAAACCCCAATTTTTTATTGATTGCATGCAAATTTCTTTTCTTGGATGATCATCTATTTTTTTAAAAAGTTCTTCTAAAACTTCTTTTGCCTGGTTCTTTGATGTAGTTAGAAGTATTGATGAAGCTAAAGGATCATGTTCTGCTTGTGCTAGTAGATCAGATGCGATATGAGTGCTTTGAGCTGTTTCATCTGCAATGATTAATATTTCACTGGGACCTGCTAAAGAATCAATCCCTGTAGAGCCATAAATGAGTTTTTTCGCAGTTGTAACATAGATATTCCCTGGACCTGAAATAACATCCACCTTATTGATTTGATTTGTGCCAAATGCTAATGCACCAATTGCTTGAGCTCCTCCAATTCTAAATACTTTATTTATCCCTGATAAGTAAGCTGCCGCTAAAACAGTTTTGTTTATTTCCCCTTCTTTATTCCCAGGAGATACCATTACAATTTCTCTTACTCCTGCTACTTTTGCAGGTATTGCATTCATTAATACAGTACTTGGATAAGCAGCTCTACCTCCAGGAATATAAATACCTGCATTTTTAACTGGTCTCCATCTTCTTTGGACTATGTCACCATATTCACCTTTTATAGTGAAAGAATGAGGAATTTCTTTTTCATGAAATTTTTGAATTCTTGTATGAGCTACTTCAAGTGAGTTCTTCAAATTGTTATCAATTTCATCCCATGCGTTCTTTATTTGATCCTCACTCACTTGCATAGGGCAAGGGTCGAAACCATCAAATTTTTTTGTATATTTTTCTACTGCTATATCTCCAGAAATTTTTACCTCTTCAAGAATATCCGCAACAATTGTGTTTATCTTATTATTGTTTTCTGAATTAGTTCGTGTAGAAATCCTTTTTAATTCTTTAATAGCTTCCTTTTTATTATTTATGATCTTCATATGCTTAATTTTTTCAAATTGAAAGGCTCAAAAACCCAATTGGATAACTTCCTAAATTATATATGATTGATTAGTAGTCGATTTATTTGTTATGATGTAAATCTTCTATTTATGTACCCTCTGTGGCCAATAACAAATCAGCAAAAAAGAGAATACAAATTGCCGAAAGAAATCGTTTAATAAATAAGTCATATAAATCTACAGTTAGGACTTTAACCAAAAAAACTTTAGAGAATTGCGAAAAATATAAAAAAAACCCTAACGAGGATAATAAGAATTTAGTCAAGGCAAGTCTTAATAAAGCTTTTAGTTTAATTGATAAAGCAGTTAAAAAAAATGTCCTTCATAAAAATAATGGAGCTAATAGAAAATCAAAAATCAACACTTTTGTAAAAAATACTCTTACCATAAATTAAAAAGTCAGATCTTAATATGAGCGATATAGAACTCATAGATTCCCACTGTCATTTGATATTTGAAAATTTCGAAAAAGATCTTGATGATGTTGTTTTAAGGCTTCGTTCGAAAGGTATAAAAAAATTAGTACATGCTTGTTGTGAATTAACAGAAATTCCGAAGTTAAAAAAAATATCTCATGAATTTAATGAAATTTACTATTCAGTTGGTTTGCATCCTCTAGAAGCAAAAAAATGGGAAGAAAACTCAAAATCTCTTTTAAGAAAATCAGCTCAAGAAGATAAAAGAGTGGTAGCTATAGGGGAATTAGGCTTGGATTTTTTTAAAAATGAAGATAAAACTCAGCAAATTGAAGCACTTATTCCGCAAATGGAGTTGGCTTATGAACTTAAATTGCCTGTAATTATCCACTGTAGAGATGCTGCAAATGAAATGATTCAGATATGTAGTGAACTTTCTAAGAAGGGGAAATGTCCTGATGGTGTACTTCATTGTTGGACAGGAACCCCAAAAGAAATGAAGCAATTCTTAGATCTTGGATTTTACATCAGTTTTAGTGGAATAGTAACTTTCCCAAAAGCATATGAAATTCATGAGTGTGCAAAAATAGTCCCAAATGACAAATATCTTATTGAAACTGACTCACCATTTTTAGCTCCTGTACCTCATAGAGGTAAAAGAAATGAACCGGCATTTGTTGAAAATGTTGCCAATTTTATGGCGGATTTAAGATCTACAGAATTAATCACAATTGCTAAAGAGACATCTAGGAATGCTGAAGATTTGTTTAAATTTGACTTGTTACTTTGACGCAGCAGCTGCTATTATTAAAAATTACTGGAAATTTTTCTTAATTTTTTAGTTTTAACTCATACAGTTAATGATTTATCAGCATTAGACAAAATTTAATTATTTTTTTATTAAATTGATTTTTTGTTGAAATCGAGATTTAATGATTGATCATTTATTAAGTGAAAAGTTAAAGAACTAAATATTGAGTAGATTAAAAGTAAATAGTAAATCTCACAAAATCGCAGGTTTTCTTGGATGAGCAGTAGCGCTTTACAGGTAGCAAAAACAGCTACTTATCTACCAGATTTAGTTGAAGTACAAAGAGCAAGCTTTAAATGGTTTTTGGAAAAGGGTTTAATAGAAGAACTACAAAATTTTTCTCCCATTTCTGATTACACAGGTAAATTAGAATTACATTTTATCGGTGAAGAATACAGGTTAAAAAGACCTAGACATGATGTTGAAGAGGCTAAAAGAAGAGATGCTACATTTGCATCTCAAATGTATGTAACTTGCAGGTTAATAAATAAAGAGACAGGTGAAATTAAAGAACAAGAAGTATTTATTGGCGAATTACCATTGATGACTGAAAGAGGAACTTTCATCATTAACGGTGCTGAAAGAGTTATCGTTAATCAAATTGTTCGAAGTCCTGGAGTATATTTCAAAGATGAACTGGATAAAAATGGTCGAAGAACTTACAATGCCAACGTTATCCCTAATAGAGGTGCATGGTTAAAATTCGAGACCGACAAAAATAATTTACTATATGTGAGAGTTGATAAAACTAGAAAAATTAATGCTCATGTTCTTATGAGAGCAATGGGTCTTTCAGATAATGATGTAGTTGATAAACTTAGGCATCCTGAGTTTTATCAAAACTCAATTGAGTCTGCTAACGACGAGGGTATAAATTCAGAAGATCAGGCATTACTTGAACTATACAAGAAACTTCGTCCTGGTGAACCACCATCTGTTTCTGGAGGACAACAGCTATTACACAGTAGATTCTTTGATCCCAAAAGATATGATTTAGGCCGAGTTGGTAGATATAAAATAAATAAAAAATTGAGACTAACCGTACCTGACGATGTTAGAACACTTACCCATGAAGATGTTCTGTCTACTATTGATTATTTAATTAACCTAGAATTGGATATCGGCGGCGCTAGTTTAGATGATATTGACCACCTTGGTAATCGAAGGGTTAGATCTGTAGGAGAACTTCTTCAAAATCAAGTAAGGGTTGGGCTTAATCGGTTGGAGAGAATCATCAAAGAGAGAATGACTGTAGGAGAGACAGATTCTCTAACGCCAGCTCAACTAGTAAATCCCAAACCTTTGGTTGCTGCCATAAAAGAATTTTTTGGTTCTAGTCAATTAAGTCAGTTCATGGATCAAACTAATCCTCTAGCTGAATTAACACATAAAAGAAGAATCTCAGCATTAGGTCCAGGAGGTTTAACTAGAGAAAGAGCTGGCTTTGCTGTAAGAGATATACACCCTTCACATTATGGTAGATTATGTCCTATCGAGACTCCTGAAGGACCCAATGCAGGACTTATAAATTCTTTAGCTACCCACGCAAGAGTTAATGAATATGGTTTTATTGAAACACCTTTTTGGGAAGTTAAAAACGGTAAAGTTAATAAGGAAGGTAATCCTGTTTATCTTTCAGCTGATTTAGAAGATGAGTGTAGGGTGGCTCCAGGAGACGTAGCAACTGACAATGATGGCAATATAATCGCAGATCTAATACCAGTAAGGTATAGACAAGATTTTGAAAAAGTTCCTCCTCATCAAGTTGATTTCGTTCAGCTTTCTCCGGTTCAAGTAATTTCAGTTGCCACTTCACTTATTCCTTTCTTGGAGCATGATGATGCTAATAGAGCTCTTATGGGCTCGAATATGCAACGCCAAGCCGTTCCATTGCTTAGGCCTGAACGTCCTTTAGTTGGAACAGGTTTAGAATCTCAAGTTGCTAGAGATTCCGGGATGGTACCCATAACAAAAGTTAATGGAACTGTATCGTACGTAGACGCTAATGAGATTGTCGTTAAAGACGAGCATGGTAGTGAACATTTTCATTATCTTCAAAAATATCAAAGATCAAATCAAGATACTTGCCTCAACCAAAGGCCTATAGTAAAAATTGGAGATAAAGTTATATCTGGTCAGGTTTTAGCAGATGGATCCGCATGTGAAGGAGGTGAAATAGCCCTTGGCCAAAATGTTTTAATTGCTTACATGCCATGGGAGGGATACAACTACGAAGATGCAATACTTGTGAGCGAGAGGATGGTAACTGATGATTTATATACTTCAGTACATATTGAAAAATATGAAATCGAAGCAAGACAAACGAAGCTAGGACCTGAAGAAATCACGAGAGAGATTCCCAATATCTCGGAAGAAAGCTTGAATAATCTTGATGAGATGGGAATTATTAGGATTGGTGCGTTTGTTGAAAGTGGAGATATTCTTGTAGGAAAAGTGACTCCAAAAGGGGAATCAGACCAACCACCTGAAGAAAAACTGTTAAGAGCTATTTTCGGTGAAAAGGCTCGAGATGTGAGAGACAATTCCCTCAGGGTACCAAAAACTGAAAAGGGAAGGGTTTTAGATGTTCGCATTTACACTAGAGAGCAAGGGGATGAATTACCTCCAGGAGCTAACATGGTTGTTAGAGTTTATGTGGCTCAGAGAAGGAAAATTCAAGTAGGAGATAAAATGGCTGGTAGGCATGGAAATAAAGGTATTATTAGCAGAATCTTACCAAGAGAAGATATGCCTTATTTACCTGATGGAACGCCGGTAGATATTGTTCTTAACCCTTTAGGAGTCCCAAGTAGGATGAATGTAGGTCAAGTTTTTGAATTGTTGATGGGCTGGGCAGCTTCCAACTTAAATTGCAGGGTTAAAGTTGTTCCATTTGATGAAATGTATGGTGCTGAAAAATCACATCAAACTGTTCAAGCCTTTTTAGAGGAAGCTTCAAAACAGCCAGGTAAAGCATGGGTTTACAATCCAGAAGATCCTGGAAAGTTGTTACTTAAAGATGGTAGAACAGGGGAACCCTTCGATCAGCCAGTTGCTGTCGGATACTCTCACTTCCTCAAATTAGTCCATTTGGTGGATGATAAAATTCATGCTAGATCTACTGGTCCATACTCTTTAGTTACACAGCAACCACTGGGTGGTAAAGCTCAGCAAGGTGGACAAAGGCTTGGAGAAATGGAAGTATGGGCTCTTGAAGCTTATGGAGCTGCTTATACTCTTCAGGAATTGTTAACAGTTAAATCTGATGACATGCAAGGAAGAAATGAGGCGCTTAATGCGATCGTAAAAGGTAAACCGATCCCAAGGCCTGGCACTCCTGAGTCATTTAAAGTTCTTATGAGGGAATTACAATCTCTGGGCTTGGATATAGGGGTTTATACAGATGAAGGAAAAGAGGTAGATTTAATGCAAGATATCAATCCGAGGAGAAATACTCCATCAAGGCCTACTTACGAATCACTTGGAACCTCTGAATATGAGGAAGATTAAATACCCAATTAAAACCTTTTAATTTAAATTCGCCAAAAATGACAAACAGCAACTTAAGAACTGAAAATCACTTTGATTATGTCAAAATTTCAATAGCTTCTCCACAAAGAATAATGGATTGGGGTCAGAGGACATTGCCCAATGGACAAGTCGTTGGTGAAGTTACAAAACCTGAAACTATCAATTACAGGACACTTAAACCTGAAATGGATGGATTGTTTTGTGAAAAGATTTTTGGGCCATCAAAAGATTGGGAATGTCATTGTGGAAAGTATAAGAGGGTAAGACATCGCGGCATTGTTTGTGAGAGATGTGGGGTTGAAGTAACTGAAAGTAGAGTAAGAAGACATAGGATGGGCTATATAAAGCTTGCTGCGCCAGTTTCCCATGTATGGTATTTGAAAGGAATCCCTAGTTACGTTGCAATACTTTTGGATATTCCGCTCAGGGATGTAGAACAAATAGTTTATTTTAATTGTTATGTAGTTTTAGATCCAGGTGATCATAAAGAACTAAAATATAAGCAATTACTCACTGAGGATGAGTGGCTTGAAATTGAAGATGAAATTTATGCCGAAGATTCAACTATAGAAAATGAACCTTTTGTTGGAATTGGTGCTGAAGCACTAAAGCAATTACTTGAGGACCTTGATTTAAGTCAGGTTGCTGAGGAGCTTAGAGAAGAAATTACTAATAGCAAAGGGCAAAAGAGGGCAAAACTTATTAAGAGGATAAGAGTTATTGATAACTTCATTGCTACTAATGCAAAACCAGAATGGATGGTTTTAGATGCAATTCCAGTTATACCTCCTGATCTAAGACCTATGGTTCAGCTTGATGGTGGAAGATTTGCAACTTCAGATTTAAACGACTTATATAGAAGAGTTATAAATAGAAATAATAGACTTGCTAGGCTTCAAGAAATTTTAGCTCCTGAAATTATTGTAAGAAATGAAAAAAGAATGCTTCAGGAGGCAGTTGATGCGCTTATAGATAATGGGAGGAGAGGAAGAACTGTTGTTGGAGCAAATAATAGAGCTCTAAAGTCCCTAAGTGACATAATTGAAGGAAAACAAGGAAGATTCAGACAGAATCTTCTTGGAAAGCGTGTTGACTATTCAGGGAGATCTGTAATTGTTGTGGGTCCTAAATTAAAAATGCATCAGTGTGGTCTACCAAAAGAAATGGCGATTGAGCTATTTCAACCTTTTGTAATTCATAGATTAATAAGACAAAATATTGTAAATAATATTAAAGCTGCAAAAAAATTAATACAAAAAGCTGATGACGAAATTATGCAGGTACTTCAGGAAGTTATTGAAGGCCATCCAATTCTCTTGAATAGAGCCCCGACACTGCATCGTTTGGGAATCCAAGCTTTTGAACCGAAATTAGTTGGAGGTAGAGCAATACAACTTCATCCTTTAGTTTGTCCTGCATTTAATGCTGACTTTGATGGAGATCAAATGGCAGTTCATGTTCCTTTAGCTTTAGAGGCACAAACTGAAGCGCGCATGCTTATGTTAGCCAGTAATAATATTCTTTCTCCGGCTACTGGGGAACCAATTGTGACTCCATCACAAGATATGGTTTTGGGATCTTATTATCTTACGGCTTTGCAACCGAATTATCAAAAACCAGAATTCGGTGATAATAAGACCACTTTTGCTTCATTAGAAGATGTCATTTTTGCTTTTGAAAATAAAAGACTCAGCCTTCATGAATGGGTCTGGGTTAGATTTAACGGAGAAGTTGAAGATGAAGATGAAATGCGTAACCCACAAAAAACTCAAGAGCTAGAGGATGGTTCAAGATTAGAAATCTGGAAATTAAGAAGGGACAGATTTAGCTCTGACAATAATTTAATAAGTAGATTTGTACTGACAACTGTTGGGAGAGTAGTTATGAACTATACCATCATCGATTCTGTTTCTAAAACGTAATCTTTCAAAACTTTTTCCTTTATTTAAAAATCATGACTTCATCCAAACCTAAAAAAACATCCAGAGTACGTAAAACTACTAAAAATTCAAAAAAGAACAATCCAGTTACAATGCCTGCTCTTTCTAAAACGCCGCCATCGTTTAAGAATAAGGTTGTTGATAAGAAAGTCTTAAAAAGTTTAGTCTCTTGGGCTTACAAAACTCATGGAACTGCGATAACTGCAGCCATGGCTGATAATCTAAAAGATTTAGGGTTTAAATATGCTACCCAAGCTGCAGTCTCTATTTCAGTAGATGACTTAAAAGTTCCAGAAGCTAAGCAAGATTTAATAGGTCAAGCTGAAGAGCAAATATCTGCTACAGAAGAATGCTATAGACTTGGTGAAATTACCGAAGTTGAAAGGCACACAAAAGTTATAGATACCTGGACTGAAACTAATGAAAGATTGGTAGATGCTGTTAAAAATAATTTTAATCAAAATGATCCTCTAAATTCCGTCTGGATGATGGCTAATTCAGGAGCAAGGGGGAATATGTCTCAGGTAAGACAACTTGTTGGTATGAGAGGATTGATGGCTAATCCTCAAGGAGAAATCATTGACCTGCCCATAAGAACCAATTTTAGAGAAGGACTAACTGTTACTGAATATGTAATTTCTTCTTATGGTGCAAGGAAAGGTTTGGTAGATACTGCTTTAAGAACTGCTGATTCTGGTTATTTAACTCGAAGATTAGTTGATGTCGCTCAAGATGTAATTGTTAGAGAAGAAGATTGTGGAACAGAACGATCAATAGTTGTTGAAGCTGAAGATGGGAAATTTGGAGCAAGGCTTCTTGGTAGGCTTACGGCTGAGGATATTTTTGATCCTGAAGAAAATCTAATTGTTCCTCAAAACACTGCAATCGATCCTGCATTATCAGGAGAAATTGAAAAAGCATCTATTACTGAAGTAAAAATAAGATCCCCTTTAACTTGTGAAGCTAATAGATCGGTTTGTAGGAGGTGTTACGGATGGGCTCTGGCCCATAATCATTTGGTTGATTTAGGTGAAGCAGTTGGAATTATTGCTGCTCAATCTATTGGTGAACCAGGAACTCAATTGACAATGAGAACTTTCCATACTGGAGGTGTATCAACTGCTGAAAGCGGAGTAGTAAGATCAAAAATTTCTGGTAAAGTTGAATTTAGTTCAAAGGCAAAGGTTAGAGGTTATAGAACTCCACATGGCGTAGAAGCTAAACAAGCGGAAGTTGATTTCGTACTAAAAATAGTTCCTCAAGGAAATAATTCCGGCAAAGCTCAAAAAATTGAAGTTTCTAGCGGATCGCTTTTATTTGTGGATGACGGTGAAGAAATTAATTCCGACATAACTGTTGCTCAGATTACTGCTGGAGCAGTGAAAAAGAGTGTAGAAAAAGCAACAAAAGATGTCATTTGTGATTTAGCTGGTCAAGTTAGATACGACAAGGTTATTCAACCAAAGGAGGTAACGGATAGGCAGAGTAATATTACTTTAAAAGCTCAAAGATTAGGCAGATTATGGGTTTTAGCTGGAGATGTTTATAACTTGCCACCAAATGCAAGACCGGTTATTTCATCTGGAAAATCTGTAGAGGAAGGAACTGTTTTAGCAGAAGCGAGTCAATCAAGTGAGTTTGGCGGACAAGTTCGATTAAGAGAATCAGTAGGAGATTCAAGAGAAGTTCAGATTGTGACTACTTCAATGTCTTTAACTAATTTTAAATTAATTGAAGAATCTACTCACTCAGGTCAAATATATAATTTGGAGTCTAACGATGGTACATCTTATCGTTTAAATATTTCCCCAGGAAGTAAAATCAGTAATGGTGAGGTAATAGCAGATTTAACGGATGAAAGGTTCCGTACAAAAACCGGTGGTCTAATCAAATATGCGCCAGGATTAACTGTCAAAAAAGCAAGATCATCCAAAAATGGTTTTGAAGTAAGCCAAGGAGGTACATTGCTCTGGATACCTCAAGAAACACATGAAATCAATAAGGACATATCTCTTCTAATGATCGAAGATATGAAATGGATTGAAGCTGGAACAGAAGTTGTAAAAGATATTTTTAGTCAAACATCAGGAATTGTTACTGTTACAGAAAAAAATGATATTCTTCGTGAAATAACAGTAAGAAATGGAACTTTTCATGAGTGTGATGATGAAGAAGTTTTGAATAGATTTACAGAAGAAGGAAATCTTGTAAATCCAGGCGAAAAGATTTTAGATGGTGTTGATAATAAAGAAATTCTATTTGTTCAAAAATTAGAAACATCTAAATGTCGAGGCTTGTTATTAAGAACAGTTGAAGAATTCACTATCCCTGACCAAGCGGAATTACCCCAACTTGAACATGTTAAGCAGGAAAAAGGACCACATTTGGGGTTAAAAGCTATCCAGAGGCTGACCTATAAAGACGGTGAATTGATAAAATCAGTTGAAGGAGTTGAATTACTTAGAACACATTTAAGCATTGAAAGCTTTGATGCTACTCCTCAAATGACTATTGACGTCGAGTCGATTGAAGATAAAAATGATGAATCAATTAAAAGGTTAAATTTAGTAATATTAGAATCTATTCTTGTGAGAAGAGATACTATATCTGACTCAAGTCATGGCTCAACACATACAGAACTGCAAGTTAATAATAACCAATCAGTAAAAGCAGGAGATGTAATATCTACTACTCAAATTCTTTGTAAAGAGAAGGGATTGGTTCAATTACCAAGTGTTATTGACGATGAGCCCATAAGAAGGTTAATTGTTGAAAGAGAGGAAGATAAAATTAAAATTAAAATTAGTGATAAAGCAGTAGTTAAAGTTGGCGATCGTGTAGTTGATGGTGATCCTATTAGTAAGTCTGTAAAATCAACTTCTTGTGGAGAAATTGAAGAAGTTTCTAATAGTTCAGTAACCTTAAGACTTGGGAGGCCTTATATGGTTTCTCCCGATTCAGTTTTACATGTTAAAGACGGAGATTTAGTTCTTAGGGGAGATGGTTTAGCTTTACTTGTTTTTGAAAGGCAGAAAACTGGAGATATTGTACAAGGATTGCCTCGTATTGAAGAGTTATTAGAAGCTAGGAGACCCAGAGATGCTGCAATTTTATGTAAAAAATCTGGAATTGTTCAGATAAAACAAGGTAATGATGAAGAATCAGTTACTTTATCGGTTATTGAAAAAGATGATTTTGTTAATGAATATCAACTATTAATTGGAAAAAATCTAATGGTTAGTGATGGGCAACAAGTTACTGGTGGAGAATCTTTAACAGATGGTCCACTTAATCCGCATGAACTATTAGATTGCTATTTTAATGATTTAAAAGATCAAAAACCTCTTTTAGATGCAGCACGAGAGTCCATATCAAAACTACAAAGAAGTATGGTAAATGAGGTGCAAAACGTTTATAAGTCTCAGGGTGTAGCAATTGATGACAAGCATATTGAAGTTATTGTTAGGCAGATGACAAGTAAAGTCCGTATAGAAGATGCTGGAGATACTACTCTTTTGCCAGGTGAACTAATAGAGTTGAGGCAGGTGGAAGATACAAACCAAGCAATGGCAATTACTGGAGGAGCTCCAGCAGAATTTACTCCCGTTTTGTTGGGTATTACCAAAGCCTCCCTCAATACAGATAGCTTTATTTCAGCAGCATCGTTCCAAGAAACGACAAGAGTTCTTACAGAAGCTGCTATTGAAGGTAAATCTGATTGGTTAAGAGGTTTAAAAGAAAATGTTATTATCGGTAGATTAATACCTGCAGGCACTGGGTTTAGCGGTTTTGTGGAGGAATTATCCTCAGAGGCTGGTCCTCATCCAGATATCCTTGCAGAAGAATCTGGTGGCTATAGAAGAGCACAGAACTTAAGGCCAGATTATACAGTTGATATGCCACAATCACCTGCCGTAAGCTCTTCAGCAATACTTGATGATCCTAGTGATGAAGATTTGGAGACAACGAGAAACAGACATGGCATTGATCCTTCTTCGAGTAATTTCGCGGCCTTTGCAAGGCCTAATGCTGAAAATCAATTTTCTGAAGATCAATTACCAGATCCTGCTGCGTTGGAGGGATTGCAGGAAGAAGGTCTTCTTTCTGATGAATAAATATTATCTATTATTATTTTTAGTGACTAGAATGAAATTCTTTAATTTGTGAGAGATGATTAAGCCTGAGATTGTTCCCAAAAGAAAATTACCTCGTTATGGATTCCACCTTTATAATGAGAGACTTAATGGAAGAATGGCTATGATTGGTTTTATTGCGCTTCTTCTTACAGAATTCTTTTTAAAACATGGTTTGCTGTTATGGTGAAAATAGTATTGGAATAAAGACTACTAAATTTGAAAAATCTTCTTGGAAGTAGTGTTAAAGATTTAGAAAATGTGGCTTTAGACTATGGTCAAGCTGCTTTTAGGGGTCGCCAAATCCATAATTGGATTTATAACTATAGAAATAAGAAAAAAAATATTGATCAAATAGAAGTATTACCTTTAGATTTTAGAAATAAGTTAAAACATGATGGTTTTAAAGTAAGTGAGCTAAATATTCAAGAAAAAAAATTAGCTAACGATGGTACTCTAAAGTTGTTACTGTCAACAGATGATAATGAAAGTATTGAGTGTGTTGGTATACCAACTGAAAAAAGACTAACTGCTTGTCTCTCTAGTCAAGTTGGTTGTCCAATGGACTGCAAATTTTGCGCAACTGGCAAGGAAGGTTTGAAGAGATCTTTAAAAGCGAGTGAAATTTTAGATCAAATTTTATTTATCGAAAATGAAATGAATAGAAAAGTTACTAATATTGTTTTCATGGGTATGGGCGAGCCCTTACTGAATATTTATGATTTACTTTTGTCAATTAGATCTATTAATGAGGATTTTCAGATAAGTCAGAGAAAGATAACTGTAAGTACAGTGGCTGTTCCAAAAATGATTGGTAAATTATCAGCGAAGTCTTTTCAAATTTTAGGTAAATGTCAATTTACGTTGGCAATTAGCCTACATGCTTCAAACCAAAAAATAAGAGAAACGATTATACCTAGTGCAAAAAACTATGAGATCAAAAATATAATAGAGGATTGTAAAAAATTTGTAAGAGATACTGGGCGAAGGGTAAGTTTTGAATATCTAATGCTTAATGGGGTGAATGACAAATTAGAACATGCTTATGAATTGAGTAATTTGCTAAAAGGTTTTCAATGTCACGTAAATTTAATACAGTATAACCAAATTGACGAGGTGGAATTTAAACGAACCTCTTTTAAAAATCTCCAATTATTTCAATCTATACTTATTAACAATGGTATCACTGTTAGTTTTAGAAAAAGCAGAGGCCTAGATAAAAATGCTGCATGTGGTCAGCTAAGACAAAGTGCAAAAAATAAATAAAATTATCAAATAAAAATTTTTTAAAAGTCACTTAAACAGGTTATTATTGGGTAAATTCATTTAAAATCTTTGGGTTTCATTAAGACAAAAATCTTACCTTTAGCTATTGTCTCACTTTTTGGGATTGCCTTCTTTGCAGTTAGCGCAAGAATTTGGTTGCCAGGAGATATGATGTCTCCTGCTCCTATAAATTAATATTTTTAATTTTTCAAAATGACAAAAAATAAGGATTTTAATAAAGAAAGCTTAGTTGATATCGCTGTTGATCCAGATGTTTTAGCGAGAGAATTGGCCTTAGAAATTGAAATAGATCCTTTAGAGCAAATTGATGCAGATTCTTTTCCAAAAGGTTTAAATATTACTCAGGAGTGCAATGAAGCATTAAAAATGCTAAAAGGTAACAGAGAAGAAAGAATACAGGGTTTAAGAATATTTTGTGAATATAGAGATTCAAGATCTTTCCCACTTTTATTACCATTACTTGATCAACCTTGTCCTGTTGAAAGAATGAGTGCCGTATATGCTTTGGGCCGTAATCCATGTCCAAGGGCGGTCGAGAAACTTGTCAGTCTTTTGAAATATGACGATAATGCTTATGTCAGACGAGCGACTGCATGGAGTTTAGCTAATTATGATAATCAAATTGTTTTGGAGCCATTAATAAATGCTTTGAAGAACGATGTTGCTGCAGTAAGGTTATGGTCATCTAGTTCTTTAGCTGAAATCGGAAATGTTTCTTTGGAAAATGCTCAATTAGCAGCAGAACAACTTTTAATAAGTTTAAAAATAGATAATGAATCAGGTGTAAGAAGTAATTGCATCTGGTCCTTGTGTAGATTGTACGAAAAATTAAACAATACATTTCAAGAAAGTTTCGTTGATGAATGTACCAAGATAGCTCTTTTCGATAAAGAACCTTCTGTTATGGAAGAAGCAAAAACTGCTTTGGATTCAATGGGGATGCAAGGTTTTTATAACTAAATTTCTTGATTTTTTTGATAAGAACACGACTGAAAGATTTTATTTATTAGATATTCAATATAAAAATTAAAATTAATTAACTTGTACCAACTGAAACAAAAAAATTTCGTTATTCTATATAAAGTAAAAGTACTCAGTACTTGAATTTAATGCCTCAAAAAACATTGAGATTCAAAATTCATCAAGACGGAAGAGTTGAAGAGACTGTAGAAGGTTTTACTGGTAGTTCATGCAATGATGCCACAAGAAATCTTGAAAATGCTCTTGGTAAAGTAACAGTTAAAAATAAAACTTCTGATGCTTTCATCTCTAATCAAAATGAAAAATTAAAACAATTCAACCACGAATCTAATGTCACACTTTAGTACGATTAAAACTCAGCTCAAAGATGCAGAGCCATTAATTAAAGCCTTAAACACTCTTGGTTACATAATCAACGAAGAAGAAAAGTTTGTTAAAGGCTATAGAGGTAAATTTACAGCTGTTGATATAAGTATGAATCTTCCTGGAGAGACTAAAGTTGGATTTAAATGGGATAATACTTCAAATTCATATGAGTTAGTTACTGATCTAGATTTGTGGAAATTTGAGCTTCCAGTGGAAAGATTTATCTCTAAGGTTACTCAAATGTATGCTTACGAAACAATTATTTCCAAAACAAAAGAGGATGGTTATCAAATCGTAGAACAAAAAAACCAAAATGACGGATCTATCGAATTGGTTTTAACCAAGTGGGATAACTAACTTCATATTATGGATTTGACCGATCCATTTGATGATCTTGTAGAAAATATTGAAATTTCAGGCTTTGAACCAGTTTTAGGTGGTAAATTAGCCGAAAAAGCTGTTTGGGTTGATGAAGCTAAATGCATTGGTTGCCAATACTGTGTACACGTCGCTTCAAACACTTTCTTGGTTGACGAATTTCATGGTAGAAGTCGAGCAATGAGACAAGATGGTGATAGTGTTGATGTTATACAAGAAGCAATCGATACTTGCCCTGTTGATTGTATTCATTGGGTCAAGTTTGAAGAATTAAATGATTTAGAAAATAGTCTCGATAGAGACATGTTTCAAACATTTGGAAAACCACCAAGAATGAATAAGCATTAATTTTTTAAAAGATGCAATATCGAAGATTTGGTAGAACCAATCTGAAAATCCCTATTTTATCTCTAGGTGGTATGAGGTTTCAAAAAAGTTGGGAACAATTAGATTTTTCTGAAATTTCAAATGAGGAACAAAATAAAGTTGAAAAAATTTTAAATCTAGCAAATAAATACGGCTTAAGTCATGTCGAAACTGCCAAGTATTATGGGACTTCTGAGGTCCAATTAGGAATGGGTTTTAAAAATATAGAAAAAATTCCAAACATTATTCAAACTAAAATCCCTCCAAATAGTGATCCAAAAATTTTTAAAAGAGATGTTATGACAAGTATTGAAAAATTAAAAGTTAAAAGAATTGATTTGTTAGCAATACATGGCATTAATACAAATGAACATTTACATCATGCTGTTAAAGATGGAGGTTGTATTGACATTTTAAGAAATTTGCAAAAAGAAAATTTAATTGGTTCTATTGGATTTTCAACTCATGGAAAATCTTCACTCATTGAGAAGGCTATATCAACAAACTTTTTTGATTATGTAAATTTGCACTGGTATTTCATCAATCAAGAAAATACAAAGGTTATTAATTTGGCAAATAAGTTTGATCTTGGGGTTTTTATAATAAGTCCCACTGATAAAGGGGGGCATCTTCATACTCCCTCGGACAAAATGTTGGAAATTTGTAAGCCACTTCATCCTATAGTTTTTAACGATCTTTTTTGCTTAAGAAATCAAAATGTCCACACTCTTAGTGTGGGTATTGCAAAAGAGGCGGATTTTGATTTGCATTTAAAAGCTGTCTCTTTGTTATCAGACTCTGAGAAGTATGTTCCGAAGATAATAAACAGATTAAGGCAGGAATCAATTAATTCATTAGGTTTAGAGTGGCATCAAAATTGGAATAGAAATTTGCCGAGTTGGGAATATACGCCCGGAAATATTAATATTCCCGTTCTGCTTTGGCTCTCAAATTTAATTGATTGGTTGGATATGGAAGGGTTTGCAAAAGCTAGATATCAATTGCTTGGTAATGGAAGTCACTGGTTCCCAGGAAATAACTCTAATTTGTTAGATAAGGATGTTTCTGAAGTACAATTATTGAAAGTATTAGAAGGTCATATAAATCCAAAAAAAGTTATAAAAAAATTGAGAACTTTAAAAGAAAAGTTTGGGGATAAAGTTGCTAAAAGATTATCAAAAAAATAATTTCATAATGGATTTTTCTCAGGCTTGCCAATTTTTCTTGGGTAGATTTTAGGGCAAATATTTTTTGGTTGAATAAGAATAATATTTCGGGTACCTTTATTGCTTGGTAAAAATATCATCTTTTTCTCTTTAAATTTTCCTTCTAATATTTCTAAAGTTTTATCTAGATTTTTACTTTCTTTATCAGTCCATTTGCCACAATATAAAACCCCTAACCCCTCTTTTTCTAGCATTGGTAGTATATATTCTGAAACTGTTGACGGATTACTCACTGCTCTAGTAGTAGCTATATTGAAACTATTTCTCATTGCAGATTGATGGGCTAAGTTCTCAATACGATCATTAATTACATGAATATTGTTTTTGAAATTGATCTCTTTAATTAAGATTTTTAGAGCATCTGTTTTCTTTTTTGAAGAATCAACAAGGTATATTTCTGAAGTGGGATGAGTTATGGCATAGGCTAAACCCGGGAAGCCACAGCCGGATCCAATATCTAAAAATTTTTTATTATCAAAATTAATGTTCGGGAAAGTTTTAAAGGGCCAAATGCTGTCAAAAACTTGAGATACCCAATAATCATCACCATTAATTAATCTCGTTAAGTTTGTTTTATTATTTAATTCTTTTATCTTAATTTGTAATTCTTGAAACTTAATTATCTCTTCTTCAGTTATTAAGGAAAAAATTTCTTCTGGAATGTTTTGTTTTTTCATTTCGTTATAAATATAAATTTTTACCATTCATAAAATACATCCTATTTATTAAAAAATTATTAGAATTACAATATTAATAAAAAATTATTTTGAAAAGGGAAATTTCCTATTACAAAATTTTAGGTGTAGATGAAAATGCCTCAAATCATGAATTAAGAAAGGCATTTTGCAAACTTTCCATTGAATTGCATCCTGATACAACTTCTTTAGAAATGGACGATGCTAAAAGTAAATTTCAAGATGTTTTAGAAGCTTATGAAACTTTAAATAATAGTAATCTTAGGGAATTATATGATAACAAACTAAGGGAAAAATCTAGAAGTAAGCATAATACTAAAGTTTTAAATAATTTAATAATCGATTCAAATAATCAAAATTTAGTAGGTAACAGAAGACCTTTTTCAAATGGAGAATTGTTTTCGTTATTTCTTTTATTTATTATCATTTCTATTAGTTTGATTTGTTCAATTTTTATTGCCTCTTTTACTGGCAAAGAACTAGATACAATACCTATCTGGTTAGTAAAATGATACTTTAAAAAAGTTTGTGAATCTCCCTAAAAAACCCATTAACCAACATTCACTGCAATCATTAGAATTGTGGCTAACCGATTTAGGTGCTCTTAAGGATGTTAATAATCCATCTAAATGGTACCTGTTACTTTCTAATTGGAATGCAACTATTATTTTTGAACAAGAAGATTTAAGTGTTATATGGGAAAGTGAAGGACAAGAAACTAAAAGACTATTTTCTTATTGCATTAATAGAGAAGATGTGGAAAATGCAATACTGCAGGGACCTTAAATTTCTATCTAAAGATTCTCTAAGATTTGCCTTATTATCCAGTAACTTTTTTCTAATTGATCATCTGTTATACATAGAGGCGGCAAGAGGTAAATAACATTCCCGAGGGGTCTAATGAATAAACCTTGCTTCATTGCAAGACTCTTTATTTCTTTCCCAATATTATTGAAATAACCTTTTTTGTTCCCAATATCTAAATCGAAGGCAGCAATTGTGCCGGATACCCTTACCTTTTTTATATAAGATAAGTTTTTAAATTTAATTAAATGAGGTAAATGTTTTTCTTCAAATGAAAGGTATTTTTGTGGTTCTTTTTCTAATAAATCAAGGCTAGCGTTTGCTGCAGCACAACCTAAAGGATTTGCAGTAAAACTATGTCCATGCCAAAAAGTTTTCCTTGGGGAATCATCAATAAAGGTTTGAAAAATTTTTTCTTTACATAAAGTTATTCCCATCGGTAAAAATCCACCAGTTAAACCTTTTGAAATACTTATTAAATCAGGAATGATTTTTGCCTTTTGAAACGCAAAAAGGCTTCCACATCTTCCAAACCCAGTCAATACTTCATCGGCAATTAACAAAGAATTATTATTTTTTATAATTTCTGAAACTTTTTTTATAAAATGAGGCCTAACCATATTCATCCCTCCTGCCCCTTGAACAAGTGGCTCAAGGATTACTGCAACTGTGGGAGTTTTAAGTAGAGTCTCTAATTTTTGGATCGCCTCATTTTCTTTATTTTCTACTTCTTCATCGTTTATCCAAGTTGAAGGCCATGGGACTCTTCTAACTGGGAACATAAGATTATCGAAATTCTCATTAAAAATATTTCTTTCACCTAAAGCCATTGCTCCAAATGTGTCACCATGATAGGCGCCATCAAACGCTACTATTTGATTTCTTGTCTCTCCTCTATTTTGC
This sequence comes from uncultured Prochlorococcus sp., assembly GCF_902616385.1. Classification (GTDB taxonomy): domain Bacteria; phylum Cyanobacteriota; class Cyanobacteriia; order PCC-6307; family Cyanobiaceae; genus Prochlorococcus_A. Next base: position 20,031 of record NZ_CACMSM010000001.1, on the reverse strand, counting down.
CATGATTGGAAGGCAATTTTTAAAGCGACTTCTACTGCAGTAGAACCGTTATCAGAAAAGAATAATCTTTCTAGTTTTGTTAATTCACTAAGTCTTTCCGCTAATTTTTTTGCCTGCGGATGTAAGAAATCAGCAAAAATAACTTGCTCAAGTTTGTTTGATTGATCAAAAATGGCATCAGCAATATATGCGTTACTGTGACCATGAAGAGTTACCCACCAACTACTAATTGCATCTATTAGCTCTTTTTTGGGATCTTTAGTAAATAGGAGGGCATCCTTACCATGAGTTACTTCTATTTGCGGTTTGCTGTTATTGATTTGTGTAAAAGGTGGCCAAATATTTGGGTGCCAATCTTGATTTAAAGTTTTTGAATCCAAAGATTTCATTTAACTTATTTTTGAATTTAATAGTGAGTTCAATTTATTCTTGATATCTAGTTCTTTCCATAGTATATCTAAATTATTTGAGTCCATTTTTTCGATGTAAGGAAATTCAGCAATTAAAGGAATACCACTAAAATCAACTAGAGTTTTTGGATTATCTAGGTGCTTTTCGCCATTGACTACTAAACCTAAAATCTCAATATTCCTTCGTTTTAATGCCTCAATACTAAGCAGGGTATGGTTAAGAGTGCCAAGTGAGCTCTTACATACAAGTATTACCGGAAGATTCCATTGTTTTATTTGATCTATTTGCAAAAAATTGCGTGTTATAGGAACCATTAATCCACCTGCAGTTTCTACAATTAGTGGGCCTTGCACTGTTGGCAATCTCAATTTGTCAAATTTAATAACTTTTTGATCTATTTCAGCAGCCCAATGAGGAGATAGAGGTTTTGTAAAGACATAAGCTTCTTTGATTATTTTTTCTTTACTTATTTGTGAAAGCTTTTCAACAGTTTGACTATCGGTTTGCGATTCAATACCACTTTGAATAGGCTTCCAATAAAAGGAATTTAATCCTTTAACGAAAAAAGAGCTTATTAAAGTTTTCCCAATATCAGTATCTGTTCCACAAATTATAAATTTGAAAATATTCTTTTGACTAATCATAATTTCTTTATGATTTGAATCTCAATTTGCCATGAAAGGTTTACTGTATTATTGTAATTCTTTGGCCAAGACTTTTGAATTTCCTTTAACTCTTTAACTGTTTTGCGTTTACAATTTGTTGATTGGGCCCCTACATTTTTAATGCTTCTAAAAAGCTTATATACATCTTCAAAATTTTCAAGATAATTAAACTGTTCTGAAAAATGTATTTCAGTTGATTTGAAATCTTTTAATAATTCTTTAGAGCAAAGGAAATTAAGACCACTATATTCAATATCAATTTTTTTACAAGTATATTTCCATTCAGGAAAACAATTTTTTGTTGGATATGAAATGATTAAAAAACCTCCAGGTGTTAATTTGCTAAACCAATTTTTTATTATTTTTTCTGGCTTGTTTAACCAATGTATGCAAAAGTTAGATGTTAATAGAGAACAGTTATTTATTTCAGGAGGTAAATCATTATTTAAATCCCATAAAATTTTTTTTCTAGATAATTTATTCTCAAGAAGCATTTTCTTGCTGAAATCAATTCTGGATACTTTTTGGGAAGAAAATTTTTTTTCTATTTCATCTGCTAATAGTCCTGGACCTGATCCTAGATCTATCCATTCACCATTTTTTTGAGGATTTAATTCTTTGATAAATTGAACAATCTTTTTTGCAAAAAATTTCTGAATATTTGAATGCTCTAAATACTGATATGCAGCATCATTGAAATTATTTTTTATTTTCTCATTCCACTTTTTACTATCCATTTCGATCATTCAGTGTATTAAGTAAGATCTCGTATAAATTTAAATTATTTAAGCAATGACCTTGTTGAGCTAATTTAATTAGTATTGGCTTCCTATCAAGTGTTTCATTTAAGGAATCTAAAAAGTTATTATTTGATTCGTTGTCAAGAATCAAATCATTTTCTGATTTTATAAAAATAATTTTGCAATCTTTTCTTAAAAATACTGGAAAATCTCTATTAATGTAAAGTTGTTTTAAATCACTCAAAAGAAGATTTTTATTTAAACTCTCTAGACTTTTATAAAAGATATTTTTAAAACTATTATTCATATGATTTGGCATAAATGATCTATATATAAATTCTTTCAACATATCCTTAGTTTCATCTTTTATGATTTTAGTCTCCATTCTTTTTAGAGACTTCAAAATAAAGTTTCTCTTATTACTTAAAGGAAGAAAATTATTAAAAGAATTTATAAGAACAATATGAGTTGCTTCTTTTAAGATTTTTTTTTGCATTAAATGAAAACCAAATGAATGGCATAAAGTCATTCTAATTTCTTTTTTAGATTCACTTTTAATCCATTTTGCTTGATAATTATTTGTCGAAAAATAGCCTCTTTCATTATCTTGCCAATGCCAATTATTATTTAAAAAACCAACTTTATAATCATCCCAGAAATATTTATTTAGTCCCCACCCATGTTGAGTAATAATTTGTTTCATTTAAACTCTTTTAATACTGCAATGAAATTTTTTAGCAGATTCAAATCTAAGTTTCTTCGTATAGTTATTCTGATTCTTGATTGCCCAACTGGAACAGTCGGGGGTCTTATCGCAATTGCTAAAAACCCATTTTCCTCAAGATATTTTTGTAGATAAATTGCCTTCTCTTCTTGGCCAACAATAATTGATAAAATGTGAGAGTCACCCTGAATTGGAAAACTAAAATTTTTAATAATTTCATCTTTCCATATCTTCGCAGAAGATAACAACTCATTACCCCATTCTTTATTTTCTAAAATTTTTTTTAAACCTGCTAGTGCTCCAGCAGCTAAAGATGGTGCAAGAGCGGTTGTGTACCTAAATGCACCACTTGTTTGGATAAGATACTCACCAATTTCTGAATTGGAGGCTATGAAAGCTCCACCGCTTCCAAATGCTTTTCCAAAAGTTCCAGTAATTATAGTTATATCTGAACGGTAATTAAAACTTAAACCTCTTCCTTCAGGGCCCAAGATCCCAATTGCATGAGCTTCATCAACTAATAATTGAACACTATTTTTTTTGCAAATTTCTGTTATTTCTCTGAGCGGAGCAATTGATCCCTCCATGCTATAAAGAGATTCAACAACAACTAAGATGGAATTTTTTGAAGGATTAGTTGTAATAATTTTATCTTCTAAATCTTTTAAATTATTGTGTGAAAATCGAACCAGTTTTGCTTGAGCGGCTTTGACTCCAACCAACAAAGAGTTATGAATCAATTTATCTGCTATTACGATAGTATTTCTGTTTGCCAAAGCCTGGATAGCGGCTATATTTGCTTGAAATCCGCTTGGGAAAAGTAATACTTTCTCTTGATTAAGCCACTCGGCAAGTTCTTTCTCTAATAATTTATGTATTGGTCTTGAACCCGTGATAAACATAGAGCTTCCTGAACCAATACCTTCTAACATGCTTATTTCGTAAGCAGCTTTTATTAAATCCTTGTCCCTACTTAATCCAAAATAATCATTACTACATAAGTCTATAAGTTTTTTATTTTGCGAGTTTAAACTTAGAAGTTCGAATGATTTTTTACCTAAAGAAAATGTTTTTAATTTACGGATTCTATTTTTTGGAATTTTTATTTTTTTCATTTTGGCGAAATAAAATATAGTGGATTTAATTAAAAAGATTTAGATTTACTATTAAAGTTTGCAAGGTATTTTTTGTTTATTAATATCTATATAGATCATATATTAAGAAGTTAACTCATCCTCTCTTCAATCACAATTATTGCTTAATTTAGAGGAATATTTCCCCTTTCCACTAGATGATTTCCAATTAGAAGCAATTCAAGCTATTAATAGCGGAAATTCTGTTGTTTTAACGGCGCCAACAGGTTCGGGTAAAACATTGATAGGTGAATTCGCTATATATAGAGGCTTATCTCATGACAGTAGAGTTTTTTATACAACACCTTTAAAAGCACTATCAAATCAAAAGTTTAGAGATTTTGCTAATCAATATGGTGAAAATAAAATTGGTCTTTTAACTGGAGATATAAGTATAAATAGAGAAGCACCAATCTTAGTTATGACGACTGAGATTTTTAGGAATATGCTTTATGGCGAATTTGATGAATTTGATGATCCCTTAGAGAATTTAGAATCTGTGATTCTTGATGAATGCCATTATATGAATGACCCCCAAAGAGGCACAGTTTGGGAAGAAACTATAATCCATTGCCCTACTAGAACTCAAATAATAGCTTTATCAGCAACAATAGCCAACGCAGATCAACTGCAAAATTGGATAGAAAAAGTTCATGGGCCCACAGTACTAATTAATAGCGATAAGAGACCAGTTCCACTTGATTTTATTTTTTGTAGTGTTAAAGGCCTCCATCCACTTTTAAATAATAAGGGTAATGGAATTCATCCAAACTGTAAGATTTGGAGAGCTCCTAAAGGGCAGAAAATGAGAGGAAAAGTTGGCAGGATAATGCAACCAAAGTCTCCCTCAATTGGTTTTGTGATCTCTAAATTAGCTGAACGAAATATGTTGCCAGCTATTTATTTTATCTTTAGTAGAAGAGGATGTGACAAGGCTATTGAGAATATAAAAGACTTAACTTTAGTAAGTTATTCAGAAGCGAATATGATATCCCAAAAATTAGATGTTTATCTTAAAAATAATCAAGAGGCAATTAAAGATAAATCTCAATGCGAGGCATTAAAAAGAGGTATTGCATCTCACCATGCTGGATTATTGCCTGCATGGAAAGAATTGGTTGAGGAATTATTTCAGCAAGGTTTGATAAAAGTTGTTTTTGCAACTGAAACTCTTGCTGCAGGAATTAATATGCCCGCAAGAACCACTGTTATTGCTTCTTTATCAAAAAGGACAGAAGATGGGCATAGATTATTATTTAGCAGTGAATTTTTGCAAATGTCAGGAAGAGCTGGAAGAAGAGGAAAAGATACCCAAGGATATGTTGTTACATTACAAACAAGATTCGAAGGTGCCAAAGAAGCAAGTACACTGGCTATTAGCAAACCAAATTCTTTAGAGAGTCAATTCACTCCAAGTTATGGAATGGTACTTAATCTTTTACAAAGTTATACTTTAGAAAAGTCTAAAGAATTAATTAAAAGAAGTTTTGGTAGTTTTTTATATTTTGGTGAATCTTCAGGTGAGAATATAATTCTTGAAAATTTAGATAAGGATTTAATTGAATTAAAAAAAATTACATCTAACGTGTCATGGAAAGATTTTGATGCCTACGAAAAATTAAAAAATCGTCTTAAAGAAGAGAGAAGACTCTTGAAAATTTTAGAAAAACAAGCAGCAGAAAAATTATCAGAAGAGATCACTAATGCATTACCATATATTAAAGATGGAAGCTTAATTTCAATCAAAGCTCCTCAAATTAAAAGAAAAATTGTTCCAGGATTAATTTGTAAGAAAATATATGAATCCCAAAAAATAAAGACTTTATTGTGTTTGACAGTTGATAATTTATTTATTCTTATAAAACCCTCATACATTGTAAGTATTTTTAATGATTTGGATGCAATTGATGTCACAGGACTTGAAGTACCAAAGATGTTTTTTTCTGGAGAGGTATTTAGGGGAGATGATATATCGCAGTGTTATGCAGATCGAATTTTAGAAGTTTCTAAAAAAAATGATTTACAAACTCCACAATATGATTTGTCAACGGAAGTTTTGGCACAACAACAACAAATTATTAATTTAGAAGAAACAGTCAATGATCATCCCGCACATAGATTTGGAGACTCTAGGAAATTAAAGAAATATAGAAAAAGAATTGTTGACGTTGAACAAGAAATATATATGAGAAAAAAACTTCTTGAGGATAAAGAAAATCATAACTGGAGAACTTTTACCGATTTGATTAAAATTTTGAATCATTTCGGTTGTTTAAATGATTTGGAATTGACAGAAGTTGGACGAACAGTTGGTGCAATAAGAAGTGAAAATGAATTATGGATTGGTCTGGTTTTAGTTAGTGGTTATTTAGACGATTTAGATCCTCCTGAGTTGGCTGCAATTATTCAAGCTGTATGTGTTGATATAAGGAGGCCTAATCTTTGGTGTAATTTTAAGCCTTCTTTAAAGGTAATAGATGTTTTTAATGAATTAGATGGTTTAAGAAAATTAGTCGCTTCCCAACAAAATAAGTTTCATATTGAAATCCCTATTTATTTAGAAACAGAGTTAACCGGAATTATTTCTGAATGGGCAAGAGGAAAAAAATGGAAAGATTTGGTTTTTAATACTTCATTAGACGAAGGTGATGTAGTGAGGATTATTAGAAGATCAATTGATGTCCTTTCTCAAGTGCAATACTGTATTGGTGTTAGTAATAAATTAAAAAGCAAAGCAAAGCTAGCATTAAAAGCTATTAATCGTTTTCCTGTTTCTGAATCTAATGATCTTATAAAAGTCTCTGAAGATATTAATCCTGCAACAAAAAGGATTGATAATAATTCTTAAATTTTATTAATCAAATCATTGAATTGATATTCATTGCTTCATTAAATTCATCTTCGTTTAAATAACCTAATTTAAGTGTTGCCTCTTTTAAATTTAATGATTCATTGAAGGCAAGGTTTGCAATTTCAGCTGCTTTTTCATAACCAACTTTTGGCACTATGGCTGTAACTAACATTAGTGAATTTTTTAAATTTAACTTTATTTTCTTTTGATTAGGTTCCATCCCATCAACTAATTTGATTCTGAAGTTTTTTATTACATTTTTGAGTAATTTTAAACTTGTGAGAATATTAAATCCAATAAGAGGCTTATATTCATTCATCTGTAAAGTTCCGCTAGAATTTGCCATTGAGACTGCATATTCAAGACCCATTATCTGAGTGCAAACCATTGATAAGGCTTCGCATTGAGTTGGATTCACTTTACCCGGCATGATAGAACTTCCAGGTTCATTTTGAGGAATAATTAGTTCATATATTCCTGATCTTGGACCAGAAGATAGAATTTTTATATCATTTGAAATTTTAAATAATGCACCTGCTAATATTTTTATCTGACTCATTACTTGAGCAAGACGATCATGCGAGGCCATGATAGAAAAATTATTTTTTGATTTATAGAACATTAGATTAGTATCATCGGAAATTGATTTTATAGACTCTTCACAAAATCCTTTTGGAGAATTAATCCCTGTACCAACTGCAGTTCCTCCCAGAGGTAAGAAATACAATTCATTCAGGCTCATAATAATTGCATTCTCAGCATCTTTAAGTTGCTCTGACCATCCCGATATTTCTTGCCCAAAAGTAAGGGGAACTGCATCTTGAAAATGGGTTCTTCCTATCTTTATAAGGTCTTTCCATTCCTCACTTTTTTTATCAAGGATCTTAGTAAGTTCTCTTATCGTTGGAACTAAATTTTTGATTATTTCATTAACAACTGATATTTGAATAGCAGCAGGAAAAGTATCATTAGTTGACTGAGATTTATTTACATCATCATTCGGATGAATTGGTTGATGACTACCAAGCTCTGAATTAGTTTTTAAAGCTGCAATATTTGCAATTACCTCATTAACATTCATATTTGTTTGAGTACCACTACCTGTTTGCCAAACCTTTAAGGGAAACTGTGAATCATGAAGCCCATCAAGTATTTCCGTACATGCCTCTACAATTAAATCTTTTTTCCTTTTATCTATTAAACCTAAATTGAAATTTGCAATTGAAGCAGCTTTTTTTATGAGAGTGAGTGAATAAATTAACTCAATTGGAATTAATTCTTCTCCAATAGAAAAATTTATTATCGATCTTTGTGTTTGAGCACCCCACAAAGCTTCAATGGGAACCTCTATTGTTCCCATACTATCTTTTTCAATCCTAAAGTTTTTTGTCATTATTCCTCTGAAAACACTGGTTTAACTTAGATAAGGTTTTCAGTAATCCTAGATACCTAACTTCTCCCATATTACACTTAAATTATTCAGATGAATTGAGGGATTAAAACATTCTTCTAAGTCATTTTTACTAATAAAATCCATTATTTCATTATCTCTCTCTATATTTTTTTTGAAATTCCCATTTTCAGTATTCCACGCCTGATGCGCATTTTTTTGTACTAAGCTATAAGCCTTTTCTCTAGACAACCCCTTCTCCACAAGCAAAAGTAAAACTTTCTGACTAAAGATTACACCACCATATATATTTAAATTCTTGAGCATATTTTTTGGATAAACTTCTAAATTGCTTACTATATCTGTCATTTCTCTGAGCATAAAATGCAAACAGATTGATACGTCAGGTAACATAATACGTTCATTTGAACTATGGCTTATATCTCTTTCGTGCCAAAGTGGAACATTTTCTAGTGCTGTTAAGACGTAACTTCTCAAAATTCTTGCTAAACCGCTTACTCTTTCACTTCGAATAGGATTTCTTTTATGAGGCATGGCAGAACTACCTTTTTGCCCTTTTGTGAAGCCCTCCTCAACTTCTAAAACATCAGTTCTTTGTAAGTTTCTTATTTCAGTTGCGAATCTATCTAGAGAAGCGCCAACTAGTGCAATAGTTTGAACATATTCTGCATGCCTGTCTCTCGATATGACCTGCGTACTTGCTGTATCTGGTTTTAAGCCGAGTAAATCACAAGTTATTTGCTCTACTTTGGGATTTGTATTAGCGTAAGTTCCCATTGCACCACTTACTTGTCCAATTGCTACAGATTGTTTAAGTGTCAATAATCTTTTTTTGTTCCTTATTAGTTCTGCTAACCATCCAGCAAGTTTAAAACCAAAGGAAATCGGCTCCCCATGAATTGCATGAGATCTGCCAATCATTAATGTATTTTTATGTTTCCTTGCTAATAACCTGACTTCATTTTCTAAGTTCTCAATTTCTTCTAATAACAATTCGCAAGAATTTTTTAACTGAAGAGATAAGCCAGTATCAAGTACATCACTACTGGTCATGCCAACATGTATATATCTTCCAGAATCTCCTACAAATTCATTAACGCTTGTAAGAAATGCTATGACATCATGTTTAACTTCTTTCTCAATTTCCGTAATTCTAGATTCATCAAACTTTGCATTTGAACGTATCTCTTTCATTGCATTCTCAGGAATTTTCCCAAGGGAAAAATTTGCTTCACATGCAGCTATTTCAACCTTAAGCCAACTCTGGAATTTTGCGCTATCAGTCCAGATTTTTCCCATTTCGGGTAATGTGTAACGCTCGATCACAATTTTTATTAATTATCAATTTAAACTTTATAACCAAAATCGAATTATTGCTCTATACCTTAAAGATGTACTTGCCATTGAACATATTTGCCTGGATATTATTTTCTTATGTAACATTTTTCTGGCTAATTAAGAAAGCTTAAATATAAAAATGTTTGCATTTATTCCTTTCGTTAATAATTGGTAATTTTTTAGTTCTTATTTAAAATTGGAAGGTATTAAAGAATTTGGATCTTAATCTTGTAGAAATTCATTATTCAGTCTTTTTTATTGATTAATAGATGATTAAAAAAAGTAGATTAGACCTTTATCTTTTAAAAAGTGGTTTATGTGAAACTCGTCAAAAAGCCCAAGGTTTAATCCTTGCGGGCAAGGTTAGAGATATCAATGGAAAAGTATGGGATAAACCTGGACAACAAATATTAATTGGATCTGAATTTTTTATTGATTCCCAACCTATGTTTGTATCAAGGGGTGGCGAAAAATTAATGGAGGCATTTAATAAACTTGAAATTAAAGTAAAAGATAAAATATGTATTGACGCAGGAATCTCTACTGGGGGATTTACTGATTGCTTATTGCAACAAGGAGCAAAGTTAGTTTACGGGATAGATGTTGGTTATGGGCAGACTGCATGGAAGATTAGAAATAACCCAAAAGTTAAACTTTTTGAGCGAACTAATATTCGAAATTTAAAACCTAATGATCTTCTGTCTAGAGGTAATGAATTACCAAATTTTGTGGTTGCTGATTTGTCTTTTATTTCATTAAAGCTAGTTTTTAAATCTATTTGTAATTTATTAGAGGGTGATTGTATTGAGGGAGTATTTTTAATTAAACCCCAATTTGAAGTGGGTAAAGATAAAGTCAGTAAAGGGGGTGTTGTTCGCAATCCTAAATTCCATACTGAGGCTATAGAGTCTGTTATTAATACTGCCAAGAATTTCCAGTGGAATATAAAAAATTTGATAGCTTCTCCTCTTGTAGGTCCTGCTGGAAATCATGAATATTTAGCTTGGATGACATTAGGAAGTCAATTAAATAAAAGGATTAATAGTGAATATATACAAAATTTAGTAAAGGAAACTCTTTGAATTAAAGAGCTTCTTCGTCTTTGTCGCCAGTTCTAATTCTCACAACAGAATCAATTGATGTGATGAATATTTTCCCATCACCTATCTCTCCAGTTTTTGCAGCTTCAGCAATTGCATCAATGACTGAGTCAACCTTTTCCTCTTCTACGACAACTTCTACTTTAAGTTTTTGAAGGAATTCAACAGTAAATTCGGAACCTCTATATCTTTCAACTTGTCCTTTTTGTCTTCCAAAACCTCTGACTTCACTAACTGTCATTCCAACAATACCGGAATTTACTAATGCAATTTTTACATCCTCCAGTTTAAATGGACGTATGATTGCTTCAATTTTCTTCATGATTAAAGATTGAACATTCCTATCTTAATTGTTTTTTGGGAAAACATCCAACATTGAAATATCAGAAAAACATTCAACATTAAGGCCTGCATTCTTAGCGTCTTCAATTAATAGTTGGGAATTTTTTTCAGAAATTATTACTGTACTATTTGACAACGCTTCCCACTGATCATTCTCAAAGTGTGTTTGAAGCCATAACATCCCAATTGCAGTTTTTGGTTGAAGGGATTTATTTAAGTTGTTATCGATGGTTATCAAACAAATGTCCATTAAATTTTTCATTGAACTAATCACATATAACCCTTTTGGTGGACATTATGAATGTTACTATTGATACAAAAATAAGATTTAACATCTTTTGACTTAGTTAATTGTAATACTTAGATTTGTTGATACTTTTGCGAATTTTTATCTTTATATATAGTTTTTATATAGGTTTAGTAAAAAAGTTCTACTAAAAATGAGTACAGCTAAATTAGAAGATTCGACTCAAAGACCGCTATATGGTGAAAGAATTATTGAAGAATCAAAAATAATTTGTTTCGATAATCCTAATAAGCAAAGAATTTATGAAATTTCTATTCAGTTACCTGAATTTACATGTAAGTGCCCATTTTCTGGTTATCCAGATTTTGCAAAGCTAAATATTATTTATCAACCTAATTTGAAAGTCTATGAGTTGAAGTCTTTAAAGCTTTATATTAATAATTTTAGGGATATAAAAATATCACATGAGGAAGTTGTGAATAGAATTATGGATGATTTAGTGAATGAAGGTTCACCTCACTGGATACATTTAAATGCTGCATTTAACCCCAGAGGGAATGTTTCTATGCAGTTAGATATTTTTAGTGGGCAGAAAATAAATTAAAAATTTTTTATTTCGTCTGATAATTTAAAAAATTCTTTTTTAAAACCAACTAGATTTTTGTTGCTAAGGCCTCCAATAGATAACTTGTGCGATTCTTTATTTACCAGAATCCATAGTTGGTTAGTTGGTATAAGACTTGTTATTGTTCCAAAAATTATTAAGATAAAAGAAAAGTAAATAAATGGTATAGACGGATCATTTTTAATTATTAATCCAGTGCTTGGGATTATTTTTTTCAGAGATACTTTTGAAGAGTTAACTTCTAAAGGATCGTCATTGATATAGAGATTATTCTCGGAAAAATTTTCTATATTCGAAATTTTAAGTGGACCATTTTCATTATCTATTGTTAAAAGGAAATTTTTTTTAGTCTCCGATCCTAATTCAACTAAAACTCCCCAAACTTGATTACCGATTTCTGGTATCTCCTTTAATTGTAATTGATAAAGGATATTATCTATTTCTAAAACAACATTTGATATTGCCCAATCTGCTTGATAGATAGTTAACCCTTTAAACCTGATTGGGTGATTAACTTTGGTTGTTTTTATTTCATTTAAATTTAGATCTTCAGAAGAAAAATTTAATTTTGAAATAAACTGTTTGGGAACACCATCACTCTCACGTTCTATAAAAAAATCGACTAATTTTACTTTGGCTTTTGAGTTTGTGCTCTCATTAACAAGATCTAAAGTTTCTCCAGGCAGTAAATATTGTTCTTTTGATTGACTTGTAAAACTTCCATATGCTGAACCTATAAGTAAGACTATTAATCCGATATGTACAACTAAAGGACCTATTTTTCCAATTAAACCCTTTCTTGCTGAAATATGACTATTAAATTTGTATGTTTTCCATCCTTTTTTTTTAAGTAATAAATCTACTTTTGATATATGTTCTCCATCTTGATTGATTGGATGACTTGTAGTTAGTTGTAGTTTGCTAAATTTTTTTTCGCTCTTATATTCAATCCATTTTAATGAAGCTTTTAATGAGGGAATTTGCCTTCTGAAACTACAAGCTGCCAGGGAAATGCAAAGAAGAATTAATGTAAATAAAAACCAAAAGCTTGTATATATATGATCCAATTGAAGTTTTAAGACTCTTTCTCCATCTAAAAATCCAAAAATGGGAGCACTATCGAAATTATCAATATAGAATTTATTATTACTACCTTGAGGTATAAAAGTACCTATTCCACTGGCAATGGCAATGAAGATTATAAGCGATATAGCGAATCTTAAACTTGATATTTTTAAAATTAGATTCTTAAAAATAATCATTTAAATCCAATTTGAAAATAAATTTAATAACCCTAGGGAAACTAAAAATATCCCACTTAAAGTAGGAATTATTTGACTAAATTTTCTAAGAGCTAAGAATTGCTTTAAGTTTTCTGCAGTAGCTCCTGCAATGATTAATGGGGTTATTTGGCCTATCCCAAAGAAAAATAAAAAAATAATAGATATTATCGGGTTTTTAGCTTGCGATACCCAAGCTAGAAGAGTTGCTAAAACTGGAGTAATGCAAGGTGAAGAAGCTAGTCCAAAAGTTGTCCCTATGGCAAAAGGCGCTATAAATAATGGTATTTTATCTTCAATTATTTTTATATCAGGTCCATTAGGAAACTGAAACTTTAGAATTCCTAATAAATTTAAACCCATTATTATTGCTATTAGGGCAACAAATGAAGTGTAATAAGATGGAATTTGCCCATATATTTTACCTAAAAATCCACTCGCAGCTCCAAGTGTGACAAGAGAAAAAACTACACCTCCTGAAAAACTAATAAGTTTAAATTTATTTTTCTCTGTTCCGCCTATATAAGCAATGGTAACTGGAAGTAATGATAATGAACATGGCCCAAGACTTGTTAAAAGTCCTGCGCTGAAAACCAAAAATATAGTAAATGGACCAGGACTATTAAGACCATTCTGCATAAGCAGATTACCCTTTTGAGATAATTCTGAAATAACTAAATTAAATGATTCGATAGCTTAAATTTAATCCCTTAAATTCTAACTAATTAAGAGTCTTTCGTGTACTAATCATACCAATTAATCCTGATGACTCTAATGAACATCTAACCAACATCCCTGCAATAAAAAAAGACGCTATTAATGAATTGCCACCATAACTAATGAAAGGTAGTGGTAACCCTGTAGTAGGCATTGAACCTGTTGCTACAGCAATATGCATTATTGATTGACCTGTCAACAAAACACCACATCCGATAGCAACTAATTTTGTATAGTTGTTTCTGCACTTAAGACTAATTCTTAGGCTTATATAAGAGAATACTGCTAAAAATCCTAAGAATAAAGTACAGCCCAATAAACCAAATTCTTCCGCAAAAATGGCAAAAATAAAATCTGTATACATGAACGGTAGATACTGTAATTTTTGCATAGAAAGTCCAAAACCTTGGCCGAATAGACCACCTGAACCTATAGCTAATAAACTTTGAACCAATTGAAATCCATTTTCTTGTTGATCTTTCCAAGGATTTATAAATGAAGTAACTCTCAGTTTTTGATATTCGTTATTAAGGATGCTGATACATCCAGTAATTAATCCTATTGAAGCAAATGAGCAAAGAGAGCTAAGTTTTACTCCTCCACATAAACCCATTACCCAAAGAAGAATTCCAGTTAATGATGCAGTACTTAAATTAGGCTGTTTAAGTATTAATAAAATTAATAAACCAAAGGTTATAATTGAAATTAATTTTTTATCATTCTTTACTAGATTCCAATGTGCGAAAAGATTTGAAGCTTCTAGAATTAGAAAAGGTTTAATTAATTCAGATGGCTGCAGACGTAAATTGCCAAGCACTAGCCATCTTGAAGATCCATTAACTGTAATTCCAGTAAAATTGGTAAGGAAAATCAAAAAGAATAAAATATAAAAAATTATTTTTGAAAACTTTAAGAGATTTCTAATGTTTGTATTAAGAACGAAATAAAATAGACTAATTCCTGGAATTGTCCAAATGATTTGTTTTTTTAAGAAGTAGGCCCAATTCCCCATTTCCCTACTAGCCACCCACCAACTTGATGACCCTAGTATGCATATTCCTAATATTGACCAAATTCCAATGAGCACAATGAGGATTTTTGCCTCATAAGGCCATATCGTCCAAGGTAAGGGAAATATAGACTCTTTTAAATTGCCTAAATTTTTTTTGTAATTAGAACTAAAGGTTTTTTTTCTTTTAAAAATTCTTTTATATTTTATTTTTTCTTGACTTATCTCCAAATTTTTAGATGTATATGTACCATTGAGACGTTTAATTGAGATTTTGCCAAGTCTTTTATTAACGTTTTAAAGTGTTAAAGCAATTAAATAGATTACTTTGAATAAATTTTATTTTTTGAGAACAAAGTAAAAAATGGTCTGCAAATTCATCATAAATCTTAAGAATTAATTTTTTATAGAAAAAAACTAGCTAAAAGGTACCTCTCCGTGATAGATTCCGTGAGTTTATATACTTACTTCAAACCGTAAAGAGGGGGTTTCTAAACTATGTTCACATCAGTGGACTCAAATAGAAAAAAACTTGAGCATCCTTCTAATGAGAATGTTCAACTTCCTCAATCCCTAAATAATTCGATCATCAAAGAAAGTAAATCTGGCATTGCCAATCAAATAGATCTTTTGCTTTCTATAAATGATGAATACACAAAATTGCAATTAACAATTTTTGGAATTACTTTTATTGTTTCTATTCTATTAGCATCAATAACTGGAATTTTTTTAGGCTTTACTTTTGGTTTTAGTATTTTTATAGGTGCAATTGCTGGCATTTTTTACCTACGCTTGCTTGCTAAAAGTATAGGGAAACTTGGTAAAGAATCATCAGGTGTATCAAAATTGCAACTATTAGTTCCAGTTTGCCTCTTTATTTTTGCGAGCAAGCTAGGATCTTTGGATATTTTTCCTGCAATGATAGGTTTTTTTATTTATAAGCCTTCACTCATTCTTTATTTTTCACGTTCTTAAGTAAATTTTTCTATTCAAAACAAATGTTTTTTAATTCCTTGCTAACAAATTTTGCAGCATTAGAAGTTGGTCAACATCTTTATTGGCAAATTGGAAATATCAGACTTCATGGGCAGGTATTTTTAACATCTTGGATTTTATTAGGAGCGTTATTAGTTTTTATTTCTTTAGGAACTAAAAAAATGGAAAATGATCCTAAAGGCCTTCAAAACTTGCTTGAGTTCCTCTGGGATTACATAAGAGATCTCGCTAGGACTCAAATAGGTGAAAAAGTATATAGAGATTGGATGCCATTTATAGGGACTTTATTTTTATTTGTCTTCGTTAGTAATTGGGGAGGAGCTTTAATTCCTTGGAGATTGATTAAGTTACCAAGTGGAGAATTAGGAGCACCTACTGCAGATATCAATACAACTATAGCCTTGGCTTTATTGGTTTCACTCTCTTATTTCTATGCAGGTTTAAGCAATAAGGGTTGGAGATACTTTGAATATTATGTTCACCCAACTCCTATTATGCTTCCTTTCAAAATTCTAGAGGACTTTACGAAACCTCTATCACTCTCTTTCAGGCTATTTGGAAATATTTTGGCTGATGAACTTGTTGTTGGTGTTCTAGTCTTTTTAGTTCCGCTAATTCTCCCAATACCTGTTATGTTTCTAGGATTATTTACTAGTGCAATTCAGGCATTGATTTTCGCAACATTAGCGGCCTACTACATTGGAGAAGCTGTTGAAGAACATCATTAGCTTTCTTCTAATACATTCAGACTCTTTTACAAAGGGTCTGTAATCTGGCAAAATATCTAATCGCGTAGGTCTGAAAATATCAGACCCATTCTTATAAAGAAAGGATGTCCAAGCGTGAATGACAACAAAGATTATCACAAGTATTAAGCTTTTTATTTCAAAATTATGGATTCGATTACTTCCGCTGCATCAGTTGTAGCTGCTGGTTTAGCAGTTGGTCTAGGTGCTATTGGCCCAGGTCTTGGACAAGGTAACGCAGCTCAAGGTGCTGTTGAGGGTATTGCCCGTCAACCAGAAGCTGAAGGTAAAATCAGAGGAACTCTTCTTTTATCTTTCGCTTTCATGGAGTCATTAACAATTTACGGATTAGTTGTGGCTTTGGTACTACTTTTTGCGAATCCTTTTTCCTAAAAGTTAATATTGCTTCTAATCCTTATTAGCAATATTTAAATTTAATTTTTTAACTTCAACTGAATCATATGTTGGCCTTTAATTTTTTTGGTGCTACAGAAGGTGGATTATTTGATATAAATGCCACTTTGCCTCTAATGGCGATACAAGTAGTTGCGCTTACTTACATATTAAATTCTCTCTTTTTTAAGCCTGTAGGCAATGTTGTAGAAAAAAGAGAAAAGTTTGTAAGTAATAATATTATTGAGGCCAAAAATAAACTTTCTGAGGTTAAAAAGTTAGAAGCTGATTTATTAACTCAGCTTCAAAGTGCTCGTACAGAAGCCCAAAGAATTGTAAGCGAAGCTGAGGATGAGTCTGACAAGCTTTATAAAGAAGCACTAGAACTTGCTAACAATGAAGCAAATGCTTCAAAAGAAAAAGCAAGACTAGAAATTGAAAGTCAGACATCTGCTGCTCGTGATCAACTTTCTAAACAGGCTGATGATCTAAGCGAACTTATTGTTAATAGATTGATTCTAGAAAAATGAATTTAACTCTTTTAGCTACAGAAGGTTTTGGATTAAATTTCAATTTATTTGAAACTAACATTCTTAATTGGGCTGTAGTAGTTTTTGGTCTTTATAAATTTTTGCCTGGGTTCTTAGGCAAAATGCTTCAAAAAAGGAGAGAAGGAATCCTTCTTGAATTAAAAGATGCTGAAGATCGACTCCTAAATGCAACTCAAGCTTTAGAAAAGGCGAGGAAAGATTTATCTTCAGCAGAAGAAAAAGCTTCTCAAATAAAAGCAGATTCACTAAAAAGATCTGAATCAATCAGAATGGAAAGTGAGAAAAAAGCGATAGAGGAGATGGCACGAATTAAACAAAGTGCAATCTCTGATGAGAGCTCTGAAGCATCCAGAGCAATTTCTCAACTTCGAAAAGAAGCTGTTGAACTGGCAATTAAGAAAGCTTTAGATTCTCTCCCAAATCGACTTGATAAAACAACACAAGAAAATTTGGTAACTCAATCAATTAATAATATTGAGGTGAATTAATGCCACTTTTAAATTCAGTTACTACTCCATATGCAGAAGCACTACTTCAAGTTGTGAATGAAAATTCGCAAACTGAAGAGATGGTTTCTGAGGTTAAACAACTCTTGGAATTAATAAAAGATTCCCCTGAATTGGAGAAGGCACTATCCTCTCCCATTTTAGAGACAGATGCTAAGAAGAAAATCATTATTGAAATTTTTTCAAATAAGGTTAATTCTTCTTTACTGAATTTCTTAAAATTATTGGCCGATAGGCAAAGAATTGGAATCCTTACCTCAATTCTTGATAGGTTTTTAGAGATTTACCGAGAAAATAGTAATATTGCTTTGGCAACTGTTACTTCTGCAGTCGAGCTTACTGATGAACAGAAAGGTTTAATTACCAAGAAGATCATCAATATTGCTGGAACAGAAAAATTAGAACTTGTAACTAAAATCGACCCATCTCTTATTGGTGGTTTCGTTGCCAGTGTAGGATCAAAAGTAATTGATGCTTCCCTTGCTTCACAAATTAGAAAACTTGGCTTAACTCTTTCCAAGTAACTTTTAAATCAACCTTAAATTCTTAAATCCATGGTATCTATACGCCCTGATGAAATCAGTTCAATCTTAAAACAACAAATAACTGATTATGACCAATCTGTAAGTGTTAGCAATGTAGGAACTGTCCTGCAAATCGGTGATGGCATTGCAAGAATATATGGCTTAGATCAGGTCATGGCAGGCGAGTTGTTGGAATTTGAGGATGGTACTGAAGGTATAGCTTTAAATCTTGAAGATGATAATGTTGGAGCTGTTTTAATGGGAGAGGCACTTGGTGTCCAAGAAGGAAGTAACGTTAAGTCCACAGGTAAAATCGCATCTGTTCCAGTTGGTGAGGCAATGCAGGGGAGAGTTGTTAACCCTCTCGGACAACCAATAGATGGGAAAGGGGAAATTCCAACAAGTGATACTAGGTTGATAGAAGAAATGGCTCCTGGAATAATCAAGAGAAGATCAGTTCATGAACCAATGCAAACTGGTATCACATCTATTGATGCAATGATTCCAGTTGGAAGAGGTCAAAGAGAATTAATTATTGGCGATAGACAAACAGGGAAATCTGCGATTGCTATTGACACAATAATCAACCAAAAAGGTCAAGATGTGGTTTGTGTATACGTCGCTATTGGTCAGAAGTCAGCATCAGTAGCAAATATCGTAGAGGTTTTAAGAGAGAGAGGAGCTCTAGATTATACCGTTGTAGTTAGTGCAGGAGCTTCAGAACCAGCTGCTTTACAGTACTTAGCACCTTATACCGGTGCAGCAATTGCTGAGCATTTTATGTATCAGGGTAAAGCAACACTTGTTATTTATGATGATCTAACAAAACAAGCTCAGGCTTACAGACAAATGTCTCTTCTTTTAAAAAGACCACCAGGAAGAGAAGCTTACCCAGGAGATGTGTTCTACTTACACAGTAGATTGCTAGAAAGAGCAGCAAAACTTTCTGATGCAATGGGAGGTGGTTCTATGACAGCTCTCCCAATTATTGAAACTCAGGCAGGGGACGTTTCGGCCTATATCCCAACTAATGTTATTTCTATTACAGATGGACAAATATTCTTGAGTGCAGATTTATTTAACTCAGGATTAAGACCAGCTATTAATGTTGGTATTTCTGTTAGCCGTGTTGGAGGAGCCGCTCAGACAAAAGCAATTAAAAAAATTGCAGGAACTTTAAAATTAGAACTCGCACAGTTTGATGAACTAGCTGCTTTTTCTCAATTTGCATCTGATCTTGATGAAGCAACCCAGCAACAACTTGAAAGAGGCAAAAGACTAAGAGAGTTATTAAAGCAACCTCAATTCTCTCCTCTAAACCTTGCAGAACAAGTTGCAGTAGTTTATGCAGGAGTTAAAGGTCTTATTGATGAGGTTCCTGTTGAAGATGTTACTAAATTTGCAACTGAACTTAGGGAATACCTAAAGTTAAATAAAGCAGAATTTATAGAAGAGATTCTTAAAGAAAAGAAATTAAATGATGGATTAGAAGCGACACTAAAAGAGGTGATAAATGAAGTTAAATCATCAATGCTTGCCACAGTTTAAATTTATTTAAGGAGATACCATGGCAAATCTTAAAGAGATTAGAGATCGAATCGTTTCCGTTAAAAATACAAGAAAAATAACGGAGGCCATGAGACTTGTTGCAGCTGCAAAAGTTAGGAGAGCTCAAGATCAAGTTCTTAAGAGTAGACCTTTTGCAGATAAACTTGCACGGGT